>CALMSX010000001.1 GCA_937872515.1 uncultured Bacteroidota bacterium
GGAGCAACCGGGAGCGGAGCAACCGGCAACGGAGCAACGGAACGCCTGTCCCTTTGCCGCAGCGTCGGTGTAGGGATTTGGGAGCGGAGCATCCGCAGATTTGTCGATGGGATGGGGTTGTACCCGAATTTACCGTTATACCAATATACAAGATTACCAATGGTTGGATTTGTCCTTTGAACGGGATGGGCAGTCATGCCAATATTGATTGCAAGTTGCAAACTTGCAATAGCGGGGTGGTTAGAACAAGGGATACCACATTTTGAAACACACGTAGCGACGCCATATTTTGCGTCGTGACCTCATTAATTTTTATACCTGCAATCTTGGGATCGAGGAGCGGAGGAGGAAAAGCGAGAAAATGGGATATGGTTATAAAACAAAGGCCTGAGTTTGTGTGAACCCAGGCCTTTGTTTTTTTATGCTTTAAATTTAGAAAGTACAGACGCCTGGTGACAGGGTGCCGTTGTTTACCAATTTTCCTGCTACATTTCCATTTCCATACAAGGTGCCTGTGTTGGTAAAGCTACCCAATGGATCTACTGTTATAGAACCCAGGATACATGAAGTACCGGTTGCTGTTACTGATGTATTGGGTGATATGATCAGGTTTGCACCCAACGGAATTTCTATTTGACCGGTATAACTTCCAATGTTGATGATCAAAGTTTCGCCTGGCAATAAGCTATTGATGGCCATGGCTATGTCGCTATAACAAGTCATGGTGGATTGGTTGTAAATAGGAGGTGTGGAAGGGTTGACACTGACAGATTCTGTATCGCTACATCCATTGCCATCGGTAACCGTTACGGTAAATATACCGGAAGTGGTGACAATTATGCTTTGTGTGTTTTCCATGGTTGACCAGTTGTACATGGTGCCACCGGAAGCCATCAAAGTAGTATTGGCGCCACCGCAATCGCTGCTGCTGCTGATAGAGGCAATTGGAAGCGCGTTCACGGTAATACTTGTGGATGAAGTATTGGTGCAACCATTGCCATCTGTATATGAGTAGGTGATGGTGTGTGAGCCTGATCCGGCAGCAGAAGCATTAAAGTTGTTGCCACTTACACCGGGTCCTGAGAAGGTGCCTCCCATAGGAGAACCCACAAGGGTGAGGGTGTTTTCACTCACGCATCGTGCTGCATAACTTCCTGCATTAACCATTGGCAAGCCGTTTACGGTAATGGTGGTGGTGGCAGAATTGCTACAACCACTGCCGTTGGTAAAACTATAAGTGATGGTATGCATGCCTGTCCCAGCCATTGATGCATTGAAGTTATTGCCACTCACTCCGGGTCCTGAGAAGGTGCCACCCATCGGTGAACCAGAAAGGGTTAACGTTGTGGCATTTACACATTGGGCAGGATAGGTACCCGCGTTGACTACTGGCAGCGCATTTACGTTGATGGTGGTGGTAGTGCTGTTGGTACAGCCATTGCCATTGGTATATGTGTAAGTAATGGTGTGCATACCTACGCCGGCAACAGAAGCATCAAAATTATTGCCAGTCACTCCGGGTCCTGAGAAGGTACCACCCAAAGGAGAACCGGTAAGTGTCAACATGGTAGAAGTAAAACATTGATCGGGGTAGCTACCTGCGCTTACCACAGGCAGGGCATTTACAGTTATAGAAGTGGTTGCACTGTTGGTACAGCCATTGCCATCCGTATAGGAGTAGGTAATGGTTTTTGAACCGGTACCCGCCACCGATGCATTGAAGTTGTTTCCACTTACTCCCGGACCTGAGAAGGTACCGCCCATGGGTGATCCGACAAGGGCCAGGGTAGTAGCACTCACACATTGTGCAGGGTAGGTGCCTGCATTGACTATAGGAAGCGCGTTTACGATTATGTTCGTTGTGGCTGAATTGGCACAACCATTGCCATCCGTATAACTGTAGGTGATGGTATGGGTAGCTGCTCCCGCCACAGAAGCGTTAAAGTTATTTCCACTAACCCCTGGACCTGAGAAGTTGCCTCCCATTGGACTGCCACTAAGGGCCTGGGTGGTAGAGCTCACACACAATGGACCATAGCTGCCAGCACCAACCATAGGCAGGTTGTTAACAGTGATAGTGGTAGTTTCCGTATCGGTACAACCATTGCCATCGGTAACGGTAACAAAGTAAGAAGTCGTAGAAGTTGGGTTTACGGTTCTCATGGCATTGGAGGTCATATTGTCCCACTGATAGCCTGTACCGCCTGATGCGGTTAAGGTGGCAGATGCTCCGTTACAAATGGTACCATCATTGATGGTGGTGCCCGAGGTTTCACTAACGGCAATGGCAGCTGTTGGCAGCGGGTTGATGGTCACCGTCATGTTTACAGCAGGACCATAACAAAGGCCGTCTGTAGTGGCGCTAATGGCATAGGTTACCGTGCCGGGATTGGCGCTTGTATTGTACCATACTTCAGGCACTGTAATGGGAGTGCCCAAGCCGGGTGCAGGGAAAAAATTAGGAATCTGCGATGAAAAAGTCATCGTTAGTGGGTTATAGGTCCTTGACTCCGCCCTGTAAGCATTGACGACTCCGGATGCAGCACTGGGTAAGTTGACACCCCAGGCCACACCACTGCAGCGAGCAATGACAGCCGGTGTATTTAAAACGGGCACAGCGTTGTAGGCATTGGTTGCGCTGCCCGTAAGACCTGCCATTACAGCGGTACAATCATCATCTGAGAGAGCGGTGAGGGTGTAGGTTCCCACTGGAGCTGCTGTGAGGGTATAGGTGGCTGTGGGTGAAGTTGCATTAAACGTATTGCTGCCATCCGAATAGGTAAAATCAAAGGGAGCAGTACCAGTAAATGTAAATGTAACATCGGGCAGGGTGCTTCCCGGACATACACTGCCACCTCCGCTTACAGCGCCTGTTGGACTGTCAATAATAATGACATTTGTTGTTTCTATATCGATACATCCATTACCATCGGTAACTTGCACAGTATAGCTTCCTGCAGCAGCTGACGTAACATTGGTAATGGTTGGATTTTGATCACTGGAAGAAAACATATTGGGTCCGCTCCATGAATAAGTACTACCTCCGGATGAAGAAAGATTTAAGGTGGTTCCTGCACATTTGGGACTGTCATTAGCAGCAGTGGCAGTAGCCATATTCACAGAAATAGTTACAACGTAGGTGGTATTTCCACAAGCATTAGCAGCCGTAACCGTATAAGGTGTAGCAGCTGAAATCATGGTTGGAGTACCTGATATTTCGCCGGTTGTTGGATTGATGTTTAAGCCGGTTGGCAAGGCAGGCATAATTGAGTAACTAAACGGTGAACTACCGGCTACGGAATTAACATTATTGCTGTTGGCTGGAACATTGATACAAGTGGTCATCGTATTGGTTACATAAACCAAAGCGGAAGGTGGAGTACAATCGGATTCTCCAATTCTGAAATCGCTGAAAGAGGTTTCTCCGGTGATTTGGGTGCTGGTAGCTGTTCGAGTGCCAACAGTTGGATTAGACCAGGTACCACCTGAATTTTTACCTACGATGAATACATTTGGATCTCCACCCCCGACGATATCCCCGGGTTGGAAATTAAAAGTTGCATTGTAATTGTTAAATGAAATGCCGGTATTGGTTAAGGTCCATCCTCTCGACACATATTCAGTCTGACTGATTCCTGAACCAGCAGGTATCGACCCACTGGCGGGAGCCAAGAGAGATCCATTGGCAAAAGCCAAAAGGTAACCCCCGGAAGTCACATTTCCGAATGATACAGAGCAAGGAGTGTATTCATTTGAACTACCAATATCAAAGGTTTTAGAAGTGGCTCCTGTATTGATGTATTGTTCTAAATTACCATTTACCCAGCCATTGGTTCTGCTCACACTACCTGAGGAAGCGATGATCACTTTATTGGCATCGGTAGTAATGGTGCCATTAGAAAGTGTGAGGGTCTGATTAACGGTGATATCGTTGTTTAATGATAAACTGCTTGAAGTTTTATCAACTATAAGGTAATCAAAGGTAGTGGCGCCAGTAATGGATTGGGCGCCTGAAGGACTGTTAAAAAAAACAGCTCTATTATTAGGGTTAAAAGTTCCACCAGTTTTTGTCCAATGGTTATCTATTACCATGTCGCCTCCGATCGAAGATCCCAGCGAAAGGTTACCTGCCATAAAAAAACTTCTACCTACGGTAAGATGAACGCTACCCCCTCCATAGTCAGCGTAAAGGCTACTACCTGAATTGATGGTTAAGTCTCGGTAGGTTGCTCTGGCAGTATTATCCCCATTGGGAAGGTTGAGGGTAGTGTTATTGCTTATGACAACAGAACTTGGATAGCCTGGAGTAGTTCCGATTGTACCTGCACCAGTAGCACTCCATTCATTGCTTCTTCCGTATGTGCCGCCAGTATTGTAAGTGAGGGTAGAATTGGTGCCATAAATCGGACTGGATTGAAAGTTACCTCCATTGATCATGACATTGCCATTGAGCTTAAGCGATGTACCTTGCACCGCGTTGGTGCCGGTCACAAGAGTAAAAGTGCCGGTTACCGTTCTGCTTACCCCCATGATGATACCACCTCCATTTTGAACAGATACATTAATTGGGCCGCTCGTTGGTGGCCAGTAGACATGATTGCCATCAATTGGGCCATAAGGGCCACTTGAATTATTGAAAATTAAACTTGAGCCTGAAGCATAATTCCATGTACCTGAGGATCCGGTCCATGATCCTTCATTGACTTGAAAAGTACCATTGATGGTTATCGTTCTGCCGGTGCCTACCAGTGAACCTGAACCAAAGTTGGTGTTGTTGGCAACTGTTTTGTCGGCGGCAATGGTCCAGTCAATTTTGTTATTGTTTAGATAGGTGCCATTGAGCGTAAGTCCTACATTGGAAGAGGAACCACCGGTGAAATTGATGGTTGTTCCCGGAGCTGCTAAAGGAGAACCAGAGTGTTGAAGCGTCCCTCCTGTTTGATTTATATTTCCTCCAACGTTGATAACAGCTTGACCTGTTCCACTCGCCAAGTTTAATATACCTCCTAAAATCTCGAGATTTCCTCCAATGGTTAGTGAATAATCTGTATTGCCTGAAAGTCTAAATTCTTGAATTCCAGTTCCAGTAGCCAGGACTCTAAAATTACCTTTAATATTTGTCAAATTACCGGATTGATTCCAAATACCTCCAATTGAGCTTGTGTAATTAATAATTAAGTTACCAAAACCGCCAGCTGGAGCAGGTATAGTGGTTGTATTATTTACCCAATTCCTAATTTCAAATGTTCCATTGGTATTAAAACTTTCGGTTCCATTAAAAATGGTACTTGAAGGTGTTCCGGTATTATTATGAATATAGGTACCCCCATTGTCAATTTGAAAAGTTCCGTTGCTTGCAATTGTTACAGCAAATGTTGCTGTCAAAGTACCACCTGATTCAATCTGTAATTTTGAGTTTGAACCAGAAATCGACCAGGTTGCTGATGTGGTCATGTTATGGCCATTTTGAATCACAAATATATCATTGGCAATATTAAAACCCGAAGGAGAAGAACCTCCACCCGCTCTGTTGCTGTTCCAGTTGGTGGTAGTGTTGGGCGTAACACTTCCCTGTGAATAATAGACTGCTCCAAATTAAGTACTAACTATGCTGGCAGAAAGAGCAAGCACCAAAAAAATTCTGGCAATGATGGATTTCATAAATTGTATTTATGGATTTAAATGAATTTTGACCTGGTTCATCATATATCTATGAGTCCGTGATGTCAAATTTTGTACAAAATTAGGGTTTAAGCCTTATAAATACGAAAAACCGTGCCTTATTTTTACTTTAATTTCTATGACATGAAACAGGACAAGGAAAGCCACAACAATTAGGTAAATTCAAATAAAAGAATGCCATGCATTATAATAAATAATTACATGTAAATAATTAATAGATAGATTAATAAGAATTATAATTTATTATATGTTACTTTTGTTGACCCTGTTTTTGAAGCGGGCCTTTCATGTCCTTAAGATCGATCTCTAACTGGCCGATAATCCTCGCCTAAAATTTGGTTCTGTTTAAAAATTAGGGGTCTTTTTTGGGGTGCCCTGCCTTGTCAATTGTCCCTTAGTTACACTACATTTCACAACTACCATAGTTATATATTAGAAAAAAGTTATATATTAGGGTTTCCTCTTATATTTACGTTACTCAATTTATCTAGAAATTAATATAACCATGGTAAAATCATTACAACTCCTCTTTTTATTGCTGTTGACAAGTCAGCTGGTTGATGCCCAGGAAATTATGTTGTTAAAGACATCGGGTAAGGTAGTAATAGGCGACACCTCCCAGATAACAACACCGGGCAATTACAACTTGTATGTGCAGCACGGCATCTTAACCGAAAAGGTAAAGGTTTCCCTAAAAAATACTGCCGACTGGTCAGATCATGCCTTTATGCATACTCCTGACCTGGGAGAGGTTAAAAAATCAATCGAACAAAACAGCCATTTGCCTCAAATGCCCTCGGCTACAGAGTTGGTGAAAACGGGTTACGATGTCACTACAATGGATGCCAAACTACTGGCTCAGATAGAATGGTTGTGGCAGTACACCCTAAAGCTTAACGAAGAAAATGAGGCCCTGAAAAAACGGATTAAGGCCCTGGAGGATAAATAACATTTTTTCAGCCATCTCTTCACTTCACACTCCGTCATAATGAGTAAGAACTTTGTATTGATCATTTACCTGCTGTGCACTGTTGCACTTGCAGCCCAGCCCGATACAGTAACCATCGGCTTTGGAGAATACCACGGTGTTATGGTGAGCGCCAGTAGCAGCCACAATTATCCGCCTGAAACCACCCTCAAGCAGGATGGCTACCTGCCAAATCTCAATGCGGCATCCCGCTTTTTAGGCCAGGCCACGCTGGGCTACAGCATGGAAGACCTGCAAGAGGTTAGCGAAATGGGCATCGAAGACTGGATCGACAGTCAGTTTGTAAAACCCATTCCCTTTTCCTTAAAAAACAAGGTCAAGGATTACCACAACTTTGTGAAAACAGCCACAAATACCCCTGCTGCCGGTCAAATTTACCGGATGTGGTCGTATGCCTGGTGGCAATACCACATGGCATCAGCCGATGTACTCCGTCAACGGGTGGCCATGGCCCTCAGTGAGTTGTTTGTTGTGTCGGATAAGTCGGCATTTGGGGGCAACTCTTATGCCTTGTCGAGTTATTACGATGTAATGCTCAACAATGCCTTTACCAATTACCGCGATCTGATGGAAGATGTGACCTTCCACCCTGCCATGGGGGTGTACCTTACCTTCCTCAACAATCCCAAATC
>CALMSX010000002.1 GCA_937872515.1 uncultured Bacteroidota bacterium
CGGAGCGCGGGGCGTGTAGCGCATAGTGCGGGGCGTATAGCGCGGAGCGCGGGGCCTGTAGCGCATAGTGCGGGGCGTGTAGCGCATTGCGCGGGGCGTATTGACCTAAGCGCGCTGCGCGTATTGTCCTAAGCGAAGCATGACCGAATGATTGCGACTTTGGAGCAAATCGAGTGAAATATTTCACTCGATAATGAGGGAACCGTGCAAAACATTGCACGGCAACGACAAAACTAAATAAGATATGTCGATGCCACGCGGTTAGCGCGTGGTGCCTTCGCTAAATTGATCTGCCAATCAATTTTTTCAGCTTTGCTGAAACCGCTCAGTTATCCTAAGGCGCAGCCGTATTGCATCAACCCTTCATATAATCTTCAATCGGATTACAGGTACAGATCAAATTTCTATCACCGTGGGCATTGTCTACCCTGCCAACGCTGGCCCAGAATTTAAAGCCGGTTTTGAGGTATGACAATGGATAGGCTGCTTTTTCTCTGGTGTAGCTGTATGGCCAATGATCGCCGCATACAATTTGGGTGGTATGGGGGGCATTGCTGAGCACATTGTTGTGGGCTTCCATCTCTCCTCTGGCTACCTGATCTATTTCTTCGCGGATGCTGAGCAGGGCGTCACAGAAACGATCCAGTTCAGCTTTGTTTTCGCTCTCTGTGGGTTCGATCATAATGGTGCCTGCTACCGGGAAAGAAAGAGTAGGCGCGTGGAAACCATAATCAATCAACCTCTTGGCCACATCTTCTGCACTTACCTCTGCGGCTTTGTAAGGCCTCAAATCGAGGATCAATTCGTGGGCAGCACGGCCATTGACACCGGTATACAATACATTGTATTTTGACTCCAACCTTGCTTTGATGTAGTTGGCGTTGAGGATGGCATAACGGGTAGCATCTGTAAGTCCCTTGCCTCCCAACATTCGTATATACGCATATGATATCAACAAAATGGATGCACTTCCCCAGGCTGCTGAAGAAACAGCGGGGATGGCTTTGTTACCACCGGTAGTATTATACACATGGCCTGGCAGATAAGGAGCCAGTTTGTCATTCACACAAATAGGACCCATGCCCGGTCCACCACCTCCGTGGGGTATGGCAAAGGTTTTGTGCAGGTTGAGGTGGCAAACGTCGGCACCGATTCTACCCGGACTGGTAAGTCCTACCTGGGCATTCATATTGGCGCCATCCATGTACACCAGGCCTCCGCAGGCATGAATGATGTCACAAATCTCCATAATGGTGGTTTCAAAAACACCGTGGGTACTTGGGTAGGTGACCATCAGTCCCGAAAGTTCGTTTTTGTATAGCTCTGCCTTATTTTTAAGGTCGGTCATGTCAATGTTGCCACTTTCATCACAGGCTACTACAATTACTTCCATGCCCGCCATTACCGCACTGGCCGGGTTGGTGCCGTGGGCTGATGAAGGAATGAGTACCTTGGTGCGATGTGTTTCTCCACGGTCTAAATGATAAGCACGGATGGTAAGCAGACCTGCATATTCTCCCTGTGCCCCTGAATTGGGCTGGAGCGAACAAGCGGTAAAGCCGGTGCATTCACATAGCCAGGCGGCTAGTTCTTCAAAAATCTGGTGGTATCCTCCTGCCTGATCAGCGGGTACAAATGGGTGTAAATCGGCAAACTCAGGCCATGAAACCGGCATCATTTCAGAGGCTGCATTGAGTTTCATGGTGCATGACCCAAGAGATATCATGGAATGCGTTAATGAAAGATCTTTATTTTCGAGGCTCTTAATGTACCTCATCATCGATGTCTCGGTGCGGTAGCTGGAAAAAACCGGATGGGTGCAAAATGATGAACTTCGATTCAATGCAGCAGGAAGTCCTGAAGTCGCCACAGTTGAAGCCGAACTTTTTTTGCCGGTATATTCTTCAAAACAAGCTATCAGAGCATTGAGGTCAGCTTCCGTTACGGTTTCATCCAATGAAACAGAAACGGTGTCTTTTCTGTAAAACAAATTGACCTGTCTACCCTCTGTGATGGTTTTAAGTCGACCCGCATCGGCATCATTTAAAGACAGGCTAAACGTGTCGAAATAATGGTTATTGACTGGGTTAAGACCCATGTGTTTTAAGGCTGATATGACCCTGGCTGTTTTGTCATGGACACTCTGCGCTATTTCTTTGAGTCCTTCTTGTCCGTGATAAACCGCGTACATGGCAGCCATGTTGGCCAAAAGGGCTTGCGCGGTGCAAATGTTGGAGGTTGCTTTTTCTCTTCTGATGTGTTGTTCTCTGGTTTGCAAGGCCATGCGAAGGGCAGGATTGCCATGTACATCGATAGACATACCAATGATCCTGCCGGGGATGAGCCTTTTGTACTCATCTGAGGTAGCAAAAAATGCAGCATGCGGCCCACCAAATCCCATGGGTACTCCCAGGCGCTGACTGTTGCCAATGGCCATATCTGCTCCCCATTCTCCAGGCGGCGTAAGCAGGCAAAGGGCCAGTAAATCAGTAGCCACCGCTACGAGGATTTCTTTTTCCTTGCAATTGCTGACAAAGCTGCGATAGTCGTGGATTTCACCCAGGCCATCGGGATATTGTAAAAGTACACCAAACCAATCTTCATCGATGGCTACTCTTTGCCAGTCACCTACTACCACTTCGATATCCAGTGGAATGGCCCTGGTACGCACTACATCGAGGGTTTGACCAAAAACATGCTGGTCAACAAAAAACTTTTTGGCGGGGTTGCCCTTTCTTTTTTTATTGCGAATACCTTCCATCATGGCCATGGCTTCTGCGGCGGCTGTTCCTTCATCGAGCAGAGAAGCATTGGCAATGGGCAGTCCGGTGAGGTCCGACACCATGGTTTGGTAATTGAGCAGCGATTCCAGTCGACCCTGGGCAATTTCAGCCTGGTAAGGGGTGTATTGGGTGTACCAACCCGGATTGTGAAATACATTGCGGGCAATGACAGACGGAGTGATGGTACCGTAGTAGCCCTGACCTATATAGGAGCGATAAATTTTGTTTTTGGCGGCAATGCCTTTGAGGGATTGAAGGTATTCAAATTCACTCTGGGCTTCCGGAATGTTGAGGGCTTTTTCACTCCTGATGCCCGATGGAACGGTCTCATCGATGAGTTGATCAAGGCTGGCTACACCTATGGTGTTGAGCATTTCTGCGAGCTCTGCCGGGCCCGGACCAATGTGTCTTTTGTCAAATGAATTGGAAGGATTCATAATGTAGTTTTGGTTAGAATTTGTGGATGTGCGAAAATACAAAATTACCACCTACCCTGCAAGCAAAAAAAGTGCTTAAAAAAATTGGTACAAAATTTGATATTAAATTTATTAATAATACGTATTATACTTATATTCATGATAAATACACCCTTAATGTTGCGATTTGCCGTTTTTTTCACCCTTTGTTTGGTAGTAATGGCATCGTGCGGCACCAGCCACCATTACGGCGACCGCAGCGAAAGGTATGCCAGGGGCAGAAGGCCGGCCAATAGTAAACCTCCCCGACCCTCCGAAAACGAAGAAAAGTGGGTGGTGAAGGCGGAGTCCGGAAAATTAAAAAACAGCCCCCCTGCCCCCTCCAATCTAAGGACCCAAATGGTAGCTGAGGCCATGACCTATCTGGGTACCCCTTATAAATACGCCGGCAAACGGCCTGAAGAGGGATTTGACTGCAGTGGTTTTGCCAATTTTATCTACAATCAATACGGCTTTAAAACAGCCGGCCCGTCTCATGAACTGGCTTTGATGGGAGTGCCCAAAGACCGGCAGCAGTTGCAGGCAGGCGATTTGGTGTTTTTTGGCAATGAAGAAAGGATCAGTCATGTGGGCATTGTGACCTCGGGTGCCAATGGCAGGATTGGATTTATTCACAGCTCCACATCGGGTGGAATACGGACAGATGAAGTTGCCGGAAACGAATATTGGGAAAAAAGATATTTGTTTGGCAGGGACCTCATCAGTGGCTTTATGGCTTCCAAGTGACAGAATTTGACTTATTTTGCGTTTCATTTATAAGAATTACAAAAAAACGGCATGTTGAATCTTATCTTATTTGGTCCTCCGGGATCAGGCAAAGGCACCCAGGCTGCCAAACTGGTTGAAAAGTACAATTTGCTCCACATCTCTACCGGTGATTTGTTCCGTTACGAGATTGGCAACCAAACCGCTCTGGGCATGGAGGCAAAGTCTTACATGGACAAAGGCCAATTGGTACCTGACAGCGTTACCATAGGTATGCTCAAAAACAAAGTACTGGACAATCCGGAGGTGAACGGTTACATTTTTGATGGCTTTCCGCGAACCATTGCCCAATCTGAGGCGTTGGATGAATTACTGGATGAGTTGGGTCAACCCATTACCTCACTCATTGCCCTCGAAGTAGAAGAAGAAGAAATAGTGCAGCGACTCCTGGAAAGGGGAAAATCATCGGGCAGGCCTGATGATGCTGATGAAGAAGTAATCCGAAAAAGGATTTCCGTATACCTGGCACAGACCACACCTGTGTATGAATATTATCAAAACCATGGCAAATCGGTAAGCATCAAAGGCATGGGAAGCATAGAAGAAATTTTTGCTGCCCTTTGTATTGAAATCGACCGTCATTTATAATCAGACCCATTAATGGCCGAACAAAACTTCATTGACTACGTAAAGATCTGTTGCCGCAGCGGACACGGAGGAGCGGGCTCTGCCCACTTTCACCGGGACAAAATGACACCCAAAGGCGGGCCGGATGGAGGTGATGGAGGCAGAGGAGGCAACATCCTCATCAGAGGCAATGCCCAAATGTGGACCTTGTTGCCCTTAAAGTTTAAAAAACACGTGATCGCCGGCGATGGCGGCAGCGGTGGATCCTCCCGAAGCACGGGTGCTGCCGGCCAAGACATCATCCTGGACGTACCCCTCGGCACAGTGGCCAAAGACGCAGAAACCGGAGAAGTTCACTTTGAAATTGAAAAAGACGGCGAAACCAAAATTCTGGTACAGGGAGGCAGAGGTGGACTTGGCAACGACCATTTTAAATCGGCTACCAACCAAACTCCCCGATATTCCCAACCGGGAGAAACGGGAAAGATGGAATGGAAGATCCTGGAGCTCAAACTGCTGGCCGATGTAGGTCTTGTGGGCTTTCCCAATGCCGGGAAGTCAACCCTTTTGTCGTCGATCACAGCCGCCAAACCTGAGATTGCCAATTATGCCTTCACCACCCTGGTACCGCAACTGGGACTGGTAAGGTACCGCGATATGCGATCCTTTGTAATGGCCGATCTACCCGGAATCATAGAAGATGCCCACCTCGGCAAAGGACTCGGCATTCGATTTCTCCGGCACATTGAGCGCAACTCCGTACTCTTGTTTGTGGTTTCTGCCGAAAGTGATGACATCAATAAAGATGTACAGGTGCTCATCAATGAATTGAGGTTGTACAACCCTGAATTGCTGGACAAAAAAATGCTACTTGCCATTTCCAAAGCAGATATGTTGGATGAAATCATGATCAGCCAGATGTCGGAAGAAATTGATGTTCCCATGCCTTATCTTTTTATATCCGGTGTTTCCGGATATGGCCTGGATGCCCTCAAAGACAAGATTTGGGCAATGATTAATGATCTGTAGGTGCGCAAGATTTTGATCTGTAGGTGCGCAAGATTTTGCGCACCTGCAGATCAAATATTTATTCCGTTAATA
>CALMSX010000003.1 GCA_937872515.1 uncultured Bacteroidota bacterium
CAACCGTAATATCATTAATATTACCAGTAATGGTTGGCGGTGTCGTGTCATCGATTGTAATAGTCTGAAAACAAGTGCTAATATTCCCACTTATATCAGCAATTTGATATGTCCGGGTGACTACTTCCGGACATCGATGCCCATCGGGTACTTCACTTAATAATATAAATGATGCTTGATTAATCCCGCAGTTATCAGTAACTGAACCGCCGGCAGCAATAAATTGCTCATATGTGGAGTAAGCAGGTCGTTCAGAGATATCACATATTGCGGTCAGAGACCCGGGGCAAATCATTATCGGATTAGTCTGATCAACCACATTTGTGACAATGGTACTGCTGTTATTGGCTGTTACATCATCTCTTACGGTACCTGAAACATATCCAGTATTAGAGATAGCGGTGCATTGATTGGAATTTAATGTTCCACTGATATATATAAATGTATTACTTCCGGCTGCTAAAGTACCTGGCACAGTGTATGAACCAGTCCAGGGGAGGTATGTAATGTTATCAAGTGAGTAGGTTGGAGAAATAAATGCGGTTATAGCATCTGTTATAACAATATTCATGGCTGAACCTGGGCCATGATTAATAACATTAAGCGTATAGGTCAAGACCTGTCCTGCAATTGCCGGATCAGGATTTGCTGTTTTGATAATTTCCAAATCGGCAGAAGCATACACGGTGACAGAAAATTGACAGGTAACACTGTTTCCACAATTATCAGTAGCTGTCCATGTCACAATGGTATTACCTTCCCGAAAAACTACTCCATTTAGTGTATTGGAACCATTGGATGTCGTGGCACCTTCAAGAACATACTCAAGAGTCGAGATTCCGCAATCATCATCTGCTATCGCATCCCATCCGGTTCCTGAATGTATATAGTTAGTTCCTGAATTCGCATCAACTACTTGATAACCAGATACTATGCAATCAATAGACGGAGGCTCGTCCTCAGTTACTGTGAAATTGGCATATCTAAAAATTTGATTATCACAAGTAGAAGAAGCATGAAACTCCACTCTCAAAGTTCCACCACAACGATCAGGAGCTGCCAATGCATTGTGATCAATAATTCTATTGCATCCTCCTGTAGCTCCATTAGCAATAATATCGTCTATCCAAAGTCCAAAAGCAGTGTTAACCTGATCCTGAGTGGAACAGGCGGAAATAGTACCATCCTGAGGAGTTGGAAACACTAGTGGAGTAGCTTCATGAACTGTGAACGATGAAGTGCATTCTGCATAATCCTCACAGAAACCAACTCCGTTTGTTGCCGTTAGAGTGAAGCTAAAAGTTCCCCCACATTCAATACCGGAAGGCAGTTGAGGAATATATGACAGGTTATCTCTCGGAGAACATCCACCAGAAATCGTGAATCCGTTAACCCAATCAATATAAGCAGCCTGAATTGCAGATAGGCTGGTACATGCCGGAATGTCAACAGGAACCGGACAAGATACTACAAGCTCAGGAGGACTCTCGACTGTAAATGTAGATATATGCGTTATAGTTTCACACGCTGAAGTGGCAGTGAACCAAGACTCAATATGGTCTCCGCAATGATCGGGGCCGTTCCAGCTGTCGTGAGTTAAAACCGTATTGCATCCTCCAGTGACAGATGCAAAAATGTCACTTCTCCATTCGCTCCATCTGGCGATAGCTTGTTCACGAGATGTGCAGCCCGACAATACAACATCCTCTGGTTCGGGAAATACCAAAGGAGGAGCATTCAAGACTGTAAATGTAGAAGTACATTCTGCATTGTCAGCACAAAAGTCTTCCCCGTTTGATGCAGTGAAAGTAAAACTTATCGATCCTCCACATCTTATTCCGTCTGGCAGAGCAGGGACAGAAGAAATATTGGTTGAAGGAGAGCATCCCCCTGATACTGTGAAGCCAGCAACCCATGCGGTATATGCAGTCTGAATCGCAGCCGGAGTGCTGCAAGCCGGCAAGATTACCGGGTCAGGACAATTAACGACCAGATCAGGCACCTGGGCTACTGTGAAAGTGGCAGTTCGTGTAATTGACTGACATCCCGAAGTAACTGTAAATTCGACATCCACAGAACCACCGCAAAGATCTGGAATCTCGCCAGGAATCGAGGTAATCTGCGTATTACATCCGCCTGTTGCGCCATTATTGACGATATTACTTAACCATTCATTATATGATGTTTCAATCTGAGACTGGGTAAAGCATCCTGTGATAGTGAGATCAGCAGGATCATTAAAGACAAGAACAGGTTCCGTGACAGTTATGGTCTGAATGCAAGTAGTAAGATTCCCTGATTCATCTCTGATTGACCATGTTCTCTGAACCTCTATCGGGCAGGAGCCATTCGCTACATCCTGATATCGTACGGAAGCTATTGTACAGTTGTCTGAAGCAACACCCTGGTTAGTGGCATCACTAAAAATAGCATAAGTGGAAATTGCTTCCGAGGATGAATAGGAAGGCCCGGTAATGGCTGTAACAGAACAACCTGTTATTTCTCTTGTTGCCGGGCAAGTTGATATAGTTGGCAGTTGTACATCCGTTACAACCACATTGAAACTGCATGTGTGCTGATTTAAGGCATTATCTGTGATTGTCCATATGACGTTGGTTGTTCCTCTTGGAAAAACATAACCTGCAAGCGTTGATGCTCCATTGAGATTATTGCTTAGATTGTATCCCGGGCAATTATCGCTGATGTTAGGATCGAACTCGGTTCCTTCAGCTGTATAAGCACATGTATTCAGATCCGTGTTCCGGTTTTGAGGGCTGGCAGGGCATTGAAGCACAGGCAGCTCATTATCAATAACTTCAACAATAAACTGACATTGAGCAGTTCTGTCCGAATTATCGGTAACTATATATGTGACGGTGGTTATGCCAACATTAAATGTATATGAACCGATGTTATTTGTACCACTGCCACTTGTGGCACCGCTCATAGTCCAGACAAGGCTCTGTACACCACAGTTATCTTCTGTAACAGGATCTGAAGTATTAATTACAGCCGAGCACAGACCCGGATCATTGTACACTGAATATGAAGAAGGGCAACTGATTGTCGGATCCTGATTGTCTGTCACCACGACATTGAAGGTGCAGACTGAGGAGTTCCCTCCCGGATCGGTTGCCGTATAGGTAATTGTTGTTGTTCCCAGGTTAAAGGCAGTGTTTCCGACATAATTTATTCCTGTTGCAGGAGAATCGCCTAAAGTGGCTCCTGAAAGACTCCAGGTGAGTTGCAACAATGAAAGGCAATTATCAGATACAACAGGATCTTCAGGATCGAACGTTGATGTGCAAACCCCGGCATCAGTACTTCGGGCAATATCTGAAGGACAGTTCGTAAATACAGGAGACTGATCGTCTGTAATGGTTACATTGAATGAACAATCGGTGGTATTGCCTGCAGCATCCGTAACCCTGAAGGTATTAACTGTGGTTCCCACTGGGAAAGCTGAACCTGAAGAAAGACCAGTGATCTGGGTTGTGCTCGCACCCGGGCAGTTATCAGTACCTGTAGGAGCGGTATAGTTTACTATTGCTGAGCATAATCCAGATGCTGCAGATTGTGTAATATCACTGGGACAGCTAATCACAGGTGGTTCAGCATCTACTACCGTAACTGTGTACGAACATGTAGTCGAAACTCCATAGGTATTTGTGGCAGTATATGTCACAGTAGTAACCCCAATATTAAAGTTACGGGTTCCGACATAATTTAGTCCTGTGCCAGGTGAATTTGCGACAGTTGCACCTGTCAATTGCCACGTTATTCTGTTGGCAGTACAGGTTCCAATGAAAGTTGGATTTGGCGTTGCAACTGAAGCGTAACATTGCCCGCCTGTATTGTTTACGGGTCCGATATTGGAAGGACAGACAATCCTGAATGGATTAATAGTAACAGTGAATGTTTGCGGAGTGAGGTTGCATACAAATCCGCTTGGTGGAGGTCCGGCATTGTTGTATACTCCCGGTGTGACAGTAATTGTTGTCGTGACAGGAGTATCAGTATTGTTATAAACAGTAAGGGGAATTGTAGCTTGAAAGTATGGTATGAAGAAGTAACGAGTCACACCCAACGGTCCACCTGTTGAAGGTTGAACAAATGCCGGGTCTGCTGTCCATGAATATCTTATATGTCTACCAAATAGAGCTCCAATTGTTCCAGAAGTGATGGTATAATTGAAGCTGTATCCGGGACATACTGCTGAGGTCGGATTGCCATCGTTAAAGAATGTGGCCCCGAAATCAAGACCCAAAGACACCTGCACGGTGTTGCTGTATACGGTTCCACAAATTGGGTCGATTGCTCTAAGTCTGTAGTAACGGGATTGGGCTGGTGGATTATATATGTTTGGATTTGTTGCACCTCCTATATTATTCCATGGAGGATTACCGTCAGTGCTCCATTGCCATTGATATGTGAAAGACCCTGACCCACCTGATGCCGCCGTCCCGCTTAACGGATCTGGGTTTGATCCTATGCACACAATCTGATCACAGCAAACAGCAGGGGCTACCAGTTGCGGTCTGACGGTAATTGTAGCCACATTACTATTGAAGGACCCACAAGCAGGTGTACCTGTGCTGGTAGCCACTACCCTGTAATAGGTCGTAGAGGTTAGGTTTCCTGGTGAATAACTCAATCCGGACTGCCCTGTCAGATCTGTCCATGTATTATTATCAGTGCTGACCTGCCACTGGTATGTGAAGGTTCCCGAGCCTCCTGTCGCGTCGTTCCTTGTCAATGGAGAAGGTGCAGTATTATAGCATATCGTTTGACTTGAATTGACAGTCGGTGGCACAATCTGGGGAAGAATAGTTATCGTTACCGGGCTTGTAGGTAATGATTCACATGAAACCGAATTCAGAGTAGAAACTGCAATTCTGCGATACTGGGTAACCGCTGTGAGTGGCCCTGGCGGATCATAGGTGGCACCGTTCACGCCAGGAATCGTAGTCCACGTACCGCCACCAGAGGATATTTCCCATCTGTATGTAATATTTCCCGAACCAGATCCGTCCTGAGTGCTTGTCAATGCTGATGGATCACCATTATAACATATTGTTTGGTCAGAAGCAATAATGCCCGGTTGGACAACAGCCTGTACAGTTACGGTAACTGTATTAGTCGGAACTGAGAAACATTGGGTTCCGTTAAGTGTTGCTCTTGTAACCCGATGAAACAAAGTTGTTTGTGTCAGGGCAGGGGGAGAATATACTGCCGTGGTCGGGTCGCCTGGAACGGTTGTCCAACTCGTTCCATCATAACTCTGTTCCCAAAGGTATGAAATGGTTGCACCAGGGGTACCAGTGCCACTTGTGACTGAGGTAAGCTGCGCTGGAAGTGAATTGTTGCAGATGGTCTGATCTGTGGCAATTTGTCCGGCAGTTGGAACGGTCTGAACAATGATTGTGACAGCATTTGTCGGAACCGAGGTACATGGTACCCCATTAAGCGTCGAAATTGTACGACGTCTGTAAAGAGTAGTTTGCGTAAGAGCCGGAGGATCATAGTATGCTGTAGCCGGATTTTCCGGGACAGGAGAATAAGATGCACCTCCGTTTGTGCTGAATTCCCATGTGTAAGAAATCTCTGCCCCCGGACTCCCGGTACCATCGGGAGACGAAATGATCCGTGCCGGAACCGCACCGTTGCATATTGTCTGGTTGGAACCTATTCCACCTGGGGTTACTGCCCCCTGAACCGTAACAGTCAAAATATTTGATGCAGTGGAACAAGAAACTCCATTCAAGGTTGAAGTGGTTCTACGGCGATATTGAACAGTTTGGGTAAACTGAGGCGGTGGACTTGGATCATAAGTCAACTGATTGTTTGTTCCAGTGGCAGGTGACCAGGTTGTAAAGGGTGAATAAGACATTTCCCATCTGTATGAAATTACTCCATCTCCGGACCCTGGTTGGGTGCTTGAGAATGGCAAGGGATCACTATTAAGGCATATGGTTTGATCTCCCTCAACAATTCCAGGGGAAACATTATTCACTGTTACTGTTGCATTCCCGCTACCATTGTTTGTACAATTGTTCGCATCAGTGACACTTATGACACTCCATATAGTATTAAGTACCGGACTGACTGTGAAGGTGTAGGGACTGGCTGTTATCCCGCTGGCTGTTACTGGTGTGGCCCCATCTGTATATGTAACCTCCCATGGACTCCTACCGATCAGAGCTATGGAAATTAAAGCACTTCCACCATTGCAGATCGTAGTTGAGCCGCTGATTGTGGCAGTCGGCAATGCATTGATCGTAACCGAAGTGTCGGTTGTATTTGAGCAGCCATTGGAATCTGTAAAACTGTAAGTGACTGTATAAGTTCCGGGAGTACTTGCACCAAGGTCAATAGTTCCTGTCGTACTATTTAGAGTAAGGCCTGAAGGTGCAGAATAAGTACCCCCGCCTTGTCCGGAGTGTGTTACTTCAGCAGTTCCGGTTGCGCAATAGGGCGACCCTGTATATTGTATTGATGCACTAGGCAAAGCATTAACTGTGACGATTGCTGTTCCTGTCTGAGGTTGGGAGCAAGATGTTGAGCTAGCGTCACTGACACTTATAAGGTTATAGTTAAAAACACCCGGAGAGATTGTGGGAACAGATACTGTCGCAATATCACCAGTTGATGTGACTGTAATGTTAGAAGCACCATTAATATTATAAGTAAATGTATAAGGAGCAGTGCCGTTGCTGCCAGTGAATGTGATAATTGGCGGAGTACTATTCTGGCAGACCGATGTAGTGCCACTTATTACAGCTGTTGGCAAAGGGTTGACTATTATTGTCGCTGATCCTGTTAGTTCACCTGGTTGTGCAGCGCAGTCCCAAAATCCTGATAGTGATGATATTGTATATGTTGTAGTAGAGGTTGGACTGACATCTATCTGAGCAGTACTTATATTGCTGTTGAAGTGGGTTCCATCTGAAAGAGTTCCACTCCATTCACCTCTGCCAGTAAGCTCAATACTAAGCGTTGCAGTTTGCCCCACACATATCGATCTCGACCCGCTAATCACACCAGTCGGCCTCGGAATTACATTAAAAGTGGCCTGACCTGTTCCTGTGTTGCTACAGTGTATATCGGAAACATTAGTAATGGTATAGTTTGTTTCTCCCACTGGTGGGGTAACGCTGATAGATAAATATGGAAGCGTGGTTACAATTTCTATCGGATTAGAACCATCCGAATACGTCACACTCCAGGGACCGTTTCCTGTGAGGTTGATATTAATATTTCGGCTTTCTCCCTCGCAAATAGTCAAAGGCATATTTGTTATGGTAGCAGTAGGTAAGCCCCATATGCTAACATCACTAAAGTTATATCCTGAACAACCTGCTGCATCAAGTACAGTGAGAGTATAACTTCCAGATGCAAAAGTATTTACGTTGGTTATTACTGGGTTTGAATCCGATGATGTGAAGCCATAAGGTCCGCTCCATGAATATGTATAGCCAGGTGTTCCGCCTGATACAGTTGAAGTCAGGTTAAGGGTTTCCCCGACGCATCGAGGCGTATTAGTGCTAATTGTTACAACGGGACGAGGATTAATAATCACCTCTGTAGTTGCATGTGCAGAGCAACCAAGTGCAGTTGTGACAATAACTTCGTAGGTTCCGGAGGCAGAAGTGGTGACATTTGGGATTGAAGGATTTCGCAAATTAGAAGTAAATCCATTGGGTCCCGACCAGCTATAAGAAGTACCACCAGAGGCTATCAGATTCAACGTAGCCTCTGCGCACTGCGGGGA
>CALMSX010000004.1 GCA_937872515.1 uncultured Bacteroidota bacterium
AACATTACATAATCAACCCTTGCAACCCCTTCAAATGATCACCAAAGGCCTGCCGCCCTTTGGGTGTCATTTCATATTTTGTATTGGGCTTTCTACCAACAAAAGATTTTTTTACCTCTATGTATTCCTCCTTTTCCAGGGCTTTTAGGTGACTGGCCAGATTGCCATCGGTTACTTCCAGCAATTCTTTGAGGGCATTGAAGTCGAGCTCGTCGTTAACTGCAAGCACCGCCATGATGCCCAGTCGGATCCGACTGTCAAATACCTTGTTTAAGCCTGCAATGGAAAATTTCATCGCTCGTACTTATAGTGTAAGTAGATGCCATAGGCTATGTGCGACACCCCAAAACCGAGGGCCCAGCATAGCAGTGAATATGCCGGCAGTGCTGTGGCCAGCAGTCCCAGCAATAGTTGCACCCAACCCATGCCCCGCATTTCGGAAAATGTAAACTTGCTTACGGAAACAAGGGCCAGCCCATAAAATAATTGCGACAAAGGAGCCAGAAAGCCAAGCCAACCTTTGGAAAAAAAGATCAACATCAGGATACCGCCCACCATCAGAGGGGTGGATAAATGTACCAACATGGATCGTGCGGTAATATTCCACAACTGCTCCCCTTTTTTTGCAGCCTTTTGTTTAGATAATATAAAGGCTGTGCCGAGGGATAATACCAGGACGGCTATTGCAAGTAATACCAATTTCATTTGGGTAGTCTCAGCCAAAAATATATCTCCTCCCTGATCTAACAAGTCGAGGGGCTGAAAACACAGGTAATACCGGGCTGTGGTCACGCCTAACAGCGCGTATACCCCGATCATTACGCCCGAAATGCCGGACAACGATAAAAACCGGGTCGATCGCTCCATGAGGGTGCGCATGGTGGTGATGTCCTGAAGGTAATCTTGTGGTTCTTTCATCATAAAGCACTTTGTAATGCAAAGTTAAATAAGAATATGAATACTCCAAATAATTTTAAAAATAATTGAATCATATTACTTAACCCCTCATGCCAGATCCTCCTTCCTTACGAAAATGGCTTGTAGACATTTAGATCAATAGGTGATTACCTCCATTACATTTTAATCACCAAGCCCAGGGCTGTTGTTTCAGCTCGCCACTTTGGCCACTCTCGAAGAAACCATGCATCAACAAAATGGTCAAGCGACGGACTTCCAACGTTGTTTCCTGGCGCCATACAAAAGGAAAGACTGCCCACCATTCGATTTCTCATAAATCCATCATTTATTTTTTTTCAAGAAAGGCATCAAGGAAGGGACTTATTTTCTTTTGGACTTCAGCCACAGCTCGTTCATCGGGCAGTCCGGCAGAAAATGCACTAACGATGATTCCATTTTCATCCACTATAAAGGTAGTAGGAAAGCCCCATCTGTGTTTAAACTTTACAACGATGGCATCATCGGCGTCGGCTATGTGTGAGAATGGCCAGGGGTGTTTACGCAAGTAAGCCTCAATGTCGGCTTTCGAGTCCATACCAAAGGCAATAAAATTAAATTGTTCAGTGCCATACTTATCCACCAGAATTTTGAAGCCGGGAATCTCTGCCAAACAGGGAGTGCAAGCCAAAAACCAGAAATTGATTACACTGACCTTCCCCTTTAATGAGTGGTTACTAATCTTACTGCCATCTATAGATGTTACTTCAAAATCCGGCAAATAATGTCCTACCAAACAATCCGGACCCTGGAAAATAAGATCTCCCGGTTTTTCGCGTTGACTTGTTTCTAATTTAGCTTTGCATATTTCTATACCCGCCAGGTAACTTTTGTCTTCTGAGTTTTGGGCTGAACAAAACAAAACTGAGAGCACAAAACAGACTACAAAAAGATACTGCGGGCCAGGATTTGATAACATTAATGCTTTTTCTTTAACTTGCTATTTTAATCATTTTTAGTCAATATAAAGATACATTATTCTGAATAAAATCAAATTGTTAAAATTATTGTTGTATTTTTCACTATTATTTGCCCTCCTAGTAGTTAACCATCATTTAATCTATAAGGTTAAAAAATATGATCTCCACAAATCTTTGATATGACAACAATTTTTATTTTTGGAGCATTAATTAAAATTTATAAATATCTAATGTAGAGATGAGGAATCGTATACTTTACATGATCATCAGTTTTGTCCTGCCCAATTTTGTTTTTCTTAAAGCAAATGACCTCATAGGCAAAAACCCAACCCTTACAAAGACACTTAGTCCTTCGGTCAATTTGTCTATCAGCCAGGTATCTGCGCCTGAAACAGGCCTTCCCCTGATCATTGTAACCGCTACCAACGATGTACCGGTAATCGGGGACCAATATGTTTTCCTCAATGTTTCAGGCATGGGCATTACTTTTGGCGACTACAGTGTATCGGGGTATCAGATCAACATTGCCGATGGCTCAAGTGCGGGAAGCATTCTCTTTTACGTACAGGACGACCTCTTGGCAGAGGGGAATGAAATAGCAACCCTTTCTTTGTATGGTCCTTCTGCCGGCTTGGTATTGGGACCCGTTATTGAACAAAACTTAACCATTGAGGACAATGAAATTTGTGGTGGACCCGGCGGCATAGTTATTAACAACCAGGCCCAAGCCAATTCATTCAGAACTACGTATCCGGGCTGTCTGGTAGTAGAAGGTGACCTTACCATCAACGACGATGATGGCATGGGCACCGACCTGGTAAATATCGACAGTCTTTATGGTCTGACCGGTGTCAATGGAGCATTGGGCATCTTTTTTAATCCTGTACTTTCCAAACTGGATTCTCTCAACAACATCACACAGGTGGGAGGAGATATTAGTATCTTCGACAACAATATGATCACCAGCCTTACCGGCTTATCAGGACTTAGCAGCCACACAGGCACATTTTCAGTGTACAACAACCCAGCCCTGAACTCCTTAAATGGGATTTACTATCTTACCGTGTTCAACAACCTCAACATTTATAGTAATCCAAATTTGATCAACCTCAATGGGCTTGCCAATGCAGACATCATCAATGGTGCGCTGTACATCAACGGCAATGACAATTTGATCGATATTTCTGGCTTGTCTTCCATTGCTTCAGTAGGTAGTTCATTGACCATTAGCAGCAATCCCGCGCTTACTTCCATACAGGAATTGACGCAACTTATTTCTGTTAATGAAAGTTTATTTATTACCGACAATGCAAGCCTTGAGAACGTAAATGGTTTGTTGTTCCTTGAATCTATTACCCAGGATTTGTACATCGATAACAACGGAGCCCTCACTGATTATTGTGGCCTATATCCCATCATGGACAAAGAGGTCAACATGGGAGGCACTGCCATTGGCGGAACCATCACCATTACCAACAACGCTGTTGACCCTAGCCCAGCTGATATTGTAATGAATGGCGCTTGTGGTAACATACAAAATGAGAGAACGGGTCAAAAATATACCTCTTTGCAAGATGCTATCAACGATGCCGATCCTATGGGTGGCGACACCATCGTATTTTTAGACCACATCGAAGAAAGTTTTGTTGCTTACAATTCTGTGTATGTCAATTCCAATGGATTTACACTTACCATACCAGATGAAATACCGGATGTGTCTTTTGGAAGAATGGAAATTTACCAGGATGTAGTGTTTATCTGGTTAGGAGGCACTATCATTGTAAATCCAGCAGGGCTGATCAACAATGATGGCACCCTACACAACAACGGCACCATCATCTACCAGGGTGGAACCGGCACTTTTGAAAATGGCGGTATTTACAAAGGCACGGGTAGTTTTCAAGGAAATTTTATGAACTATGGATCTGTCAATCCTGGTAATTAAATAGCTAATCTGGAATGTTATCCAAAAAAAAGGGCCGATCTGATTTGACCGGCCCTTTTAGTTTATAGCTGTATCAACTTATTTTACAACATCAAATCGATCTAGGTTCATCACCTTGGTCCAAACCTTTGCAAAGTCATTTACAAATTTATGTCCGGCATCAGCTGCTCCGTATACCTCGGCCAAAGCCCTCAGTTCTGAATTGGCACCAAATACCAGGTCAAACCTGGTTCCCGTCCATTTGACAGATTCGGTTTTGCGATCGCGTCCTTCATAAACGTGCTTATGGTCGTCGGCAGCTTTCCACTCTACACCCATGTCTAACAGGTTGATAAAAAAGTCGTTGGTCAACATTCCTTTTCTGGTAGTAAATAAGCCATGCTCGCTGTTGTCATAATTGGTGCCCAACACCCTCATGCCACCTACCAATACGGTCATCTCTGGTGGAGTGAGCTTAAGCAATTCGGCTTTGTCTACCATCAAATGTTCAGCGGGTATGGCTGATTTTGATTTTAGGTAATTTCTGAAACCGTCTGCAAATGGCTCCAATGCTTCAAAAGAGTGAACATCGGTTTGTTCCTGTGTAGCATCGGTTCTGCCAGGCGTAAATGGTAGAGAAATGGCCACTCCCCCCGCTCTGGCAGCATCTTCTACGGCTGCATCACCTGCCAATACAATCAGGTCTGCCAACGATACCTGTTTATTGTTGCTTTGCTGAGCATTAAATTCACTTCTGATTTTTTCCAGAACATCAAGCACCTTGCCTAATTGGGTAGGATTATTGACCTTCCAATAACGCTGCGGGCTCAGTCGTACCCTGGCGCCATTGGCACCTCCTCTTTTATCTGAGTCTCTGTAAGTAGAGGCAGAAGCCCAGGCTGTGCTTACCAGTTCAGAGATATTTAAGCCGCTGGCCATTACCCTTCTCTTCAACTCGGTTACATCGGTATCATTGATCAAAACATGATCAACTTTGGGCAAAGGATCTTGCCAGATCAGGTCTTCAGCCGGTACTTCCGGACCCACATATCTCGATTTGGGTCCCATATCTCTGTGGGTCAGTTTAAACCAGGCCCTTGCAAAGGCATCTTCAAAGGCAGCAGGGTCTTCTAAAAATTTGCGGGATATTTTTTCGTAAGCGGGATCAAAACGAAGTGATAAATCGGTTGTCAGCATCGTTGGCTTGTGCATCTTACCGGCAATGTGTGCATCCGGCACCAGATCACCTGCATTTTTAGCCACCCATTGGTGGGCACCTGCCGGACTCTTGGTCAATTCCCATTCAAACCCAAACAGGTGTTTAAAAAAGTCATGTCCCCACTTGGCTGGGGTAGTAGTCCAGGTTACCTCAATACCTGAAGTTATGGTATCTTCTGCCATTGCCTTTCCGAAGGAATTGGCCCAGCCCAAGCCCTGTAATTCCATATCACAGCCTTCCGGCTCTTTGCCTACATGAGCGGCGTCTGCAGCACCGTGGGTCTTACCAAAGGTGTGACCTCCGGCAATCAAGGCCACGGTTTCTTCATCATCCATTGCCATCCTGGCAAAGGTCTCTCTGATGTCTTTGGCCGCCGCAATCGGATCCGGATTACCGCCTGGACCCTCTGGATTTACATAGATCAAGCCCATTTGTACCGCAGCCAGAGGATTTTCCAGATCGCGTTCCCCGGAATAACGGGTAGCATCGTCTAACCACTTCTTCTCTAAGCCCCAGTAGATAGCCTCATCAGCCTCCCAAACATCGGCACGACCTCCCGAAAATCCAAAAGTTTTAAAGCCCATGGATTCCAAAGCAACGTTACCGGTTAGTATCAAAAGATCTGCCCAGGAAATCTTATTGCCATATTTTTGTTTTATAGGCCACAACAACCTCCTTGCCTTATCGAGATTGGTGTTATCCGGCCAACTGTTCAATGGCGCAAATCGCTGCAAGCCCTTGCCCGCACCTCCTCTTCCATCACCGATACGGTAGGTACCCGCTGAGTGCCAGGCCATCCTGATAAACAAAGGACCATAATGACCAAAATCCGCCGGCCACCAATCCTGTGAATCCGTCATCAACGCCGTGAGGTCTTTTTTAATGGCATCGTAATCAAGACTCAAAAATTCTTTTCTGTAATCAAAATCCTTATCCATCGGATCAGAAGCCACTCCATTCTGCCTTAAGATCGATAGATTTAATTTATTGGGCCACCAGTCTGCATTGGTTGTCCCCCGCTGTGTACTGGCACTATGGTGCATCGCCCCGGTAAACGGACATTTTCCGCCACCATTTGATTTGTTTTCCATGAAATAGCTAGTTTTTGTTAGTAATCCTCAAAATTACGACATTAATCTTCATCAATCAAACTGATATTTTCTATATTTGTATCGATATTATCTATATCTTTCAGACCTCATTCAATTCCCTTAGCCCAAATTGATACGCAGGGGATTGGGCAGATGGGATAGGGCATAGGTATTAGTAATTGAATCATTATAAAATCGTAATTTAAAATCCGTTATTGACCAATTCGCAATTGAATCCCGTAATTCGTAATTGCACAATTCGTAATTGAATGAACCTCCAACAACTAGAATACATCATCGCCGTCGACCGCTTTCGTCACTTCGTTACAGCAGCCCAGCACTGCCACATCACCCAGGCCACACTCAGCATGATGATCAAAAAGCTGGAAGAAGAGCTTCAGGTCAAGGTCTTCGACCGCAGTAAACAACCGGTGGTGCCAACAGAAATTGGTAAAAAACTCATCGCCCAGGCCAAGGTAGTACTTAGGGAAATTGAAAGCATTCACGACATTGTAGAAAAAGAAACCCTCCATGTAAAAGGAGAATTGCGGATCGGCATCATACCCACGCTGGCCCCCTATCTCCTTCCGCTCTTCCTGGATCGGTTTTTGAAAAAATATCCGGACATTCGGTTGAAGATCAGTGAACTCACCACCGATGTGATCATAGAACGCATCAAACACAACCAACTCGACGCCGGCCTGCTGGCCATTCCCATCGGACAAACCGACCTGGTGGAGATTCCGCTGTTTAATGAAGAGTTTGTCATTTATTCATCCCACAAAACCATTCACCCCCGCAAAAAATACCTCTTACCGGGCGACCTCGACGTCAATCGACTCTGGTTGTTGGAAGAAGGACATTGCTTACGCAACCAGGTGGTCAATTTATGTGAGTTAAAAGTGCACGAAAGAAACATCCATCAGTTTGATCTTACCGCATCGAGCATCGAAACCCTCAAAAAAATTGTCGACCTCAATGAAGGCATCACCGTGCTACCCCAGCTCTGCCTCAGAGATCTAAGCAAAAAACAAATGAACCATGTTCGCTATTTTAAAGCTCCCGTGCCGGTGAGAAAAATTGGGATGATAAGCTTTCGCTATTTTGTCAAAGAAAAAATGTTAGAAGCCCTGAAAAATGAAATCTTAGCCTGCCTGCCCGACGAAATGAAAAGAATGGAAAACAAGGTGGTGATTAATCTGTAAAACAAAACACCCATCAATCACCACCTTAGCTGTGAAAAAACTTATTACATCTTCGTAAACGTCACTGATCTCACAACCCCAGTCTTCTCCGCAGGTTCAATCATTATCACATTGACTCCAACCGGAAAAACAGAGGTATCTACCAGCAGCGACTGACTGCCATTGATCGAGATGGTTTTGAGCAAAGTCCCATTGGATGCATAAAAATGTAGCTTGCCTTTAACATCCGGCACCTCGATGTTGAGGTATTCATGGCTGGGATTGGGATATAACTTAATTGTTAAATCCTTGACTACCTCCTCAGAAGCATTGGGCCGCATCCATTGGCGGAGGTCAAAGGCCATGGTGTAAAGCGTTGATGTAGTTGAGGGAACTACATCACCTCCTTTTGTGAATAAAGCTCCAGAAAAAATGAGGGTAGAATCGCTCCTGAAATTTTGGAGGGTATTGAGTCCATTAAAACCATCATTTGAAGGTCTGTCTGCAGTTATAACTGACACAAGCAATGTGACCTGGCTTACTGAATCTATCTCTAAAATATCAAAGCTTGCTCTATCATCGGATCTGTGTCCAATTAAATAATACTTTTCATTTAATTTGCCCGTGCACTTTAGATTGTAAATCCAATGGTCATTTTGCGCAATATCGTCAACTCTGGCCAAAACATTACCAAGTGTATCCAAAGAAAGAAAACTACAAGCTCTAAATATCTTGTCATTAATTGTGTCTTTTTTAGGATATCGCCAGGTTAATTGTATTTCTTCATTGTATGAATATAGTCGGTAGTAGAATTCCTCGTTTGGCCAATCATATATTTCAGATCCAAAATTTATTCTTCTTACAACCTTAAGATTCTTTAAATCAGAATAATTAACTATAATTAATTCAGCACGAGTGGAATATTTACCTTCCTTTTCATTTAAATAAATGCAAATAATACCCAACAAATGATTATTAATTATTTGAAATCTTGGGTTTAAAACTACATGACTATACGTAAACGAATCCAAATCGGAAGGCTCATTGAAAATTACCTGAGCACTAGTGTCAAGCACCAAATTTTTTGAGAGTGAATAAAATTTTATTCCAATCCTGGGATTTTGTTCGACTGATTCACCCCAAGGAGTACCGGTTAAATATATTGAATCTTGCCCTATTGGAAATATTTCAGATCCGCCTGTCAAACTATACTTAAAATCAGTTGTGTCTGTATTAAAAAAATAGTTTACTCCATTACTTGAATAAAACTTTTTTTTGCACATGTTTGGTGCAAAAGCCTTAGTATTATCCTTCGCTTTCAACCCAATAACATCTAAATTGCCCTCCTTATTCAGATATAGGCTTTGATATTTTTGAAAAGATTCATTTCCTGTATATGAGTTATCTATAGTTTGCCAAATTAACTGACCAGTGCTGGGATTAATTTTTTCCAAAATAATACCGTCAATCAAACTATTTCTTTTAGTTCGATATAGTATGTATAAGACTGAGTCAACATCAACAAGATCAATTGGTTCAACAGAGGTATAAATACTACCTGTTTGTCCCGGAAACGAACCATCTCCATTAGTTATCAGACGTTGCCACATTGTCCCATATCCTTTAAATTCAAGGGGGAAGGGCTGTTGTGAAAATAAACATGATCCATTAAATGTAATGAATAAAAATAAAAGAAATTTTTTCATTGCAATAATATTACTCTGGACAATTAAAATCACACGGCAAACATCGAACTACTGATGGATCATTGCTCGCATCTGGAGTTCCATTTCTACATTCTTCTAAAACAATTGGTTTAACAACCCTTGCAACCCTTGGTGATACCCGAATAGAATCCCCTGCCACATCATAGCATACTAAATGTTCAATCTGACAACATCCGTTGCTATCACATTGTGATTTTGACCAAAACAATGTTGGCCCCTCACCATCAAACCTGCCTTCACCACCATCTCCAGTAGGAACATCTGAGGAAAACACACAATAAGCAAAACATGAAGGCCGATTGAAAGTTGTTGTGAATGAAAAATTCAAAGGATTGTTACACGGAGAATTTAACCCATGTATAGAAAACAATTCAATTACTAATTGCTCATATATCAAATAATCAAGTGAAGATATAAACTGTGTTAATTCACCGTCAGTTCCTCTCTCTGTAAGATAAATGAGAGAATCTTGGATTTCTTCACAAGTTGATATAATTTGAAAATCACTCGCTGCAATTAATATTGCACCACTTTCCATTTTGATACAATATTCCAGTATTAAGCTTATTTCACAATCAATAAATCCAGGTAAGCTATCTATAACAAAGGTATCTGATTCTATATCACATTCTATAGAAACAACTTCCTGAAAACAAGAATTACCAGGAACTGGATCTAATCTACTTGAATTTGTATCATTAAATTCATTGCCACATGATAATAGAAAAAACAGATTTACGTAAATTAAACTTGATAAAACATTCTGTAATTTTAAATATGAAATTAACGTGTTGAGTGTTGAGTGTTGAGTGTTGAGTGTTGAGTGTTGAGTGTTGAGTGTTGAGTGTTG
>CALMSX010000005.1 GCA_937872515.1 uncultured Bacteroidota bacterium
CTCAGCATCGTTCGTTAACGCAAATTGTAAATTTGCTAACTCACGAGGTACCGTGTAAAGCTTTGCACGGCAACGATCAAGCTTGTTCGAGATTGTTTCCATTTCAATTCAGTGTAGTTCATTAATGTAATTCTATCGCGGAGCAACATGCCAGTCTAACTGGCGTTAGCCAGGTAGATAAGCAGTGAGCGGTGAGCAGTAAGCGGTGAGCCGTAAGCGGTGAGCCGTGAGCGGTAAGCGGTGAGCGGTGAGCGGTAAGCCGCCTGTCTAACTAGCGTTAGCCAGGTAGATAAACGGTAAGCGGCTCCTACACCGCTGCTGCGGCATAGGGACAAGTAATCAATCCCCCTACATTTTCTTTTACACCATCATCCCGAAAAAAATCCAGATTTGGCTTTGCCCCCGTATATAGGAAAAAAGGAAAATGGAAATCACATCATCAACCGGTAAACAAAATATCAAAAGGCTTAGGTCTGTACTTAAAATAGTCTTGCTTTTAGGTATAGTATTGTCTTTACACCTTTGGGCCATGGCCAATCACAAAATGGCAGACAATGCCACCATCCAACTCTCAAAACTCAATTTTGATAAGAGTGCAGATGAAAACGACATTGCCATCGTTGGACAAGCCCTTCGTAGCAAAGATGGTGTGAAGTCTGTCAATTATTTTCCGGAGCAAAAATCTATGGTAGTGGCGTACAACAATCTTCACCTCACGGGTAAAGAAGTATTGCAGACAGCCCGCCAACATTCACCTGCAGCCGTCAGCGCCTACGTACCCGAAACCGGGAACAAGGCCATGGGCTGCCCCATTCATGCCGATCTGAGCTATGCTTATTGGGTAAAACTGATCAAAAACATGATCCTAAACTGATTTTTCACACTAAATTTTATGTATATGACTTATTTAAAAAAAATCCTATTCCTGGCACTCTTGTGCTCATTTACCACCATTTTTATTGCCTGCGATGATGATGAAGAAGTAGTGGTAGAAACCACCCTCTATGACAAACTGGGAGGAACCAAGCTGGTGGCCGATCCGGCCAATCCAGGCACCATGATTGAATCGGGCCGACTGGGCTTGCGTTCGGTAGTGGACAGCACAATTTTTGTCATAGTGGGAGAAGGTAAGATCCTACAGTATTTTACTCCCCTCCTTACAGAAGTGGGTGCCGGCAATACTACAGGCCTTGCCCGATTGAGTAAAAATCTCACTGATTTTTTCTGTGTGGGCACTGGGGCTAAAAACTTTGCTTATGGAGGACTCAATATGAAAGATGCCCACGATCCGGCCAAAAATAACAGAATGGCATTAAAAGTAAACAATGCAGATATGGATATTTTTATCCAAAGTGTAGTCAAAGGAGCGCAGCAAAACAATGTTCCTGCCGATCTGATCGGAGAGGTGGGCAAGGTCCTGGAGTCACTAAGGGCCGATGTTGTGCAGAGATAAGATAAGTCAGTCGTTACAGCACAAATCTTTTTTTTGAACCAGCATGTGGTATGATCGCAGGCGGCTTCGGCTTCCTGCGATTTCTTTTTTTATGACCTGCGTCATTGACCATTTGGGCAAGATGACAGACCTTACTGTATAAGAGGGTGGCGCAAAAGATGTATACCAAAATTGTAATCATAGCCTGGATATTGATGGTTTGCCAGATGGCAAGGGGACAGTCCTTTGTGTATCCTATGGGAGAAGACAGCACCGAAATGGATGTCACCCGATTACAGTTTTTTTATCAGCAAACACCCGATATCTACCGCACACTGGATCGCTATCACCTGGTTAGTGACCTAAGCAATGACAAATACCTGATCCCATACAACTGGAAGATTCAGGAGGTACTTGAAATAAAGGATCGGTTGAATCTGCCCTTTGCTGCCAATCTGGATTATCTCCGAAAGTTGTTTTACTGCAAGCCCAACGAACTTCAAAAAAGAGATGACAAAAATTTGATGCTGGGTCTGTGGAGGACTCAATTGGTCAATATTCAACGAGATGAAGATTTGCCAGCAGCCATTTGGTATGGCATGGATTATCTTTTACCCGATCAAAAGTTCAACTGGACCGACTACCTTTACTTTGTGACCCTGCTGATGGAAGAACACTATGATTACCATTACGACCACCAGCGGGTAAAGCCCTCGATGCCCAGTGCAGGTGATGTGTTAGGCGTTGCCGATATTTTTAAAACCTTCAGGGCCTATGATACGACCAGTGTGGCCGGGGTGTGCAGAGACATTCATGACACCGGGCTGAGGCTGCTTCGAGAAATGGGCAATGCTTATTTTTCTTATAATTACCCCGACAAATCCATCGACATGGATGATTACCTCTATCTGGTATCATGGGTAACCCAAAGTTCACATCACGTGACCCTGATAGCCCAAAATCCGTTGTCACCCCAACAACAATTTGAATTGGATTGGGGCCGGTTGATTGAAAAAGAAAATATTCGCGGTTACGATCATGGTCGCAACTACGGCAATGTCTACAGGATTTGGCAGTACGATAAAAATACCGACTGGATCAGGCCCATTGACTTTAAAAAAACGAGCCTGGGCAATGTGCTGGACCAACGATTTTATCAGGCTGACGAAAAATTCAGGTTAAGCGGTATTGACCCCGGAGAAAGTTATACTTATGCCAGTTTTACCCGTAGCAAAAACAATGCTGCCATCGATCTAGCCACAGGTAAAATGGCCAACGACCAGAATTTTATGGTCTTGACTTTTTTGAAAAGGTGGCAAAATAACCGTCATTTTTTACAAACTTCAACAGCCTTTGCTTTACAGGCACTGCAATACAATGATGTAAACAAAAAGAATGTCTTTTTTCCGGGCTACCATTTTTCCACCTCCCAGGCTACCCTGGTGATGCCCCGTCTGATGGCCGGAATCCAAACCCGGCCGATCCGATTTCTCGCTAAGACAAAGCTCTCGTTTTTTGGCCTGGCTAGTTTGGAAGGCCTTGTCAATGCCCAGCATTTTATTTCCGAAAACCAAAACTACGCCGAGTTTACGACTTCAGGTGATGGCGGCGTTTACTGCACCCAGGGTGTAAAGGTGACCTGGCCTTCTGATGATAAAACCCAGCTCACTACACTGACTTTACAGAACCGGAGTTTTGTCATACCCAAGGAGATCCGGTTAATGACAGTTGATCCCTCCGTTTTAGTCCGCAACCTGGTCTGGGTCAATATTGCCAGAGATCTGCTCTTTGATGTGCAACGTAGGTTGAGTAGTAAGTACAGTTATGCCGTATCATTTGCTGCTGAACAAACACAGGGCAATCGATTCTTTGGAGATGTAAAAGTTAGGATTAGTTATGACGCCAACCCTTATCATAGATGGAGCCTGATGGTTGGCAGTTTCAGGCGAATCAGCGGCATGGATTTGTTTTGGTATGGGCCGGATGTGGATAGCTGTGTTTTAAGTTTGCAAATGGGCAAGCCAAAGATGGTGTTTTCATTAGCCGGCAGAAGAATGGATAACCGGGAATTGAATCTTGCCCTTTCGGTGGCCTATGATTTGTTTCAATGAATTGACAATTGTACATATGTGCACACTTTCATGATAACGAAAACCTTCCTTTTCAAATTATAGAAATCAATTTCAGTAATCCTATCTGCTGCTTCAGTTGCCAACAATTGCCATTACAAGCCATTTGTCTTTTTGCATCAGCTACTTAAGTATACATTTGGATCATGCTTCGATTGACAGACTCATAACGATCGAAACAAAGACTTTCCTTTTTTAATTTCTAAAATGATTCATCATGAAAACAACCTTTCATGGACTCCTGGTCCTATGCCTCTTTATTTTGGTTTCCTGTCAGAAAAGTGACGACGATTCCTCTACCACCGACAACCTCAATGGTGCCTTGCCGGTGAGCTCGGGTACCTGGTATGTTACCCTGTTTTCAGAAGACGGAACGGTAGAGACCTCTCGTTTTTACAATTACCAGTTTGCCTTCCAACCCAATGGATCTATCACAGCGGTTAAAGGAAGTACCGAAGTTAAAGGAAGCTGGAAAAAAATGAGCGATAGTGGAAAAACCAAAATGATACTTACCTTTCCCAACGTTTCACCTTTTGACGAGCTGAACGAAGATTGGGAGATTCTGATTCAAAATCAGGATTTGATTCAACTCAAACATGTAAGTGGTGGCAATGGAGGTACCGACCTGCTCACCTTTGGTCGCTTACCCGTAGCGAGTCCTGGCAATGATGTTACCATCAGCGCACCTACAGGATCATGGAAGGTATCCAGCTATATTGATAAAGACCGCGATCGCACATCCTATTATAATGGTTTTGGTTTTGTATTCAACTCTAATGGCACTATCAGTGTAACCACTACCAGCGGAACGGTTGCTGGTACCTGGAGTTCCATAATTGACAGTGGAAAAAATAAAATGATATTCCAATTTCCAGTCACAGCCCGTTTAGACGAACTCAACGATGATTGGGAGGTAATATCTCAGACGGCCAATAAAATCGAACTGCGGAATGTAAGCGGGGGTAACGGAGGCATTTCGACCTTGGTTTTCATAAAATAAGCTCCATAAAAAAAGGCCCCGTTTGGGGCCTTTTTAATTTTAAGGTTTCACTTCTTTTATGGGCTTTTCAATGGGCTTTAATCCCTTTTTGACCAATTTCTGGTTCAGTGGTTCCAGTTGCTTCTGATTGATGGTTTCGTGTCTCTTTTCTAATTTCTCCACTTCCATCTTCAGACCTTCCATTCTTTTATAAACGTAGTTATTAGGTTCTCCTTCATAGGAAAGTACCTGGCTGTACACATCAACAATCTTTTCCCGAAGACGCTCTTCGTCAGCAAAAATGGAAGTGTGTTTAGTGGGTACAAGGTCCTTTCTGATGTTTTCCAGCGAGTCTCTGTACATTTTGATCGATGCTTTCAGTTTGGCGTCTGTAGCCAGCTTCATCAAACTATCTGCCTGCTCCTGGTAGAGGGTTATTTCATCCATCCTGGCAGCCAACTGTTCGAGCTGGTTGAATAGCTTCATAGACAAGTCAAATTGCGACTTCCTTTCTTCTACCGTATAATCTGCCAGATCGTCGGCTTTGATTTCAAAATCATGGTTGTAAGTCTGATTACCAACCCTCAGTTCTGCCGAGTACTTTCCAGGCAGTACCAATGGACCCATAAAACCACCAAAGCTGAGTTTAGTGCCACCTTCCGGTACTTTTGGAGGCGCGAGGCGCATGTCCCAGGCTATCTTATTGATGCCCTTTCTTTTGCCGGCCGGTAGATCTCTGATAACTTTACCTGTGCTGTCGCGGATAAGGATCTTGGCATCACCTGAACTCATTCTGTCTTTTAGGTAATACGTTATGACAGCATTGTCCGTATAATTGGCACCATTGTATTCTCCTGCATTCCAGGTTTGGTTGCCTCCCATTCTGCCGGAAGAACAATAAGCTTCTCTTGATTCCAGGAACAATACATCCTGACTCAGATCTGCCTTGTTGATCTCACGCAGGGGTCCGAGATCATCGATGATATAAATGCCTCTACCGTGGGTTGCAATCACCAGATCTCCGGATGGATGAATCACGAGGTCGCGCACCATGGCCATCCACGGAAACTCAGCTTTGTACCGCACCCATGACTGACCGGCATCAAAACTCATGAACAAGCCCATTTCGGTGCCCAAATAGAGCAGAGACGGGTTTTCGGTGTCCTGTAGAATCTTATTGGCAAAGCCGGTAAATTCATTGCTTGTAAATCGGGTCCACGTCCTGCCCTTGTCTTTTGAAACCGCAGCGTAGGTGTTGTGATCACCATAAGTGTGATTATCAAAGGTGGCAAATACGGTGTTGGCATCATGAACAGAAGCAGAAATACTGGATACCCAGGTGCCTTTGGGAATGCCTGCTGCGGCATAACCGGCTGTCTGGTTGTTCCAGGTTTTGCCACCATCACTTGTCATTTGTAAATTGCCATCGTCTGTACCCACATAAATGGTATTGGAGTCGAGGGGTGATTCTGTTATGCTGTAAATGATGCAGTGATTTTCTGCAGAGGTAACGTCAGCTGATAATCCTCCCGACTCTTCCTGCTTTTGTTTCTCTTTATCATTGGTGGTAAGATCCGGAGAAAGTTTTACCCAGGATTTTCCCTGGTTGGATGTGCGATAGAGGTATTGAGACCCTGTATAAAGGGCTCCCTTTCTATTGGGCGACATCACCAATGGTGTATTCCAGTGCCACCTGAGTTTTTCATCTCCCGGCTCTTCAAAGGGTTTGATCGATCTTGAAGTATTGGTCCGTAGATTGACCCTGGCCATGTTTCCACCCTGGTATTCGGCATAGGCATAATTGGGATCAACCGGATCAGGTACTACCCAAAATCCATCACCACCATAGAGCGATACCCAATCACCATTTTCTACCCCACCCGGGCTTTGGCTGGGCGCCATCCATGAGCCATTGTCCTGAAGTCCACCATACACCCTGTAAAAAGGCTGCTGGTTGTCGACATCCACATGGTAAAATTGTGAAACAGGCAAACAGCGAATGAATTGCCAGTTATTACCCCTGTCTACACTCATGTAAACGCCTCCGTCTGTACCCAGGTACATCTGGCTGGTATTTTCCGGATTGATCCACAAAGCGTGGTGGTCAGCATGGACTCCTGCTCCACCTGGAGCGTCGTAAAATGAATAACCCCCATCGTCACTGATTGACATGTTAAAGGCCGGACGATATAAACGATTGGCATCTTTAGGGTCAAATTCCAGGGTTGAAAAGTAAAATGGCCTGGCCTTAACATTGAAGGTTGACGCTTGTTCTTTCCAGTTTTCCCCTCCATCTTCTGACAGGTAAAGTTTGGTTTCTTTTGACTCACATACCATCACCAATCTGTCGGGCTTGGAGGGTGCCTGGGCTACTGCCATTCTGCCGAGATCTCCCTCCGGTAAGCCTTTGCGAATGGATTTCCAGGTCTTACCTCCATCAGTACTCTTATAAATTCCACTGGAGGGGCCTCCTGATGAGAAAGCATAGGGTTTCCTCCTGAATTCCCACATGGTTGCAATCAATGTCTCCGGATCTCTTGGATCCATGATGAGATCCGCACAACCGGTACGCTCATTGATGTAGTAAATTTTTTCCCAGGTCTTTCCCCCATCTGTTGTTTTATAAATACCGCGATCTGGACCATCACTCCATAGTGGGCCCGGAGCAGCAACATAAACTATGTTGGAATTGGTGGGATGAATAATGACTTTGCTGATGTGTTCTGTTTTTTGCAGTCCCATTTGCTGCCAGTTTTCACCTCCGTCTTTACTCAAATAAATACCATTGCCAATGGATACAGTATTTCTCATATTGCTTTCACCCGTTCCTACCCATAAGGTATCAGGGTGCTTTTGATCAATGGCAATGTCGCCGATTGACTGGCAGTATTTGTCAAAAATAGATTTAAAACTAACTCCTGCATCATCGGTTTTCCATACACCCCCACCGGCAGCACCTACATAAACCACCTTGGGTTTGCTGTTGACGCCTTCAATACAGGTAATTCGGCCCCCCATTACAGCCGGTCCGATTGACCTGGCCGATACATCACCAATGGTGGCGGAGGTAATTTTCTGGGCCTGTGAGGAAAGAGCAGTAAGAATGACACACGCTGAAAATAATATTTTCTTCACCATGGATCTTATTGTTTTGGCATGGCAAATTTATCTTCTGCGATGGCCGGGTTGATCTCGGTTTTCACAATTTCCATTTTACCGGTAGACATGGAGTCCACGCTGTGAGGAATCTTAATGCCCCCAACGTCTTTGTAGTTTGACATCTTGGTAACCGCATCAATTTCCTGTCCCTGAAAATTGACCTTAGATACAGCTTTGATCATCAGATAGCTTTCCTTCTCAATAAAGTAGGTGGTTTCTGTTTTATTGCTGTCAGTCAATCTGATTTTGTATACCTCAACTCCCTCATCTTCATCTTCTCCAAGATACTCAACAGTTGATCCCTTGCCTTTGTAATCCAGCAACTGTCCCCTAATGTCCAATTGGCTTCTGGCAGACTTAAGGGCTTCTTCATTGGTTGGCTCCGGTTTGGTTTGTCCCATGAACGGCATCAATGACCAGCCATCTTTATCCGTTACCACCTGGATACCGGTCATACCCTGTACTTCAAATTCAACACGCATGCCTTTCATGTGTTGTTGCCAAATTTTAATCGGAATTTTCATACCGCCCATGTCAGATGTCATTTCTGAATACATGGTGTTGATCTCATTCCATTTTTGGGCCCCTCCGATGGCCTTGATATGGTTGTCAATGATTTCATCTGCGGTTTGACTCCAAGCAAGAGAGGTAACAAGTAAAAATGAGAAAAAAGTTAATAGTTGTTTCATGTTGATAGTTTTAATAGTAACAAAACTATTGATTCGGTCAAAAAGTTGCCCAATTAATCGATTAGCCGGGATATTTTGTCGACCTAAACCTCTGTTAATGGAAAAATGTGCCTTTTTGGTCCGATTCAATGATTTAAATCAATAGTATGCCATTTGGGGTATGTTTAAAGAATGATATTCAAATTTTGACCTTATTTTTAAGTTTCCTGTCGAACTCAGGAAAAAAAGCTGTTTTATGATCAAAAAAAGAACTCAGAGTAGCCTTCAATTATGGCTATTTCTTATTGTGACACTCTTGCCCGGCTTATTACCTGGACAGACCGGCCAATCACCCCACGGTTCTCAATTGGTCATTGACTGTGCAAAATGTCATTCTCCACAATCCTGGACAATGGATACAAAAACGGCTACATTTGATCATGATAAAGAAGCCGATTTTCCCTTATGGGGGCAACACAAAACACTGGATTGTAAGTCTTGCCATAAAAGCCTGAATTTTTCAGAGGTACCTGCCAATTGTATTTCCTGTCATACTGATTTCCACCAACAAACAGTTGGTACAGATTGTGCCCGGTGCCATACTTCTAAGTCATGGATCGTAGAAGACCTCACACTGATGCACGAGAGAACCTCCTTTCCACTTATGGGGGTCCATTCAGGTCAGGACTGTGCAGCCTGCCACAAGGATGCTTCACTGGTAAACTTTGCCCCCACCGGGGTAAGCTGCCTGGACTGCCACCGAACAGAATACCTTACGGCCAAAATACCGGATCACCAGGCCAATCACTTTTCAACGGATTGCTCCATCTGTCACCAACTCACTGGCAATGGGTGGAAAGGTGGCCAAATCCTGCACAGCTTTTTTCCACTCGAGCAAAGTCATGGTGGGCTAGACTGCGTTGCCTGCCACAAGATCGGCGATTTTACAGGGCTGGATGCCAATTGTATCAGCTGTCATGCAGCTGCCATCAATCCCTCCCAAAGCATAGACCACTCTGCTTTTCCAAATGATTGTAAACTTTGTCATACCCTGGCACCTGATTGGAAGCCAGCCAGTTTTACAATTCATGACACCTATTTTCCCATCTATTCGGGCGAGCACAAGGGAGAGTGGAATGATTGTACTGATTGTCACCTCCAGTCTGGTAATTACAAACTTTTCAGCTGCATCAATTGTCACGAACACAACAATGCGCAGAAAATGGCCAAAGAACACGACGAGGTAGGTGGTTTTAAGTTTGAAAGCGCCGCCTGTTTTAGCTGTCACCCCAGAGGAGATTAATACAAGTTTCTTTTCGTACAAAATCCTGCTCAACTTTCCGTCATAAATGTTTAACTAATCATTTGTACAATCTTGTAAACCTGATCTTTATATATTTTTTTTCACAAAAAACGGGCTTGCTGCCCGCTTAAGCCAAGTTTGCCTTAATTTAGCCCTCTGATTTTTTACAACCAATCGAAGCAACATGGTATTTCTGGAATTTGAAAAACCCCTTGAACTGCTCTATGAACAGCTGGATAAGATCAAAGAGGTCGGAGATGGGGGTGTAATCGATGTTTCCGACAAGATCAAAGAACTGGAAAAAAAGATTCAGAATACAAGAAAGGAAATTTATTCCAATCTTACCGGATGGCAAAAAGTCCAATTGTCAAGACACCCCGAGCGACCCTATACCCTGTTTTACATTGACCAGATCTTTACCCGCTTTACAGAGTTACACGGCGACCGCTGTTTTGCAGATGACAAAGCCATAGTAGGGGGCTTGGCCAAACTGGGAAGTCAGACAGTGATGGTCATGGGACATCAAAAAGGCATCAATACCAAGATGAGGCAGTACCGAAACTTTGGTATGGCCAATCCGGAAGGCTATAGAAAAGCACTCCGATTGATGAAGATGGCTGAGCGGTTTAATATACCGGTGGTTTGCCTCATTGACACCCCGGGTGCGTATCCGGGACTCGAGGCCGAAGAAAGAGGTCAGGCAGAAGCCATTGCACGCAACTTATTTGAAATGGCACAGTTAAAAGTGCCCATACTTTGTTACATCATTGGTGAAGGAGCATCTGGCGGTGCCTTAGGCATCGGACTGGGTGATAGAGTATTTATGCTTGAAAACACCTGGTACACCGTTATATCTCCAGAATCCTGCTCATCTATCCTTTGGAGAAGCTGGGACTACAAAGAGACCGCTGCCGAAGCCCTCAAACTTACCGCTGAACACATGTTGGAATTTGGCCTGATCGATGAAATCATCAAAGAACCGGTTGGCGGCGCTCACACCGACCCGGAAAAAATGGCCAAATCTTTGAAATCGCACATCAAAAAGGAGTTGCAAACGCTGCAGGAAATGCAGCCCGATGACCGCATCACGGCCAGAATTGAAAAATACTCCAAAATGGGCGACTTCGAAGAGGTAGATCTCAATGAGAAAAAACCAGCCAAAAAGAAGTAAAATTTTATTTTGTTGACATCTTAGGGAAAAGTCAACAAAATTAAGTCTACATATATTTTTCTTTAATTTGAAGAATATTATTTTGTTTTTTCTATATATTTTTTGTTTTAAGTTTGTATATTAAGCTCCTTTCGTTACAAACAAAATTTTCTATTGCATCACTTTGCTGCTCCATAAACCGAAAGGGAGTCGTGTTTGGTTGCTCTTTTTTTAGTGGATAAAGCGTTTTATCTTTCCTTTTTTTTAGACCAAAATTTTTCGTTAAGCCATGAGTGAAGCAAGGGTGTGGGTAAACAATTATCCACCGGGCGTTCCCGCCAACATAGATGACAATTCATACCAAAACCTAGTCCAGTTTTTTGTAGAAACTTTGGAAAAACATGCCGGAAAAATTGCCTTTGAATCTATGGGCAAAGGAATTTCTTACAGCGATCTTCAAAAACAATCCAACCATTTTGCAGCTTATCTTCAGTCGCGCGGTTTGGTAGCAGGAGACAAAATAGCGCTCATGATGCCCAATTGTCTTCAATACCCAATAGCCATTATTGGTGCGCTCAAAGCGGGTCTCATTGTAGTCAATACCAACCCTCTGTACACCCCAAGGGAGATGCAATACCAGTTCAGTGATAGTGATGTCAAAGCCATTGTGATCCTCGAAAACTTTGCCCACAACCTGGAACAAATTCTGGGACATACCCAAATTTCAATTGTGATCACTACTTCGCTGGGAGAGCTTTTGGGTCCGGTAAAAGGCACCATTGTCAACCTGGTGGTTCGTCATGTTAAAAAAATGGTTCCCAAATACAACATTGCCAATACAGTGTGTTTTAAAGAAGCCCTCAAACGAGGACAGGGATTTACAGTTAAACCTCTTGAAAGCAAGCCGGATGATGTCATTATCCATCAATATACCGGAGGTACTACCGGGGTTTCAAAAGGCGCCATGCTGACCAATCGCAATATGATTGCCAATATGCTTCAAATGAAAACATGGATGGAGACTACCCTCTCCGATGGCAACGAAGTAGCACTCAGTCCCCTGCCAATGTACCACATTTTTGCCTTTACAGTCAACTGTCTCGCACTTACTGCACTGGGAGCCAAAACCGTGCTCGTAACCAATGCAAAAGACATTCCCTCTGTGATCAAGGAGTTTGATAAAAATAGAATCACGGTGTTTTCAGGGTTAAATACTTTGTTTAATGCCATGCTCAACAATCCGGATTTTGCTGCTAAAGATTTCAGTGGTTTGAAAGTGACAGTAGCCGGTGGTATGGCCCTGCAAAAAGCGGTAGCAGAAAGATGGGAGTCAGTTACCGGATGCAGAATCAGTGAGGGTTATGGTATGACCGAATCCTCACCTGTACTCACGGTCAACATCTTGGGCAAAAATGCGCGACTGGGTTACATTGGCATGCCGGTATCTTCTACCGATGTTAAAATTGTTGATGACAATGGTGTTGAGGTGCCACTGGGCACACCAGGCGAGTTGATTGCCAAAGGACCTCAGATCATGAAAGGATATTACAACAAACCCGAAGAAACAGCCAAAACTGTGAAAGACGGCTGGCTTTATACGGGCGACATAGCCATCATGGAAGCGGATGGCTATTTCAAAATTGTAGACCGGAAAAAAGACATGATCCTCGTTTCCGGTTTTAATGTCTACCCCAATGAAATAGAAGACGTATTGGTCACCCACCCCAAAATCCTTGAAGCTGCAGCCATTGGTATTCAGGATGATAAATCGGGTGAGAGTGTAAAAGTGTTTATTGTCAAAAGAGACCCATCACTGACAGAGGATGAAGTGTATGCATTTTCAAGAGAAAACCTTACCGGCTACAAGGTGCCAAAAGCAGTTGAATTCCGCACCGAGTTGCCCAAAACCAATGTGGGTAAAATCCTTCGCAGAGAGCTAAGATAATCAGCTGTTTTTAATGGCATTCCAGGTCTGGTACTGACTTTCCTGAGAGGGTCTGTCTACTTCTATTTCTGTAAGTGGTTCACATGCTTCCAGTCCTTCAAAACACTGGCGGGGCAGGCTTTGATAGAGTTGAGTACCCTTGCTTTTCCAGGCTATCATTTCATCGGTAACTTCTTTTACTATTTTTCCGGGGTTACCCACCACCAGGCTTTTTGCAGGAATGACTTCTCCTGCTTTGATAAAGGTCAGGGCACCAATGATGCTGTTTTCACCAATGCGCACCTCATCCATAATAACACTGTTCATACCTACCATCACATTGCGCCCAATGTGGGCTCCGTGAATGATGGCACCGTGCCCAATATGAGCACCTTCTTCCAGCACCACCGTCACTCCGGGAAACATATGGATGGTGCAATTCTCCTGAATGTTGCAACCATCTTTGATCACTATCTGCCCCCAATCACCGCGCACAGCAGCCCCCGGACCAATGTATACGTGTTTACCAATAATGACATTGCCCGTTACCGTTGCCTGAGGATGAACAAAAGAAGTGGGGTCTACTACTGGTATAAAGTTGTTGAATTTATAGATCATATCACAATGTCATCAATTATCCGGCAAAGTTAATGGATAATGCAGGGTTGTGGGCATATCTGATGTACAAATATTTCGCATCAACTCTTACAACAAAAATTAATTTTTGTCCCTTCCCAAACGAACCTTGTTAAGTAATACCTTTCGAGAAAGGCAGAAAATAACACCCACAATCCAGATTGGCCACACCCCAATGAACCAGAGAACGATAGCAAAAAACAATTGCAACCCCTCTTTAAAAGAATTAATCATTCTTGTAAAATACACAGCTTTCTCTATGTTGGAGAATGTAGAGGAGGGGGCCTTTCTTAATTACCTCCATTACCTTAATGCGTGTGCCTATAAAACGCAGTTTTGTAGTGCATTACCAAAAAATCCCAATCTCGTTTATTGGGACAATGTCTTTTTGGGGGTTCCTATTTCAAAATGGATCCCACATATAGACTTTATTCGTTAGTATGAGATTGGTGCTTATTTTTAACATTAAGAGAATTTAGTGAATTAAGGGATAGGTTTCTTAATTCCCTCCATTACCTTAATGTTGGAAAAATATCCCAATCTCGTCTATAGGAGCAATGTCTTTTTGTGGGATCATATTTCAGAATGGATCCCACATATAGACTTTATTCGTTAGTATGAGATTGGTGCTTATTTTTAACATTAAGAGAATTTAGAGAATTAAGGGATAAGTTTCTTAATTCCCTCCATTACCTTAATGTTGGAAAAATATCCCAATCTCGTCAATAGGAGCAATGTCTTTTGAGAGGTCATGCTTCAGAGTGAAACCCATATAGAGACTTTATTCGTTAAAATGAGATTTGTGAATTTTGTTCAACATTAAGAGAATTTAGAGAATTAAGGTGAGTAGGACTATTATCTCACCAAAGTCACATCCCCTTTCAGGAAAACGGTATTGCCGGTGGGGTCCAGGTATTGGATGGTATACACATATACACCAGGGAGGAGTGGACAATTGTTGAAGGTGCCATCCCACGGAGGGAGGCCCTGGAAGACGCGGCTACCCCAGCGATCATATACAGAGGCATTGATGAGGGTGTAGCCGGGAGGGAGCGTAAAATCCCAAGAGGCATTGGGGCCTGGGGTCAGGGGAGAGAGTACGTTGGGGATAACAATGACAGCGGGTGGATTTTCTACAATAAGGTTGAAGGTGCGGGTGTAGGTACAACCACTGATGTGGGTGAGCTCCAGGGTGATGGTGGCGTTGGTATCCGTGAATAGCATGGTGGTGAAGCAGGTGTCACAGCTGGTAAGGGTTGAGGGCAGCCATTTGATTTTCCATTCACTTGCATCGAGTGGGACGTTGAGGGGTAGGCCCTGGCCAGTGCTGATGTTTTGGTCTGCAATGGAGGGCAGGCTGTTGAGATCGGGTAAGGTGGTAGTCATGAGGTCGAACGTTTTGAAGCAGCGGCTGCCATAGTGGATGGTAGCACTTGCAGGACTGGAGGTTATTTGAGTGGTGGCAGTGGTATCTCCATTGCTCCAGGTGACCTGCCATGGCGTAAGAAGATTGATGGTGGCTTCGTAGGCGGCCACTTCACAATCGAGGTTGACCACGGGCGGTTGGGGCCAGGTGAGGCTGGTGATATACGCGTTTACGATAGAGTCACAGCCATCGCTGCCGGTGAGTGCGTAACTAAAGTCTTTGTTGCCCATATGCCAGCTGCCGTTGATGAAGATGGAATCACCCGGACACAGCAGCTCGTTTAGCACAGAGGTATCCCGGGGTAACAGGGATACCTCCGCTGTGATTTCGGTGATGCAGCCTGCTTCTTCGAGGGTATATTGTAGGGTTTGGGCTTGGTTGATCCACTGGCCGTTGATGTTGATGGAATCACCGGTACATATTGTATAGTTTTCGGTTTTTTGGATGCGATCTGAGAACGAGAGGGTAAAGGTAAGCAGGGTGTCGCAGCCAGTGATGGAGGGTAGTTGGGTGGTGAAGGTACCGGCTATGTCGTATTCTATGCCATTGAGGGTGAGGGTGCTGCCTTCACAGATTTCGTACTGGCGATTGTCTGTTATGAGGGGGTTGATGGTCAGTTGTAAGACTTCTGTGCTGTCACATCCATTTTGGGTAACAAACGCCTGGGAGTAGGTGCCGGTCGTCTTGAACCACTTACCCCATCGTTGTAAGGAATCACCGGCGCAGAGGGTGGCACTTTCTGTCAATGTATAAGAGGGCAAGAGGGTTAGTTGAACTTCTTCTATGCTATCGCAGCCCTGGGGGGTGGTATATTCAAAGGTATAGATACCAGCACTGCACAGCCACTGACCGTTAGCAAAGAGGCTATCGCCCTGGCAAACGGAGGCATTGGTGCGTTGAAACAAGGTGTCAATGACACGCAACTCAAAGGTGATAAAGCTATCACAATCGAATTGGTTTTTGAGTTTGATGGTAGAATTGATCTCCGTTTTCCACCACTTACCCAGGAAGAAGGCTGAGTCTCCCTCACAGATGGTTTGGCGGGGCAGCATGATAGAATCCGGGGCCAGGACGTTGAGCTCGAGGGTGACGAGTGAGTCGCAAAAGCCGGTGCGGTATTCGTAACTGCCGGGTTCTGAAAGGTAGGTCTGATTAAAAAGTACACTATCCCCTTTACAGATGGTAAGATTTTCATTTCTTTTTTTCAGGGCTTGCACCGCTATGTTGACGGTATCGACGTCGAAGCAGCCATTGACATTGGTGAGGGCCACGAGGTTAATATCTGTATCCGAGATTACTATGGTTTGCAGGCAGGTATCACAGGAAACAGCAGGGCCAGGTAGCCACTGTACCTGATCAAAGCCAGCCAGATCGTAAATCAACAGCTGGTCTTCACAGATGAGGGTGTCGTTGCCCAAATGGGGGATGAGTGTAGAATCGATTTCAAAGCGTACCGAATCGGTATAGATTCTGCCGCATACATCGGTGGCGGTGAGTACGTGCAAGCCGGGTGCAGCTGAGGTATAACTGTCTTGTGTGCTGCCATCGCTCCATACGTAAGATACAAAGTTGGTTGGTGCTTGTAGGGTAAAGACTGAGGTGCGACACTTGGTGATATCGGATCCTAAGTCGAGCGTGAGGGGAGCCAGGCTCAGGGCCAGGCTATCTGTATTATTTAAATAATCACACTCCAATACCGCAGTGAGGCCTTTGATGTTTTGAGAGAAGGTAGTGGAGGGATCGAGGATGTTGATGCGGAATCGTAGCCCTGTCCTATTAGGTCTGTCATTGGCGATGGCGAGGGTAATGGTATCTGCATTTACGATATGGCCGTTGGCGTCTTTGGGCAGGTGGATCCAATGGTTGTGGAAGGGGGCTTCTTGGCTTTGCTCGTAGATCCCTAGTACCAAACTGTCATTTTTGAGGGCATTGTCACTTTGGTTGCGCACCACCAGGGTGAGGTACAGGGAGTCTGGTTCACAGCGGTACGAGAGCGCATCCACACTGAGGTCTGCCGCCGGCCATTTGACACAGCCATCCTGGGTGCGGTAGGTAGCCTGACACATAAAGGTGTTGTACAGTTGGGGACAGGTGGTCTGGGCACAGCTATCGGTATCAAAAAAAGCAGCGTTGTTTTGGGGTTGGCGGGGTATGGTGAGGTCGTCATTGACATTGGTGATGTGGTAGCCCGCCTGGTTCCATACGCTGCGGGCGGGGGCCCAGGGGAGGTTGGCGGATTCGAAGCAGAAGATTCTTTGAGCATCTTTTTCAAATGGCAAGTATCCACTAACTAATATTTCAGCGTTTCTATCATTATCAATATCAGCAATAATTGGTTGTTCAGTTAAAGTACCACTGTGTATCTCAAAACTATCAATGGTAGTGCCTGTTCGTGCATTTAAAATCCTTAAGTATCTTTCATCTCTGATTATTAGTTCATTAATATTATCCCAGTTTAAATCAAATATTGAAGCACTTATGACACCTGAAAAATCAGATATAGGTTTTGAATATAATAAATTCAGATTTTGGCCTCCAGTATATTTATAGATCCTTATCTCATTTACAAAACTTACAATGATCTCTGGAAAACAGTCATCATCAACATTGGCAATGATTGGAATACCTCCATTCATATAACCAGGCTGGTGTGATAAGCTGAGTTGTGGAAAAATTACCTCAGCGATTATTTCCATAGTTCTTGGATCCCAAACCCATAGACCTCCAGATTCGGAATTCTTGGCTCCTCTATTTACAATCACATCAAGTAAACCATCTGAATTAACATCAGCAACTGCTGTGGCACCATCCAAAACCTGGGAAGGAGCAAATTTAACTTCGAATGTATTATTTATAGTGTCACTTAAATTGATCAGGTCAACTTCATATACAACATTGCCAGCTGCTAATTCCAAGCCTTGATGTGACGTTAAATCTGCCGCAACTGAAAATGCTCCCCAACCACATTGTTCATATAACTTTGGAGCTGCAATTTTAAACGGATATGAAATGCATCCCATACTCTCATGCCCATTGAATAACAATTGTCCAGAAGCAAAATTAAAAATTCTATTTCCATAGTAAAATTCAAGGCTTCCATCACCATTAAAATCTGTAATTTTTAAATAGTTGGGCCTCTCATAAAAATTAAAATAGCGTTTAGATGACCAGATAATATTATTTGAAAGGTCACTCAAAATTATTCTGTTATCCTGAGTTGGATATAATATATAAAATAAATCAGAATTTTCCATTTTAGTAATTGCAAAATACCTGCCCCAATAAAAATTATTGATCAAAGTATCAGAAATTATTCTTTTGATCTTTACCCCATTTTTAGCATTAATAAGATCAAATCCATGATAGCTTGTATCTAAACTTCCCAAAGAAAAAGGGTTAATAATTAATGAATCAAAAATTAAAAATTGACTTAAATTAAATTCAAGATCATGTAAAATATCCGTTGACCATTTCTGTCTCATTTTGATAGGATAAATACTATCTATGAACTCACAATTGGATATACATCCACCATTAAAATGATTGTTGTTGCATTCACAATTATCGTCATACCCATCTACAAACCCATCTAAATCATCATCTTTGTCGTTATCGCAAATCTCAGAAATAATATTATTAATTTCAAAAACCACTCTGATTGTGTCATTACAACCATGCCCAAATGCAATATGAGTAATTAAAAATACCCCATTTTCCAATTGAATACTATCTAATTCTTTATTTGTTGAGTAGAAAATCGAATCTTGCTTTTCAATTTTAGTATATATGGAATCAAAAAAAACTGATTTACTCTTAACTATAAGTTTCCCATCTGAAATGGTATTTTCTATAAAAGCTCTAGTCACACAATCAATATTAATGATGGCAGAAACACTCACACTATCGCAATTAACATTGTCATTCCACACCAATAACTCAAGTATTGATGGGCCATTACCAAATGCAATTATTTTTGGAGAGCTGTCACTCGAAACAAATTGCCCATTCAATAACCAATAAAATTTTGATGCACCAGTACAGTTATTAGTAATTAAGATTGTATCGCCTGCATTATATTGGTTTTTATCAGTTTGAAAACTTGCAACGATCAATTCATTGCAGGGTTCAAGGCAGCCCCTAGAGTAAGTAAGACCTGAACGCTTTTCTTCCAAATAAAATCTCATTCTCTGAGTCTGACCAGCTGTAAAATTTACTGCACAAGAATAAAAGCCATAATCCATGAAATTATCTTCCAAATCCACTTGATCTCCAATTCCGCCAAGTCCGATGTCCCTAAATGGATTATTTATACTATTATCATCCTCATCTGTAAAACAAGAATTAACTTTAAATGAGCCGTTACATGAAATTGCTATATTAACCCCATCAGGAGGTGTATCGCATACTTTATCGCCATCGATCAAACAGTTGTCATTTTTACATCCTCCATTAAATGTATGTAATAGACCAAGATAGTGACCCATTTCATGAATAAGTGGAACAGTTAATGATTTATCTTTGCCAAAATACTCGGACTCCAAAACCAAACCATCCAATTGTGAGCCGGCCACAGACGGAGGATATGCATATCCTGCAATACTTGCATTTCCATACCAGCTAAGACTATTGACAAGCCAGATATTGATATAGCTTAATGGCTCCCATCTACTTAAGTTTTTTAAATCCTTATCAATACCATTGAAATTATAGTTGGTTAATGGAGAATAAATTCTATTTACACCATCCGTAGCATGTCCTGATTCTGATCTTTTTGCAAGACAAAATTGAATTTTGGTATTCACACCATTATTATTTTGGTACACTCCTTGATTTGAAAATGCATCATTCAGCCATTTGATGCCTTGTTCAATTTGGGCTAATGATATGTTTTCTGGACCGCTTTGATGAATTACGTGTATGACAACTGGAAGTATGTATTCAACATCATTTCTTTCAAAAATCCAACTATCTATTCTGCGATATGTTTCTTCGGTTTCAGTTTCATATAAATTAAAAAAATCATCAGACCCGCAGTACTGTGAGTATGCAGTTGAATTAAATAAAACTAAAAAAATAAAATATAAGAACTTATTCATATCATGAAAAAAAGATGAGATAGATGCTCCAAACCAGTAGTTATAATTTTTCAAGACCTAAAATTATTTGTTGCCAAAAATACCTTAAATCCTATCAATTGAAACCACAACTAAATCAAATAAATCTAATTTTAATATAAAGCTAGGGAAAAAATCTAACAATGACCATTTTGAATCATAATTGTTTTTGGGTTCAAAATTTTAAAGAAACGCAATATTCCAAAATTAGGAATTATATAAATTTCCTTTTTGCTAGGACTAATTAAAAATTATATTTAGACTTATCTGAAATTAAATTAATATTAATTTCACTTGAAATAAATTCCTAAGTACTCAAATTATAAAGTGTCTTAGTAAAGAACTAATTAATATTTTACCTCTCCATCAATTTCACCCCCAACAAATCGCGGGTTTTGTAATAAATGATGGAAATACATACCAGGATCATAGATACCCCCAAACAGCACAGAGGTGGCCGTGCTGTGGAGGCGGGCAGCTACACCGGATTCTAAGACGCTGAGTTCGTTGTTACAGCTGACAAAGAGGGCGTTGTCCCTGCCGGGCATTTCATTGGTAGACAGGATCAGGGCAGTGTCCCTTTGCCTGTAAAACCTATGCAAGGTTCAAGATATCTGTGAGGGGTGTAGGAATAGGGGTGCACCTTCTTCTATTTACTACTTTACCAAAATACCGGTTTACTAATGGTTTTATGGGTGGTCAATAAAAGAGAATACCTGTTTTAAGGGTATAGACAGGATTGCTTTTTAAGGTACACATAACGTTAGTGGCGTTTATGTCTGAACTTCCTTATAAACACTTAATGCCCCTTCATGTCTTTAATGCGTGTGCCTATAAAACGCAGTTTTGTAGTGCATTTCCAAAAAAATCCGAATCTAGTTTATTGGGACAATGTCTTTTTGTGGGATCATATTTCAGAATGGATCCCACATATAGACTTTATTCGTTAGTATGAGATTGGTGCTTATTTTTAACATT
>CALMSX010000006.1 GCA_937872515.1 uncultured Bacteroidota bacterium
GGAGACATAAGACAATTCATGGGTGGCATAGGGTCCATCATTTTTTGGTTAATAGTGCTTTTTATTGCGCCAAGACCTTTATTGGGACAGGCAGCGGATTCTGTTTACAATAAGGTTTATGCTGAGATAATGCAACAGGATAGCCTGTTGTTTAAGTTGGGATATAACCAATGCGATACGGCTACGGTGCGGAAGTTGATGGCAGAAAGTTTTGAATTTTACCACGATCAGGCGGGAGCCATTTATTCCAAAGATGATTTTTTGAAATCACTGGCGGCCTTGTGCACTATGGATTATAAGGCAACGCGGGAGTTGGATGAGAAAAAAAGTGAAGTACACCTGTTGAGAAAAAATGGCGATGTCTATGGTGCCCTACAATCTGGTTACCATTCTTTTTATGGAGAAAAGCAGGGCGTTGAAAAATACCTAACGAGTAAGGCCCGGTTTCAGCACCTGTGGATCAAATGTGAGGGTGAATGGAGGTTAAAAAGAGTGATCTCCTATGACCACAGGGCGAGATAACGATTTCGATCAACTTAGAGCAGGGCGTTGACCCTGGCTATTTGTTGGGCGTTAAAATCGGCAAAAATTTTGTCTTGGCTGTGCTCTTCTTTATGTTGTAATTTCTGTTCAAATAGGGTAGTAATGAGGTCAGCTGCTTCTTGTCCATCCTTGTAGGTCCATCTTTTTTCTTCGAGGATTTCAGGACTGGGATAATGGGCCGGAACCAGGGCTTTTTTACCAAAGCGCACCCAGTCGCCAATGTTGCCCGACAAGCAGGAAATGCCGCCTTCTTCCATAACCACACCATATTGCCATTGCCGGTGGAGGGGCAGCCACAATAGATCAGCCTCTTCCATTATGTGGTCAAAGGTTTGACTGTCTATGGCTTTTGTAAAATAAGATAGTTCGATCGCAGCTCCGCATATTTTTTGCATGGTGTACAACAAATGCCTTTCTGATTTACCATTGATCTTGCCCAGTAAGATGACTTTGAGTCCTGATTTTAGGTCCCTGCTCGCCAATAATTCCAACACCCTGTTGACCATTTGATAGTCTCTGCTCCGCAGATTGACGGTGCCGGGAATGACAATCTGAAAACCCGTAGAGGTTGGCTGGCTTTGACTTTCATTCCACAAAAAAGGCAGGTAGACCACTTTTTTTACGCCACTTTTTTTCTGCCATACCTGGGGCCAAGGCACCGGAGTGAGCCATCCATCATAGAGCGCAGCTGATTTTTTTCTCTGTGTAAAATATCCACTAACCAGGTATTTAGTTATGCGGAGCCATTGCAGAGGCCCCCCTTTCCACGCGAGGTGGTGGAGGGGATTCAGATAATTATATCCGTCATGGATGACCAGATACCACGGTGTCTTTCCACTTTTGTGCCAAAGACCCCCACTCCTTTTTTCATGTGAACAAACGATGACGAGATTACTATTTTTTATCAATTCATCCAACGCTGACCAGTAATCAGCCTCGTGGCCACCCTTTATCAAAACATGAAATGAAATTTCCTTTTTGCCCTCAAAAACAGGCCTTAAAAAGCCGGCATTTTGTTCATTGACCGCCAGCACCACCTCCCAGCCCGCCGCAGCGAACAACAGGGCGTAGGACCTGGCCACTTCAAAATGGGCCGCGTGTTCTAAGAGGATGAGGCGTTTCATGGGGTAAAGATACTGCGAAAATATTTCTGAGGTGCGTTTGGGGTTAAGCGTAAAGCGCACAGCGTACAGCGCCAAGCGTAGAGCGCCAAGCGTTCACCGCCAAGCGTAAAGCGCACAGCGCCAAGCGTTCATCGCTCCGCGATAGAATTACTTTAATGAACTACACCGAATTGAAATGGAAACAATCTCGGTCAAGCTTGGTCGTTGCCGTGCAAAGCTTTGCACGGTACCTCGTGAGTTAGCAAATTTACAATTTGCGTTAACGAACGATGCTGAG
>CALMSX010000007.1 GCA_937872515.1 uncultured Bacteroidota bacterium
TCGACTATGGCTACAACGGCAAAGAACTTCAGAATGACCTGATCAATAACAAAAAGCCAGACTGTTATGATTACGGCGCACGCATGTACGACCCGCAACTGGGGAGGTGGCATGTTGTTGACCCGTTGGCTTTCAAATATTCTGCTTTATCACCCTATTGCTATGTGGGAAACCGGCCGATTATTTCAATAGATCCTGATGGCAGAGAGATTGTTATCGTTGGTCCTAATAAGGAACAAACCTATAATGATTTAACAATAATTTATGCAACTCCAATGGGGAGACAAATAATTGAGGCTCTACATAATTCAAGCAATGTTTATAAAATTGGAGGCGGTGGATGGTTTCCTACCTCTTCATCATATAGTCCATTTTGGAATAGGCGACTTATTATCAAGGAGATGCGGAGGTTAGGGGTAATAAATACCGTTCTTTCGAGATGCTTGGACATGAATTGTATCATGCATACCAGGATGAGACGGGTAACATTAAAGGACGTTCAAAGTTTAGTGTTGAAAAAGAAGTTGTGAAGTTCGAAAATCACCTCAGAAAGATTTATAGTGATGGTGCTGGTTCACAAAGGCAAAAATATGGAGGTGAGGTTTTGTTTGATATTCTTGAGCCAACATCTTTTAATACAGGAGGCGAGAAAAGAGATGCAAATTCAGTAAAATCTTATGTGCAGGTAAATTTTGGCTTAGGCGAGGTAAAGCAAGACGGTAATGAAGATGAGGGGACAGCTAAGCGAGACAAAACTAGTGTAGTGCTTAATGCCAATACTTTTCAGAGAATCTTTGAGTATATGGAAAATAATAATTTAAAAAGAGTAATAATTAATTTTTAATAGGAAATAGGATGATAAGCAAACAGAAATTATCCATCAGTATTTTAATGATGGCAGTCGGTATTGTTATTTTTCTATGGATATTGATTCGCTTCTTTAATCAAGGTTATTTTGGGGGAGAACCGAGAGTGTTTTACAATTTCCCTTTTGAGATGAAGGATTGGTTTGGAACTATGGTCTATTCTTTTTTATTTGCTATATCGGGTTATTATCTTTTAAAGAAGGAATCAAACACCTTAATAGTATGTCAATTTGTGGTTGTAGGGGTGATTATAGACCGTATATGGTATATTGCAGAAAGAGTTAATAATGTTGATGTATTACAGTCTTTTATCCCAATGCTATTAGCACTGTTTGCTATGTTCTATTTAATATCAAACCAAAATGGCTATAAAGAGTACTTAAAAAAGATTATTTTATTTATCTCATTTAATGCAGTGATTTTGAGTATAGGGAAATTTATGTTGCCAAATATGTAGATAAAGAAGCCTAGCTCGGCGTAGACTTTGTCTACGTCCTAATTAAGCGGCGGTCTCCTGACCGCCAGCACAGGGTAAGCAAGAACCCTGCTGGCGAGCGCCTGTCTATCGACAGGTAGATTTGTAACGCGTGCCAACTATTCATGGCATTTGTAATGCCAATATAATTGGTTTTTAAAATGCAAAATCAGCCCCCCGCTCGGCGTAGTCTTGTGCACGGGCAAAAGTGCGTTGGCTGACTACGTCGTAGCAAAACGGCGGTCTCCTGACCGCCAACACTGCTTAACCAAGAACTACCGCTGTGCGACATATTGTAATTCAGCCCCCTCCCGGCCTCCCCTCCCGATCACCATCGGGATCGGGAGGGGAGATATGGCTATTTGTTATTTCCTTTTTTCGGTTTATCTTGTTTTGAAATTTCACTTCATGTCGCAAAGGCAAATATCTACCACTAAAAGCCCCTTCCACCTGGAGGGGGAAGGGGTTTGGGGATGGAAGCTGGTGTTTACCCCTGCTGATGTAACCAACCCGGTGGAACAACTCACCGATTACTATCCCTTTGGCATGGCGCACCAGTACACCCGCCCCAATAACGACAACAAGTACCTCTACAACCAAAAAGAACTCCAGGATGATGTTCTCAGCAACACAGGTTTAAACTGGTACGATTACGGCGCAAGATTTTATGATCCGCAGATTGGGAGATGGCATGCGGTGGACCCGTTGGCGGAAGATTACTTCTCTCAATCTACTTATCATTTTTCAGGAAATAATCCTATCAATTTTCTTGATTTGAATGGGATGAATTACAATCCTATTTATGGGTTTGATGGATCCTTTTTAGGTACAGATGATCTAGGTTTGCAGGGAGATGCGATTATGATGAACAAAAAGGATTTTATACAAGGGATGTCACATAATGAAGCTTCAGATAAAGGTGTTATTGCAAGCACATTTGCGGCTGTTGTTTCTTCTGTTCCCTTACTCTCGTCTCTATCAATGGCACTTCAACCAACATTTGATAAAATAGATAACCATTTTGCAACCTTGCCAAGCAGACCTGATTATGATGGTTACTTAACCAAGAAAGAAGCGGATGATTGGTGGCTTGGAAAGTCGGGACAGCCTTTATTTGTAGACCAAAGTAAGATTGAATTGCCAGGAATAAGTACCAAATCATTTGACAATAAAGAAGGAAGTTCTTTTTATGAAAATTTTGTTTGGGGTTTAAGCAACACAGGAAAGGTTTATGGAACACTAAAGTTAACTCTTACGAACGCCAAAACAGGTACGGTTCATCTCGGAGGCGCAAAATATATGGATGAGTATGACTTTACAATGGACGGTCGATGGGCAAGAGATTTTGCAACTTGGTGGGGCAGACCCGGAGGAAAAAATGATGGAAAGAGCTTTTTAATACACGGATATGGTCAAGCTACTGTACCAGTAAAAAAATAGATGAGTATGAAGAAAATTATACTGATACTGCTTTTATTGTTAGGATTAGGTGCGATTATACTGTATATAAACGACTCATCGTTTAACCCATTGAAGAAAAGAGATTTTCAAAAACTTTTTGATAAATACAATGGGACTGCGGAAAAAATCTGCGATGTTGATTTTTTAGGTGCAAATTTTAAAAGTGAATGGTTCGAAGTTTATTTGTATAAAGTCGGTGTTATTCCTATAAATTCAAACTATCCTGACTATAACGGAATATGGGAGCAAAAAGAGATTACAGATGAAGCAGTCACATCTAAATGGACAAGTTGTCCGCTCAATTCTACAACTCGTGAATTATATGAATTTACATTAACTGTAGAAAATTTTGATAAAAAAGAGTGTGTTAAATCTTTTAATGCGGAATTAAACAACCCTGAGAATTATTACAGCCACGTTTATTTTAATGAATTAGAACAATACTTTTTGCTTTATTGTCCAAGTCTTGGAAATCTTTATTATCTGAGAAGAAAAGGCTTTTAGGGTGTGTAAATAATTTTGTGTTGTAGCTGCTTGGGTAACCAACCAAGCAGCATTATGAGTGATAATGAGTTATTTAAGATTCCTGAAGAAGCACTGAAAAAGATCAAAACTCAAGAGGAGTTTGAAGATTATATTCAGAGGCTTTACAAGCACGGCGTGGAGGCACTTCTTAAGGCTGAGATCAAAGAGCATCCCGGTTATCCCAAGTACGATCCTGCAGGTAAAAACAGCGGTAACAGCCGCAATGGATTCAGTCGCAAGACCCTGAAGACCAATCTTGGTGAAGTTCCCCTGGATGTACCCCGCGACCGCAACTCCACCTTTGATCCGGTGGTTGTGCCTAAGCATGAACGCATGTCGGCTAAGATTGAACATGCCATTATAACGATGTATACCAGAGGCATGACCACGCGAGACATAGAGGCGACCATCAAGGACATCTACGGTGTTGCGGTCAGTGAGGGCTCAATATCAAATATTACCAGTGCGATACTGGAAGATATCAAGGAATGGCAGCAGCGTCCCCTTGATCATGTCTACTATGTTGTCTGGATGGACGGCATAGTTGTTAAGGTGAGGCAGAATGGCAAGGTCCAGGGCAAAACCATCTACCTGATGATCGGACTTAAACAGAATGGCCGGAAAGAGGTTCTTGGCATGTGGATCAGTGAAACGGAGAGTGCCTCCTTCTGGCTTAACGTTCTCACCGACATCAAAGCCCGCGGAGTAAAAGACATCCTTATAGCCAGTACAGACAACCTTACAGGCATCAGGCAGGCAATCAAATCTGCCTTTCCTCAGGCTATTACTCAGCTTTGCGTGGTTCATCAGATACGTAACTCTACAAGGTATGTTGTCTGGAAAGACCGAAAGCAGTTCCTGGCTGATTTAAAGAGTGTCTACGGCGCTATTAACCGTGAGATGGCATATGATGCTCTAGAGGAGTTCGCACGGAAATGGGGCAGTAAATACGGTTACGCCATCAAATCCTGGCAAAACAACTGGGATGAGCTTACAGCTTACTTTGATTACCCCGAAGAGATCCGAAGGATCATCTACACTACCAACGCCATCGAGAGCTTGAACAGCACTA
>CALMSX010000008.1 GCA_937872515.1 uncultured Bacteroidota bacterium
GCGGTGCGTTTTCTGTCAAATCCGGGCTAATTCTATGAACAGCAACATTCCAATGAGAATAATCATTATTGGGTGGTTTCACCAGGATGGATTCATTATGGATAATGTTTCCATTTTCTACCCTGCAAATGCCTATTTGACAAATGCTGTGCCTGGCTGGGGTGGCAGTTTCAAAGTCGATTGCGGTGAAGGTCATGGTCGTTTTTTGTGGGGGTGAGGGTTGTGGTTATGAGTGATGACGGGTATGCCTTTGTAATGTATTGGCACTATAGGGTAGTACGTTCATTAAAGCCTGGGTTGTCAGGAGTTACTCAATCTTCACTACTCTTTTATTAATCCAATTATTTTTGTCATTTAACCTCAGAATAAAAATTCCGTTGCCCTCAATAAATACAGATTTGTCTTTTGTATAACCTTTCTGGATGAGTTTACCTGTAGCTGAGTGTAGCTCATACGCTATGTCCTGATCAATACCATCAATCCATACCAGATGAGTCGTTGGGTTTGGATATATCTTAATGTTTTCAGCATCTATCTCTTTCGTATCTGTTGTAAACCATGTACTGTCACATGCATAGGCCACAAATGAGTAGGTCATCATATCACTGCTAAAACATCTTAATTTTGTGATATATGGATTAAAATCACATAGGCCGCAACCAAGAACCAATTTTATCCCATAATTTTCTGCCCCTATCCCTTCATATATTATTTCCTGATAGTCTTCAATGGTACCACTATTGAGTACATGAATATGCTGTGCCTTGAGTGAATCGTTCCCAAAGTGACGGTAGCCTACAGAATCAATGAAAACAGTTGCTATTTCATCAGATTTCCTGAATGGATCATAAAATTTGATGTCATAGGAAGATGTAGAATTAAAGTCATAATGCATGATGTATTCCTGATAATGTTCATCCCAAAAGAACATTTTATCATCCTGGACATAAAAGGTATCCTCTTCGTTGAGCACATACTTAGTTAGTACCTCTTCTTTCATTGTATCTGTGACGACAAAAGATGCGTATTTCACATAAGCATTTCCTCCTCCAATGTATTCTTCCTCCTCATATGTCCATTGGTCGCCAATGTTAAATTTTATATCATTTTTCGCATTCAAATGTTTCACTTCCGCGTTTTCCTTTCCCTTAAATTCTCCAATTTCAAGTTTCTTAGTTTTATCAGACAAGGATGCCAGAATATCTTTATTGGGAATTCGGTTTTGGCCACTTAAGCATTGAATTGATCCCTCTTTAAATTCAATACCCACCTTTTCTGGTATTGGGTTGATCGTCTGATATTCAAAAGAAGCTGTATTGATTGTTTCCCTGTTTGTAGTTGAAGGATTGTTTTTTAACATCGAACACCCTACCAATGATAAAATGAGGGTTGCTATTGTTATATTTTTCATTTTAATTGAGTTTGATTTCTATTAACATTTTGCAGTTACCCGAAGGTGACGATTTCGGACCTTTCCCACCCAAAAGGAAGGGAGCACAAAACTGTCAACCTGTACTGAACCTACCTGCCGGCAGACAGGCTTGATCCGAAGCACAATGCTTCAAGTTTGCACAGCCTGTCCCGTGGGGTACGAACAAGATCACACCGCCTGACGCAAAACCCTTGGTAGCAGTCGTATTTCTATTTCTTTGTCTTTCCACAGTCGCAAGGTTCATAAGTGAAAATGTTAAATCCTTTAAGTCTTTTAGCTTTTTCAATGTATTTGTCGTCAACTGTTGAAAGGATAAGTTTGTTTGTCTTAAGGTCGAAAGTTACAATGTCCGTTTGTGTATTTTTTTTTACATCGTCAATTACGATTGAAAAGTAATTATTGTCGAAGTAATAGAAGTCAGCCAAGTAAGTCTGAATTGTGTCTGCTGAAAATAAAACTTGATTTTTTGATAAGTCGTAGACCGTTAGTCCTGATAAGTCAGAATTGTAAGGACTAAATAAGTATTTGTTGTCTGCAGATAAATAATAGTGTCCGCCAATAAAGGATTTAATTTTTCCTGAAGTGTCAATGATTATAATTCGTCCATCATAGTCGCCAAATTTTGAAAGGATAAAATAATCCTTTCGTGACTGTTCTTTAGAAACATAAATGCCAGAACAACCACCAACAGCTTCACAGTCGTTAATGAATAGTTTATCAATTACTGCATTTCCTTTTTTTACTGTCAACCAAATGCGGCAAAAAGCAGCAGTACTATCAGAGGTTTTATAGTCCCGTAACTTTGCTTGAATGAGTTCAATTTTATAATCATTGAACATAAAAGTATCTGCCTTAACTGAATAATTGGCGGTCGGATAGTCCGAATTTTTAAATGCCTTGTGCTTGTCAACCTGTCCAAAAGTTGTCAGTGTCAAAACGCAAAATATTATTGTTAGCACTTTCTTCATAATGTGGCTTCTAACGTTTCTGTGATATGGAGCGGACGCAGCGATAGCAAGTCTGATCTCATATCACTTGTTAATCACAGTAATTATTTTTGATGTTTTGGTAATCTATTATGCCATTTTATTACTTGTGCAGCTGCTTTATCTAAAAATATATTGAATTGTTGCAACTCACTTTCTTTACATTCATTTCCTTTTAATTCATAATTGGATTTTGCATGCACGATTGAGTTCCTTGTTGAATAAAGAACTTGTGCAATTCTAACTTTCAGTTCAGAAATATTTGTTTTGGTCGTTATTGTTTCTTTTATAGATTGTGGTAGTTCGTCTTTTAGAATTTCAATATCAACACAAATCTTGAATACTTCTTTTAACATTCCTTCATCATTTTTTCTTGAATTGAACTTATTAACTAATTCAACAATCGAAGATATATAATTTGAATCTGGATTATTTACTTTTGGGTCTGAGAGTCTTTTTCCCAATTCTTCATGAGTTTCTAATTTTAAAACAGTTGGCCCAAAGTACTCGAGAACCTTATAAAGCAAGATTAATTTTACTTCTTCATTGAGTGTATGTTTCGCATCTAAATATAGTTTAACCGCATTGAAATCATAATCCGGTAATTTTGCTGATTCAAGATTCTTGCTAATTTTCTCTAATTGCTGAAATTCCTTTTCTCTTGGGAATTCATTGTAATTTGAGAAAGGTCCTGGATTTGGTCTATTAAAATCATCAATCTCGAACTCCATGTTATATGTGTTCTTTAGTTCGAACAGAAAATTATTTAGTAGAAAATTAGCTATGGAAGCACTTACCTCTTTACTACCAAATTTGATTTGTAGTACGCTTGGATATTCTGAAAAAGGTGACATCCTTGTAGTTAGTTGTTCGCTAATTACAGCACAAGAATGAATAAAAGGAACACACTCTAAGGATACAACCATTCCATTAATACTTGACTTTAGAATATATTCTTTGGCTCGGAATTCAAATGCTTTCGCTTGTTTATTGACTGGTTTAACAATTTGAAAGGCATATGATTTTGTCGTTAATCTGCCTATGCCCAGTATATTGACTGTTTCTATTTCTTCTGCTCCTTCAATAATCTCTTCAAATGAATATTCTTTCTTCTCATTCGCATAAATACCGGAATAATGGTTGAATTTTACCATTTTCTTTCTAGCATATTTTTCAAAATATGGAGATTCGTCTTTGGGGTCATAGAGGAAGTATATGGCTTTACCATTTAAAATTTCTATTGCTTCATCTATATTCATATTTCGATTTTATTTTGACTAACTATATATATGCGCAATACCCACTCTTTCACTCATTTTCCTATCAATTGGCATAATATATAGATTATCAATATCATTACCCATTTTTAAACGCGTATAAACATTTATCATACATTAAGACATTCTGATTTAAACGTCTATAAACGTTTAAAATAAGCTTTTGAAATGACCATTTTTTCTTATCCAGCCATACACGCCCAAACCTCGTCTCAATATAATTCCTGAAAACATTCATGTAGCGGGTTTACCATGTTAGTACTTTTTGGTACTGTAAATGTAATTATTTCATTTGCAATTTAAAAGCACTGCGCTGGTTTTTTGTGCGAAATGAGCATCGTAAAATCTTATTTGGTATTTGTGGCTTTTATGAGGGTTTGACGGTATAATATTTTGATATTTTGTTTTTTAAAGCTACGCTTTATTCTTGGCCAAAAAGGAATAGATAGGCCATGCTGCGTTATTCATAGGGCGTTTTGAACCGCCACATTCAATTTTTATGGCGCAAGTATTTATCGGCAGCAAATTCGATTATTTCAATATTTGAGCTGGCTTAAAAACTTTTAATACAGATTTTAAAATACATTTTTCAATGTTATTGCCAGTAAATGTTCCATAAAAGAGGGTCATACCTTGTTATTTATTTTTAAGATATGACCATTGATATTGCCAGGTTTTTACTATGAGCCCGGTTCTGATTGAATTCTTACAATTAAATTATTGCCTTCGCTGTAAATATTGATGTTATGTACACAACAATTTTCCTGATAATTTATGCTCAATATTTTATTGCTCTCAAAGTAATTTTCTTCAATGGTGGTTTTATTTAATTTGCACTGTGACAAGATAGAATTGACATACTGTTTGATCTGATATGTATTCAAATTGTTGAATTGAATTTCGTTTTCCCAATGTTCCCAATATCCATGCTCAATATAGCTTGCATTTTTGTTCAATTTGTAGTATTTAATTACATATGCTCCTTCTCCATTTTTATAGTTTGAATATTCAAAAGAATCTTTTTTTCCGATAGCATTGGCCATGTCATATAATAGATCGTTTTGCCAACAGCCGTTTGAGTTATTTTTAATAAATTGAAAGGGAGGGTATTGAGACAGGTAGTAATCAAATACAAATCCTTCTATTGAATCTGTTGGGTCAATAACTTGTAACCACCGGCCTTTAATGCCATTGACATTTGTTGTATCGTTAATATTGTCAATATCATTAACTTTTACTTTTTTACCCGGCACTAAAATTTTGAGTACTTTACTTATCGTACTATTTTCTGCTCTCAAATTCAGACCTGAGTCTGAAATAACATATACAAATTCACCAATACCCAAAGTGTGTTGTCCATATACACCAATAGATTGACAAGTTAGAAAAATGCAGGCTAGTAAGGGTTTCATATTTTTTGGATTTAAATCACTGACAGTATTTTGTCGATTAAGCTATTCGTATGCTGAAAACTATAAACGTTTGCCAGGTACTGTAAATATACTTAATTCATTTTTGAAAAAAAATGGTAGCTATGTTTCTGAAGGTAGATATTTTCTACGAAATTTTGTTTGGGTTGATAAGATGATAGATGGGCTTAGTCATAGGATATTTGGGGATTATTGATTTTATTATTATTTATGCAGATACACTGTTTGAGTTTGCTCATGGGTTTGTTATAAAGGGGAATACCTGTCTTTTTCAGATGTCGTTTCCATTGGGGAGGTTGTGGGGTTTTGTCACCATTTTTGATAGCTGTTGCACATCTGTCAAAAATGTCGCCAAAACAGATATCGCATATTCACCCACCCCCGGCGTTGCCGGGGGTAATTCACTTGCAGCACTTTCAGTGCTGGGGTAAGACTGTTACGACCCAAGGCCTTTCGTCGCAACGGGTATACCCAAACAAGCCTTGCCATGCAACAACCAATCCCAGATAATTGGGCAATCCCATGTAGCGATGCAAAATTTTGCATCGCTATGGATGCAAAATTTTTCATCGCAACGGTTGCAAAATTTTGCATCGCTACTTATTGGATGGCTTCAATTAACTCCAGCTCCTTCTGAATATTTTGTTGTTCTTCTTCAATGTCATAATCATTTTGAAGGCCCAGCCAAAACCGGGAGGAGGTACCAAAAAATTTGGAAAGTCTTAAGGCAGTATCTGCCGTAATTCTTCTGCGACCTTTAAGGATTTGACTGGTTCTGGTTTGGGGTACACCTATGGCCTGAGAAAGCCGGTAGGCGGTGATGCCCATTGGTTTTAGAAATTCTTCTAACAAAATTTCCCCTGGGTGTATATTTTTTAGTTTAATCATGGTAGTCTGTTATGGATACGTTTTCTGCATTATTGCCTTTCCAAATAAATAGGATTCTCCATTGATCGTTGATTCGTATGCTATAAAATGGAGACAAGGTACCTTTTAATTTTTTCAAGTGGTTGGCAGGTGGTATTCTCAGGTCATTGATGTTTTCTGCGTTGTTGATCATCCTTAGTTTTCGTCTTGCCACTTGCTGGATTTCTATGGGCAACACTCTTGAGATTTGGCCTTCCCAGATTTTTTCCGCTTCCTTATCTGCAAAACTGTGGATCAAGTATTAAGTATTAACGTTCAAAGTTAGTAATTTGTAGCGTTATTATGCTTTTGTGATGGATTATTATGTTATTAAGGCGGAGGTTAGCGGTTCCAAGGGGGAGGTTGTGGGGTTTTGTCACCATTTTTGATAGCTGTTGCGACGCAAGGCCTTTCGTCGCAACGGGCCTTGTCTTGCAACCACCCTCCTCCTAAAACTTGGGAGATATTTTGTAACGACGCATGGCCATGCGTCGCAACAGGCCTTGCCCTACAACAACACATCTCCAGATAATTAGGCAATCCCATGTAGCGATGCAAAATTTTGCATCGCTATGGTTGCAAAATTATGCATCGCTATGGCTGGATATACCCCAACCACTTCCCTATGGCTTCTGCCCGGTGACTCATGCTGTTTTTCACAGCCGGATCCAATTGGGCATTGGTTACTTCATAGCCATCGGGGATAAAAATGGGGTCGTAGCCAAAGCCATTTTGTCCGATGGGCTCGTGGGTGATGATGCCGTGTAGGCTGCCTGTGAAAAAATGGGAGATGCCACCATGGTCGATAAAGCAGAGGCAGGCGGCGAAATGGGCGGTGCGGTTGTTTTGGCCTTGCATGTTTTGAAGGACGAGCTCAAGGTTGGCAAGGTCATCACCATGGCTGCCGGCGTAGCGGGCCGACCAGATCCCGGGGGCGCCTCCAAGGGCATCTATAAAGAGTCCAGAATCTTCGGCGAGGACGGCCTTGCCTGTTTTGTGGTGGAGGTAGCGGGCTTTTAGTTCGGCATTTTCGGCCAGGGTGGTGCCCGTTTCCTCAATGTCGTCAGAGAAGCCGGCAGCATCCATGCCTATCACTTCATAGGGACTGTCTTTAAGGAGGAATTCTATTTCTTTGATCTTCCCCTTGTTTCTGGAAGCAAGGATCAGCTGTTCTTTCATGGTTTGACCAGATCAAACATAACTTGTAGTGATTTCCACAACAATCCTTTTTTGGCGGTGTCGGTAGAAAGGGTGGTGGGACCATCGCCAAATAACAGACGCTGGCCTTCCATCTGGAGGATGCGGTATTTTTTTTCTTCAAAGTTGAGGCCCAACTGATCAGCGGTACAACCCAGCACCAATATTTTTTGGTAGGAACTAAAAATTCTACCCGCCGAATAACCTGAATCGGGCACCCAAATCAGACGAAAATTTTGCTCCAAATCCAGTTTTAAGGCTGCTATAATGGCTTTTAGCAAAGTCACACTACCTTCGTTTTTCTCTTTTTCTGGTACTAACAATAAGTTGTCACAATTGGCCACCTTATTTTCTTCTGCAATCTGTTTAATATCGAAATAAAGATCGGTCATCTCAATTAAGAACATTGTATGGCAAAAGCCATTTTAAAATAATAAAATTTCGAAAAAATAATTTTTAAAATATAAAATTTACCTTTTACCTTTGTCCTGTCCCTCAAACAAAACATCGTTTGCCGGGGCAGGCAACAAAGTTAGTTAATTCCTAAACCTCATTGGCATGAATCAGGAGATAAAAATTACCAAGACCGCCAATTCCAGAATCGATTCGCTTGACTTCAACAACATTCCCTTCGGCAAGGTATTTACAGACCATATGTTTGTAGTAGATTATGCTGACGGACAATGGGTCAACCCTGAAATCGTTCCATTGGACATGATCCCTACCCATCCGGGAAATTTGGCATGGCACTACGGCCAGGCAATCTTTGAAGGAATGAAAGCCTCCAAAAGCAAGGCGGGTAATCCTCTTCTTTTTCGTCCCGAACAACACGCTGTGAGGTTGAATGAATCAGCCAGGAGAATGTGTATGCCGGAAATTCCAGCTGAGTTGTTTTTAGACGGTCTCAGGAAGTTGGTTGCCATCGATGCAGCCTGGATTCCACCTCAGGAGGGAAGTGCCCTCTACATCCGTCCTTTGATGTATGCTACAGATGAGTCCATCGGTGTGAGACAGTCAGATACCTATAAGTTTATCATCATGTGCCTTCCGGTAGGACCTTATTACAACCAACCGGTGAAACTGAAAGCCGACGAACACTACGTTCGTGCAGTGGTAGGTGGAGTAGGAGAGGCCAAGACCGCCGGTAACTATGCTGCTTCCCTTTTACCTGCCAGAATTGCCAGAGCAGAGGGCTATGATCAGGTGATGTGGTTGGATGCCATCCACCATAAGTTTGTCCAGGAGGTTGGAACCATGAACATCTTTTTTGTCATCGACGGTGAAGTGGTAACCCCTGCTACCGATGGTGCCATCTTAAAAGGCATCACCAGGGCCTGCGCCATCCAACTGTTGGAAGACAAAGGCCACAAAGTGGTAGAAAGACCGGTGACCATCGATGAGTTGGTTTTAGCGGCTCAAAATGGCACCCTCCAGGAAGTTTTTGGTACTGGTACCGCTGCTGTGGTAAGTCCGGTATGCCTCATTGGATATAAGGACACACGCATCGAGCTGGATCCCGATACTTTTACCATTGCACCGATGATCAAAGACACCATCAACAAACTCAGGACCCAGGAAGTGGAGGATAAATTCCACTGGTTGGAAGAAGTGATCTGAACCATCGTTTAAATGTGACCGTTGATCGAAAATATTCGTTCCAGCCGAACGAAAGTGATCACTTTTGTATTCTTATTATAAAAAGACAGAATCATGAGTGATCCGATTATTAAAAACAGACAAGACGAAGCATCTTCCATCATTAAAAATCACATGATGTGGTCGATGGGGGCAGGACTCATACCAGTGCCCATTGTAGACTGGTTTGCCGTCAGCGCGATTCAGTTGGACATGATCCGACAATTGGCCACCTTGTATGACATAGATTTTAAACAAACAGAAGGCAAGGCCAGAATAACGGCACTAACCGGCACCGGTCTGGCCAGGATTGGGGCAAGGGCGGTAAAATTTATTCCAGGTGTTGGTTCCGTTTTAGGCGGTGTGACCATGGCTGTTTTGTCGGGTGCTACCAGCTACGCCTTGGGAGAAGCCTTCAAAAAACACTTCGAAACCGGGGGTACCTTGTTAGACTTTGATCCAGCCAGATTTAAGAAGTATTACGACGAAAAATTTGAAAAGGGTAAGGACCTGGCCAAAGACCTACAAAAAGAGCAGGAAAAGGTGAAGTCCAATGCATCGGCCGCTACCCTTGTAGACAAAATCAAAGAACTGGCAGATATGAAAGAAAAGGGTATTATTTCAGAAGAAGAATTTGAAGCCCTCAAAAAGAAGATCATAAACTAAAACAACTATATGCCCATAAAAGAATCCAGGATCCTGTTTTTATTAGCTGCTATTAATTTTACCCACATCCTGGATTTTATGATCATGATGCCGTTGGGCAATTACCTGATACCCTCTTTTGGATTGTCAGCGTCCCAATTCACCATCCTGGTAAGTGCCTATGCTTTTAGTGCCGGCATTTCCAGCTTTCTGGCTGCCTTTTATGCCAATAAGTACGATCGGAAACAAATATTGATAAGAGGCTACCTTGGCTTTTTGATAGGTACCCTTGCCTGCGGTCTGGCACCCTCTTACGAATGGCTTTTGCTGGCCAGGGTCACAGCCGGTGTTTTTGGAGGCTTATTGGCAGCCCAGGTTATTTCCATCATTGCCGACCTCATTCCTTTTGAAAGAAGAGGCAAGGCCATGGGTAGGGTCATGGCAGCTTTTGCTGTTTCTTCTACCTTAGGCGTGCCATTTGCGCTTTACCTTGCCAATTTGATTTCATGGCACGCACCCTTTATTTTAGTAGCAGTGTTGGGTCTTGCCTTGTTGCCTTTTTTGCACAAAGACCTGCCCTCTATGACGGGTCACCTGACACAGCAGGATCCACCTTCTTCCACCCAGGTAATTAAACAGGTTTTTGCCAATGTCAACCAGAGACGTGCTCTTTTATTTTCAGGGCTAATGTTTATGGGACATTTTATGATCATACCCTTTATCAATCCGTTTTTGGAGTTCAACAAGGGCTTTGATAAGCAGCACACCCCATTGGTTTATTTATTTGGGGGCATCTGTGCTTTTTTTGCCGCCAACATCATTGGTGCGCTGTCTGACAAATACGGAAAGTGGAGAACCTATATTATATGTTTGTTGCTGAGTCTTCCCCTGGTGGTATTGATCACCCACCTGCCCGATATGCACATTGCATGGGTAGTCTTTATATTTTGTTTGTGGTTCACGGTGGCTACAGGAAGGGGGGTTACCGCTTCCACCTTAATAAGTAATGTGGTCGAACCCCAATTCAGGGGTAGTTTTCAAAGTTTCAATTCATTTATGCAGCAGATGGGCACAGGACTGGCTTCGCTGGTGGCAGGCTGGGTGGTGATCAAAAACAATGATGGCAGCTTATTGCACTATCCGGCCCTGGGTTATTTTTCCATAGTCATCCTTTTGGCAACCCTCTTGGCAGGTTACCGGGTTTTTGGAAAAAAATCAGAAATCGGTGGCTAATTCAGGAATTCACCACAAAACATTATAGGGTTTTTTGTACAGAACGCCTTATCTTTGGCAAAACTTAAGAAAAACTCCTTATGAAAGAATTTTTAGTTAGCCAGGACGCAGAACCCCACATTGGGCGCACCCGTGAAATCATCAAAAAATATCCGCAGATCAAAGAACTTATGGGCAGAAATCCCATGACCTTTGCTTACATCGTTGGGGTTGTTTCCTTACAATTGGTATTAGCTTATGTTTCATCGGGCCTGGCCTGGTACTGGGTCTTGTTGATGGCTTATGCCGTTGGTGCCTTTGCCAACCACGCCTTATTTACCCTCATCCATGAGTGTGCCCACAACATGGTTTTTAAGTCGAGGGTAGCCAATCTATGGGCTGGTATTTTATGCGATATTCCCAATGGTTTTCCCAGCTCTGTGCAATTCAGAAAATACCACCTCAAACACCATGCATTTCAAGGTCATTACGACATTGATGCCGATATTCCCAGTGTATGGGAGGCAAAACTAATAGGCAATTCTTTTGTGGGTAAGGCCATCTGGTTGCTGTTCTTTCCCATTTTTCAATTGACCAGACCTCCCCGTCTAAAAGAAGTAGAATTCAACAGCCTGTGGATGTGGATTGACCTCTTTGTGGTATTGGCGGTAGATGTATTGTTGTTCTACTTTTTTGGCCTCAATGCCCTGCTTTACCTGATGGCTTCGTTTTTCTTTTCTGTGGGTTTGCATCCCTTGGGAGGCAGATGGATCCAGGAACACTACCTGGTTGCCGCACCGCAGGAAACATACAGCTATTACGGACCATTAAATATATTGGCATTCAATGTAGGTTACCACAATGAGCACCATGATTTTTCTTACATACCATGGAATAAACTGCCGGAAATCAAAGCCATTGCCCCGGAATTTTACGATAATCTGGTTTCACATACGTCATGGTCTTCACTGGTGTGGAAGTTTTTGACCGATAAAAACATGTCTTTGTACTCACGCACCATCAGAGAAAATAAAGGAGGCATCAATGTGACCAGAGATTCCGAATCTGATTTTACAGAAGGCATCAGAATAAAAGAAAGTCAAACCGTTTAAACTATTTATATGGTATCGGTCAATATTGAAAATGGCATCGCTTTAATCACCATCGAAAGACCTGAGGCACTCAATGCCATCAACCGCGCCGTGATGGACGGACTCGGTGATTTTTTCAGAAACCATAAAGGTGATGCTGCCATCAAAGGAGCGATCATTACAGGCAGTGGCGAAAAAGCCTTTGCTGCCGGTGCAGACATCAAGGAGTTTGCTTCCTTGACCGAAGAGGAAGGTTCGGCCCTCTCCAAAAAAGGGCAGGACGTGTATTTTGCCATAGAAAATTTTCATGCCCCCGTCATAGCTGCCGTCAATGGCTTTGCCCTGGGTGGAGGATGTGAATTGGCCATGGCCTGCCACATGAGGGTGGCTGGAGAAAAGGCAAAGTTTGGACAACCCGAGGTCAATTTGGGCTTGTTACCCGGTTATGGAGCCACCCAAAGGTTGGTTCACTACATCGGCAAACCAAAGACCATTGAATTGTTATTAACCGCGGATATGATTGATGCAGGAGAAGCCCATCGGCTGGGCCTGGTCAATCAGGTAACAGAGCAGGGTAAAGAAGTGGAAGCAGCCAGGGCCATTTTAGCCAAAATTGCAGCCAAAGCGCCCATTGCGGTAGATTACATTTTGCAGTGTGTCAATGCCTCTGATGATGGAAAGGCCGGATATGTATTGGAACACCAACTCTTTGGAAAGTGTCTGATTACCGAAGATGCCCGCGAAGGAGCAGCTGCCTTTGTTGAAAAAAGAAAGGCTGAATTTAAAGGAAAATAAATCTTGGACAAGTACATCGTCATCACAGGGGTTTCTACCGGCATCGGGCAAGGCCTGGCGCATCATTTTCTTTCTAAGGGGTACAAGGTTATTGGCACCATTCGAAAAGAAGGGGACGCCACTGACCTCAATCCTATTCCCGGATTTATTCCCATTCTGTACGATGTAAATGACAAACCAGGCATAGAAACATTCGTACAGAAAGTAAAACAAGCCCTGGGATCAACACCTCTTTTTGCCTTGATCAACAATGCCGGAATAGCCATTGCCGGACCCATGGAATTGTTGCCCGATGAAGAATTTGAGCGACTAATAGACACCAACGTATTAGCCATCAGAAGGATCACCAATGCACTGCTTCCACTGATGTCGGAAGGTTCCAGGATTCTTAATTTAAGTTCCGTTTCCGGACTCTTTAGTTCTCCATTTACAGGCGCATATTGCATCTCAAAACATGCCCTTGAGAGCATGACCGATGTGTATCGCCGGGAGTTGGCTTCATTTGGTATTAAAGTTATGGCCATCGAGCCCGGTCCCATCAAAACACCCATTTGGAATAAGAGCAAGGGCACCCTCGATAGATTTTTGGATTCACGTTATGGGGTAATGCTCAAAAACGCGGATAAAATCATAGAAAATGCAGAACGCAGTGGCCTTCCGGTTAGTGAAGTTTGTTGGGCTGCTGAGCATGCACTGGAGAGTAAAAGTCCCAAAACCCGCTACCTCATACACCGGAAGAAGTTTTTATTCCGACTTGTGTCCGGCTGGCTCCCTGATACCTGGGCCGATGCCCTGGTAGCCAGAACGATGAGGGGAGGGGAGAAACACAGGGCTTTTTAGGGGGCTAAAATTTAATTTGGATTTTTGTAATTTCTTGTATCATTTTTGAATTAATATTTGGTTAATTCAAAATATGGCGAATTAAATAAGGTGTTTTAAAATATTATTTTAAAATTTGTTTACATTTAATCTAAATTGATTGCTATTTTCAAGAGTTGCCAACAAAAATTTGGCATAAATATTTGTATTATAGTTAAATTGGTTATTTTTGGGAGTTTTGAGCTTTTAAATGAGCTTCTGGTCTAAGGTTGAAAAATAAGATATGAAAAATAAACCGCAGTTTGCGGTATTGTTAAATATTCAACCAAACAAATCTATTACATGATGAAAAAATTACACTTACTTTTCCTGGTACTTGTGTGTTTAGGGTATCTAAACTCAGCAAAAGGTCAGGTAAACTACTTGCAAAACTTTGATACTAACAGTGGTAGCTACACCGTATTTAGCCGTTTTACGGGGGCAACTGCTTGTGGAGGCTCTGGAGGCTCCATGAGAAAAAATATTTACAGCAGTGGTACTTCGGGAGCGATGGTCTCACCACAAGTTGGAACCTCTTTGGGTGGATTGACCACTATATCATTTGATTACAAGGTTGCCAATTGGAGTGCCAATACTACCGGTACTTCAGGTAACTGGGGAAATTTTGTTGTTCAGTATGGAGCAACTGCTTCAGGACCATGGACTAACATTGCAACAGTGGATCAAAATAACCATGTTGTTTCCGGGAGTTGTGCAAATAAATCATTTACATTTACGCCATCAGCGGGAGCTTTGTTTATCAGGTTTAATGCTACATATGGAACAACGGGCGATTATTATCTAAATTTTGATAATATATCATTAACCGAAGTAACAAGCAACTGCTCAGGAACACCTAATCCCGGAAATACAATAGCCAGTGCTGCTACTGCTTGCGTTGGCGGCTCCGTTAATCTTTCACTTCAGAATGCAACATCTGGTGGTGGGGTAACTTACCAATGGCAAAGTGCTGATGATATGGCTTTTTCAAGTAATATTACCAATTTGGGAACAACACCAACTATTTCAGCTACAGTTAACAGCGGCAAGTATTATCGATGTCAAGTTTCCTGCAACAGTTCAACAGGGACTTCAACACCTGTGTTTGTAGGACTTAAAGATTTTTATCAATGCTATTGTACAGCTGTACCTTCCTCAATGGACGGAAGCGGAATAACCAACGTTGTATTGGGATCATTGTCGAATCCCAATGTTTCTTCTACAAGGTATCAGGATTTTACCACTGGTTTGCCAATTCCGGCCTTAACAGGAGGTTCAAACTATCCTATAGCTATTTCATTGCAAACAGGATATACTTATGATCTGAGGGTCTTTATTGATTTCAACAGAGATGGTGATTTTAATGATGCAAGTGAAAACCAGTTAATTGGTACCTCTTCAAGCAGCAATCCAACCACATTTAACGGCAGTATCAGCATACCCATCAGCGCGGTGGCTGGCTTAACCGGCATGCGTGTAATAGGTTATGATGATGATGGCAATGAAGCATGTTACAATGGAATTTATGCAAATGTCGAAGATTATTTAGTGGAATTGGTTGCAGCCCCTCTATGCACAGGAACCCCAAATCCGGGGAATACGATTGCCAGTGCTACCAGTGTTTGTGAAGGCGGATCATCCAATTTAAGTCTTCAATTTGCAACCAATGGAATTGGAGTAAGTTATCAATGGTATGATTCCAATGGTCCTATTCAAAACGCTACTTCCAGTACTCTTGCTGTGCTCAATATACAATCTACATCACAATATTATTGTGAAGTAACCTGTTCTGCAAGTGGTTTTACCGGCACTTCAACTCCCATAACAGTTGAATTAGCCCCCAGTCCAGTAGGTGGGGAAGCCTCTGGTCCGGCATCCGGGTTGACCAATTTGCCTTATGAGTTTTCAGTATCAAATTATACCGGCTCATTACAATGGCAGTCTTCCACATCTGCCAATGGTACCTACAACGATATCATCGGCGCAACAAGTGCTCAAACCACTATTTATTTTGGAAGCGGCGGTACTTTTTTCTTAAGGTGCAAGTCATTTAATCCTGGATGTACGGATGCCTTTTCAAATGTCATTTCAATCCAAATTTCTGTAAACGGTGATAATGTTTGCCAAGCCATCGAATTGGAAGTTGGAAACAACGGTCAGTTTTCCAATGCGGGTGCTACATCAGAAACCAATGAAGTGGTTCCTCCAGGAGCTACATGCAGAAGTCAAAATACCTGGTGTAACAATACGGGCACCAAAAACTCAGTATGGTTTACATTTACACCAGAAAACTCAGGTAAATTCTCATTTACCATGACAAACCAGGATTTTGACAGCCAAATGGCTTTATACAGCGCCACAAGCTGCAGTTTTGGTAGTTTTACCATGATTGCTGCCAATGATGACAATGTGGTTCCAGGTACAGGCCTTTGGTCAAAAATTGAACTTGTTTGCCTTCAAGGAGGTCAGACCTACTATATTTTGGTTGACGGATACAACACTACTATAAACACTAATTGGGGAATTTTGGTGGAACAAGGTTCTAATGCTGCCCCTGTTTTAACACAGTGTCCTCAAAATATTTCTGTTTGCGGGTCTTTGATCGCTGAATGGGCACTACCCTCGGCCACCGATGATTGTGGTAATGTTGAATTAAGCAGTAACTTTAATCCAGGCGATCAATTTCCTGCTGGAGTTACAACAGTAACCTATATAGCTACCGATGAGGGAGGTGCTTCTTCTGCTTGCTCATTTACGGTATCTGTAAGCCCTGAAATCTCATTGACAGCCGAGGTGACCCCTGCTCCTTGTCAACAGTTGACAGCAAGTGTTAGTCTTTTTGCCAATGGAGGTTACGGTCAATTGACTTATAGCCCTAACAACCCGCCTACTGAAGGGTTAAATCCTGGTTATTATACCTACTACGTTACAGATGACTTGGGTTGTTATTCTTCTGTTTTGGTGGTTATTGAAACTCCGGTAAATCCATGTACACCACCGACCTCTGTTTGCGGTAATATTATTACGGTTTATGCTTACCCTGGCAACCTTGCGTACAATGGTCCGGGTACTGCAGATGTTTATTTGATTCCTGCAGCGGCTTTGGATGGCGGTACTTTTTCATACTCTCCGGGTACTTTGACCCGTCAGGTAAAAAGAACCCTCACCAATGTTGCCTTTAACTGGACAACCAATGGTGCGTGTATGGATGCAACTCCAAATGGAGTATATAACAACAATGACAAAGGTTTGGTATACAGAGATTGTTTGCCAGTGAGCCCTGCAGACTTCAATCAGATCAGGAATTTTGATATGACGATTACTGATCAATTTGGCACCGCAACTTGCAGCGGCAGGTATAAGGTAGTTCAAGGCACCCCTCCGGGAGGCAATACCAATGCTGAAATTGTTGAAATCGAAGAAGCCCTTACCCGCAGCCTGGATGGTGAATTCGAAATCTTCCCTAACCCGGGTACCACCCAGGTATTTGTGAATGTGGTTATTGAAAACGACAATGCCTATAGCTTATCTGTTTTGGATGCCATGGGAAGAGAGGTCAAAAAAGTGAACCAACTGAACAATGGCATCAATGTCCTGGATACGGAAGATCTGATCCCCGGCATCTATACCATGGTGTTGAAAGGTGGAGAAACCTTAAATACCATCAAGTGGTTGAGAATGGAATAATAGTTTAAATTAATAGTCAATTATTTTTGGGGCGGGTGTATTCCTGCCCCTTTTTTTTGTTGGCACTTGACGCTTGTCATGCTTTTACATCCAGAATTTTGAAAATACGGGGATGGATATCATTTTCCATGATTGATTCAATTTGTAGTGAAAATCAGTACTTTGTAAAATGGGTGATAGATGTTTAATTTAAATATCACATGATTTAGCAAACATATTTTATTCTTTCTTTAGAAAATTTATTAAAAAAGTGACATTTAGTTTCATTTTCGTCAATTTGGCAGTAAATTTGTCACATTAGAACTATATTATATGTGTTTAATTCACCACCAGTGGATTTTACACTATTAACTGACTTTATCTTTTGAGAATGCGTTACCTTTCTGTCCTATTTTTCCTATTAGGCTTTGAATTTTCATTTTCCCAAACTTCCCAAACTTTTAATGCCAGTGGTTCTTTTACAGTGCCTGCAGGTGTTTATGTACTTGAAGTAGATGCCTGGGGTGCCGGTGGTGCCGGTGGCATTTTAACCGGTGGTGCCAAAGGAGGTGGTGGAGGTGGTGCCTTTGCAACCAGATCCATTACCGTGATCCCTGGTACCACTTATACCATAACCGTAGGAACAGGGGGCATACCAACAGCTTCAGTTGCTCCATCCGGAGGAAGCTCCAGTTTTGGTTCTCTGGTGATCGCAGCAGGTGGTGCGGGGGCCAGCGGCACTAATGGTGGAAATGGCGGATTGGCAAGTGCCTGTACACCTACAATCGGTGCCATTAGCGGGGTCTCTGGTTCAAATGCCAGCGGAAATAATGGCGGTACTGGCGGTGCAGGAGCCAATGGAGGTAGCGGTGGTGCCGGAGGCCTGGCCAATAATGGTGATGCCGGTCCCGGAAATCAACCGGGAGGCGGTGGCGGAGGCAAGGCAGGGCCCGGTGCAGGAGCATTGTCGGGGCCAGGTGGCGATGGTAGAGTAGTAGTTACCTATACTACTTGTAGCGCACCTACAGTTGTGTGTGCAGCCAATGTTACCGTTAACGCCATAGCACCTGCCTGTAGCGCTACAGTCACGTTAACAAGACCCACCATATCTAATGTGTGTTATAGGAATCATTCACTTGATTTTGATGGCACAAATGATTATGTCGCTCTACCTTCAGGACTGACATCTACATTTACCAATTTTACTTTTGAAGCCTGGGTTTATTGGGATGGCCCTACCTCTTCAACATGGCAAAGAATTATGGACTTTGGAAATAATACCAATGTAAACATGTTTTTGACACCCAGCTCAGATAGCGGTACGCCCCGATTTGCCATCACTACAACAGGTGGAGGAGGGGAGCAGCGACTCACTTCCTCAGCAGCACTGACGACAGGTCAATGGCACCATTTTGCAGTTGTCCTTGATGACGCAAGCAATACAGGCAATCTATACATCAATGGGGTGAGAATGGCTCAAAACACAAGTATCACCCTAACTCCTGCCTCTTTGGGAAGTTTGGCAAACAACTGGTTAGGGCGCTCACAATATGCTGATCCCTATTTCAATGGGAAAATTGATGAAGTAAGAATATGGAATACCACCAGAACGCAGGCACAGATACAAGCCAATATGAATAATGAGTTTGCCAGTATGCCATCGGGTTTAATAGCCTATTATAAATTTAACAACGGTATATCCTGTTGCTCAAATGCAGGGTTAACTACACTTACCAATGAATCTGGATCTAATAATGGAACACTTCAAAATTTTGGGCTGACAACAAGCTGCACTTCTAACTGGACAGATGGAGCTACTCCGCTTGGGAATCCACTAACACTCAGCAATAGTTACAATAGTTCCTGTGTGGTGACATCCGGTAGTTTTCCAGCCGGTGTAAATAACGTCACTTGGACCGTAACCGATGGTTACGGTAATACAAGTACCTGTGTTCAAACTGTAACAATTAACGAAACTCAACCTCCAACGATCACATGCCCGGCCAATATAGGCACTACGGCGGCAGCCGGTACCTGTGCCAGAACGGTTACATTTACAAGCCCTGTGGGTTCAGATAATTGTTCCGGACCTATAACGATTCAAACAGCAGGTCTGGCAAGTGGCTCTTCCTACCCTGTAGGAATTACCACCAACACCTTCAGAGTAACGGATGCAGCGGGCAATACCGCCACCTGTTCATTTACTGTTACTGTTACAGATAATGAACTACCCAGCATCACTTGTCCTGCCAATGTTAGTCAAAATGTAACCACAGGCACCTGTGGAGCTGCGGCTTCCTATACCGCACCAGTGGGGACAGACAATTGTCCGGGATCTACAACATTACAAACAGCAGGTCTTGCGAGTGGAGCGACTTATCCTGTGGGAGTGACAACAAACACTTTCCGGGTAACAGATGCAAGTGGTAATACCGCCACCTGTTCTTTTACGGTAACAGTAGCAGATAATATACTACCGGTTATCACCTGTCCTTTGAATGTCACCACCAATGTAGCAGCGGGTACTTGCTCACGTGTAGTTGTTTATACCTCACCGACAGGAACAGACAACTGCCCTTCTGCAACAACCACACAAATCGCTGGATTGGCAAGTGGTGTGTCTTATCCAAGAGGAACCACTACCAATTCTTTCAGAGTAACAGATGCGAGTGGCAATTCGGCTACATGCTCTTTTACTGTAACTGTGGTTGATAATGAATTACCGGTGATCACCTGTCCTGCAAACATTAGTCAAAATGTGACAACGGGGACCTGCGGTAGAGTAGTTACCTACACCTCACCGGTAGGATCAGACAATTGTGCCGGACCGATAACAATTCAAACAGCGGGCTTGGCGAGTGGTTCCACTTATCCAGTGGGAGTAACTACCAATACTTTCAGGGTCACCGATGCAAGCAGCAATACTGCCACATGCTCGTTTACAGTATCGGTAGTTGATAATGAAGCACCCACCATCGTTTTTTGCCCTGCTGATTTTTCTGTCGGTCTCAGTTCAGATCCAATCAATGATTGCATGACCATGGGAAATTGGTCACCTCCCATTGCATCAGACAATTGTCCGGGCGTAATCCAATATTTTTCAAATTATGGCCCATTTGACCTCCTGTTATTGGGAGATAACATGGTTGAGTATGAAATTATAGATCAGGCTGGAAATATCAACGCTACTTGTACTTTTACGGTTTCCGTTTTTGACGATAATGCACCTTTTATTTCCTATTGTCCGGCAGATGTTACCATCCATACGTCTGATGATGGTTTGGGTAATTGTTCTTCCATATATAACTGGATTGAGCCAGAAGTAATTGACGATTGTGATGGATCACTCTTTCCGATTAATCAATCTCATTTTTCTGGAGAAGCTTTTTCGAAAGGGACAACCCAAATCATATATGAGTTTATGGATAATGAATCCAATCCGATCAATTGCGAGTTTACTATTACAGTTGTTGATAACGAACTTCCAATAATAATTTGTCCAGCTAATGTTAGTACGGGAACCAATGTGGGGCAGTGTTCTGCTTTGGTTAATTTTTTAGTCTTAGATGGTATCGATAACTGTCCAGGTGCATATACTGGCCAGATCGCAGGATTTGGTTCAGGCTCTTTGTTCCCCTTGGGTACAACTACCAATATTTACAGAGTCACCGACGCAGAAGGCAATACGGCAACCTGTTCTTTTACCATTACGGTTGTGGACAATATTTTTCCGTCAATTGTTTGTCCTGATGACATTGCTGTAAATACAGCGGCAGGTGTTTGTTCTCAAACAGTCAATTTTTCAATACCTGTCGGAACAGATAACTGCCTCTTTCCCACCACAATTCAAACCTTGGGCCTGGGTAATGGTGCAATTTATCCAGTGGGTCAAACCACCAATATTTACAGGGTTACCGATGGTTCAGGCAATAGTTCGACATGCTCATTTAATGTCAATGTAACCGATAATCAGCTTCCTGAAATTGATTGTCCAAATAATATTTTAGTCAACACGGATGCGGGCATGTGCACTGCCGTAGTTAATTATGTAGCACCGGTTGGCACCGATAATTGTTCCGGCAGCACTACCATCTTGTTGAACGGATTAGTCGGTGGATCGGCTTTTCCCAACCAGGTAACAACCGTTTTATATCAAGTAACAGATGCTTCTGGTAATACGGCTACATGTGACTTTACGGTTACGGTTGTCGATGCAGAAATACCTACTGCTATTTGTCAGAATGCAACAGCCTATTTAAATGCAGGAGGCACGGCAACGGTTTCAGCCTCCCAAATAAATAATGGTTCTTCAGATGCCTGCGGACTAGCTTCATTGGCATTGAACAATGGCAGCTGGAGCTGTGCCAATGTGGGCTCAAATGGAGTTGTATTGACGGTGAGCGACAACAATGGCAATACAAACACCTGTTCAGCAACTGTGATGGTTCTGGATACCATTAAGCCTGTTGCCGTTTGTCAAAACATCACAGCGTATTTAAATGCAGGAGGCACGGCAACGGTTTCAGCCTCTCAAATAAATAACGGATCTTCTGATGCCTGCGGACTAGCTTCAATAACGTTAAATAATAGCAGTTTTAGCTGTGCCAATGTGGGACCTAATGGTGTGGTGCTAACAGTGACCGA
>CALMSX010000009.1 GCA_937872515.1 uncultured Bacteroidota bacterium
TGCTGGATCTCATTTTTAGGTGATAGGTCTCTATGTGGGTTAGTGCCATAAAAAGACTTTTTACCTGATAATGAGATTGGGATTTTTTGAAACATTGAGGTAATTTAGAGAATTAAGCAGGGTGGTTCCACATAGAGACAGTTTCCCTATGGAAGAGATTTGGTTTTTTTTGAATTACACTACAAAATTACGTTTAATGGGCACAGAAAATAAGAGAATTAAGGTAATTAAGATGGACTATCTTTCGATCGACCTAATCCTTAATTCTCTCAATTTTCTTCATGTTTAATTTGTGAAAATCTCATTGAAATGGGAGATATCTTTTTTGTGGCAAAAATTACTTTCTAAGACTTCTTACAGTCTAGTACATTCATCCAAACTCTAGTCCCTAGCCCCCAGTCCCTACTTGTCCCATCCGTAGTGATGGGAGCCCCTATTCAACTTTCCAAACGGTTGTCGCTTCCAATAAGTAAGACAACGCCACACCCATTCCATTGGCCCAAAATAATAATATTTGAGCCAGATGGGACTTACGATCAACTGAAAGATCCAGATGCTGAAAACGAGGTAGTACAACTCGTATCTCTGCAGTATGCCAAAATAATCGAAGCCCAGGAAAAAGATATTGCAGATGATGGTATGACTAATGTAATTGGTGAGTGCCATCTGTCCTACCGCGGCGAGTGATCGTTGTAGAAACATGAGCCAACCTGATTTTATAAACAACATGATCAGCCCGATATGGCCCATGGTCATTGTCAAGCGGCCTACATGATATGTCTGAAAGGTCTTACTAAACGCAGACATCGAAAAGTTATCTGCTATCAGGGTACTGGTCTCCCAATAGTTGACAGTAAGTCCGATGGAATAACCCAAAAAGACCATCAGTCCATAAAACTTCATGCTTTTACCGGCTGTGATGATTTGCATTTTAAAGAGCGCCATGCCTAACAGCATCATGGCTAGTACATCAAAAAAATCATACCGATACAAAAAAGTTGTTTGCATCCATTGGTTTTCGGGTACCTTGTGTAAAACAATGTCCCAATAGCCCTGGTGTTGGGCGTCTATTTCTTCCTTTATTTTTTCAGCATCCGGTTTGTTTTTTTTGATCTTCTCTTCCATAGCTTCCAGAGCACCGCTTTCATCTTTGGTCAATACCTCTCCCTTGATTTTTTTTGCTTCTGCCTGGGCAACAGTTTCTTGCAGTTCTACATCTGCCAATCGGTCATTGATTTCCCAGCAAATGGCTAGGGCCAGGAAAACAGAGGCGATAATAATAAGTTTTTTTGCAGGCAAGTGTCTGAAACTAAAAGCAAACATACCAATGATGGCATAGGCGTACAGTATCTCTCCATTCCACAACAACAGATAACAATGGATGATACCAAACAGGAAGAGCCACCACAATCTTCTGAAAAAAAGATCAGTCACTTCACTGCCATTACCCGCATTGGTTTTGGATGTAAACAAAATAATACCAATACCAAACAACATGGAAAACATCGCTCGCATGGTGCCTTCAAAAAACAAAGAGGTGGCCAGCCATGCATTGAGGTTCCATCCCTCACTCCCCCCATTGATGGTGGGATCCATGTACGCATTGTAAAGTCCAAAACCTACAATATTCATCAATAAAATTCCTAAAAGTGAGATGCCTCTGATGACATCTAACGAATTGATCCTTGCCGATTTTTCAGTCGGCGACAACGCTGGATTGGCAGTGTTTTCGTTTTGCATGGTTTTTCTGATTGTCTGTAAATAAAACCATCGGTCCCGGGATGGGAAGTAAAATCAATACTAATGTACGCGGAAAATACATAAGGTGTATATATTCAAAAATAATTTTGATTGTTTCTATGGATGTTGATAGGGAATAGGCCCTAATAGAAACTTTCCATAATTAGAACATTTGTACCTAGGATCAATATTATGACAAATGGAAAATCGTGAAAAAAAACTCATTTTATCCCTTATGGATAAGAAGCGTTCATATTTAATCTGGCTTTTAAATACGAGTGTAAGGAAACAATTAGAATGGTATAGTTTTCCAGTATAGAATATCCCTTTAAATGCGTTTTGTAACTGAATAATTTATGCCGTTTAGTATGACTCATTACCTATTTACCCATTTTCGGAAATCAGGACATCGCATCCTGCTTACATCAATTTCCAACGCTTGATTCGGTGATTTCAAGAATACATCAATTTTTGAGTTGTTTAAGGATTTTATACTATGGATGGCTTGAATATTGATTATAAATTGTCGATTGACTCTGAAGAAGTGTTTGGGATCCAATAATTTTTCAATTTCATCAAGTGTTATATAGTCCAGGTAGTATTTTTCCCCATTGAATAAATAAATACAGTTGATTACATCTTTACAAAAACAGGCTATATCCTTTACGTTGATTGGTAATTTTTGATTTTTGTGATCAGCCATAAAAATCTCTTTGTAGCTTGACCCTTCCTCTGTTTTGCCGAATGCCGATAATATATTTTTTAAAGCATTGGGAATGTTTTCTTTAGCATCTATTTGTTTTTTGAGCTTTTGAATGGCTGCTTCCAGTTCACTTTCCTGTATGGGTTTCAATAAATAATCAATGCCATTTACCTTAAAGGCTTTCAATGCATATTCGTCATAAGCTGTTGTGAAAATGATGGGACAAGACAGTTCATACTCTTTAAAAATATCAAAACTCACGCCATCGCTTAATTGGATATCCATAAACATAACATCAGGCTGAGAATTACTTCTCAACCATTCCAATGCAGTTTGTTTGCTGGTCAAAATTTCAATTATATCTATTCCTGCATCCAGTTTTTCAATTTTGTTTTTAAGAACATTCGCAATAATGATTTCATCTTCTACTATTACAGCTTTCATTTTTATGTTTTATACGAGTAATGGAATTTTAACAATAAAATGGGTTTGGTTTTTATCTTCAATGATAACCGGTCGATCTGTCAGATAATGGTACAAGGATGAAAATTGTTTTAATCCTTTTTGGTTTGATGTTTCCACCACTGATTTTATTTGTAAGTTATTTTTAATGATAAGGTAATTATCATTATCTGTATAAATCTCAATAGTCAAGGGTCTTTTTTTATCTATGATGTTGTGTTTAATTGCATTTTCAATCATATTCTGCAAAGTAACAGGTGCAATTTTAAATTCTTGATATTCTGCAGGCACGTTTATAACAACATTGAGTCCTTCACTAAATCTTGTTTTTTGAAGTTGAATGTACATATTAACAAATGCCAATTCATCTCTTAGCAAAACAGTTTCATAGTCTGAATTTTTGAGAATGTAGCGGTAGATTACGGATAACTGATTGAGAAACCCGGATGCTATTTGTTTGTCAATTTCAATCAGACCTGAAAGAGATGTGAGTGAATTGAATAAAAAATGGGGATTTAGTTGCTGTTTCAGGTTTTCAAACATGGCTGTTGCTTTTTCTTTTTCAAGCAATTGAGCCTTGTTTCTAAGGTTGAATAATTGTTTTTGTTGTCTGCTTCTGTTCGAATATATATAATATGCAAGGGCACTTAGTGCCAAAACAAGCAATATAATGAACCATGTAGTTTTATAAAAAACAGTTTCCAGTTTAATATTAACTTGTCTGGCTTCTATTGACTCCCATCTTTGATTTGAGTCTGAGGATTTCATTAAGAAACGATAGCTTCCCCCTGGTACGTTGGTGTAGGTGGCATGCGGTTCATTGGTATAATGCCAATTGGTTTCAAATCCATCTAGTTTGTATGCGAAATAGGCCTTATTTGGATTTTTATAATTAAGCGCAACAAATTCAAAAGTAAATGAAGATTGTTCATGGTTCAATTCAAGGAAAGGCGTTTTTTCTTCTTCATTAAATTCGACAATTTTATTATCCAGCACTTTACATTGTGAGATGTAGTATTTGTACAAGTATACTTCATTCTTATAGGCAGCAGGATCAAAAAAGAGGTACCCAATGTAGGTTGGAAAAATAATGTGTCCCTCTTCCGTTTTAATGCCAGCGTGTTCCGGAAAACCTGTAGAAGAAAGGCCGTCAGATTCAGTGAAAGTAGTTATCAAATCTCTTTTGGCATTAACCATGCTGAGTCCTCCGTTGACCCCTATCCAGACCCTGTTTTCATCGTCTATAACCATTGGGCCGGCCATGTTGGATGTTAAACCGTTTTGTTGGCTATAAGATTTTATTTCTTTTTGATTTGCACTTATAGATGAGATACCGTTGAAGGTAGACAACCAGACTTCTCCATTTTTATCTTCCTTGATATCGACTACCTGATTGCCAATTAATCCGTTCTTAATTGTGTCATTGGCGTAAAATCTAGTCAATGCATTGGTTTTTTTGTCAAACATAACTGCCCCTTTCCTTGAATAGGATATCCACCATCTTCCTTGGCTATCTTCCAAAAAGTAGGATGCTGGGGTAAATCTGTTGTATGCTTTAAAATTGTTGTTTTCAGTAATGGCATGGAATTTTTTGTCTTTCCATGTATAATAATATACTGCAGCACTATCGTTGGTGCAAAACCAGATATTGCCACTTCTATCTTTATTTATTGAATTGTAGAAGCTTAGAGGTAGGTCTTTAATAAACTCAATCTTTTGGGTTTTATCGTTAAATTTATTGATACCATTGTTTGTGCCAATCCAGATATTGTTTTCATGATCACAAAGCAATGATCTGATATGATTGGAATATAAGATTTCTTTTTGTCCCGGCTCATTTCTATATACGGTGTATTGATTGGTATTGAGGTCAAGTTTTGTTAAGCCATCATGATTACCCATCCAAAGAAAACCTGAATTATCTACTGTAACAGCCCTACCAACCCTGCTTAATTTATTTTGTATATTGGCTGGAAAGGGTAGGATTGTAAAAAACTGACTTTTATCGGGATTAAAATAGTTTACTCCTTCCACATCATATCCCAGCCAGATAAGGCCACTATTGTCCTCAAAAATACAGCGGTAGCTATCTCCGACTGGACTGGAAGGAATGTTTTCCTGTCGTTTAATCTTTATAAAGGTATTCCTTATGGAATCGTATTGCATCAATCCCACCTGGGTTGTAGTAACCCAAAGCCTGTTTTTAGCATCTACTAAACAAGCTGGTACATGATAGGGTTGACTATCATTGCTGATTTCCAGCACATGATCATAAATTTCCAATTTTTCTTTGTTGGCACTTAGTTTTGCAAGTTTGAGATGCCCAAATGAACAAATCCAAATGTTGCCAGATTGATCCAAATCAAGAGAAGTAATGGGAAGATTTTGAAGTAGGTTTTGTTTTTCCGCTTTGGCAACGTCGGATTTTGGTTCGAGGTAAACAATACCATTGGTGGTGCCAATGTATAAAATTCCTTGTTTGAGTTTAAGATCAAAAATTTTATTTTTGAATAGCGCTTGGTGTTTGCTTATGGCTGAGCTACCATAATGAAAGATGGTGTCATTTTTCACATCATATTTGAAAAGTCCTTTATTCGTTCCAATAAATAATATGTCTTTTGTTAAGCTACACATCACATTTATAAACTGGCCTTTAAAATGTTTGATGCGTTTAAAATTTTTATTGATAAAATCATATTGCATTAAACCTGTTTCAAAGCCTATCCAAAGTCTTCCTGCCGGGTCACTGTAAATACTTCTTGGTTGACTGCTGTAGGGACCCAAGGTATCTCCTGATGTATATAGAAACTTTTTAAATCTTTTGCCATTGTATCTATTCAATCCACCGCTGGTAGCCACCCAGATATAGCCAAATTTATCCTGACTGATATTTCTAACTATGCCGTCATTTAGTCCTTGTTCGAACCCCAGTTTATGAAAATTGTATGACATCGATTGCCCTTTTCCAGTATGCTGGAGGTTCAATATCAAAAATAAGGACAAAGTGAATTTATAGAACAGGACTTTCAAGTGAGATAATTATGAAAAATATTACTCAAAATAGCAAGAATTTGTTTATTTTAAATTGAGACTGACCCTTTTTGTTAAAAATGCCATTGAACTGCACCCTTTTTGAATTAAACGGTATAGACTTTAAACCAGGATTCCATAATTTATGGTTTAATTCTACCAAAGTTGACCATACCTGATGAGTTGTCAAACCCTGGCATGCCAATAATGAATCTTTGGTTATTTGGATCCTGATTTAATGAAAAACCAAATCTTCCCTGTGCTTCGACAAGGGGGCTCACAAATTTTTCATGTTCAAGCCAGTTGTTTTCATATCTTTTGTAGATGGAGACCCTGCCAGCATTTGCCATTCCATTTTCTGTATGAAAATCAGACCCCACAATTAGATAATTGTTAGAGATCGAAACCGCGGACCCAAAACGATCTCCTGTGGCAAGAGTAGGCCCATTTTTTATTTTTGATTGTTCCCATGTATTGGTATTTTGATTATTGGTATAAATGGTCACTGAACCATAGTATTCATTGTTTGTCCATTCATATAAGGTGCCAATTGCCGCATAGTTATCATTGATGGAAACCGATGTGCCAAATTGCTCATTTTGAGTTGGAGTTTGACCAAGCATTTTTCCCTGGCTTTCCCAAATTCCGGTATTGAGGTTTCTTTTAAAAATGGTTGCTGAACCACTAACTATTCCATTTTCAGTATCATTGGGCGAGCCGACGACCGCAAAATCTTCATAGATGGCAACCGAATAACCAAATAGATCTGAATTTCCAGGAGCGGGATTTATTATTTTTCCCTGGCTTTCCCAAATATTTGTAGATGTATTCCTTTTGTAGATGACGGCCGAGCCATTGTTCACAAAACCTGCTTCATCATCATAATTGGCTCCAACAATAATATAATTGCCATGAATCGCAACCGAAATTCCAAAATTGTCATCTTGTACAGGATTGACATTAAAGAGTTTTCCCTGATTTTCCCAAATATTTGTGACAATGTTTCTTTTATAAACAGTTACTGAACCGCATCTCGTTATACCCAATTCTGTATCTTTTGTATTACCCACTATGGCATAGTCACCTGACATGGCAACTGTGATGCCAAAATTTTCGGAAACTGCGGGAGTAGCATCCAAAAATTTAGAAATGTGCAGCCAATTATTGGATAACGAATCATATTTATAAAAACTAACAGATCCAGCATTTGCCATTCCATTTTCCATGTCGAAAAAGGATCCAACTATAGCGTAATTTCCCGAAATCGCGACTGCGTTTCCAAAGTTATCACCATTGGCAGATCCCGGGTTGACAGCCGGCTGATAAGAGTCAATATTATCAATACTGCAATCTCCCCAGCCACCGTTTCCCGATCCCGATGTATTTAAAATCATGGACGACCATTGCATTGAACCATTGCCATTTGATGTAAGTACTTGTCCATTCGTTCCACCAATTCCATTGGGCTTTATTTCTCCACTTAATTTTAAGTTGCCGGTCACATCAAGTTTTTCAGTTGGAATTTGATTTCCTACTCCCACCTTTCCATCAAGATCAATTGTCAATTTGGGCTGAGCTTTAATGGTCAAATGTAACTTGCCATTGAGGTTATTGGTGGAGGTGCCCAAATCCAGATCTTCTGCAGCTCCGGAAAAACTTCCCAGATATCCCCTTTGGTTTTGATTCTCCGATATTCCAATGTACATTTGGTTCGGACCATTGAATCGGGTTGTATACGATTCTATTGAATTGACGTCTAATCTTGTAAAGGGATTGGTAGTACCAATACCCACGTTTTGTGCGTCTAAATGGTCTATGGTTATTTGAAGTATAAAAGAAAGTAAAACGATCGATCTAAAGTATACTGGACAAGGGTTTTTAATAATCATAATGTTAGAATTTAATTTTAGAGTAAAAGTTAAAATGGAAACTTTATTTTACGGATACCAAATTGGGTATAACCCAATTATTCTTCATAAGTGATTAAAATTTTGTATTCATTTGACAGGAGTTTATCAGAATTTCCTGGTTTGGGGGTAATACCTATACTACCACCGCTTACAGAATACACAAATTCGATATCTGGAACAAAATAATAAGCATGCGGCACAAATGTTTTGGTGCCACTGGCTGTTTCGACCTCGACCATAACACTTACGGATAGAATTTTATTGATATCTAATCCGTGTGGAATCCAAAGTTGGACAGCAGTTGCCGGCATAGTTCCTGTAAGTTTTTTCATTTTAATTCCTGGCGCGTCGCTTCCTAATTTGGTATATCCGTTGACCTCAAGCTTGGTGCTTGGAGCGGTGGTTCCAAGACCAACATTTCCATTATTGACATTCATAGCAAATGACCAACCTGCACCTGTTCCAAATAAACCCAGGTGATTGTCATCAAACGTACCTATAAACGATCTGGTTGGTAAAGTCACCCCATCAAAATAAACACCGGCAGTACCTGCTGAGTGTCTTAATCTCAATCTGCCTGTCACATCTAATTTATAAACAGGCGAAGTATTGCCTATACCTACATTTCCCTCAATTAAGGCTCCGTTTAATGGAGCAATGGATGATCCAGAATAGCCCGCACCTATGGCAATACCTCCTTCGACATCCAGCTTATTGACCGGGGTGTTGGTTCCAATTCCAGCGTTGCCCTCAATGATAGCTCCATTGGCCGGTGCCGCGGTAATGCCGGAATAAGATGCACCAATGGTCATGCCTCCGTTTACATCCAATTTACTGGCAGGTGTTTGAGTTCCGATGCCTACTTTTCCATCGCCCTGAATTCTCATGGTTTCAGTAAGATTGGCTGAACTGCCATGCCCAAATACAATATTGTCAAGTATAGTAGATCCATGGATCTGCAGTTTAAAATCCTGGAGACCTATGCCATAGTTACTGGTAGCCGAGGTATTCCAGAATGAGATTTTTTGCCCTGTGGCATTAGCAAAATTTAATGGGTATTGGGGAGTTGAAGTACCCAGGCCTAAGTTGCCTTCAATTATTGCCCCATTTGATGGAGCAGTGGAAGATCCTGAGTAATTTGACCCTATGGCAATGCCTCCCTCAACATCCAATTTATTAGCTGGCGCAGTTGTACCTATGCCCACATTACCATTGCCGGTATTCATTACAAAATTCCAGCCCAGTCCGCCATAACCATACATGCCTACGTAATCGTCGTTCATGGTGCCTATAAATGACTTAATTGGTTGAGTAGGTCCATCCAGAACAATTCCGGCAGAGATGTTGGGTGTGTGCTGTATCCTCATCCTTCCTTTCAAATCCATTTTATATGCGGGCTCTTCCTCTCCTATCCCAACATTTCCATTGTCCACGTTCATAAATATATTCCAGCCAACTCCACTTCCAAAAATCCCCAGATGTTCATCATTAAAAGTACCTATAAATGATCGGGTGGGTAAGGTGACTCCATCAAAATAAATTCCAGCCGTTCCTGTGCTATGCCTTAGCCTTAGCCTACCTGCTACATCTAATTTATAACCCGGGTTTTGAGTGCCAATGCCCACATTGCCATTACCTTGGATTCTCATGAGTTCAGTTAAATTTGTTGAACTACCATAACCAAAAGCAAGGGTGTCAGATGCAGTGGAAGTATGGATTTGCAGTTTATAATTTTGTAAGCCAATGCCATAATTGGTATTGGATCCAGAGTTCCAAAATGATATCTTACCCCCTATTTTATTGGGAAAATTGAGCGGAAAGGTTGGGAAATATTCACCAATACCAATATTGCCATTACCTTTAATGGTTAGCAAATTGCCAGTATTGCTATTGAATATATTGAATGTGGAATTGCCATCAATATCATCAGAGAACGCTGCTGTTTCCCAAAATTTTGCAGACCCATTGTTGTAGTAGCCCAATCTGGCATAATCAATATCATTTTCTTCCAGTTTCAAAGTTTGATTACCCGTAATACTGTTTTCAAGTATATGCAATTTGGCAGAAGGACTAGTGGTGCCAATTCCAACATTTTGACCGAATCCTTGCAGGGTCAACGAACATATAAATACTAACAAATGGAACTGAAGCAAATTAGACATCCTGGATCCAATTAATTTGTCAATAGAAGAGTGTTTCATTTTAGTATTATTTTTTTACTGGTACAAAGATGTAAACCATTATATTACTTAGCAATCAGAAATGGTTCAAGTGCTGGTATTTCAATTAAATGGATGCAAAACAGGAATAAATGGAAATAGTGGCCTTTTGCGCTTGCGGTTAATGATCGGCTTTTTTGCCTGGTCTCAACTGTTACAGCTTATTATAATTGGGCTAAAGAGAGGTATTAATAGTTTTTACTATAAATGAATGCTGCGCCCTGGGTCGATCCTCCTGAATACGGTGCCGCGATGACAATGTGATTAGCTGTCATGTGTATTGAAAACCCATAATAATCGAAAGCATTTCCGGAGGAATGTATTAACTTTGATTGTAGTTTATATTCATTGTTGGTCAATAAATAAAGATAAGCCGTTCCTACATTGTTATTTGCACCCGGGCTGCCAATGGCTACATATTCTCCTGAAATGCTTACTGAATATCCAAAATAGCCATTTAGATCCCCCGAAACAGGATAAATTTTGGAATGAAAACTCCAAAATAAGCTATTGTTTCTCCAGATATATACTGCTCCCTGGACGTTGATATTTGTTGATTTCTTTGGGGACCCAATAGCAATGGTATTGCCCTGGATGGCAACATGATAGCCAAATTCTATCCCGGAACCTGAATCAAAAGGGAGGAATTTATTATCCTGTGACCATGTAGTACCTGTTCTGGAAAATAGATAGGCCGAACCCTGATCTATGTTACCACCAATGTCGTCTAAGTAACTTCCCACTACTACATTGAATCCATCCATGGCTACCGAGATTCCAAATAAATCAGAAGCTGCTCCATCCGAGGCAGTCAATTTTGCAGTCTGAGTCCAAAATGTGCCTCCGGTGCGTTGAAAAATATAAGCGCTTCCCTGATCAACTGTTGCACCTATGTCATCAGAAGGCGAACTTATCACGCAGTAATCACCGTTTATTGAAACTGAATATCCAAATAAGTCATTACTCGCTCCATCAGACGCGGTTAACTTCGCCTGTTGTGTCCAGGTTGTACCATTTCTGATGAAAATATATGCTGATCCCTGATTATTGTTATTACCATTATCGTCTTGATTTGCTCCAACAATACAGTAATTACCATGGATACTTACACTATTTCCAAATGAGTCATCCGCATTTCCATCAGCTGCTGTAAGCTTTGCCTGTTGAACCCAATGTGAGCCATTGTAAAAAAAAATGTAAGCCGATCCCTGCCCTGAGTTAGAGCCAGTATCATCACTTGGAGCCCCAACAATAATGTAATCATCATGGATTGCAACAGAGAACCCTAGAAGATCACCGGAGCTTAAATCTGAAGATAAAATTTTCTGGGATTCGGTGATTTGATTATTGCCCCACAAACTTTGAGACGATAGGGTAAGAGATCTCCACACAATGCCATCATAAACTTCGAGATCATTCAGTGAGGTATTCCACCTCAATGTGCCGGGAGCTGGAGCATTATTGTCATTTCCTACTTTTATTTTACCATTGACCTCAAGACGTTGGCTGGGTACTGTGGTGTTGATGCCTATATTCTGAGCAGCTACAGTATGCGCTGAAACCAATATTGAGCAAAAAAAGGCCGATTGGAAAATTCCAAACCAGTGTGACATTGTTAACTTCATTTCAAATAAATTTTGTGTTAATCGTAAGCTCACTTATTTCTGATCTTACATCACTGCAAAATTGAAATCATCGAAGGAAGTTTTCAAAAAAGGTTGGATGGAATGACAATAATTCGATTGATAGGAATAGTATCCCAAATGAATGGTAATTATGGAAAAAGGTAAAATGTGTAAAATACTATTTGAAAGGCGCTACCATATGAAAAAAATGGAAGCTGTCAAGTAGCTTCCTTAAATAGGACTACCAGTAATAATGACCTAAAGTACTTAGTTAAACCCAGGTTTTATTCATTCCGGGCAACACAATAAGGATTCGTATTAATTATAGCGAATACTACTGATTTTTGGATGCAAACTGGCTGGCTGGAGGGGAAACAACACAATGTCACCTTCCACCATTTTCGTGATTTGATTTGCAAATGATGCGATGCACGCTAAAAAATGATCGTTTTCACCCCTGTTGCCAATGGAAACCCGAATGGTGTTTTTTAACAGGGCGAAAGTCGATGTGTTTAAGACTTGGATACCCTTTTGGTGCAATAGTTGGAGCAAGACAGTATGGTCTGAATCATGCTTTACTCCCATTAAAAGGAAGTTTCCTTCTGAGGGATAGACCGTTACCTGGTCATGCAAAAGCAGCGACATTATTTTTAATTTCATCCTCTCTCTTTCGGCAATGATTTGTTTTAATCTTTTTTGTGAGGAAGACATAAATGATTCTCTAAATAGTATTTCTCTTGCAAAACACAGCGTGAATGTATTGATCGAAAAGGGTAGCATCAATTTTTTCAGAAGTAAAGTTAACTTTTTATCAGCGCATAAATAGCCCAATCTAAGACCCGCAATGGGGAATGCTTTTGAAAAAGACCGGATTACCATCAGGTTGGAATATGCATTCACAAGAGTGGTGAAGTCGTCTTGGGCAAATTCCGTATAGACACCATCTATGATTACCATCGTTTCCGGGTTTTGTTCAAGAATCTTTACCAGGTTTTTTCTGTCAATGGAATTGCCAGTTGGATTATTGGGAGAGGTTATGATCAAAACAGATTGAGCATCTAAGTCGGGCAGATTTTGAAGATCAAAATTCAGACTTTCATTCAACAACCAGGGAGTAAAGGGAATGTTATAGGTATTGCAATGGTATTCAAAAAGTGAATAACTCGGGTGGGTGATGACAATTTTTTTACCATTGATGGCAAAAAAATTGAGTAAGGTGGTGATTATGGAAGCAGAACCGGGACCGAGTGTTATTTGGTCAGAAGCCAATCCGCAGTATTGTGCCACCTGGGTTTCAATGTCAGAAAGGTCGGCATTGGGGTATCTGTTCCAGTTGGATGCTCTTAATGCCTGAGTGGCAATTTCTTTCCAATGGTCGTGAACGTCTTCAGACTGCTCATTCTTATCCAATCTGCAATGAGCCAAAGTTGATGTGGTTTTGATCCTTGCAGGAGCTGCAATCAATGCTTTGCTGAAAAAATGATTCATGTTGTAAATGAGTAGTTTGAATTAATAGATCTTTGTTGCGTGGATCAAGGACAAAGCCGTTTCTTCTCCATATGTGAATCCAATGTATTTTTCATCGTAAGCTGTTATTTCTACTCCCGGGTGGGCGGTAAATGAGTGTTCAAGCAGAGCATTGGATAATTCAAATTGACATGACTTCAACAATGCTATCCATTCTACAGCCAACATGTGTTTTTCAAATCTGTCTTCCTCGGCTTTCCCTATAATGTCTTCTATTTCTCTGCCAAAAAACAATTTGAGTCCGTTTTTTTGATCCTGGGTGATGTCCAATAGGTCAATGACCTGAAACAGACAATAAAAGTGATTCCAGCTGTTTTTAAATCGAGTATAAAAATCGGGTTCAAAATGATTAACATTGGGCTCGATCAAATACAATGAAGTGGGATGCAATGAACTCATATTTTTCAATGTAGCCTTTCGTTCTTCCATGGTCTTGATGTGGTGAAGAGCGAGGGATGCGTTGATTATTACAGGTCCTTCGATACAGGTAAGCGTTGTAAAATCATACCTTTCGGCATAGTCCAGCACCGGAATAAATTGAAGCTCAAATGGAACCCTGTCGCAAAGAGATAGGATGTTTTTTTCAGCCATAGATAGTGCATCTGCAAAAGGCTCTAAGCCAACGATGATGAGTTTTTTAAGACTTGACAGCGATTTTGCTTTTTCAATCACATGCATCATTTGGGTGCCAAGGCCGATGCCAATGTCAACTAGCGTAACCACCTGCTGATTTTGCATATCAGCAATGATGGCATCATTCACCAACTGCTGGCTGTACTTGACAAAAGGAAACTGATCGATCAAAATATCAAACAATTCGATCTGCGAAACGCCCGACATAGATTGATAAATATTTTCACTGATCACATCAGATTGCAATCTACGATTGAGTGCCTTCAAAAAGAGGGTAGTCAGCAACTTTTCCGAATCCGTAGAAATACCTTCACTACAAACCCTAAACAATGATTCAGACGCACTCATTCTTTTTGTGGGGTGTAGATCCATTGCCATCACCTCACAAAGAGCATGGTAAACGGATACATCTGTTGTTTTACTTTGTGAAAATCCTTCAGCATTCTGCGTCAGTTCAAAACTTGTGATCATATCTATTTTATTGATGTCACAAAGTTGTATAGATAGGTCGGCTTCTTATAACCAGATTGGGTGAATGGAACAAGAAATCGTTTGAAATGTAGAATATGGGCATTAAAGCGCATTGCTTTTTCATGGTGAAATGGCTAAAATGGGGGGAAAGGTGGTTCATATGTTCATATGTTCACATGTTCATATGTCCAAATGTTCACATGTTCACATGTTCATATGAATTAAGATTTTCATGAGGAAGAGTATCTCCACAAATCAGATATTTGGAAGATTCTCGTAATTAATGAGAAAGCCTTAATGATGTGAACATAATCCCTACTTCAGTGAGCTGAAGAAGGAAACTTGTCCCTACGTCAGGTTACTGGTGCAGGGACCATTTGAACATTTGAATATAAATGAATATAAACCCCCTACTTGTCCCATCCGTAGTGATGGGAGCCCCTACTCCCCAGTCCCTAGTTAGCCCCTAGTCCCTAGCCCCTAGCCCCTATCTCAAAGCCCTACATTCTCCCCTTTTTCTTTTCCCGGTCTATCATTTTTAGGCCATAATCCCTGATAATGGTAATCAGATCAATCATCTCCTTGCCTTGTTTGGTGAGTGAATATTCGGTTTTGGGGGGCACCACGGCGTATACTTTTCGGTCGATGTAACCATCTGCTTCAAGTTCTCTGAGTTGGGTGGTAAGCATCTTGTCGGAAATGTGGGGAATGTCTTTACGCAATTCTCCATAACGCATCACTTGTTCGCGCAAACGCCAGAGGATGGGGGCTTTCCAGGTGCCGCCAATTTGTTCCATTACAAGTTGTACGGGGTTGTAATATACTTTGCCTTTGTAGATAAAATCCGGCATGGCAGATGTTTTTTGGTGTAATACGAAATGTATAGTGATACAAAGGTAGCCATAATACAGCTGATGTTACCTTATTTTATTGATACTTACTAAAAAGTATGTATCGCACATTTGGGTAATACTATTTACTTTGGGAGGTATAGCGTGCATTTTTGCAGAAAAAATAACGATGAAACAAATATTTATTTTAATGTTATCCATGTTCCTGATTGGAAGTTTACAGGCACAGAAGTCGGGACAGACAAAATCAAACATAAAACCAATGGTAAAAGAAGAAAACCAATACGTACATTTTCACGGAGCACCTGCAAGGGGAAAAATTTTGATGGTGGCTAGTTCACCAACGGTGAGTAAACAAACCGGCTGGCCGATAGGATTCTGGGCGGCAGAATTGACCCACCCTCTGCATGTATTCCAGGAGGCAGGTTATGAAGTTGAGCTGGTATCAACTGGAGGAGGTAAGCTCGAAATGGATGGCTACTCCAATCCCACCGATGCCAGTGGCTACTCTGCGCACGATGTGATCACCCTCGGCTATATGCAGAAGCCGGAGTTCAATCAAATGTTGGCCAATACCAAAAAGCTGACAGAGGTCAATCCTGCTGATTATGATGCCATCTTCCTGGTAGGGGGTCAGGGACCGATGTATACCTTTAGGGGTAATAAGGATCTGGAAAAAGTATTTGTCCAGTTTTATGAAAGCCAGAAACCCAGTGCTGCTGTTTGTCACTCTACCACACTTTTGCTGGAAGCTAAAAAGTCGAACGGAGAATTGCTGGTAAAGGGCAAGACCTGGACCGGTTTTGCCGATGCGGAGGAGGAGTTTGCAGATAAAGCTGTGGGCATGAAGATTCAGCCTTATCGCATCGAAACAGAAGCCCGGAAGTTGGCCAATACCCAGTTTAAGGTAAGTGCACCGTTTAGCTCTTACGCCATACAGGACGGCAACCTCATCACCGGCCAACAACAAAATTCTGGTGCTGCTGCTGCCAGATTGGTTGTAGAAATGTTGGAGAAAAAGTCGAAGTAATCATGAAAAAGATTTGGGTAGTAATATTATTTATCACAATGGGTCAGCTAGCCAAGGCTCAGATCCCTACCGAAATCTTTGTAGGAGAAAAAAGGGCAACCATCGATGTGATGTTTTTTAAGTATTTTAACAATACAAATGAAAAAAACTCCCGATGGTTGTTCTTTCACCGCAATCGCGCATCTGTTGATGTAAAGACCTCCTTAAGTCAACAAGCAGTGCTCTTTGGATTTACAGAAGCCATCAGTTACAACCCTACCAGCCTCAAAGGACTCGCTCCCGTGGCCGTGTTGAGTGTTCTCAATGGGGGCCTCACCTCCAAAGCCGGCGTGCAGTATGTATCGATCCACCCACAATTTACCCTTTTTACTTGGGCGGTAGCCTCCTTACAACAAAATACGGTTTTGGATTATTTTTTACTGATGCGTTATACACCTCCCATTTCAGCAAAGACAAAAGCCTTTTTGCAATTGGAGAGCGTCAATGCCTTTGCCACCCAGACAGCGGCTCCCCACTCTTTTACCCTTCGTACCCGACTGGGTCTCAAACACCACCACTTTCAATGGGGAGTGGGACTTGACCAGGTCTTCATCGGAAGAAATGATTTTCAAAAAACAACCAATCCCGGTATCTTTGTACGGTATGAATTTTAATGATAAAAATAAATAAAATGAAAATAGCCATCATAGGAACAGGAAATGTAGGCGGGGCCCTTGCCACCAACTGGTCAAAAAAAGGCCACCAGATATTGTTGGGCACCAACGATGTCCAAAACTTTAAAGGAAAAGACCTGCTTCAAAATGAAAATACATCCGTGCATACTATCTCAGAAGCAATCGGTCCAGCGGATGTGGTATTGATCGCCACCCCACCCACCGCCATTTTTGAAATCATCGATCAAATGAGAGATGTCAGTGGTAAAGTCATCATCGATGCCACCAACTCCATCGCCAAGGGCCCTGATCCCTACAAAACGGTATACCATTGTCTTGTCGATAAAACAAAGGCGCTCGTTGTCAAATGTTTCAACACCACCGGCTTCGAAAACATGCTAAACCCCATCTACCACGGCGAGCCCATCGACATGTTTATGGCCGGAGATGATACGCAGGCAAAAGAAGTAGCCCACCAACTGGCCCTCGATTGTGGCTTTGGCAGCTGCATCGATTTTGGCAAGGCCGATAAGGTAGAGCTACTTGAAAAACTCGCCCTTTCCTGGATCAATCTTGCCATCTTCCAGGGCCATGGCAGGGATCTGGCGTTTAAGGTTGTTAGAAGGTAATTGCGTCCCGCTTTCGCGGAAAAAACCGTTGCAAGCCAGGGACGCCCAGGTGGCTAGGTAATAACTGTTGCAACGCAGGGCCCTGCGTTGCGCTACGCTGGCGCTTCGCTAAATGTTCAAATGTTCACATGATTTATGATTTCGCTGTTGAAGAGTATTTCCAAAATTCAGATATTGGGTTATCTCTTTTGATCAAGTTAGATGACAATAGATATTGCCAATATCATGCATAACAAAAACTGCGTATTTACCAGCACAAGTATTTGCATAAGATTTAAACATTCATGAATAAGGAATTCTCCATAACTCAGTCAGATGGTAGATTCTCATATCTAAATAGGAAGCCTCAATGATATGAACATAGTTCCTACAACAGGTTACTGATGTAGGAACACCATATGAATATTTGAACATATATCTCCTACTTGTCCCATCCGTAGTGATGGGAGACCCTAGTTAGCCCCTATATCAATATCAGGTTACTGATGTAGGGGCCATATGAATATTTGAACATATATTCCCCACTTCTCCCATCCTTAGTGTTGGGTGCCCCTAGTCCCTATGTCAACACCAGTTCACTGTTGTAGGGAGACCAAATGAATGCACGACAAAGACTTTGATTTTAATGGACTGGCACTTCAATCATTTTGAACATTTCGAACACTTGAAAACTAACCCCCACACTTCTTGCACGCCTTACCATCACTGGCTGATCCGCATTCTCCTTTTGAAGTTCCAAAGTGCTGGCATGACTTGTTGTGTCTTACCTTGCTTGACCTGGTAATCCAGTAATCACAACTCCTTTCATCCAGATCATTGCGATAATTTTTTTCCTCCTGTTTTTGACTTTCAAAAGAACCCCCAAAATCCTGAGGATAAAACCATACTTTGACTTTATCACCGATCTGGGCGTAATCTAGGGTAGATTGAAGCATAATGCCATATTTGTAATCACCTTCATCTTTCATGATGAGGATGATGCCCGCCTTTTTATTGGTTTGGATGGCATACCAAAGGGCCTGGCCAATGCTGTGTTTCCAATTGTTGGCCCATTCTACTTCGATGGCGTATTCGTCGGTGACAATGTCAACCCTGCCATTTTTTACAGATACCTCCGTTTGGCCGGCCAGTTCCTTTGCCAGTTTTTTAACGTACCAGGCTTCGTTTTGGGCTAGGGAGGGAAAGGTAAGGAGAAGGAAGAATAAAAATTTCATATTATAAGGTTTTGGGATATTGATATGACAGTTGAACGCGCAGAAATCCCGCTAATAGTCTTGAATTTTTCTCATTTATTGTGGTGATATTATCAGGAGTATAATATAAGTTTATTGAAGAGTTTAGATGCTTTTAATAGGTACAAAGGTGTTTATTTTGGCTCCAGTGAGGGCTATTTTCTCATTTATACTTTGTGCTTGATAGAGGCTTCAAGATATAAAAAAATGAGATTATGGGCAAGAACCCATCTTGATTATTAAAAATTGTGGTGCTATAGCCCCTATAAAATACAGGGTTTATCCCCCCAAGTAATAGGATTTATCCTTTGTCATTTCTCACCTCAGGATTTCAATTTTGTGTTATCGACTTTTACCTGTAATAGGCGGTCCTTGCCCCCAAGGTTAGGGGTGGCGATTCCGAAAAGCCAGAAAAGAGTAGGACACAATTTCTAAATCCAATTTTATGATTAATCTGAGATTAAAGCAGGAGCGAATTGCAGTAGCCCCTGTTGATTTTAGCAAACGCCTGATTTGGCCGTGGAGGCGATGCAAGGTAAGAATCCTTGTGGTAGCCGATGGTGGTATTGATTTTAGTACCAACGATTTTGGACTTTCAGAACTCATCACCAAGGCGCTGAATTCCAGTGGTCGACCCTATGTTGATTTTATCGTGAAAACGGCGCATAGAAACAACGGGGTTACGTGTGATAGTCCCGGCTTCCGTTTTGACAACAGCCAGAATCCACCGGCAGCGTTGAAATTCAACAATTCCAATTTTGACCAGGTATGGTTGTTTGGTGTGGAACGCAATGGCAACCTGCCCGCATTGGAACTCAAGGCCCTGACCGATTTTATGAATGCCGGTGGTGGCGTTTTTGCCACGGGCGACCATGAAAACCTGGGACAGTTTATGTGTTCAGAAATTCCCCGTGTAAGAAGTATGCGCAAGTGGTATTGGCCGGTGGCTCCTGCCGGCAGACTGGTAGCTCCTGATGGAGGTTCTGCCAATCGACTGGATACCACGGTGGTGGGAGACACAGCCAATTATCAATTTGATGACCAGAGCGATGAGACCCCTCAAAACATCATCCCCCGCATGTTTACAGTGGGCGCTTCATCGGTTGCCCACCCCTTGTTGAGCAAGAGCGGTGGCATCATCAGGGTCTTGCCCGATCACGCCCATGAAGGTGAGTGTGTAGTACCTACCAACCTTATCGAAAAGGTAATACCCGGTGATGCACGGGATGAATATCCAGTGGCCTTGGGAGGTGGTGCCCGCGTTCAGCCCCAGATAGTTGCCATATCTTATTCAGGGGCAGGTCAGCTGACCGATGCCGGAAAACCCGCCGTGAACCCCCGTTGTTTTGGTGCTATCTGCGCTTACGATGGACATTTGGCCGGTGTGGGCAGGGTATCAGTTGACGCCACCTGGCACCATTTTTTGAACATCAACCTCAATGGCACTGGTAGCAGCAGAGGAGATACCGGATATTATGTAGGAGGAGTGCCCAATGCCGCGTATTATGACATCATCCGTTATTTCAGAAACATCGCCATCTGGCTCAGTCCAAAAGCATTGCAATTTTGTTTCCGTTTCAGATGGATCTATTACATCCGCTACAGCTTCCCGCTCATTTGGGAATTGCACAAATTTGAATACTGGGATTGGAAGTCATTGTTGGATGCAGGTAGCAGGGTGCGTGTAATGTTGGAAGAAACATTTTCGCACGCAGAGATCTACGAAACCGCCAAAGTATTGCTGGCAGGTGCTGCCGGAGAAAAAAACCAGACCCTTGTCAATGCACTGGCAGGATTGAACTCAGAGAAGGAAAACATCTTTCCTCCACTGCTCAAAGAAGATACGGTGATCAATTTGGTTTTGGGTGCCACCATCCAGAGCATTGTCAACCAGCTGCCAGAGTTCCCCAACGAAGCTGCTGAATATTTCAGCGATAAATCGGACGACAAAAAACTGGAAGCCATCATCTCTGAAGGACTCGACCAAGGCTTAAACGCCGTAGCTGCCTTGCTCAAAGACCAGGAAGCTTTTGCCAAAAGGTTTAATAAGTTGTTAGGTAAGTAATGAAGTGAAGGTTCCTCAATATAAAGAATGGGGAACCTTCCTTTTCTATTTTTCTAACCGGGACATCTATTATTTTGGGCAATAGCAAGGTTTTGTAAAAAGTTCAAAATATTTTTTTCCATTACCTCGGATAGGCGCATAGGCTTGTAAATAGCAGAATAACAGCCTAATGGAATGAAAGTAATCCATTGAAAAAAAAATAAGTCAGATAATACAATCATTATACGATGGTATCTTTCACAGAAATCAATTCTGTATCCTTTCTCTTTTAAATCACTTCGTTAATGGTTTTTAATCGCTTGCAATTGGTATGTAGATTTTGCTAATTTTTATCTTGTACCAAGGCTGACAAAACATTTTCCAGGTTTTGAAGCGTAGCAGTAAAACCAAGTTTGAAGCCATCGAGCAAGTTCTCCATTCGTTCAAAAGATTCATTGTAGATGGAGATGGTCACTTTTGTTATGCCATTGTGTTCGCTGAATTGATAGTCCCATTCAGAACCGGGTAGCTGGGGGTTTTCATCTTTATCAGCAAAAGCGTTGTACAATTTGAAATTTGATTGGGGGGTAATGGAGGTATATTCCTGAATAGACCAGCGTTCCTCTCCCGTGGGACTTACCATAGCATAAAAATGTTTACCACCTACTTTGAAGTCCAGGTATTTTATTTTGCAAGTCCATGGCTTGGGTGCTATCCATTTTTCAAGGATCTCCGGTTTGGTAAAGGCATCCCATACCAGCGGAAGTTCGGCGGCAAATTCTCTGGTTATCACTACCGTTTTTGCTGCTTTATCTACTACAAAGTCAAATGCTAAGTCCTGGCTCATTTTTTCTGTTTTTTAATGGTTGTTAATACCGTGTCTAATTGATTAAATCGAGTTTCCCAAATCTTTCTATATTGCTCTAACCAAATATCAATCTCTTTCATTTTGACAATATCGAGAGAGTAATATATTTCTCTACCCCGAAACTCCTGTTTCACCAGCTCACATTCTGTGAGTATCCGCAAATGTTTAGATACTGCCTGCCTGCTTGTATTAAAATTTTCAGCAATGGCATTGGGCGTCATTCCCTGCAGTGCAATTAAAGCTATGATAGCCCTTCTTGTGGGGTCAGCTATGGCTTGAAACACATCTCGCCTCATTGGTTCTTATTCATTATATGAAACTAATCGGTTGCAAATATATATGCAACTTTTCGGTTTCGCAAATTTTTTAGGGATTTTTTTTGAAATTGGGTTGATGGGGGGTGTGGAATTTAGTTATAGGCAAGGTAATGCGTTGGCAACATTTAGTTTGTGGTTTAGGTTCGACAGTTCTTTACCCCAGTCGGCAAAGATCTTTTATGGTATTTTTATCAATTAATGACCCAATCCAAATTTTTAGAACCTTTCTCAAAATTGTGCAAGCAATAAAATCTGAAGCCCGTTACATCAAGATTTAATATTAAAGTCCATGATAACGGGATAGGTCAAAAAATGAATAACTTTTTGACCTAATCCCAAAACATTTGTAAAAGATTAAATTACATCCTTGCCACCACCTCCTGCTTCTTTGTATCAAATTCAGCCTGAGTGATCAATCCATTATCCAATAAAGTTTTGAGTTTTTGTAAAGTAGCAATGGGGTCCTCTGTTTGTGGAGCTTGAACAGGAGCCGTGGTTGGGATGGTATTTATGTTTCAGCCATCTTTAAAAATAACTTTGGTTTTTATGCTATTTCTTAATGGAAATTCCAAATACCAGCACGTTGAAAGCACCAAAATTCAACTCAAATTTGCAATTATTGAACGCAATTGCTGGATAGTAATGTAGACATAAAAAACAGAGATATTACTTTATATTCATTATATTTTAACAGCTTTTTCACCCTCGCTCGGTCGGCCTCGTTAATATAGTACTTTTCTAATTTTTCACAAATTTCACAATTATTTTTCACAACCTGTAACAGAAATATTTCATATTTCCTAGCATGATCAACTATTTATAAGTTCAAAAAGCCTTGTAAATCAATTAAAAACGTTTAATTTTATCCTATAAATGATATCTCATGGCCCTTCCCAAATTTTTAACTTTTTATCAAAGCTTGGATAGTAAGCAGGTATTTCAATTTAAAAAGTTTGCCCTCACTCATGTAGGGCAGGAAACGGATGCATACCGGGTGCTGGATTATTTTTCAGAGATAGATGACTGGAAACAAAAGTACCCCGGCAATGAGGAGATGGCAGAAAAGTGCTTGCCGGGCGTTAACCAAAAAACCTTTCTCAATTACCTCTCCATGCTCTACGATATAGCCCAGGAATGGATGGCCCTGGATCAGCTGCGCAAAGAGCCATATGAGCAGGACTTACTGGTACAACGTTGGCTCAACAGGAAAGGCCTGCACCAGCAGGCGGAGCAGGTGAGGACCAAAGTTTTGCGCAATCTTGATAATGAGCAAGGGTTGGACTATAAGTTGGAGAAATATCGCAGTGAAGTACATTTTGAGTACCTGTTTTGTAACAACCCGGATATGAATGACTACCGGGAGGAGGATTACCGCGCCATGGTTCAGAGTTTTGACGCTTATTTTTGTGGTAAGTCGACCATGATGATGTGTGAGGTATTTACGTTTGGCGAGTATTTTAGAATGGATATGAGCAAAGAACTGGATCTTTTGTCAAACAAAATGAATAGGTCTGAAAAAAATACGATGGTATTACTTGCGCAGCTGGCGTATAAGATGACCTCAAGACCAGAGAAGGGAAATTGGCTTAAGCTAAGTGACGCAATTCTAAAGGATGAAGCCAGGAGGGGCAGTTTGATGCATTCTGTTTTTTCAAGATATGCATTGAAAACGGGTATTCATCTTTGGTCATTGGGTAAACACAAAGATGTAAACAGGATTGCAGAAATTGCTAAGTATGCCCTAAGTACCGGAGTTTATTTGGAGGAAGGTAAGTTATCGCCAACCAGCTTCCACAATTTGGTGGTAACGATGTGTCAGGTGCTCTCAGAAAAGGAAATGATTGATTTTGCTAAAAAATGGTCGGTAGAAGTAGATTATAGATATCGGCTTGCTGCTGCAAAAATAGCGAAGGCACAGATATATTTTTATTTCGGTAAATATCATCTTATTTTAAGCAACACCAATGTAATAGATCTGTCCTCAAACCAAAAATATCTGGCTCAGGGTTTAGATGTAATAGCGGCTTTTGAAAACAGGGAAAAGGAACCCGTTTTTTACCAAAGACAATTACAAAAGTTCGCTAATTTTTTGATGTATAACAAAGAAATTCTCAGCTCAAATCTATACATCAAATACCGAAACTTGCTTAAACTATTGAAAGATATAGATCAAAAGAAGTCCAGATTAAATATAGTGGATTATAGCCCTGTTTATTACCGAAAGTACTGTCTTGAGAAGATAAAGATTAAAAATGAGCAAGCTTTCTAATTGGTTTTTTGGAAATACCTCACTATTGCCTTCTGTTTGACTTATCATTTGTCTCATACAGTTTTGACTCATAACTTAGAAAGAGCCCCGATTTTTTTGAAATGCACTACAAAACTACATTTTATAGGCACAGGCATTAAGGTAAATTAGAGAATTAAAATGGGTGGTCCCACAAAGAGACTTTTCCCTTAGGAAGAGATTGGGTTTTTTTTAAAATGCACTACAAAACTACGTTTTATAGGCACAGGCATTAAGATTCATTAAGGTACATTAAGTTAGTATAGACTAATTAAACCTTAATGTCACTCAATGCCCTCAATGTTTAAATGCTGGTGGATCTCTTTTTTATGTGGTTGGTCTCTATTTGGGTTAGTGCCACAACAAGACTTTTTAATGGTAACGAGATTGGGCTTTTTTTAATCTATAAGTTAATTAAGGTGAGTGCCTGTCATCACCTTATCAAAACTACTTTACCCATGGCTACCTTATCAGCATTATGGACACTAATTGCATAGATGCCGGACACCAATCCCTCCAGGTTGATCTGATGATGGGTAAGTTGTCCACTGGCTACTTTTTTGCCATCCGCGTTTATTATCTCGTATGAGCTGCCATTGGCATAGCTGCCCTCGGTTAGGGTAACCAGGCCGCTGGTGGGGTTGGGATAAAAACTAAGTGTTGCTACATCCTGGTCTTTGGTGGCGGTGAGGTTGCGGAAGACTGCAGTGAGGGTATCTGGGGCGCCAAGTGTGGCATTGGTACTGGCTTTATTGAGGTCGGCAAAGGTGGTTTGACCGTTGGATGATTGCCAGCCTTCAAAGGTAAAGCCCGCTTTGGGGGTGGCTACCAGACTTTGGGTCATGTTGCCAAAGTATTCTCCGGTCCAGGGTAGGGTGGTGTGGGTGAGGGTGTTGAACTGGATGGAACCGCTTTGGGGAGGATCTGTCTGAAGAACAACGTTGTAAGGGCCGGTGAGATTGTAGCACTCGGCTATGCCTGCATTGATGAGTTGACAACGCTGGGCGATAAAATCTTTGAGGTCCTGGACATTTCGTTTCCACTCGGTCATGGAGCCACCCCATCTTTCGATCTGGCGGGGCATCTCGGGCTCAAGGATGGCGAGGAGGCTGTCGAGGGTGGTGGTCATCACTTCGCAGCTGAATATGGTGCTGTTCATATCGGCGTAGCGGGCGAAGTAACGGTTGCGAAAATCGGTATTTTCTTCTATCAGTTTCAGGAAGATTTTTTCGTGTTTGCCGAGGTCGGGGTAGACGTAAAAACTATCGGCAGGATAAACGTACCACTCTCCATTGATAAGGAAGGAATCTGCTTCGGTTACGACCCATGTGGTGTCGATGGGGAAAAAGAAGTCCATGTAAGAGGCTATGCCTTCCAGGTCGCAAGCCTGCGCATCGGGATTGGTGTTGGGACACCGGAGTAATTGATATAGTAATCAAACGTAGCATCGTTGTCCCACATGATGTAGCCCCATTTTTTGTGACCTCCATCGGGATTGAGTCCACGCCACCAGCCGGTGTTGTAGTTCATCCAGTCGGAAGACACTACGCTGAGGTTGGCAATCATATAGTCCATCAGACTGGTGAGGTCGAGTTGTTCTTCTATTTTTTGTACGGTGGTATTGTCAGACAGGTCGCTGGTCAGTATAAAATCGCGCAGGGCCTCCCAATCACGAATGGCTTTATCGCCGCCATATTCTGCCCAGCTTTCGCCCCAGGTTTTGAGGTACTGCAGATCGTATTTGTCCTGATCATAGGTGTAAGAGGTGTAGTCGTGATCATCTGGTTTTTCGCGCAAGGTATATACACCCCAGTAAACACCGTTGAGATAGACCAGACATCTTTCCAGGGCTCTAACATCCATGTGCATGTCCGACTTCTGCACAAGGGTGTGTACATATTCATCGCGGATGTGGGTGCTGCCTTCGTGGTCAAAATCGCCAACGGAGGGATAGTTGTCGTCACCCGATGCCCGGAGGATGATGCGTTGGTATTCATCGCGATCTGAGTAGTTGAATATTTTTTCTTTGGCACCGGAATTATAACCCATTTCATCGCGCGAGATCCAATCCAGGCTGCGCTGGGGATTGATCCATGAGTCCTGGCCGTGACTGTCGAGTTCACCAAATGAAGTGGCTTTTTTTTCGCCGTTCCTATCAAAATATTCAAATGAGGAAATGGGATTGAGGTTCCTGTCACCGTCAGCCAGTGTGATGGCTTCATCAGATGCTACGGATACTACAGGAAGTTTTGTTTCGGGCTCATTGATAAAAAAGGTAGCAAAGTCCATCAGTCCGGGTAAGACCAGGGTGTCGGTGCTAAAATGTCTCACCTTCAATACCGATGTGGCGTCGATCTCGATGGAGCCGGTGTAGATTTCGTCATCTTCACTTACATTTCTGCCATCGAGGGTATATCTGAGGTCGAAGCCGGCGGTACCGTTTACTTCGGTGGTAATGGCGTTGTCATAAAATCCTGCCTTGGTCTGTATCTTGGGTCGGGGTGTATAGGCCTTGTACCAAGCACCTTCATTGGCATAGCCGGGCGTGGGCTGGGTAAAGATAAACCATGTCAACCCTTGTCCCGCTCTTCGACCGCGTGAGTGACTGAGGGCGGTAAGTTCTACCGGTGTTTTATCGATGATGGTACCTGCGGCATTGGCCAGGATCACAAACTCATCTCCATTGGTCTGGGTAAATTTAAAGTTGGTATGAAAGTTACCATCAACCGCCACATCTCTGCCCGAGGCCCAAAACAAGAGGTATCCTCCTGCCTCGATGATGGTACCCTGCGGTATGGCCCATTTTTTCGGCTTACTCTCTTTATCTGAGAGGTACCAACCCCCAATGTTTACATCATTATTGCCCGCATTGTGCAATTCTATCCAATCATCGTGTTCTCCAAAATTATCCTCAAAGTCTCTAAGGTTGGATGATGAATATTCGCTAATGATAACCTGCGCCTGCGAAAAAGTTATAATCAGGGCCAGGAATGCGGTAAGTAAAAATTTCATACAATGGTTTTAACGGCCAAATGTAAGCAAAGTGGTTTTAATATGATGGAAGAATCTGGCGCTACATTGGATTATGGCCGACAAATATCATTATAGATTTCCCTGAATAAGAGCATATCCATAGTTCAGATAGGCAGTAGATTCTCGAATTAATGAGCAAGTCCAAAATATATGAACATAGTTCCTGCATCGGTTTACCGATGTAGGAGCACCATATGAACATTTGAACATTCCCCCCCGCGTAACCCATCCTCCTTTCCCTACGTATTTGTATCTTTGTACGACTGCCTGATGAGAAGGCTAAAAAAGCAAGATATGAGCGGAGACATAAGACAATTCATGGGTGGCATAGGGTCCATCATTTTTTGGTTAATAG
>CALMSX010000010.1 GCA_937872515.1 uncultured Bacteroidota bacterium
GGTCGAATAAACCACCGCCCTGGGAGGTTGCAGACATACGACCCCTCTGGGGTCGTGGATAATTATGTTTGATGTTTTGTAGCATGAGAATCCTTCGGATTCTTTACAAAAGAATATTAATTGTGTAGGGACAGAAAAATGACCAAAAAACAGAAGGCCCCAACGGGGTTGCGTAGAATGGATGAACAATGGTAATGTGAGACGATCAATACAAATTCCTAAGGAATTCCACGTTCCAGAAAAAAAGGAAAGGAAGCGTCCCCGACCCTGTAGGGGTCGAATAAACCACCGCCCTGGGAGGTTGCAGACATACGACCCCTCTGGGGTCGTACATATACCTGTGGTTTTTTATGAAACATGAGAATCCTTCGGATTCTGTACAAATGGATTTCATGAGAGTGGAGACAGAGTAAAGGTGATGCAGATATCCATCAATGATGTCAACCCAAAATTAATTCCGAAGGAATTCCACGTTCCAGAAAAAAAGGAAAGGAAGCGTCCGCGACCCTGTAGGGGTCAAATAAACCACCGCCCCAGGAGGTTGCAGACATACGACCCCTCTGGGGTCGTACATATACCTGTGGTTTTTTATGAAACATGAGAATCCTTCGGATTCTTTGGTAAAGAATTTTGAATTGTATAGGTGAAAAAAAATGATTTTGCTAGCTCTTAGAGATGTCGACCCAATCTATATCCCGAAGGGATTCCATGATCCAGAAAAAATGAACAAAAGTAAACAGGAGGCCCCAACGGGGTTTCGTAGAATGCAGGAACAATGATCAGTGATCCGATCAAAACAAATTCCGAAGGAATTCCACGTTCCAGAAAAAAAGGAAAGGAAGCATTTCCGACCCTGTAGGGGTCGAATAAACCACCGCCCGCCGTGGGGTCGCATTCTATTCTATCCATTCAAACAAATATTCATCTTTGAATCCAATCTGAAAATCATGTAATAAGCTCAAATATTCAGCTTTAAACGAGGTTTTCAAATGGTGTATTTTTTGATTTTTAATATAATTGATGATCTTCTCAACTTCATATTGGCTATATGAAAAAGCCCCATACCCTTCTTGCCAATAAAATTTATGTTTCAAAAAATTCCTTTCATTAATATATTCATTAGTCGATTTTTTAACTTCCCGCATCAAATCAGACAATGAACAAGAGGGCCTTATCCGTATTAAAAAATGAATATGATCAGGCATGCCATTGATGGCCAATAATTGTTGATCCTTGTTTTTGACAATACCAGTAATGTACTTATACAATTCCTCTTCCCATGAAGGATGAATGACACATTCCCTGTTTCTGACAGCAAGCACAATTTGAATATAAATTTGAGAAAACGTGGATGACATAATAGCGTTCGTTTATAGATTAAAAAATGAATTATTCGGGCGTTGATTCTGTACTAAATGCCTTCATTAGGTGATGGCAAATAAACTAGTAAATAATTATTACCAATTTTTGTTTTAATAAGTTCCAAAAAAATAAATTTATGTATCAAAAAATGTTAAATCTTACAAACACCATCAATCTTTAAAACTGTGTCCCCCCAACCACCATCATCCCCCCAACCATTTTCTATCAGTTTTTAAACCTTGACATAGGGGAGGGGACAATCTTAATTTTGTACTACAATTTTTTGTGATGAAAAATTCGTTTGCCTTAAAATCTGAGGGCATGGTTACGGTGCTTGGGATTTTGTTAGCTTTTATTGCCATCAATGCTTTTGGAGGGGGTAGCTATGGTATGATGAGTCCCAAAGAGCTACCCAAAGAATGGTTGGAGGGAAGCCCGTTTGACTCTTTTTTCATTCCTTCTTTCATTTTGTTTGTGGTGGTAGGAGGTAGTCATGTGACAGCTGCTTACTATGTATTGCGCAATAAAAATGGAGGTTATAAAGCGGCCTTATGGGCTGGACTTATTTTATTGGTCTGGATCCTGGTACAGGTGGCCATTATTGGCTTTGTCTCCTTCCTGCAGCCACTGATGGCAGGTTTGGCGGTTGTGGTTTTGGTGATGACTACACAATTAAAACACCGCCTTAGTTAAAGGTTAGGATCTACACCCTCGAAAAAACCCACCACATTTCTTGCGCTATTTCGAGACTTCGTTCTGCATACTTGGCTGTTTGTAATTCGGTGCCATCAAAAGCTTTGGGGTCATCGTATTTTACCGGAAAACGAGCTTCTGCTCCCAGGACCATCGGACAGGCTTCGTCGGCACTGTTGCAGGTCATGATGGCTGCAAAATGGGAGCTTGGATTAAAGGGATGATCATATGTTTTTGAAAAACAAATGATGGCAGCTTCGTTGGCATCGTATTTTATGGCATAGACAGGATTGGATTCATAACTCAACGGCATCACTTGGAAGCCCTGTGTGGCTAATGTCTCTGCTACTTTTGGAAATAGGGCTGTGGCCTCGGTACCCCCTGAATAACAGCATATATTGGCTACTTCAAAATGATGTGCCATTACCTGGGCCCAAACTTGCGACAAGTGACTCCTACGCGAATTGTGGGTGCAGATGAAGTTGAGTCGGATGGTTTGTTGCTCTTTCTTTTTGTTCTGAATGTAGGTTACCATGGGCTGCAGCACTGCTTTGCGCTCTTCGGTGATGGCAAGTGCATCAAAGTAATTTAGGTGAATCTTAATTTGCGGAAACATTTGGGTAATATTTTTCTTTGAGGAATAAACTGGCTTTCACCAACAATATCAAAACAGGCACTTCTACAAGCGGACCAATTACTCCCACAAAGGCCTGGGCTGAATGGATGCCAAAAACAGAAATGGCAACCGCGATGGCCAACTCAAAATTGTTGCCCGTAGCGGTAAAGGAAATAGAAGCATTTTTATCATATGGCACACCCATGCTTTTGTTGATAAAAAAGCTAACAAAAAACATCAGCACAAAATAGATGACAAGGGGAATGGCTACTTTGACTACATCCAAAGGTAGTTCAAGGATTTTATCGCCTTTGAGGCTAAACATCAACACAATGGTGAACAGCAAGGCATACAAAGTGATCGGAGAAATGCGGGGCACAAATTTTCTGTTGTACCAATCTGCCCCATTGGCTTGAATCAGGTATTTGCGACTAAGAAAACCTGCTAAAAATGGAATGCCCAGGTAGATGGCAACACTTTGTGCTACCTGGGCCATAGGTACATCAATGGCATAGGTGGCAAGGCCCATAGAGCGGGGTAGTACATGGATAAAAAGCCAGGCATAAAAGCTGTAAGTGATCACCTGAAAAACGCTGTTGAGGGCTACCAAAAGGGCCCCGTATTCGCGATTACCACCAGCCAGGTCATTCCAAACTATGACCATGGCTATGCAACGGGCAAGCCCAATCAGAATGAGTCCAACCATGTAATCAGGCTCATCGCGCAAAAACAGAATGGCCAGGCCAAACATCAAAACGGGACCTATCAACCAATTTAAAGCCAAAGAAAGAGTCATGGCCTTTTTGTCTTGGAAAGCTTTAGGTAACAGTGAGTAGTCTACTTTTGCCAATGGAGGGTACATCATAAGAATGAGCCCGATGGCCAATGGCAGATTGGTGCTGCCTATGGATAATTGATCAAATAGGGTTTTGATGCCAGGGAAAAAATAGCCCAGCCCCACGCCGAGGATCATGGCCATAAAGATCCACAAGGTAAGATAGCGGTCTAAAAATTTGAGTTTGACTTGCATGACAGTGTTTTAGCAAAGGATTTCTCTATAAAAGCCTGATTTATGTTGATAGACAATTACTATTCGCAAAATTACGAATGATTATTGATGTTCGCAATATTACGAACAATTATTTTCCTCGATTTCGCAGCTCTCTGTAGGGTGAATGGGCGATAATAACTTGCTCAACAAAACGGAGGCAGTTTCCCAATTTTGTGGGTGAATACAATATTTGACAGAAGGCGGAGTGATGGTCCCCTGGATCAATCCGGCTTCTTTCAATTCGTTGAGGTGTTGAGAAAGGGTTGATTTGGCGATGGGCAGCTCCTCTGCCATATCTCCATGATAACAACAGGTTCGGCTTTGCAATAGCTGCAAAATGGCAATTCTTACCGGATGTCCCAATGCTTTTGCGATACGAGCAATTTGTTGCTGTTCAATGGTATAGTTGCTGTCTACTTTCATCTTTTAAAGCTATTATTCGCAATATTACGAATATTTTAAAAGGTTAAATCTTTATACTCACTGTACATTGCATCAACTTCAAAAATGGTGATCATTTTTAAGTACCATTTTTCACTTTTTTTCCTTATTTTTGCACTATAAATCGGGATGTAGCGCAGTTGGTAGCGTACACGTCTGGGGGGCGTGAGGTCGCTGGTTCGAACCCAGTCATTCCGACAAAAAAGGGGCTTTTAAAGGCCCCTTTTTATTTTCAATATCAATAAGATGGTGTTTTCTTCTGATTTAGCAGCAACCTGGCTCACAACATGCCTTGGCAAGTGGCTTTTGAGCAAAAACGGTAATGCTGAAAATGCCGGTATCACCATTTCGGAAAGCAGCAAGTTGCTCTGCATTGAGGTATTGACTGAGAATGTCGTCTGGCACATGGATGGCCTTTTCTTTTTGTACCACCATACCTTCGAAGCCATTGTCTTTAATTAGTTGCAGGTAATCTTGTTTTTGGATGGCACCAGCAACGCATCCGGCATACATTTCTGCATCTTTTCTCAATGCCTCCGGCAATTCACCAACAAGCACCACGTCTGAGATGCTAAAGTGACCACCTGGCTTAAGTACGCGGTAAATTTCTTTAAAAACATTGTTTTTATTGGGTACCAGATTGAGTACGCAGTTGCTAACAATTACATCAGCCACATTGGCGGTGATGGGCATTTTTTCGATGTCGCCCTGGCGAAATTCAACATTGTTGTAACCCAATTTTTCTGCATTGGCTCTGGCCTTGTCTATCATGGCTGGGGTAAAGTCGATGCCTATAACCTTGCCGGTTTCTCCCGTTTCGGCTCGGGCTACAAAACAATCATTACCGGCACCACTTCCCAGGTCTACTACGGTATCTCCTTTTTTAATTTGGGCAAATTGGGTAGGCAATCCGCAACCCAGTCCGAGGTCGGCATCTGCATTGTAACCTTCCATTCCGGTGTAGTCGTCGGTCATGATGTTATAAACTTCGGTGGAGCAACATCCCGATCCACAGCACGATGCCTGGTTGTCGGCCTTATCCTGTAAGGCAATTTCACTGTATTTCTGTCTTACAATCTCCTTGAGTTGTTCATCTGTTTGCATGGTATTAATGGTTTTATGTATGAATAATGTATCGTAAAATAACGATGGATTTTGACAAAAAAAATCAACAGCAGCTTTCTCTGTTGAGGTAGTACCCGCCAAATAGCTCATTCATGTACGTTTGGGCCTGGCTCCAGGCTTCTTCATCGATGCAATAGCAGATGCGTACACCCTCTATTTCTCCTTTGATGAGCCCTGCTTCCTTCAGTTCTTTGAGGTGTTGTGATACGGTACTTTGAGATAAGGGGAGTTCATCTACTATATCGCCGCAAATGCAACTAGCCCTTTTGATCAGCAGCCTCAGAATCGCCACCCTTGCCGGATGCCCCAGGGCCTTGGCAAACCTTGCCAGGTTGTTGTCCTTTACTGTAAACTCTTCACTTTTGGCTATTCCCACGGTTTTTAATATTTATCGCAAAAATACGATAGATTTATCAACTTGTCAATACCTGGAGTTATTTTTTTTCAGAATTATCCAAAATAGGGGTATAAATTACCGATGGTGAAATATGAATCGACGCAAAATTTTGCGTCGCTACGGGTGTTTCAAATTGAATTAAATGATGTTATTTTCTCTTCCAACTGGAATCCCAACTCCGGCTTTGCCGGCATAAAAACAAGCATCCTATTACCTCGTTTTTCCAGACATCACCGCTTCTACACACTTTTCTGCTCTTCGAAGGCGGGTTTCTTCTTTTTTGGCTTCAAGTATAGATTCACAATACTCCCGGCGATGGGAGGGGGATAGGGCATCCCACCTGGATTTGAAGTCCTTGTTTTTAAGGAAGGGAAGTAATTCGTCGGGTACAGGCAAAGCAGGCTTGGGACTAGCCTTGATTTTGAGCCCTTTTTCACTGTTGTTGATGGCTTCTTTTATATATGCCTTAATTGGTGCTTTTTTGATTTCGCTGACGGATGTAAAACGCCATTGACGCATGGCCTTGGTCTTACCTTCCTGTGCATTCATGAGATGACCTTTTTCATCTTTGAGCAAGGCACCCTGAAAAAACCAGATACATGCATAGTTTTTAAAGGCGGCCAGACCCAAGATGTTCTGACCGCCTTTGGTATAACATGGACCACCCCACTTGATCGTTTCTTCCAAATCGTTTGATAAGACCAATTCTCTGAGCAGGATTATTTCTTCCTTCCATTGATTCAGACCATTGATGTACGAAGTGACGGTGGTGATTTTTTGCATTTTACATTTTATTGGGATTCATCAAATCGTAAAACTGATCCAGTTTTGGCAATAAGATGATTCGGGTCCTTCTGTTGCTTGCCCTTCCTTCCGCTGTGTTGTTGTCGGCCAGGGTGTTGTACTCACCTCTACCGGCAGCAATCAATTTGTTGGGATCCACCTTATAAGTGTTTTGAAGCATCCTTACTACAGAGGTTGCCCTTTTTACACTTAGGTCCCAATTGTCTTTGAGGCATTCAGTGGCTATTGGTTTGTTGTCGGTATATCCTTCAACCATGATTTCCAAGTCCTTGCGATTTTCCACTATTTTGGCAATTTTGCCCAACACTTCTTTGGCCTTTGGCGTCAGATTGGAACTGCCCGACTGATACAGCATTTTGTCAGACAAGTTGATAAATACCACCGTTTTGTCAACCTTGATCTCTATATCCTGGTCGCTAAGCCCATCATTTAATGCACTCTTCAGGTTGACAGCCAATGCCAGGTTAATTGAGTCAGCCTTGCTCTTAGCCTGCTGCAATAATTGGATGTATTTATCTTTTTTCTCTAACTGAGCCAGGGTAGCCCTCATATTTTCATTGGCTGCCTTACTCATTACCGTGAGGTTGCCCACCTGCTCAAACTGCTGGTCTCTTGTCTTTTTGGCATCTGCCAACTGGCCCCTCAAATCTGTTATCTGGTCATCTTTTTGTTTAGAAGCCGATCGCATGTTTTCTCTCTCCTGCTCACAGGCCGATAATTTTTTCATGTACATGTTCAAATCTTCGCCACATTTACCCAGCTGACCATTTAAACTGGCCATTTCTTTGGCATGAGACTCTTTCATTGCGGTCATTTTTTTCTTACTTACACATGAAGTAAAACTACTAATTACCAAAGTGCCGGCCGCTAGCCACATAAATCCTTTCATACTCAAAAACTTATATATTTATTTGATTAGATAATAAAATACGTATTAATAACTCTTAAAATACTGCAAAAATTGTTCCAAGTAGGGGATAGGGGTTAGGGGATAGTAGGGATCAGGGGATAGGGACTAGGGGATAGTAGGGATCAGTGTATAGAGACTAGGGGATAGAGTTCAATTTTGTCAAGCAATATCATCAGGAACCTAGTCTCTATAACCTACCCCTAAAACCTATTACGAACTAAAATGTTAATTAAGAAAAACAAAAAAAATGAAATACTTACTGACATTGGCCATTGCGGCTACTTTATTTTCTTGTAAACAAAAGGTGGAAGAAACCAAGGCGCCGGAGTCCACCGTGACTGCAGATACTTTGGCCGTTCCAACCTTGACACAGAGGTGGGCAACAGATACCATTCTCAAAACGCCGGAATCTGTGGTTATTGATGAAAAATATGGCGTGTTTTATGTTGCCTGCATTGGTGGGGTACCGCCAGATGCTAAAGACAAAGATGGTTATATTGCCAAGCTGAACCAGAAAGGAGAAATTATTAAAAAAGATTGGGTTACCGGATTGAGTGGTCCCAAAGGTATGGCGGTTAAGGGTGATAGCCTTTATGTGACAGATATTGATGCCCTTGTGCTGATCCATACTCCGTCTGGAAAAATTATCCAGAGAATTCCGGTCAAAGGAGCTAAGTTTTTAAATGACGTTGCCATTGATGAAATGGGCCTCGTTTATTTCAGCGATTCTTATGCCAACAACCTGCATAGTTGGGATGGTAAAAAAGTAGCAACCATTGCTACCGGAGAAAGCCTTGGAGGTCCTAACGGCATTTACAATGAAAAAGACAGACTGGTTTTGGCTTCATTTGGCAAAGGCAATGTTTATACCTTCAATAAAGCTACTGCAGCCATTGAAACCAAAGTTGATACACTTCCGGGAGGCGATGGGGTGGAAGCTTTCAGAGATGGCTACCTGATTTCCAACTGGAATGGTGAAGTATATTACATCAACAAAGACTGGAAAAAACAACTTTTGCTGGATACCAAGGCCGACAAAAGAAATGCAGCAGACATCGAGTTTGTGCCTACTCAAAACTTATTGCTCGTACCAGAATTTTTTGGCAATAAAGTGACAGCATACGACGTTAAATAATAAATTACGTTTAAAGCTTTGATAAGCGGTCATAGGGCTCTCTCTATGACCGCTTTTGCTTTTAGTGCCAACTCCCCAAATAAGGCTTGCTCCACATTTTCAAAATTATCTTTTGAAAAATTCTGCTCCAGTCTTCCACCTTTCAGCAAATGGATATCATCACAAATTCTCAACAAGGGGTCGAGGATGTGAGAAGAGATTAAAATGGTTTTGCCCCGTTCTTTTAACAAGGTCAGCAAAATTTCAAGCACATGGTTGCTCTCCAGATCGAGACCATTAAAAGGTTCATCCAAAAGGTAAATGGGCTTATCTTTTTTGAGCATGGCCATAATGGCCAGCTTTTTTTTCATTCCTGTTGAATAGTGGTCAATCAAATCATGCAATGGAAGTTGAAAAACTTCGTTGAGTAGTTTCCCATCAAAGTGATTGGCTGTTTGGCTGAACAAAGAGAGGTATTCATAACCTGTTATATTGGGATAAAAATAGGGACTGGTTTCAAGAAAAAACACATCGTCTTTTACCAGGTCTCTCTTACAAAATTGAAGGGTGCCGGACACTGGGTTTTTATATCCTGCTACTGCGTTGAACAATGTAGTTTTGCCCGCACCATTGAGTCCGGCGATGCCATGGATGCCCGGCACCGACCAGGTGGCTGTCAATTCATCCAAAACCACGTGACTGCCATAGGCCAGGCAGAGATTTTTTAATTCAATCATTAAAATAGACTTCCAGATTTTTAATTGCTTTAAAATAATAGTAGATGGCATAACCTACCGGCAAAACAAAGGCAAAAGGGAGGATGGCCAAAAGTGCCATCACGGCCGTAAAATTGCTTTGTCTGATCCATTGATGTTCCGGCACATAATGGCTGTATTTGGCAACAATGGCAAAGACCCACAAAACAACAATACCCACAACCATAGTGATCACGATCCAAAAGTTTTCTGGATTAAAAACAAGGTGGAGGGCTATGATGGGAAGAAAAAAGATCAAAACCCACTGCAGGTGTAATTTGATTTTTTGGTGTAAAAAGTATTTAGCTGATCCGCCTTTGTCGGTAAGGATAGATATGGATTCGTTGAAATCGTAGAAAGAAAGACACACGGTGGTGAGCAGCCAAAGAAGCAGAATGCTGAGATAGGGCACCATGACCCCTGCCCATGCACCGAAATAAAGCAGAATGACAGGACCATATATTTTTCTAAATCCGCTTCTCCACTCAAAAAGAGAGAGGGGTAAAAATCCAAGCGAAGCTGACCATGAACCTGGCCGCTGAAAGGGACGGTAATAGGGCAGGGCAATAGCTGTAAAAAAAGGTATCATCCAGAAATAGGTGTAGCCTCCCGGAAGGGAAGTTATGATAAATGGTAGTAGAATAGCCACATACTCCACACGTAAAATTGTTTTGTACTTTTCTATATGATGTACAAGGAAAGGAAGATCTTTTCTGTTGTGATGGATGTTGATTAAAATAAAGGTAAAGGCAGCCGCCATGTAAATTGTATTGGTAGCGTCTCCTTGCAAAATGAGGCTGTAATTTAAAAAGACAAGGAAAGCAAAAAACAGCATAACGGCATAAGCCCCCAGGTCAAAGGCTAGTCGACCCAACTGTTTGTATCTAAGAGCCATAAATGCTTTTAATGGAGGGGAAACTACCATTTTGACCTCATATAACTCACACCAAGTCCAGCCAATAATAAGAAGGAGACCGTCATGCTGCTTACACAAAGCAGGCTTACCATTTCATACCAACGAAAGACAAAGGGTTCAATTAAAAAAATGTCCAACAAGTAAATGATAAAGCTAAAGGCAAAGCCAATGACCACCATTGACTGCCAAAAGGGCGATTGCCAAATGCCTTTGTGCTGATCTATCCGGCGAATGAATTGGCCATATAGGTTGTTGGAGCCATCCATTTTTTTCAATTGAAATAAGATGGATTTTGAGGCTTCCAGTTCTTCCAGGTTATAATGGGCCGCTGCCTTTTTAAAAAGTAAGAGTCGAAAGGCATCTTCACCATTGTGTTGGTAAATGTTTTCTTCTACCACAAATTCGATCATGGCATCCACTTCATAGAGAAACTTTTCATACTTGCCAATTTCAAAAAGAGCCAGCAGATGATCTATGGCCATCTCATTTTTTTCTTTCGGCGCTATAAAAGGATTAGAGCGGATGTAGGTTTCAAAAAAAGAAAGTCTTTCCCTGTGGCCCAGGGTGTAAAACTGTAGGTACAGTTCATCCGGTGAAAGGTTGTTCCAGTCTGCCATTTTTCATTTTGGCTTGTACAGAAAAACCCTCGAAGGGGCAGCATCCAATTGAAATGAAGGTATTTGGATTTGAACCAGGTATTGGCCATCATCCACCTCATTGGACACATAAATCATTTCAGTAATCGTATTATTGCGATTAATTTCCAGTGGATAATTCCAGAAGGTTTTATGGGCCAGCAGCTTCCCACCATCTTCTTCCCGGTCTACGCTGGGCAGGTCGGTGAGCAGGTGTTGAATGCCGGCTTTCACCAGCAGCTCAATGGCTTCCGGCTCAAAATAAGTGGGATTACTTCCGGAATACATCCATCTGTTTTTTTCTTCAGGATTGGGCAGGGAACGAATCAAAATAGCGGTTTCATCTTTCAGTTGCGCTGCTATTTCTTGCAGAGATTGAGCGGTAATAACCTTATCTCCATTTTCCAACTTTTCCGGATAGATGCTGACCAGGCGGCTCCAGAACAAAGAATCTTTTAAAACATCGGCAATGGCAATTCTTTCTTCACTAATGTGGCCCACACATTCAGTATGGGTGCCGTTGCCATGGGGATTTAATTTTACATTGTAAAAATTGACGGGACTTCCCTTTCTGGTATCGCCAATAAAACTGCCACTGACCAGAGGAGATGCATCAAAAGGAGGGGCATAAAAACAATTGGGTCCTACTTCTGTAGCATCCAGACGCACAGATACCTCGATACCTTGTGAAGTATCAAAACTGAAACGTTGTTGCCCAATCAGCGTCTCGACAATCATTTTCCTGCTTTTGATTTTCGGAAGGCATCCAGCATGTCCCACATTTCATTGGGTATCGAAAGATAGCCATTAAAAGAGCCTGCGCCCATTAGCCATTCGCCACCATCGATGGTAACATCGGCTCCGTTGATATACGCAGCGAAGTCACTCATCAAATAGGCACATAAATTGGCTAGTTCGGGGTGTTCACCCACCCTGTGCAAGGGTACTTTTTTTGTGGGATCTACCAGGTCTTTTACCGCTTCGGGGATCAATCGGCTCCACGCACCTTCGGTGGGGAAGGGACCGGGTGAAACGGCGTTGACCCGGATGCCATATTTGGCTCCCCATTCTACTGCAAGTGAACGGGTCAGGGCTAGCACTCCTGCCTTGGCACAGGCCGAAGGCACCGTAAAGGCGGTACCGGTGAAAGCATAGGTAGTGGTGATGTTGAGGATGTTTCCTTTGATCTTTTCTTGTATCCAGTATTTGCCTAAGGTGAGGGTAAAGTTGACTGTGCCCTGGAGAACAATGCCTATGACACTTTCAAAGGCGCGGTGGGATAACCTTTCGGTAGGGCTTACAAAATTGCCGGCTGCATTGTTGAGCAAAACATCTACACTGCCAAATTTGGCAATACTTTCTGCCAAAACCCGCTCAACATCTTCAATGTTGCGCACATCCCCGGCTACTCCCAATACCTGAGCACCTGTGGCTTCACTTATTTCTTTTGCAGTTTGTTCGAGCACTTCAGCCCTCCTGCCGGTAATGACAATATTGGCGCCAAGGGAGGCCAGGTAGGTGGCGATGGACTTGCCAAGGCCGGTTCCTCCTCCGGTTATCAAAACGGTTTTGCCTGTGTAGGTTCCGGCGGGTAACATGGATTTTAAGTGGCTGTCGCTCATGATTTGTTAACGATTTTCTGGTAAAATTTTTCGTAATGAGGCAGGATTTCATCGATGTGAAAACGTTTTGCCTGTTGTAAAGCATTTTGGCGGAAGATGCCCAGCTTGTGTTCATCCTGGAGCAATTCTATGGTTCGTTCAGCCATCTTATCAATATCCCCAATCTCACACATATAACCGGTTTCTCCATCAATATTGATTTCCGGAATACCACCCGCATTGGAAGAAATAACGGGCACCTCACAAGCCATCGCCTCCAGGGCAGCCAAACCAAAACTTTCGTTGGCTGAAGGTAGGAGGAAAATATCTGCGATGGCCAACAACTCTTCAATGGCATCTTGTTTTCCGAGGAAACGTACATCCTGGCAAATATCCAGTTCGCGGCAAAGATCCTCCATGGGCTTTCGTTCGGGTCCATCGCCGATCAGGATGAGTTTGCACGGTATTTGTTTGCGTACCTTCTCAAAAACGTGGATCACATCGTCCACCCTTTTCACTTTTCGGAAATTAGAGGTGTGGACCAGAATCTTTTCCTGGTTGGGTGCTATGGCCTTTTTAAAATGATCTTTATCGGTTTTCCGAAACCGGTCGAAATCGATAAAGTTGTGGATGACCTCAATTTCGTTGCTAATATTAAAATTGGCAAAGGTCTCTTCTTTGAGTTGTTGCGACACGGCAGTTACCCCGTCGGAATTGTTGATGCTAAACTCTACCACCGGTTTAAAAGAGGGGTCAGACCCCGTAAGTGTGATGTCAGTTCCGTGTAAGGTGGTCACAATTGGCAGGTTAATGCCCTTTGATTTTAAAATTTGTTTTGCCATGTAGGCCACCGCAGCATGGGGTATGGCGTAATGTACATGCAACAAATCTATCTTTTCGTACAATACAGCATCTACAATCTTGCTGGCCAGGGCTGTTTCATAGGGGGTGTACTCAAAAAGTGGGTATTCCATGGCACTCACCTCATGAAAAAAGACATTGGTATTAAAAGCCGATAGTCTGGGTGGCTTTCGATAGGTAATAAAATGGATTTGGTAGCCCTTTTTAGCCAGGCCCAGGCCCAGTTCAGTAGCAACCACACCGCTACCCCCATAGGTAGGATAACATACAACGCCAATGTTCATAAAATGCCTGTTAAATTGTTTGTGGTCAAAGTTATGGATTTTTTTCAGTCCCCAAACGGGAAGTGTCACAACTGACTTTAACCTGATATTGTATAACAAAAAGTGAAAAATATTTAAACAAAGTTCATGGATTATTGTTATCAAATCATTCAAAATCTTACAACTCACAAACGTATAAATGGCGGTTTATTCCATAAATGACATAGAAAAGCTGTCAGGGGTAAAGGCCCATACCATCCGGATATGGGAGAAACGCTATAATATTTTAGCCAATCGCCGCACCGAAACCAATATCAGATACTACCTGGACGAGGACCTGGAACTCATCCTCAACATAGCCCACCTCAATAAAAAAGGGATAAAGATTTCTAAGCTTGCCACTATGACACCCGAGGAAATCAAACAAAAAATAGCAGATTCCTGTGAAGTGGATGTCATTTTTGAAAACCACATAGATGGTCTGATGCTCTCCATGTTTGAGCTAAACGAGTATAAGTTCCTCAAACTTTTAAATCACCACATAAGGGAGATAGGTTTTGAAAAGACCATGGATGATGTCATTTATCCCATGCTGGACAAGCTGAGTGTAATGTGGATTGCCGGGTCAGTTAAAGGGGTTCATGAAAATTTCATCAACAACATCATCAGAAGGAAGTTGTCGGTTGAAATTGATAAACTGGACTTTGCTCCCAATGACAATGCAACCCGATTCCTTATCTTTTTGCCGGAATATGAAGCACACGAGCTGAGCTTGCTTTTTGTTTATTACCTCCTCAAAAAGTATGGCGCCAACACGCTTTACCTTGGCACTCAGATCTCACTGCCAGATGTAAAAGATGCTGTGGAGATATTTAAGCCCGATTATATTTTTACTCTTTTTAACGATAGTTTTTCCGAATCGCCACTGCAGCCCTATATTTCAGAATTGTCCCAAATCCAGCACCACGGCAGGATTTTAATTTCGGGTTATCAGACCGTGCAGCAAAAATTGGAGCTGCCGGTTAATGCCGAAATTGTATACAGCCTCAACGACATTAAAAAGTTCCTCGAGGTGCCGGTAAGGGGCTATTAATGCCGGAGTTCCTACCTCCTGAAACAAAAAAATCAAAAGCCTATATATTATTTATTTTCACTCGTAAAAAGCTGAATGTAAGTTCATTTATGAAGATATTCACCTCAGAATCCGTCGCGTACCATACCCATATCTCAAAAAAAAATTGACGGGTTGATAAAAATCCCAATATATTTGCCACATGCATTTGAACAAGTCTACTTATTTCTGTTTCTGGTCATTTTACTTTTACAATGAGTAAGAGGTGGACTTTTAGTAGAAATAAATAAAGAAATAATACTTGAAAGGAGTCCGCCAAAAACGGGCTCCTTTCTTTTTTGGGATAATGCCAAACTATAAAAAGAGAGAGAGATGAAACAAAACATTGCCATTCAGGGATACCAAGGTTCATACCACGACGCAGCAGCGGCCTCGTACTTTGAAGACCAGGATAACAACATTTTGCCAGCACCTTCTTTTGAAGTGTTGGCAGACCTCCTGCAGCAAGGGAAAGCCGATAAGGCCGTTATGGCCATTGAAAACAGCATCGCGGGAACTATTTTGCCCAATTACAGGATATTGAGAGAACGCAATTTTTGGATTGAGGGTGAAATCTACCAACCCATTCATCATCAGTTGATGACTAATGCCGGAGTCGAACTGACGGGCATCAAAGAGGTACACAGCCACCCTATGGCCCTGCAACAATGTTCAAATTTTCTAAGCCGGTTTTTTCCCGGGGTCAAATGGGTAGAGACCGAAGATACCGCACTGAGTGCCTCCATTTTGTCTGCAGATGGTGATAATACCAGAGCCGTCATTGCCTCACAACGGGCAGCTGACCTTTATGACCTGTCTATTATTGGCCATAACATAGAAAACAACGCCCACAACTTTACCCGTTTTTTTATACTATCTAGCCAACCGCAAGAGCTCAGCCATGTAGATAAAGTGTCAGCCTACCTTACGGTACCTGACGAAAAAGGTAGGTTACTTCATGTGCTGCAACACATTTACGACCACCAAATGAACCTGAGTAAGCTCCAATCTTTTCCGGTACCCGGCAAGTTTAGAGCCTACTTTTTTCACCTGGACATAGAGTTTGATCTGCTCTCCGACTATTATCATTTGAGTTCGACCCTGCGCACCATTACTACAGAGTACAAAGAATTGGGTATGTACAAAAGAGCCCATGATGCGGTTGAAGCCCAAATTGAATCCCTACAAATGTCGATGTTATGATAGCGGCTGCACAACGATTGAGTCAAACAGAAACCTATTACTTTGCCCAAAAAATGGCGGAGATCCAGGCATTAAATGACCACGGCCACCAGGTTATCAATTTGGGAGTAGGCAGCCCCGATCTGGGCCCCCATCCAAGTGTTACCCAGGCCCTCATGCAGGCGCTGGATCATGGACAGGCCCACAAGTACCAGCCATTCCGGGGCATACCAGGACTGTCGGATGCATTTGCAAGGTGGTATCAACAGCATTTTAAAATTGATAAGCTCGGAAATCATAACATCCTGCCATTGATTGGATCGAAAGAAGGGGTAATGCACATCTCCATGAGTTTTTTATCGCCGGGTGATGCAGTGCTGGTACCGGATCCCGGCTATCCTTCTTACAGTGCGTCTGCCAAACTGGCGGGAGCGGAAGTGATTTATTTTCCACTCAAAGCAGAAAACAACTTCCTTCCGGATTTGGAGGAACTCTCCAACCGAGATTTGTCGCGTGTAAAACTCATGTGGATCAACTATCCCAATATGCCAACCGGAGGCAATGCCGATCTTACTTTTTTTGAAAAGTTGGTACTGTTTGCCAAAAAACACAAGATCCTGATATGCCACGACAATCCGTATACATTTATACTAAATCCGGATCCCGTTAATATTTTTCAAGTGGAAGGTGCCATGGACTGTGTGCTGGAGCTGACCTCCTGTAGTAAAAACTACCACATGGCCGGATGGAGGGTAGGGGCAGTAGCCGGCAATCCCACTTTCTTGCACATCATTGCCCGGTTCAAAAGCAATGTAGACAGCGGCATGTTTTACCCTATTCAACAGGCAGCCATCAAGGCGCTTCATTTGGGGGAAGATTGGATCCAATCTATCAATGAGATTTATAAAGAGAGAAAGGAAGCAGCGATCCGCTTTCTTTCCGCACTTGGCTGCGAGGTAAATCCACAAGGAGCGGGTATGTTTATCTGGGCACGGGTTCCCGGCACCTTTGCCAATGGAGATGCCCTGAGCGACTGGGCATTAGAACATGTTAAAATTTTTATTACCCCCGGACGGGTATTTGGGGAGGAAGGACATCCATATGTGCGATTATCATTGTGTAGTCCGACCACAGATTTTGAAGTGGCTGCTCAAAGATGGCAAGCAGTGATGGAGGAAGAAAGAGCGGGGGTAACATCATCTCAAAACGAAGCACCATGAAAGTCGTAATTGCTGGTTTGGGATTGATAGGAGGATCAGTGGCCTTGGCATTGAAGCGGCAAATCAATGTTGAACTCAAAGGCATAGACAAGAATGCGGCCCACGGAAAAAAAGCATTAAAACTAGGCCTGGTACCCGAGGTCACCAACTGGGCCAGCGGTTTGGAGTGGGCCGATGTTATCATTTTGGCCATACCGGTCAATGCCATTGAGGACCAATTGTCCGACCTATTGGACAGGGTTCGTGCCGATCAAACCATCATAGATCTTGGATCCACCAAGGCTGAAATGGTGAATAGCATAAAAGGACATAAAAACAGAGGTAGGTGGGTGGCTGCCCATCCTTTGGCAGGTACAGAATATTCCGGCCCGGAAGCAGCGGTTTACGGCCTATTTGAAGGCAAAAAAAACATTGTATGTCATCCGGAGCAAAGTGATGCTGATGCCCTGAAAACAGCATATGTTATATTTGAAGCCCTGGGACTGCACACCCTTGAAATGGATGCGGCAGAACATGACAAACACCTGGCCTATGTATCGCATTTGTCGCACGTTTCCTCCTTTATGTTGGGATTGGCGGTGCTGCAAAAAGAAAAAGATGCAGCCAACATCCTCAACCTGGCAGGAACGGGTTTTGCCTCTACCGTCCGTTTGGCCAAAAGCCTGCCAGCAACCTGGCTCCCCATTTTTATGGCCAATCGTTGCCATGTGTTGGAGGCTTTGGAAACTTACCAGCAGTGCCTGGATAGTTTCAAATTAGCCCTGCAAAACAACAATGCAGAAGCGTTGATGCAATTGATGAATGACGCCAATGCCATTAAAAAGATTTTATAAACCAGGAGAATTGTTTTAGCTTTAATACCAGTAAGATGAAGACCACACATTTATTTGAAGAAAAGAAAAGGCCGCTTTTGATAGCCGGCCCCTGCAGTGCAGAAACGGAGCAACAGTTGGTGGAAACCGCCACCCGGCTCAATCGCACTGGCAAAGTAGATATGATAAGGGCAGGGATCTGGAAGCCCCGCACCCGTCCGGGTAGTTTTGAAGGTATCGGAGCCAAAGGACTGCCCTGGATGCAGAGAGTCAAGGAACAGACAGGGCTGCCAGTTTGTACCGAGGTTGCCAAAGCCTCCCATGTAGAGATGTGCCTGGAGTTTGGCATCGATGTGCTGTGGATCGGGGCCCGTACCACCGTCAACCCGTTTGCTGTTCAGGAAATAGCCGAGGCCCTAAAAGGTGTAGACATCCCTGTGATGATCAAAAACCCAATCAACCCGGATTTAGCACTTTGGATTGGTGGTGTTGAGCGACTATCCAACGCCGGGATAAAACAGATTGCAGCCATTCACCGGGGATTTTCTTTCAGTGGTGAAAAAATATTCAGGAACCGACCACACTGGCAATTGGCCATAGATTTTAGGCAGGAGCTGCCCCAGATACCCATGATCAACGACCCCTCACACATTTGTGGTCGAAGAGACTTATTGCAAGACGTTGCCCAAAAAGCCATGGATCTCAATTTTCATGGGCTCATGCTTGAATCGCACATCACACCAGATGAAGCCTGGAGCGACGCCCAACAGCAGATCACACCGGAAGTATACGGGGATATGATCTCATCATTGGTGGTCAGGCATGAGATACCCGATGATCCAGGAAAGCTCACCTTGCTGGAACAAATGAGAAAACAAATAGACCTGATCGATGATGAGCTCCTGCACATCTTAGCCTCCAGAATGAAAATATCGAGAGAGATAGGCAAGTACAAACGCGACAACGACATCACCATCCTTCAGCAAAACCGATGGAAGGAGATTCTTGACAAGTTCATTGAAAAGGGACGCACTTCCGGACTTAGCGATGATTTTGTCGCCCGCTTTATCAAGGCCATCCACGATGAGAGTATTTCTCAGCAGGAGGATGTGATGAAGGGTTAGGGTACGGAGCATCCGAGCATCCGAGCAACGGAAGACTGTCACGTCTGTCACGTCCTAAAAAAAGTTGACACTTTTTAGTGAATAATCCTGCTGCAAGTTTACATTTTTTCTTTAATCCTAATACCACTTGACATTTTCTTTTGATCTTTAATCCAGCTGGGGAAAGCGGAACAGGCTCTGCAGAGGTGCAACCTGCTAGGATCTAACCAGCTGTGCAACGTAATGTCGATAGTGGTGGATCTGTGATCTGCCACTATTTTTTACGCCCAGATCGACGATTCTAACTTGTATTCATATTTTGTCTTTTTTGGGTTGATATTACTGGCACGGATATCCCTAAGAAAACCTATGCCACGCTGGTCTCGTTATTTTGTTTCCAATAGTTTTTCCACATACGCTGGATTAGGCCTGTTTGCTGGTGTGCTTCATTTGGTGTCATATTCTCTACACTGTTATGTCGTCTAAAGTTGTTGTAATCAAATATGCATTCTACAACGTATTTACTTAATTCATTGTATGACTTAAATACTTCTAGTTCATATTCATTTTTGATTATCCCGTTCACTCGCTCTGCCACTGCATTTTCAAGTGGGTCGGGGTTTTCTGTCATGCTTATTCTTATACAATTGTTTTTCAATATCTTTACATATTCATCACAACAATATTGTACTCCTCTGTCTGAATGGTGGATTAACCCTTCAAGTTTCCTTGTTTCTGTTCCAGCAATTGCCATCTTTAGTGCTTTAATTGGGCTTGTCGATTATAGATCTTTACTGAGATTAAAACCTACTATTTTCCTGGAATATACGTCTGTTATCAAACTTAAATAAGCAAATGAATCACCATATCTAACATAAGTTATGTCGCTGACCCACAATTTATTAGGCCCATATACTTCTAAATCTCGAATGAGGTTAGGATACTTTTTATATCTATGCTTTGAATCCGTAGTTATCACCCTACTCTTGCGCCGTCTTACCAGCATTTGATTTATTCTTAGAAGATCAAAAAGTGCATCCCTTCCTATCTTTATTACATTCGATGTGAAAAAGTCTGTCAAATCTTCAAAAAGCTTTCTAGTCCCTCTTCTTTTATGAATCTTCCTGAGTTCTTTTACTTTTTGAATGATTATTTCCTCAGTAAAACTTGATACCTGTTCAGCTTGTATTGATTGATAATATGCCTGTCTACTTAGATTGAACTCACCACAAACTCGTTGTACGTTTCCTGCTTTTGACCGCACCAGTTCTTGGATTACTTGCCGTCTAACTTTTTTTTTATATCTACTCCATACAGCTCTCCAGCTTTCTTAATGGTCGTTTCTAATACTAATATTTTGAAGTCCTTAGCTTCCAATTCCTTGCGAAGTCTCCTCAATTCAAGTTCAAGGCTCTTTTCTTTCGATGACTCCGCTGTATTTTCTTCTTTAGGCTTCACATTCTTGGTTCCCATGATCTCTTCTTTATACGTTTTTGCCCAATTTGTAACAGATCGCTGTGACACATTATACTTCTTGGCTATTTCCCTAGAGGAATTAGGCCCTGTCAAATATTCCTCAATGATAATCCCTTTTTCTGCATTTGTAATGATTCTTTGATGTTTCATTCCTGTTTTTTTTTTCTGTCAACCTATTTCAGGACGAGACAATGCTCTTAATGTTAAACAAAATTCACGAATCTCATTTTAACGAATAAAGTCTCTATATGGGTTTCACTCTGAAGCATGACCTCTCAAAAGACATTGCTCCTATTGACGAGATTGGGATATTTTTCCAACATTAAGGTAATGGAGGGAATTAAGAAACTTATCCCTTAATTCTCTAAATTCTCTTAATGTTAAAAATAAGCACCAATCTCATTTTAACGAATTAAGTCTATATATGGGTTTCACTCTGAAGCATGACCTCTCAAAAGACATTGCTCCTATTGACGAGATTGGGATATTTTTCCAACATTAAGGTAATGGAGGGAATTAAGAAACTTATCCCTTAATTCTCTAAATTCTCTTAATGTTAAAAATAAGCACCAATCTCATTTTAACGAATTAAGTCTCTATATGGGTTTCACTCTGAAGCATGACCTCTCAAAAGACATTGCTCCTATTGACGAGATTGGGATATTTTTCCAACATTAAGGTAATGGAGGGAATTAAGAAACTTATCCCTTAATTCTCTAAATTCTCTTAATGTTAAAAATAAGCACCAATCTCATTTTAACGAATTAAGGTATCCGTCCGACCAACTACATCTTGCCAGGAAGATTTTTTTCTAAATCAG
>CALMSX010000011.1 GCA_937872515.1 uncultured Bacteroidota bacterium
TCATTTTGAAATACCAGAAGAAGGCATTATATTGCAGCCTGGAATATTATATTTAGGTGCAACGATAGAATACACAGAGACCCACGCCACGGTTCCGTTTTTGGAAGGCAAATCAAGCGTAGGTCGTTTAGGAATAGACATACACGCCACAGCAGGAAAAGGAGATGTAGGATTTTGCAACCACTGGACACTTGAAATAAGTTGCAGCCAGGCCGTAAGGGTATACGCAGGTATGCCGATTGGCCAGCTCATTTATTTTAAGGTAGACGGAGGGATTCAAAACTATTATAACAAGAAGCAGAATGCTAAATACAACGAGGTCAATGTTAGGCCGGTTGAAAGCATGATGTGGAAAAACAAGTGGTAAAATTAGCTATTCATGAAAAGAATACTTCTCGTCATGCTGGTGAGCATGCTGCCTTCTTTGGCGTACCTGCAACCCTGGGGTAAAAACTATGGAGATGGACTGAATTTTGATCAACTGGTCAGCAGATTTGAGGCCTATTGGTCGGATAAAAAGCCTGAAAAAGGCAAGGGATATAAGGCCTTCAGAAGGTGGCAACACTACTGGGAGCCCCGCTTGCTGGAAGACAGGTCTTTTCCGGAAGCCAATAGAACCCTCTCGGCCTTTCAGGATTTCTTAAACAATTACAGAGGTCCAAGAGGGGCCGGTAGATTTCAGCCCGCCAATTTTTCATCTTTGGGACCTTCCAGCACGGCTGGTGGATATGCGGGCACGGGCAGAATCAACAGCCTGGCCTTTCACCCAACCAATACCAACATAATTTATGCCGGCACAGCCGGAGGCGGCCTGTGGCAGTCAAATGACGGGGGCTCCACCTGGTTTACCAACACCGATCAGCTGGCCACCCTGGGTGTTTCCAGCATTATTGTTCACCCTACCAGTCCGGAGAGAATTTACATCGCTACTGGAGATGGCGACGGAAGTGATAACTATTCCATTGGTGTTTTGGTATCTGTAGACGGGGGATTGACCTTTTCTCCAACGGGGTTGACGTGGAACACCTCCGACACAGATTTGATCAGGAAGCTAATTTTTGATCCTTCTAACCTGGATGCCATCATGGCGGCCACCAGCATTGGTATTTACAGAAGTACAGACAAAGGGGGTACCTGGACCCTTGTACAGGCAGGTGATTTTGATGACATCGAAGCCAATCCAACATTAAATTCCAATATTTTTTATGCCAGTGCGCAGGGAAATATTTATAAATCATCCAATGGAGGCGCCAGCTGGACACTAAAACAAACCATTGCCGGAACCAACAGGATTGCCCTGGGTGTAAGTCCCAACAATGCGGCCTACGTTTATGCGCTTTGTTCTAAAAGTTCCAATAGCGGTTATAACGGCCTATACAGATCAACAGATAGCGGTGAAAGTTATATCTCCAGCTCCCTTACACCCAACCTTTTGGGATGGAGCGCCACCGGCAGCGATACCGGAGGACAGGGAGGCTACGACCTTGTGCTGGCAGTAGACCCGCTGAATGCAGAGGTTGTTTATGTAGGCGGGGTTAACACCTGGAAGTCTACCAACGGAGGTGTCAACTGGACCATAAACACCATGTGGTATGGTGTAAGTGGCATCCCTGAGGTCCACGCCGATAAACATGCTTTGGAGTGGCAAAATAACACCACCCTATGGCAAGGCAATGACGGGGGTGTTTACAAAACCACCAATGGGGGCGCCACCTGGCAACACAGGGGCAGTGGCATTGTCAACTCCCAGATGTATAAGCTTGGCATTTCTCAAACCGATGGCAAGGTAATGACCGGCCTTCAGGACAACGGTTCTAAACTCAAATCAGCAGGCGGCAGTTGGTCAGATGTAATTGGTGGAGATGGCATGGAATGTGCCATTCAGCTAAATGATGGCCAGGTGCTGTACGACTCTGTTTACAATGGAGATTTCAACCGGTCTACCAACGGAGGAACAAGCTGGCAAAACATATCTGACAATGTACCCGGATCACCTTCGGGTGCCTGGATTACCCCATTTGAAATTGATCCCGGTATGCCAACAACCATTTATGCAGGGTATCAGCAAGTGTATAAATCAAAAGATAAGGGAAACACCTGGACATCGATTGGTAATTTTTCTACCAACAATCTCAACATCCTAAAAGTAGCACCTTCCAATAACCAGGTCATCTATGCTGCCAGATCCAATGGCAATATTTGGAGGACTACCAATGGAGGTACCGCCTGGACCCAAATGGCCTCACCGGGCAATAACCTGGCCTTTATCGCCATCCACCCCAACAATGCCAATACCTTGTGGGCCGTGAGGCAAAACTATTCCTCAGGGGCAAAAGTATATAAATCAGTGAACGGTGGATCGACCTGGGTAAACGTGAGTGGAACCCTGCCCAACATTCCAGCCAATTGTATTGAATATCAAAATGGATCTGATGATGGCCTTTATGTGGGAATGGATGTAGGCATCTATTACAGAGACAACACCTTATCAGATTGGGTATTGTTTAACGCCGGCCTGCCCAATGTAGAGGTAACCGAACTTGAAATTGATTACGACGAAAATAAAATTTATGCAGCCACCTATGGCAGGGGATTGTGGGCATCTGATCTCTACAACCCTATAACTTGTTTTAAGCCCAAGTCGGTTTCTGTTGTCAACCTGTGGAATGTAAGCATGACCCTTCAGTGGCAAGGCCCAACATCGGCTCCTGCTCAGGGCTATGAGTGGGGGGTTAATACGATCAATCAGGTACCGGCAATGACACAGACTACTACTTCTACAAGCGCCAATGTAACAGGGCTACAGCCGCAAACAGATTATTATCTTTTTGTAAGATCGATCTGTGATGGCAATCAACAGTCGCCTTGGGTCAGGTTTGGACCTGTAACCACGCTTGAGCAATGTCCTAAAGTAATTTCCATCAACCAGGAAGAGATTGGCCCCACAGAAGCTACTTTTTCATGGTATGTAATCTCCCCGCCTTCGGTGGGATATGAATATGCATTAACGGGTACAGAGGCCCCGCCATCGGGTGGGATTGCCACCACCCAAAGCAGTGCAACACTCAGCGGGCTTACAGCGGCAACTAATTATTATTTACACGTAAGAAGCAATTGTGGCACAGACGGCTTTTCCAGTTGGATAACCCATCCCTTCCAGACCAGCTATACCTGTGGTGCTGTCTATTATGACAGCGGAGGTGCGAGTCAGGATTATAGCGACAATGAAGACCGGGTGCAAAGCATTTGCCCAAGCAGCCCGGGATATATGGCAAGTTTGCAACTCACTTCTATGGGCATTGAAGAAGATTGGGACGCATTGTACGTGCACAACGGAGACAGTGTAGAAGACGGCCTTTTTGCCAGCAACAATGGGGTTACCCAGGCAGGATACCCGGCCGGGGGCTATTATGGTTTTATGGCACCACCTACCTTTGTTTCTACGCACCCTTCGGGTTGTCTGACCACCCATTTTCGCAGTGATGGAGGCGTAACAGAGCTGGGCTGGGCGGGCAATATAACGTGTGTGAATGTATGCAGCAACGTAGTAGTAAATACACAAGATGACGGCCCCGGCAGTCTGAGATTTGCCTTGAACTGCAACCCTCCGGGAACACAAATTCTGTTTAATATTTTATTGGCAGCCGACACCATAGAGGTTTTGAGCCCTATAGAAATAAACAACAATTTTCAAATCATCAACACCTTCAATGATGCTGTGGTAATAAAAGCAGCTGCTGAGGGACCCATTTTTAAGGTCAATTCAGGCGCTAACGTCAATCTTGAAAAACTAAAGCTGCTGTCAGGCCAGGGTAATGCCGGCAGGGCCATTGATAACGCGGGAACATTAAACCTGAAAAACATCGATGTGATTGACCTTGCAGGTCAGAATGGGGGCAGCACTGTAAAAAACACAGGGGCACTGATCATAGAAGGTAGCACCGGGATTATAGAATAACAATCGAATTTAAGTCAATCGGAAGAGGGTAAGATGGAATTGAACCTTGATCTTACCCCTTCCGATTAATTGCTGGTCGCATTTTATCGGACCCTCATCGTGTTTTAATTGGGCTTGGTCGGAAGGAGGATAACCTACCCTTGACAGGCCACGTATTTCATGTATAACTTTGATTTATAAACAATTAAAACAAAAGAAATGATACTTGAAATTACCTTGTTTTTTGCACTTGTCGTACTGATTACCCTTGTGAAATCCGGCAATAAGTACGAAGCACAGGGCAATACGGAAGAAAAACCCAAACCAACCTATAAAAAGTTCAGACCGGGCATTAGCAACCTGATGTTGTAAAAATAGGATGAAGGATAGAAAAGACGGGGCATAAAAAGCCCCGTTTTAGTTGATGAGTTTTTTCAAACCCACATTGATCGCAAAGCCATTGAGTTTGTCCTTATTGGGCCCAATTCCATCAATCATGTAAAACTTATTGAATTCAGCCCCCATGACCAGGGAATGATTTTCATTGAGCTTTCTTTCAAAACCCAATTCTGCAGATAAAGTAACAAACCAGTTTTCAGACAGCTTGCCACCCTGTAGAAGGCCGGGATTAAATTCTTTTTCACTCAATCTTGAGCTAAAAGATTTGTTGTCTTTTTCTGAGACATAACCCACATTGTTAGGGGTGAGAGGCTGGTAGCCGGATAACTTATTGGTGATGGTATAATGGTTGGCCAGGGTAAAATTGGCACTTATGCCGGTTTTAAGGTACCAGGAGGTTTTTTCACCATTTTTAATGTGGTATTTCACACCCAGCGGCAGTTCTACAATGTCATAACCAATTTTGTCGAGGCTGATATCGTAGTAATTGGTGAGAAAGGCCCCATACTTTTCCACAATGGCGGCGGGCTCGTGGGTCCTTCTGGTATATCTGATACCCGTGATGGTTTCTATGTCGTTTTTTTGAAAACTAAACATCACCCCTCCGGCAAACTGCGACGAATAAGTGCTGTAACTTTTGAGATTATAAATGGGGTCAAAGCCGCTTTGGGTAATGCCTATACATGCTGACAACACGGGCATAATGTATTTTTTTGTCTTTACTTCTTCCAGGCCATTGCGGGTCAGCAGCAGATTTACCGGCTTGCTCAATTGTGTATTGGCCAACCTAACAGAAAGGGTTGGCAAAGATGAAAGAGCCGACTTATCCAAAAGGTCTGAATAAAGAGGTGTTGGCCTGGAGGAAATCAGGGTCAGTGATCTGCTGGATGGAGTACCCGGTAAAGCCTCGACTACAGCAACGGCAGGTCGTTGGGTATAGGCCAGATGGCTGTGAACAAAGGTCTCCAGGTGGGCAAGATCCGTTTTTGTTTGTTTGTTTTGGTGATTGTTACTGTCTTCAATTGTATTGACCACCACATCGAGATTTTCGAAGCGGGTAGCCTGAAAAGTTTGAAAAGCCAGGAAGACCAAAAAGAATACAATCAGCTCGAGCGCTTTAGAAGAGAACACATTTTTTCTGAGGCGTTCTTCTTTTTCCAATCGCTTTTTTAACAAAGTCCAGTGCGATTCATTAAAACCCACCGTGTGAGATTTTACCCTCTGGCGGATAGTATCGTCAAAATCAATTGATTCAAAGCCTTCTGATTTTTTGAGAATTTCAGAAAAAGCTTCCCAGTCAGAACCACCGTTTTGGTCTGCTGGAGCTTCCAACCTTGTCTTAACCCACTGGTCAAAGTCCTTATGCTTCATCCAGATCGTTTTTGTGGGAAGAAGGGGTAAATGAACCAAACTGGAATCTTTTGGCAATCAGTTCCTTTAATTTGGTCCTGGCCTTTACCAGATTGGATCTGGAGGTACTTTCGGTTATTTGGAGTATGTCTGCCAATTCTTTGTGTGAATATCCTTCTATGACGTACAAATTAAATACAGAACGATAGGCGGGGCTTAAATGCTGCAACAAGTCAATGATTTCGTCGGCAGATATATTGCTTAAGGCGTCTGCCTCACCGGAAGCCAGGTTTTTGGCATCGTCGATGTCAACAGCGCGCCTCCTGCTTTCACGGCGGTAAAAGTCAATGGCGGTATTGATCATCACCCTTTTGATCCACGAAACCAGAGAGGTGCCTGACTGGTATTTGTCGATGTGGCGAAAGACCTTGATAAAGCCGTCGTGCAGGATGTCGAGGGCATCTTCTTCCGTATTGGCATAACGCCGACAAACCGGATACATTACCGGATAATGAAATTCATAGAGTTTTTTCAGGGCCCAGCCTTCTTTTGCAATGCAGGCCTGAATAAAATCTTCTTCACTGTGTAAGAGGTCGATAGCAATATTCATAGGGCTAAATTATACAAACGGAAAATAAATAATGCCTTTTCATAAAAAATTAACGATTTTTTATGGTCTGCCATTACTATTTTGAACAAAAACTTAATAAAAATGGGTAGCAAAGTACTTATAAAGTGCCTTTTTGCGGCTTAAAATACAAGCTGGGTGTAGTGTTAAGGACTTTAAGAAAGCAGTTAATTATAGTTTAAAAGGCAGTAAAACACTTGTGAAAAGCCGTTTTTTGGACCTATTTTTGCAAAAGCATTAGAAAGGTCAAATCTTTGATCTCAATGCTAAATAAAACAAAAACTGTATGACGAGGTATTTTACTGTTTTGCCTTTTTTATTCATTTCCCTCCTATCAATGGCCCAAAAATCACCGGTAAGCTGGTCTTTTTCTTTGGATAAGACCCAGGCACAAACATCGGAGTTTAAAGCTACGGCTCAAATCAACAAAGGGTGGAACATCTATGCTGTTTACATGAGCGATGAGGGTCCGATACCGACTTCATTTACCTTTGATCAGGTTCAAAATGGAGTTATGGACGGAAAGATCAAAGAAATGTCGAAGTCGATCAAAGGCTTTGATGAGTTATTTGAAATGGAAGTCGTCAAATTTAAAGAAGAAGCTGTTTTTACGCAGGCATTCACCACTACAGGAGCCCTGCAGGTAAAAGGCTCTGTAACCTTTATGTGTTGCGACAGCGAACGCTGTCTTCCACCGGCCACCGTACAATTTGATTTAAAACAATAACCCACACAACAAACAGATCATGGGATTGAGGCATTTTTTCACAATGTTTTTTTTGATTGCTGCTTTTGCAAGTTTCGGACAAGTACTGAAGCCGGTAAAATGGGAAATCACCACAGAAAAGGTCAAAGACAACACCTACTACCTGGTTTTTAAAGCCAAGATCACCAAAGGATGGACGGTGTATTCACAATATACCAGTGACGAAGGACCCGTGCCCACTGCCATCACCTACGAAGAAAAAGGAGGAATAAAGCTGGTAGGCAAGGCCACAGAAAAAGGATATAAAAAAGAAGGTCCGGACCCCTTGTTTGACAATGTCAACGTGGTTAAGTTTTTGGATAAGGAGCCCTTTGTGATCAGGCAGAAGATAGAAGTTACGGATGCCAGCAAGCCCCTGACTGGCTACCTTACCTTTATGACTTGCGACAACAACAAATGTCTGCCTCCGGAAGACGTTGACTTTAACCTAACTTTTGAAAAAACCACTGACAAAGCGGAGGTGGCTCCAGCCGAAAAAGAGGCAGAATCTGCTGTAGTTGTGGCCCCCACACCAACGGATACAACAAGTCAGCAAACAACTGCAGAAGCGACAGCCGTACCCACAGAGACAATATCCAAAGCCAATATCAACAACGGTGTCATCGACCAACTCATTCCAGGTCTGGTCAACACCTATAAAAACCCCAAAGCAAGCTGCGATGACGGCGTACAGGTCAACTCCGGCTATTTATGGACCTTTATTTTTGGATTCCTGGGCGGGCTTTTTGCCCTACTTACCCCCTGCGTGTTTCCGATGATTCCCATTACCGTAAGCTTTTTTACCAAAGACACCAAAAGAAAAGGATGGGTCAATGGATTGATTTACGGAGCATCTATCATTGTCATTTATGTGGTCTTAGGATTGTTGATCACCGCCGTGTTTGGCCCGGAAGCCCTCAACCGCTTGTCCACCAACTGGATTGCCAACACCTTGTTTTTTATCATCTTTATTGTATTTGCGTTTTCCTTTTTTGGCTTTTATGAAATCACCCTTCCCAGTTCGTGGAGTACAAAAAGTGATCAAATGGCCGATAAGGGAGGATTGTTGGGCATCTTTTTTATGGCCTTTACCCTGGCCCTGGTTTCGTTTTCGTGCACCGGTCCCATCATTGGTTCCGCACTGGTAACAGCCGCCTCCAAGGGTGAATATTTAGGTCCTTTTTTGGTCATGTTTGGTTTCTCACTTGCATTAGCACTGCCCTTTGGTTTGTTTGCTGCCTTCCCGGCATGGTTGAACTCATTGCCGAAATCGGGTTCATGGATGAATTCCGTAAAAGTCGTTTTGGGATTCTTGGAACTGGCCCTTGCCCTGAAGTTTTTGTCAGTAGCAGATATGACCAACCATTGGGGCTTTTTGAGGTATGAGTTGTTCATGGCCCTTTGGATCATCGTATTTCTGGCAATGGCGGTTTACTTGTTTGGTTTCATCAAGTTTCCGCACGACAGTCCGTTAAAAAAACTGAGTTTGTCGCGAAAAGCCTTTGGAGCTCTCGCCCTTGGCATTGTTTTTTATCTCGGATACGGCTTTACCATCAACAAAACAACCAACAACTACAATGCCCTTTCACTGATGAGCGGCCTGGCCCCCCCTGCCAATTACAACTTCTTTTTACCGGCGCAGGAAGTCAATGAGGCCATCAAAGCCAAGTATCCATCCTTCACCAAATGTGCCAACAACATTGACTGTTTCAAAGATTACTATGAAGGGCTGTCCTATGCCCGCGAAACAGGCAAGCCTATGTTGCTCGACTTCACCGGCCACGGCTGTGTCAACTGTCGCAAAACAGAAGAACACATTTGGGTGGATGACAACATCAGAAAGAGCCTGAACCAGGATGTGGTCTTGGTTTCATTGTACGTAGACGACGACAAAAAACTATCAGAGACCCTGATTTCAAAATCGAGGGGCAATAAGATCAGAAACGTAGGCAACCTTTGGGCGGACTTTCAGATTGTCAACTTTGAACAGAACTCCCAACCCCTCTACGTAATGGTGGATCCCAAAACAGAGAAGGTACTTACCCAGCCAAGGCCGTTTAAAGAGGGAATTCCCGGCTATAAGGCCTTTTTGGATTGTGGCAAGGGAGCCTTTACCACAAAGTAGGCGGTAAGTCACGAACCAAACGGCACCGTGCTTACGTTATTGCTTACAAAAAGTGATACCTTTATGGTAGCTTTTGCGTCTGTTATAACAAAGTCGGATGTTGGATAATGCTTTAATACTGGTTAAAAAGAATCTCTGGTTTCTATCAGGGAAGCTGCTTTTAATTGGTGTGCTATCCTGGTTGATTTACGACCGCATCTGGGTGCAACAGGTTGAGACAGGGTACTTTGACCATCTTTACAAAGTTTTATCGGGAGGACAGCTGGGCTGGTTAATAGCGTGTTTGCTTTTGGCCCCCATCAACTGGTTGCTGGAAGTAATCAAATGGAAACAACTGACCTCGCCCTTTCAGCGGCTGAGTTGGAAGGAAGCCTCCCAGTCTATCTTAGCCGGCATCTCATTGGGCTTGCTCACACCGGCCCGGTTTGGAGAATATGGGGGCAGGTTGCTGCACTCATCAGCAGGGCACAGAGCCTCTACCTTGTACGCCCACTTTATCGGAAGCCTATCCCAGAACATACCCGTATTTTTGTTTGGATCGATGGCAGTAGCCTGGTACTTTAGTCAGTTTTATATAGCCAATACCCTTATGGCTTTGTCGATTGCCTTTGTATTGTTGTCCGCTGCCATTTTGATGATTTTGTTGTTTATGCAGCACCATAGCCTGGCCATGTGGATGTCAAGATTCAAGTGGTTGAAAGAAATAAAATCCGTTCAGAAAGAAGTAAATTATACACCCCGGATCTTGCACAACGTGGCGCTGCTTTCCTTGTTTCGGTTTCTGATTTTTGTAAGTCAATACCTCACCCTGTTGTATTTGTTTGACCTGCCCATAGAATGGTGGCAAGCCACCATGGGTGTTTTTGTCATTTTTGTTTTTCAGTCAGGGCTGCCCCTGCCCCCCGTTTTGGGCATTGTAGCCAGGACCCAGCTATCTGTGGTGGTTTGGTCGGTATTTGCACAAGACCAACTCTCCATGCTAACCGTTCCCCTTCTTTTATACACCATCAATTTGTTGTTTCCGGCCGTTATAGGAGGAATCATCCTTATTGGTACCAATTATCAAAGACAAATAGACCATGAATAAAAAAGCAATCTTGTTTTGTTTGATTTTATTTTCATCCATGGCCTTTGCTCCACACCAAACCCCCATGGGAGGCCATGAAGTATGCTCCATTGAAAACACCAGTTTTGTAGCCGGCGAAAGACTGGTGTACAAGGCCTATTACAATTGGAAATTTGTGTGGATACCGGCGGGAGAAGCCGTATTTGATGTGATAGAAAATAAAAACGATTACGAAGTCAGGGTGATAGGCAAGACCTATGAATCCTACGATTATTTTTTTAAAGTCAGAGACTACTTTTACAGCAAGATTGACAAAACAACCCTGTACCCCAAAAACTTTGTGCGCATCATAGAAGAAGGAGACTACCGAAAATTTGACAGCATCAGCTTTGACCAGGTAAAGAGGAAGGCGTATTCGTACAACGGCAAAACAAGGGCTACAGCCAAACTGCAGCAGGCCAATTTTGATGAATGTATGCACGATTTGCTTTCGGTTTTGTATTACCTGAGAAACGT
>CALMSX010000012.1 GCA_937872515.1 uncultured Bacteroidota bacterium
CTGTGCCAACAAAATGTATTTTTGTTGGTATTCGAAATGTTAACGCTTCGCTCAAATGTTTAAAATGTTGACGTCCGTCTTGCGAGGGCCTAAATGGGAGAAGAAGGGGCCTTTGACTATTTATTTAATAGTTAATAAATGACTGGAATATTTTTTCTACCAAATATTAAATCCTGGTTAAAATTTTATTTCCAACTTGACAAGCCTGGATTTATTAAACAATTTGCTTGAAATCGAATGTTATGAGTGTTATCGTAAAGAAGACCTACGGCTTTGGGCTAAGGATTATTGAATTTTGCCATATCCTGGAAAAAGAACAGCGGTATGTGGTGAATTTTCAACTTTACAAAGCGGGTACTTCCATTGGAGCGAATGTAAGGGAAGCGCAGAATCCACATTCAAGGTCAGATTTTATCTCAAAGATGGTTATTGCTATGAAAGAAGCGGAAGAAACAGAGCATTGGCTGCTTTTGTGTCGGGACAGTCCCCATTTACCAGATCCGGGAACGCTGGTTGAAGAGCTAACAGAAATAAAAAAGATCATAGGAAAAATAATACTTACCTCAAAAAAGAATGCCCTGGTTATGGGCAAGTAAGATATTAAAAAATCGGGCACATAAAGTTGTTTGGGCTATCATTTTAAAATCTGATTTGTCCAATAGCTAAACAAATAAAGCATACATTTTTTAATTTCGAACATTGAAAGATAATTTTTGAGTTGCACTCAAAAGTTGTCTTTCTACATTAAGCCCCGAATTTAGGGGCTAACCATTTTAAACACTGTTTACCGCAACCAGGCCTCAGGATTGAGCTTGGTCTTATCCTTCCAAAGTTCGAAGTGGAGTTCTGCATCACCGTTTTCGTCAGCAGTGATGCTGCCAATGCTTTGTTGGCCATTCAACTTACTGCCTTGTTTGACGGAAACAGAGCTAAGGTTGGAGTAGACGGAGTAATAATTGCCGTGGCGCACGATGACCATGTAATTGTAACCCGGCACCTTGGTGACGCCTACTACCTCGCCATTGAATACACATTTCACATCTTTGCTACCTTTTCCTGTGATGTCGATGCCGTTGTTTTCGATGGTAACACCTTTGATGGTGGGGTGGGCTTGTACGCCAAAACCAGAGGATACAAAGCCAGAGGAAATAGGCCAGGGTAGTTTGTTTTTATTTTGACTAAACTCTGCCGCCAGTTTGATGGAGGCATCGTCGAGTTTGGTTTCTTTTTTATCACTTTTGCTATTGCCGGTGTTGGCTGAAGAACTGGCGGATGCTTTTTCGCGTGCCAGTCGGAGTTGCTCGTTGATGACGCGCTCGATGGCAGCATTGAGTTTTTCTCTTTCTCCTTTTTTCTTCTCCAGCTCTTTTTTGAGGGTGGATTCTTTAGAAGAAATTTCCTTCAGCATCTTGTCTTTGGCCAGCTTTTCTTTTTCAAGGGTAGTGGCTTCTTTTTTTTCCTGTTCCAGTAACTTGCCTTTTTCTTCTTTTACTTTGGTGATTTCAAGGGTATTGCTTTGAATTTCGGCCCTTAACTGATTGATTTCGGCTTGTTTTTTTTCGTTGAATGATTCAAATTGAGAGCTGTACCGCCACCTCAGCAAAAAGGTATTGAGGTTGCCCGATGAAAGGAGGTAAGACCATTTGTTGTTGCTGAGCTGCCTCAGGTAGGTGTACCGTTGCATCTGCAGGTATTGCTCATTGAGGCGACCCAGGTTGATGCTAAGCGAGTCTATCTTTTGGTTGTTGTCTTCTATTTTTCGATCGGACGCTGAAATTTCGCCGGAGATGGTAGTGATCAACTTTTTTCGGTTGTCGACCTGAGCACTGATGGCTTTTAGGTCTTTTAAGGTTGTTTGTTTGGACTTAACGGTGGAATCGAGGTATTTTTTGGTTTTTTCAATTTCCTGGATGAGCTTTTTGCGTTCTTTTTCCAGCTGCTCTTTGGATTGGGCAAGCAGGATTACCGGCACAAATAAAAGTAAAACAAGACTTAACACATATCTCATATCCGCAATCTATCGTAATGCGAAGGTATGTTAAAATTGACAGATTTTGCAACGTTGAGTTCAACCTCTTCTATTTTGATGTCCAGAATACTGGTTTCATTGCCAGGCTCCCGAAAGGTATATTTGCGATCATAGGGCAAAGAAGGCAGGCTTTTTATCTTTTTATAATTGCCCAGCACCACTTCAATTTTTCTTCCCTTCACATCTGTAATGTCGACCGTATTGAGTTGCAGGGTGCGTGCATCCAGACAATACACAATGCTGAGATTGGCCATTTGAGTAGTAAGGATACACTTGTCTGTGTTTTGGACAAAATAGGTGCTGTCATTGGGATCGGGAAGGAACATATTGCCCGCCAGCAAGTGCTGCACATCTTCAAAATTAAGGTCGATGCCAAAGGTATGCGACAACAAACGATTGTCTTCAGCGTGGTAATATTTTTCCAATCTGTTGACCATAAAAAAAGAATCCCGATTGATGATGGATCTAAAGCCTTCGATTGAAAATTTTTTACCTGTCATCCAAACCAGGCTGTCTTTGCGAATGCGCAATTGAAGGGCACCGCTGCCTGACAAGGCACTGCTTTCAAAGTGGGCATCGGCTTTGGCAGTAAACCAGGTAAAATCGATGTTGTGACGATTCAATGCCTTCAGCACTTCTGCCTTTTCTCTTTGAGGTGCGGGGCCACTTTGCAAGGCAGCAGAGGTCTTGCAGGAAGTGGCCAAAAGTAAGATGTAAACAAATAAGCAGCAGGAGGCAAAAAGGCGATTGATCATTTATTTGGGAACTTGCAGCTTTTGTATTAGTGAACGGTTGAGATTGCCCATATCTTTTGATTTTTGCCACATATTTTGGGCCTCTGTTGTATTTCCCTGGGCCAGGGCCAGGTCGCCGGCTGCTTCGTAGGCAAAGGCATATTTTTCTTTACTAATGGCCATTGCCTTATCGATGGCCGTTTTGGCAGCGACGAAGTCGTTTTTTCCAGCCAGTCCCAAGGCCAGTCCTACCTGGAGTCTGGCAGTATGAATTTCATTGCCACCTGCCACGATCAAACCTTCGTTGGCCATTTCTACCGCAGCGACAAAGTCTTTTTTCCAGGCGGCAGCTACACTGTTGTAAAAGTAGGCAGAGGGTTGGTTGGGGAAATAATCTATGGCATCGGAGCTTAATTTGCCAAGTTTCGCAATATCATTGGTTTCAAAATAGGCGTACATGAGTTGGTCCCACACAGAAAATATCTTTTTGTTGCGCTGCAGGGTTTGCTCGTAGCGTTGAATTGCCCCTTCCATATTGCCGGTGTGAAAAAGTACATCACCATACAAGCTGTAGGCACGGGCATCTTCGGGGTGGGTAAGGATGAGTTTATTGCCAATTTCGAGTAAGGCCGTTTTTACCTCCTGGTTGCCACCATTGGCCAGGTTTTGGATATAGGGCAATAGTTCACCAATTTTTTTATCAAGATCAACCGATGGGTTGCCCATCACAGGCATGAGGGCCATCAGGTAGGCATTGGGTTTTTCTTTGTCTTCCCCTACACTAAGCACAGCCAGGTTGGCATCGGTGTCTTCTGGATCAATGGCCAGAACCTCTCTGTACAGGGCAAGGGCTTCCTCTTTTTTGCCCTGCTCTCCCAAGAAGGCTGCTTTTGTTTTGAGGTAGGTTTTTTGACCTGGGTATTTGTTGATGAGTGCATTGAGCTGGGCTACGGCAGCATCTTTAGCTCCCGTTTTGGCATACAATTCAAATCGGCTGAGGTAGATCTCGGGATCCGCGCCTAAGCTGAGCTCCATGGCATCATAAACCAGGATGGCTTCCTTTTCCTTTTTGTCGAGGAGGAGGTTATCCACCCAAAGCTGATAAAACTCTCTGTCAAAAGGGTGGTCGGTAGCCAGTTTTTGGTAAATCAGGGCTGCCTGTGCGGGACGACCGGTATCAGAGAGAAAGGAAGCAAAAAAAGCGGCCATCCATCGGTTGGTGGGGGCTTTTTCGGTAGCCAGTTTGGCATATTTTTCGGTGAGCAGCAAGTCTTTTTTCTGGTAGTAGGCCTTGGCCAATTCAAAGGCTACTGCAGCATTTTCGCGGTCTTCGCGGTAAAGTTCCTCGTAAATGGTTATGGCCTTGTCAGACCTACCAATGAGCATCTCCCGCTGGGCATTGGTAAATTTTTCCTCCGGATCCTCGGGTGCCTGATCGGTCAACCGGTGTTGGGCTGAAAGAGACAGGGAGGTCAGGGAGAGGGCAAAAAGGCTATATAGAGTGAATTTTTTCAAGTTGCAAATTTTGACAATGTAAGAACGCAAAAAAGGGGTAAAAAGATTCATTTTTTGGAAAGAAAAGCAGCGGAGGGGCAGGACACCCAACACCGTTTCAATGGTAGAGTGATCCTTATGCTGGTAAAGCCGGTGTAGAGACCCGGCAACAAATACCTGGCCATACAAGGGGGGGTAGAACAATGGAATCTATGACCTCTGGGGTGGCACTGTAGAAACCTTATAGCAAGTTTTACATTTTTTTTGTTATATTGTAACTTATACCCCTTAACCACAACACTTTCACTGAAAAACCCAATTAATGATCCGCTCTTCCAATGAAACATTGTTGCCGTCTGCTAAAAGTGTTTTAATATTTGGTGTTTACCTGTCGGTGGTGGGTCTTTCTGTGTTGCTGGTCCCCAATCTTTTTTTATCCATCATTGGGGTAGAAAATACAGATGAAGTGTGGATCAGGCTATTGGGCTTACTATTGACGGGACTATCTGTATTCTATTATGTAGCTGTTAAACATCAGTTATTTGTCATTTTTAAGGTTACTGTCATTATTCGCTGCTCCATTCTATTTTTTTTTGCCGGCTTCGTGTATTTGAAGATGATGGAACCAGTAATTTTATTAATTGCAGGCATTGATTTTGTGGGAGGGGCCTGGACTTACTTAGCCATGAAAAAGGAAGGGCATTGGTAGGGATTAACTTGATTTTAAGATTTCAAAACCGAAACAAAAATTACGAAAATAAAGAAAGGGGAGAAATTTAGCATCATTGTAGGTTTCATTGTAAGGAAAAATCAAATATTATGGAATATGTATCTGCATTAGAATTTGATTGCAGTTGAAAAACAACAGCCCTGACTTGAAAGATAGTGTATCCTTATTTAAATATATTTGAATACCAACCAATGTTTTGGAAGATGGATGATAGGGGGTCAAAACCCAATTCCTAAAAAGCCTATTATTTTTATATGCTGTGTTTAATTTTAATTTATTGAATCCAAATATTGTATTGTCAAAATTATATTATTTTATAAAATACAAGATAAATATTGTAATATCGATAATTTCAAAATAATATATTGGAGTTTAATTTTGGGAAAAATATCCGATGAATTATTTGGATATTTAAGGTCTCGGAAAATTGAAATTCTGTACACTAATCAACTTATTCAAATTTCATATTTGGATCCATGATTACATGAATTAGATTTAACACCATATGACCACAAATCAACAAATCCAAGCCTACCTCCAATCTCTGTCCGAGCCAAAACAAAGTGAAATGGTTGCCTTACACGAGATTATTTGTGAAATGATGCCAGGGGCACAGCTGTGGTTTTTGGATGGAAAGGATGAAAGTGGTAAAGTGGTATCCAATCCTAACATTGGTTATGGAACTCAAAAGCTTTCTTATGCAGATGGCAGTACCAAAACATTTTATCAAATTGGGATCAGCGGCAATTCGACTGGAATTTCTGTTTATATCATGGGTTTAAAGGATAAAAATTATTTAAAAGATAATTTTGGAGAAGTCCTTGGCAAGGCGAGTGTTACCGGCTATTGCATCAAATTTAAAAAATTAAAAGACATTCAGATTAACCAGCTTAAATTGGCCATTGGTTATGGAATACAGCAAACTGAAAAGTAATAGCCTCTTTGTTTTTATAAATTGTGAAGAATCATTTTAAAGTAACTCAATAATTGTATTTTTGAAGCCATAAAATCTGGACCATGGGCTTATTTGATTTATTCAAAAAAAAGGAGGTTGTTGCTGACAATAAACAAAGTGAGGTTTTGTTGGCCATGCCCTTATTTACGCAAGGCAACAGGTATCAACTCAATGCAGTGCTCGATGATTTAAAAAACCACTGGGGACTGAATGTTTCTTTTGTACAAGGGGATGATGATTCAGCAGTTTTTGCGATGGATGGTGAGCACATAGCCCTTGCATTTATGTCTGTGCCAATACCTGGTGATGAAGTAGCTGGATGCACGCAGCTGGCCTATAATTGGAAAACAGCAATGGAGGATTTAAAAGAATTTTCAGGACATGCCATTGTAAGCATATTGGCGGGTAAAAAATCTGCTTTGGAAAGAGCTGTTTTATTGACCCAGGTTTTGTCCTCTCTTCTTAGGACCTCAGAAGCGGTTGGTGTTTACCAGGGCAACCAATCATTATTGATTCCCAAGAATCAATACCTGTCCAGTGCAGAAGAATTGAAAGAAGGGAGTCAGCCTATTGACCTTTGGATCTACCTGGGCCTGAGAAAAACAGAATCAGGCAATTCGCTTTATACCTACGGATTAAAATCATTTGGCAAGATTGAAATGGAAATCATCGATTCTAAGTTGGAATTGGATGAATTGTATGGCTTTATCACCAACATCTGTTCCTATGTAGTAGGGAGTGATGTTACTTTTAAACATGGCGAAACTTTGGGATATACCGAGGATCAAAAAATAAAGATAACCCTGTCAAAAGGCCATTTTTTAGAAGGGCAGACACTGAAGCTCGATATGTAAATTGATCTTGTTTCTTTTTTTTGAACATCAAAAGGGAAAACAAAAGGTTTATTTTTCGGTAAGCAAGATTATGCTTTGGGTCGGAAATGTGTTTATTTGAGGTCAACGGCATATGGGTTGTGCAGATTGGTCGATAAATCTCAAATGGCAAGGTTTGGCGACTTACATTTACACGAAAGCAATCTTTATATCCAATGCTACAAATTGTCGCTCTCATCGCTGTATCATGGTTGATCCTATGGCTAACCGAATGCGGAGATTTATCTGTTTTGGGTTTAGCCCCTACCGTTCATAGAGTAAAATATGTTGCCATACTCTTTTCGGTTTCGGCTATTATCTCAGGATCCGCCTATTTATTGAAAATGTACTTTGCCAAAGAGGTATATGTAATAGATAGCAAACTTACTACAACAGGTTTTTTAATTGAATCATGGTACCAGATAAGGACGGTGTTGACGGAAGAGTTGTTGTGCAGAGGTGTCATTTTGTACATCATGATTAAAAAATGGGGACAAGGCCCTGCGATTCTTCTTTCCTCGATCTTATTTGCGCTACTGCATTGGCTGAATGCCGGGGTTTGGGGCAATGTGGTACCAATGGCACTGGTTTTTGCCTTTACCTTCTCCATGGGTTTGTTGCTGGCTTATGCCTATGCAAGATCTTTTTCCTTGCTGCTTCCCTTTGCCATCCACCTGGGTTGGAACTGGATGCAGAACTATGTTTTCCCTGAGCATCCAGTAGGCAACCATGTTTTTGTGTTGGATGGACCACCTCCGGTGGTGACTATTTCTTATCTTGCTTTTTTTACAATGTTGTTATTGCCCAAGATAGCTGTACTTGTACTGAATTATGGGATTGTGAGAAATTTTAGGAGATAGATAGATATCGAGAATAAGCATTTAGTTTTCAAAAGTGGCGATTTGTATTCAATCAAAATACTATTAAAAAATGTCATAGATATTAAAGTATTTCAAATTGATATCATAACTCTATAGTGCTATTTTCCAATATTGAGTTGAATGCAGCACAATGGAATTTAAATAATAATTTATTGTGTTACTTTTGCTGAAGATCTAATATTGGTTGATGAAATCGCTGTTCTTTTTGTATTGTGGATTTAGTCGATTTAAACATTCGTTTATGGACTTTGATAAAAGGACCCAATGAGGCTATCAAATATGAAGGCGTATTCTGTCCTCTGGTTGTCCATTCCTATTGTATTTGTTCTGTCAAGAATGAGTTTAACTGCGACGCTTGATCTCAAATACCATGATACTTATTTTGTATTTGATTCCGTGTTTTTTAGTTTGTTATTTTCCTGTATTTTGGCTGTTGTTGGTTTATTGTACTGGTTAATGCGGCATCAAACTATGATAGTTTGGATGAAGATGATTCATGTGGGTGTAACGATTGGAATTCTGTTGGCCTTTCAAATCATCAGTCTGGTAAGAAGTAAATTGAATGACCTGGGCTTTTCGACCTTCAGGGAAATAAATCATACCCTGACTGTATTGATTCTACTTTTTATTATGTGTCAGGCGCTATTGGTATTCAATATTTTTTTTGTTTTTTTTAGCAAGAGGCATAAGCAATAGTAGACTTTCAGGATGCCATTAATGATCATTGATTGATAAAGCTTAAATTTACAAGACATAATATGGTGGACTTGTATATTTTAAGATAAGGGTTAATATGGAAATACTATGACTACAAAGTGTTTAAATTGTCAACAGAAAATAGATAGTCAGTTTTGCCCACATTGCGGGCAGGAATCTTCGACGCATCGATTTTCAATGAAACATTTTTTCATACATGTTTTTGTCAATGGTGTTTTTCAACTTGATAAAGGGTTTTTCTATACGCTCAGAGAGTTATTTGTGCGTCCAGGCCATAGTATACGGGAGTATATAGAGGGTAAAAGAACCCAACATTTCAACTACTTCACATTTATTATTTTGACTATAACCATTGGCCATCTTGTTGGAAGTGTTACGGATGTACGTTTGATTGACACTACACTTTATTTTTCAGGAGATAGTCAATCCTGGGGAAGATTTGGAGAAATCACCCGGGAGAATCCAAAACTTTTCACGATGGTGAGGATTCCGTTCCTGGCACTGGTAAGTTTCATTGTTTTTAACAGGAGTAAACAGAACTATACAGAAAACCTAATTCTCAACATTTATAAGGTATGTGGAGAAATTTTCCTTGCCATTTTTTTCACACTGATGGCGATTCTATTTGGTGATTACTTGTCATTGTCAGCTTTTTCAAATTTGACCGCTCTTGTAACCTGGGCATATTCAATATGGTTTTACTATCAATATTTTTCTGTGTATGGTTTTTCAAAGGGGGGATTATTCATCCGCAGTCTGCTGACCACCCTCGTATTAATTCTGGTGGTTGCAACGGTTACAACATTTATGATCGGCGTGCAGGAGGGATTTCATGATGCCAGATAATGCTGATATGGATTATACTTTACGGGTAGTTTTTTT
>CALMSX010000013.1 GCA_937872515.1 uncultured Bacteroidota bacterium
AGGATGGCAGTGAAAAGATAGAGTGGTCTGATGGAGGTACAGGCTTTATAAGAACGGGCCTATGTACGGGTGACTACCAATGGACGATAACCGATGGTTATGGCAACAACGTAACATCGCCAGTAGTAACCATAAGTACCCCCCAACCAATAAAACTAGAAGTAGAAATAAAAGGAGAGAGCTGTGAAAACAAGGCGGATGGCAAGGCAACCATTAAAGTAAATGGTGGCGTACCGGCATACGTGATCGAGTGGGATGGCGTATTAGGAGGACAGACAGCAAACTTGGGTAATGGAGCCCATTTAATAGAAGTAACGGATGCCAACGGTTGTAAATCGGATACACTTGTGCACATGCCAAGCGTTATCTCTGCCAATCTCAGTGCCGAGGTAAAAGATGCCATTTGTGAAACAGGAGGAGAACTGACCATCCATACGAGTGCATCAGAAATAATAGACTTGCTGATCAATGGCATCAGTTATAGCCTGGACAAGGAGCTAAAAATAGAAGGAGCAACGCCGGGACACTATGTGATAGAACAACAGATCAGTGACAGCTGTATAGTCTTTAAAGAAGAGGTCTTAATAGGAATAGAAACTTTCATTACAGGTGGAAACATACAGACAAAAATTGAAGTCAAGGAAGGAGAAGAGATACCGTTAGATATATCAAGCTTGATGATAGCGGGCTCATACACCATCCAATGGAAAGGCTTGCAGCAGAACAATTGTGAACAGACAGATGTGTTCGGCAACTGTCTGAAATATGTGTATGTACCGGATGGTCCACATGTAGTAAGTGCATATATCTTGTCAGACCAGGGCTGTGATAGTTTGATTACATTTAACATCAGGGTGCTGGTAGACAATGATGTATTTTTTCCTAATGTGTTTGGAGTGGGAAACAACAATGTATTTAAGCCCACGGATAAAACAGGAAGGACAATTATTGAAAAAATGGGTATTTACGACCGATGGGGAAATCTGGTTTACCAGGAGACCAATAAAAATATCAAAGAGGTGCAAGGCTGGGATGGGAGCATCAATGGCCAAAGGGCGGAAGGTGGTGTTTATGTGTATTATGTGAAGATTATGTCTTTCTCTGGAAAAAGGAAAACGATCGTAGGAGATGTAACCCTGGTGAGATAAGAGCTTAAATATCAACATTAAATACTGGCTTTTATGCTCACAGAAACATTTACAAGCCTAATTTTTATAATATATAATGTTTTATTGCCATACTAAAGTTTGTTTATCAAGCAATTGAAGCAAAAAACAGCATAAAATTTGGATATTAATCAATATTTCGGATTAATTTTTAAATTTGTAAGGCACATTTCCTGATAATGATAAAAGCGATTTTAGTCCTTGGTATGATTTTGACCACTTGTTTTGTGCAAGCACAGGAGGTTTGTACCAATGGCATTGACGATGACAACGACGGCTTGATTGATTTATTGGATGATGACTGCAACTGTATTTCATCATCAGGTTATTACTTTTTTGAAGACTTTGAATCCAATATTTGTTGCCCTCAATATTTTACCACAGCAGGCAATCCTTTTGGCATCGAATGTTTGAATGGCATGTCAGCTGCTTCGGCTGCTTCTCCCGACTATTTTCATACCTGCGGCTATTTAGGAGGTACTATGGGCCCCAATCCACCCCTGGTTCCCATGCCAATGCCATCAGGAATGGCGGTGGCAGGTACAGTGGTGCAGAATAATTATGTTGAATACCTTGGTACCTGCCTTCCGCAACCGTTGCTGGCCGGGGCAGAATATGAGGTATCAGTATATGTTGGTTTTAATACCAATACAGCCTTTAACAGTGCAAGCCCCCTATTATTAAATATTTATGGCACTTCAGATTGCAGTGCCAGTTTTCCTTCCTCTCAAGTATTTTGTTTGGGCCTGGATCCCGACTGGTATGTGTTGGGTAGTATGACGGTAAGTGGAAACATTGGAGAATGGGTTCAGGTTTCTACCACATTTACAGCCCCCACCCAAGTAGCAGCCATTGCTTTTGGAGCACCCTGCAACTTTGCCAGCGGAAGTAATTACTATTTTTTTGACGACTTTCAGATTACGGGGGGTGGTGTTGAACAAATTCCACTCGAAGACATCATCTCTGAGAGTGGAAATTGTATGACAGGCATTACACTTTCATCCAATACTTTTCCGGGAGCAGAATACCAATGGTTTTTTAATGGTATCGCCATTCCGGGAGCGACCGGGCCCAATTACCCAGTACCTCCCGGCGAAGAAGGTAGTTACCAGGTAATGATAACCATCAACGGGGAATGTGGCATCAGTGATCCTTACGAAGTCGTAATAGATGAAGCAGTCCTACAACTAGATGCTGATGTTACTCAAATCAGTTGTTTCAATGCCGGTGATGGATCAATCCACCTAAACCTGCCCGGTATTAACTTACCCTTTGATATTGCCTGGTCTACTGGAGCAACATCTCAGGATCTTACTGGCCTTTCACAAGGGATTTACACAGTTACTGTTACAGATTCAAAAGGTTGTTTTACAGAACAGGAATTTACCTTATTTCAACCGGATGAATTAGAACTAATCCTTGATTATGTGATTCAGCCTGGCCCCGGCAACCCCCTTGGTGAAGCGGGAATTTTGACATTTGGGGGAAGTCAGCCTTATACCATTCTTTGGAGTAATGGAGGAGATGGGTACAAAGAAACAAGTCTGAGCCCTGGCAATTATGGCATAACTCTGACAGACGTTAACGGCTGCCAGGATACGGTAAGTTTCACGATAGCCGCACCTTTTCAGACGCAGGTAAATTTTGTGCCATCTACCTGCCAGGCATGCATTGGCAGTATAGCGGTGACAGTCAGCGGCGGTACAGACCCTATAGAAGTGACCATCACCAATCTTACAACAGGAGAAAGCACGAGTGGAGGTACGGCCACCAATCTGTGCCCAACACTATATACGTATAGTATCATAGATGGCAACGGCAATACAGTAAGTGATACGATAGACCTGGGTGCCCAGGCCTTTCCCAAAATAAAAACAGACCTGCTGCAAGATACAGTTTGTG
>CALMSX010000014.1 GCA_937872515.1 uncultured Bacteroidota bacterium
TTATACATTCTAATGCTTGTGTTAAATATTAGTTAATTAAAGCATAATGTTTATATTATAATTTGTTTATTTGAAAGGAGGGAATATATATTTGTTAAACGAATGAACATTTAGAATATTATCTTGCAAGAAAAATTAAATCCATTCGAACATTTTTTATCTCTAAACTAAAAATTATGAAAAGACATTTTTTTCTTTAATTCTCTTATTATCTTCTTTTTATGCTGCAACTCAAGGACTAGTTGGGGAATGTTACCCTGGCTATGAAAATAAGGTAATATTTCAAACAAGTCCACAGAATACACCTGGATTTAATATCGGTTTATATAGGGTAAATGAATTTGTATCTAATATTTGTGACGGTGAATATGGATATGATTTTGCAGTTTATTTTTATAATTATACTACTTCCACAACAACATTCAATTTTAATATAAAAATAACCGCAAGTAGTGTAATTCCGGACATCATTAGTTCAGATGGGATAGCAAATTTGAGTACTAACCTTGTAATTCCAGGCGTTATGGACTTTACATTTAATTTTTCTGGCAATTGTGAATCTGAAGGGGTAAAATGCGGAATCCTAAAATTAAAGATACCAAATCAAAACTATGGGCCATCATGGAACAATCAAAGTTTTTTTATCCAAGTTACAAACTTACAAGACAATACTACTTCGTCTAACCAACAATTTATTGTAGGTAATAACCCAACCTTGAAATATTTTAAAAATTATTTTAACGATTATAATCTAAATCAAGGGACCTTGAATAATGAAACGGGGCATTTCTTTCATGGCAAGTTGGTTGCCGATCAAGGATCACATAGTATAGAAGGCGAGCCTTTCGACCCTTTTTATTTAAATGATACAGATGTACTTTTATATTTTTCAAATGAAGGAAGTTTTGATATTAACCAAGGTGTAGAAACTACCATGAAGTACGTGAAGGCAACTGCTTGTTCAGATTGGGAGGGTATAGTTGTGAATTCAATGGGGGTGCTTATAGCAGATGAAATTGAAATTAATAAAGCCAATATTGGTATTAAGGTAAACAACGGCGGACTTTCGATCAACAAATCAAAAATTTATAATTCCGGGACTGGGTTGAATTTATTGAATTCAACAACCAATCTGATAAAAATGGATGAAAATGTGTTTTAAGACCTAGAAATAGGAGTCCAACTTAATAATACCCAAAATATACGATTAACTCCTAGCGATAAATTGAAGATTAATAAATTCAAAAACTGTGAAAAAGGTGTATTTTCATGGTTGACAACCAATACGGAATGCATGTTTAACAGGTTTGAAAACATTGGAGATGCTAATTATCCCACAGCATCAGAGGCAGCAATAGTGTCAGTGAATTCAAGTATGACTATAGCCAAAAATGAAATTCTAAATTCAAGTATTGGTATTTCTTCTAATAGTGATAAGTTGTTTACAGTTGAAGATAATGATTTTAACAATACTCAGTTGGGCCTTAGGATGGAAAAAAATCGCCAGGGAATGTTTGTAAAAAACAACACTATTACCGGCAAGGATGGCATTTGGCAGATTATGGGTAGAAGCCCCTATATTCAAAACAACCAAATCAACAATGCAGGAGGGAGCAGTGTAATTGCATATGGTGTTAGGGCAGACTTCACCAGGTCACCCTTGATCGAGGGTAATTTTGTATATTCATCTAATGCTATTGGCGGTATTTTACTTAACAATAGCAACGACTCAAAGATATCGAGCAACATAGTAAGTCTTCTAACTCAGAATGACAGACACACAGCCATTGAGGTAAATGGTGGTGATAACAATAAGATTGCAGATAATTCGGTTGATGCAATCACTCAAACAAGTTTTACAGAAGCCTTTGGGATAAGAGCTGCAGGTGGAAGTAATTCCGAAATAACATGCAACGACATCCATGAAATTGAAGAAGGTACTATTGCTGAAGAAGGACAATTTGACATCTATCTTGCAACTAATAATTATTTTGACAATCGTACTGGAGTGCGTTTGAGCAATAGTGTTATTGGAGAACAGGTTCATACCGGTAATTTATTTAGAGGTCCATTTGCAGATAGAGATATTAATGGAATTGGGCTTCTTGTACCGCAAGTTCAATATAATAAGTTTAAGTTAAATGATAACGTTAGTGCATTGCACATCCCAACTGTTTTTAGTCCATCTGACATAGTTCAGATTGATCCAAATGGGAATGCGCCTACATGTAATACAAATGTTTATACTATTTCAAAACGTGATCGATTAATTGCCTTGTGTGACTATATCAATGCAATAAGAAACAATACTACCATGGATCCGGTTAGGAAAAAGAATCTACTAGCCTTTTATTACAGACTGCTTGCCAAATATTTTCCTGAGGTGAACAAACCCTATTGCGTTGGTCAGTTTTTAGATGCTTACCAGGGTACCAATGTTGAAAAAATTGCATCTATAAGAAAAAAGATAGATGAGATGAATAATATTTCTCAAGTTCCATCCAATCTTATTGAAAATTATGGGTCTGCATTAGATGCGTATCTCCTAGCCATAGATTCCAATTTCAATATTTCTGAAAACAAGGCTGCTTATGATGCTGCATTTAATCAACTTGCGGCAACATATGCAGACTATACCAATGTAGAAACTCAGTTATTGAATGAGATTGAATCGGAATTATTGCAAATGATTCCAATTGATGATTATGATATTAGTTTTAAAGATTTTTATTCCATATGGGTTGAAAGGTACAATGAAGCAGAGTTATCCCCGGCTCAAAAGTTAAAATTACAGGAATTAGCCTCACTATGCCCTGATGATTATGGAGATCTTGTTTATGGAGCAAGGTCATTGGCAGCAGAGTATGATGAAACCAGATATGATTTATTGCAATGTCTTGATCTGTCAGAAAGGAATCGAATGAAGCAAACAAATATAAAACAGTTTGTTATATCTCCCAATCCTGCACAAAATGAAATTCATATAAGTGCAGGCTCAACAATTTCAAAGGTAATAGTCTATGATTTAACAGGAAGACCGGTAATCGTGAAAAAGGCAGAAAGTTCTGAAGAAAGAATAAATATTAGCGATCTACCTACTGGGTTTTATAACCTTGAATGTTATACCCTGCTGGGAAATAGCCTACAAAATTTTATAAAAACTTACTAAAACCATTGGGGGCTTCTTTGAGGCCCCCACTTTAATCATGAAATATATCTTCCTGTTTTCTCTACTTGTATTTACTCGAAGTGTTTCATCCCAAAAGCATGACTATATATGGTATTGGACGGGATTCACAACTTTAGACAATGATCTTACAGCGAATGTATTAGATTTTAATAATGGACAGCGAACAATGACTCAAGTTAAAACAAATTGGCAAAACGATCAGGCGAATGCGAGCATGTGTGATGAAGATGGGAATCTGCTTTTTTATTTTAATGGTTGTTATATAGCAGGGGCGGATCACAAGCTCATTGAAAACGGCGATAGCATTAATTACAGTATTTGGTGGAATCTCATAGGGAATTGCAGTTCTGGGTATACAGGAAATCAGGACATCCTCATTATACCAGATCCGGGTAATGCAAAGGGATATTATATTGTACATAAAACCCTTGAGAAAGTAAAAATTATTGGATTGAATGATGTTAACTACCTAGGGCTAAAATATACCTACGTTGATATGACTTTAAATGAAGGCAAAGGAAAAGTTACGTCCAAGAATCAAATGGTTTATGAGGACACCCTTGCTTCGGGATTTATCCATGCTGTAAAACACTCTAACGGGCGGGACTGGTGGATTGTAGATATGAAGAACCCAACATTCCAAAGTCCGACAGACCTCACCTATCTTGTGTTTTTATTGTCAGACCAAGGTATTCAATGGCACCATAACCAAACCATGGATTATCAGCTAGACCACAATACCTCTGCTGCAGGATCATCCAAGTTTTCACCCACAGGGGATCGCTATGCACACTATAGTTTTACCAATGGGATGTGGTTAATGGATTTTGATAGAGAGTCGGGAGAGTTCAGCAATTTTGATTATTACCGAATAAAGCACAAAAACTGGTCAAAGGGTCTGGAATGGTCTGCCAGCGGTAGATACCTATATGTAAGTGCAACTGATTCATTATTTCAATATGATACAAATGAGCCGGATATAGGGAGCACAGAGCAGCTTGTGGGAGTATGGGATGGCACCTACAATCCGTTGCAAACCTATTTTGGTGTGATGCAAAGAGGGCCTGACTGTAAGATCTATATGAGTAGCTTTAGTAGTACACGTAGTATCCACTTAATCAATAATCCGGATGAATCCGCTCCATTTTGTGGTTTTGAGCAAAATGGCCTTGCATTGTTTGCAACAACCGGTACATTAAGCATGCCTACATTTCCAAATTACAGACTAGATAGTGGACCAGTTTGTGATCCTAACATTGTACCTGAAATAACGAGGACGGCAGAGGATTTAACCAACAACATTGATATCTTTCCCAACCCTGCATTTTCATCGATAAATATAAAACACAATTTTGGACTTGGAGAGTTTACAGTAAAAATTTTTGATATTAACGGAAGAGAGGTAAAGGTAGTGACCATTAAAGATAATGAAGAACTGCCTGTTGTTGATTTGTCAGATGGCATTTATATAGTTAAAATTATAACTGATGGAAGTGTAAGAAGAATTAAGAAGTTGGTTTTGATGAAATGATGTTATTTCCAATCTCAACTCCTTTTACAATCAAATTTGTCAGTAATATTCTGGATCTTAAAACTCTCACCCTCCCTTCATCACCTCCACTGCGTGTTGTGCAGCCCTTGCAGTGATGGCCATGTAAGTCAAAGATGGATTTTGGGTGGAGGTAGATGTCATGCATGCCCCATCGGTAACATAGACGTTGGTACAGGCGTGAAGTTGGTTCCATTGATTGGTCATGGAGGTTTTGGGATCTTTGCCCATTCTGATTCCACCCATTTCGTGGATGTCTAAGCCTGGATTTTGGTGACTGTCGGAGGTCTCGATGTTTTGGAAACCCGCTTTAGTAAACATGGATCTTATTTCTTTGAAAAAGTCGGCAATCATGGCCTCATCATTGTCGTCGTAGTCCATTGAAATGTTGAGCTGTGGTATGCCCCATTTGTCTTTTAAATGTGGGTGCAGACTTACAAAATTGCTTTCCTTGGGCAGGGTCTCACCCATCATTTGGGCACCGGCCCTCCAGGGTCCGTAATTTTTTTCAAGGGTCATGGCTTTGACAAGCTCTTCGCCTACGGCAGCCGTATCACTTAAAAGTGGCCTGTACATGTAAAAGTCGATGGCATAGCCGCGTTTATAATTTTCCTGGTGGCTATCCACATTTTTAAACCTTGGCATGTAGATGCCGGAGGGCTTCCTACCTTCCACGGCAACATCTTTAAAGCCCGGAAACATAGCAGATGCCCGAGCCCGATAATTGTGAAAAGCTACGTATTTACCCAAAGTACCACTGTCATTGCCCAGGCCATTTGGAAAACGCTCTGACTTAGCGTTGAGTAAGATCAAATTGCTGTTTAAGGTGCCGGCGTTGACAAAAATGATTGTGGCCTGGTAAAAACTTCTTTTCCCGGATTTTTCATCGATCACGTTGACCCCGGTGGCTGCTTTTGTTTCAGCATCGTACACAATGGATTCCACAACGGCATCTGTAACAAGGGTAAGGTTTCCGGTTTTTTGTGCCCAGGGAATGGTAACAGCATTGGCGCTGAAGTAAGCGCCAAAAGGACAACCTCTTTCACACAATAAACGCGACATACACTGGCCCCTGCCTTGCTCCAGGTGTAAGGCTGTAGGCTGACTAAGGTGGGCACAGCGGGCCTTGATCACATGGCGGTCATGATAGTGTTTTTGTACTTCATCTTTGAAATGGGCTTCCAGGCAGTTGAGGTCATAGGAGGGTAAAAATTCACCATCCGGTAAAGTATCAAGCCCGTCTTTATTGCCCGAGATACCTACAAATTGTTCAACAAGGGAATAGTAGGGTGCAAGGTCATCATACCGTATAGGCCAGTCAACCGCAAAGCCATCTCTGCCCGGACCTTCAAAGTCGTATTTACTCCAACGTTGGGTTTGTCTGGCCCACATCAAAGATTTGCCGCCCACCTGGTAACCCCGGATCCAGTCAAAGGGTTTTTGCTGGACATAAGGATGATCTTTGTCTTTCACAAAAAAATGCTGGGTGTCTTCACGGAAGGCATAACATTTGGAAGCAACAGGATTTTCTTTTACTATTTCAAAACTGAGTCGGCCCCTGTGTTTCAAATCCCAGGGATAGAGATTGGCGGTTGGGTAATCTTTGACATGGCGCACATTTTTGCCTCGTTCCAGCAACAGGGTTTTAAATCCCTTTTCACAAAACTCCTTGGCAGCCCAGCTTCCGCTCATGCCAGCCCCAATCACAATGACATCAAATTGGGTTTGACTCATTGGCGATGGGTATTGATGGTTTCAATTTTGGCACAAGCAGTAAATCGTGCCGGTATCATTTCGTACATTTTGTATTGCTTGAGGTAGCTCTCTGTAGTAGTAAAACTGTGCAGCATCTCTTTTTTTAATACTGCCGTGGCAAAAGATTCCGCACTGCTGTCTTGTTCCCCGGCATTCCATTTAATAATCATGGATGCGATGTCCTTTTGGTTGCACGACAAAAAAGGCATGTGATATTGTAAACGGGCTGTTTTATCCACTTGCTCTAATCCTTTGGTAAATTTGGTAATATCTTCAATGCTGTAACAATGATCAATGAGTTGAGCGGCCATGGGGGTGATAGAGATTTTTTCCCAACCCGGCAAAGAATGGATCGGGAGCAATGCCTTTGCCAGGTGTTGGAACAATTCAAACTGGTGTCTTGACAAATGAAGTTTTTGCAAATCCAGTTCGTTCCATGCTTCCTTTTCGTTTTTACACGAAAGAAGGGTTGTACCCGCCAGGCTCAGGTAAAAAAAGGATTGAATGGCTTGTCTTCTTTTCATGGCTTGCTTTTATTTGACATCAATCAAAGCGGTATAAACAGATAACCTGCCATTGTCCATGCGGGTCCAGATTGGCCTTACCCTTCCATTGTAAGCGGATATATTATTGTAATCGCCAAAAAACACATCTTTAGTGGGCTGAAAGGGACTTTCACTAATTTTAGTGTTTTTGATGCTTTTTCCTCCATCTTTTGACCATGCCAAAAAAACATCGGTATCATTGTTTTGGTGGTTTCTGCGATCATAAAAAACCCAATAAAGATGGCCGGTAATAGGGTCTACATCAAACCATGAAAAAAATTGGTGGTGTGCACCTTCATCATTGTTTACCCGAGCGGGTTGACTCCATGTTTTGCCCTTGTCTTTGGAGTGAATGAGCCATACATCGGTATTGTCTTTGCCATTTCTTTGGTCTGACCAGCTTACATATAGTGTGCCCTTTGAAGGAGAGTTGCTGTGGTCTACTTTGATTACGGGCATGCCGTTGCAACGGGTAATGCCGGGAATGTCAAAGGCCCAGCCACCGGGTTGGGTAGCAATTTCAATGTCATTCTCCAACCAGGTTTTTCCTTTATCGTAAGAAATGTCGAGGTAGATTTTTTCTCCAAACGACCAGACTACAAAGTATTCACCATTGACGCCGGCAGCGGGCACCGCGCCTTCAGTTGTTTTGTCATCATCCATGCAGTCTCCCTCTGTTGCTGAAAGAGTAATGGCCGGAGACCAGGACTTCGCCCCATCTTGTGAAACCGAGAATAGTATCCTCGATCTATCTTTCTCTTCCTTACTACCGTATTTATCAAATTCTGTCCACGACATCAGCAGGGAATTGCCATTGGGATCTACAGCCAGCCAATGTTTGTCGTGGTCTTTGCTCTGATCAGAGGGAGGGAAGCTTCCGTCCGAAAAACGCACACCATCGGTTGAAGATTGGATGACAATGCGATCTAAAAATTCAGGACTGCTGTAGGCCCTGCCCTTGGGATTGGATAGGTGGGCATAATGAATCGTACCTTTGATATCTATGATTACTACCGGGTCGCCATAAACGCCAAAGGAGCTTTTTAATCGATTGATACTCCAGGTTGCTCCACCATCTTTTGAAAAGTAGAGGTTGTCCAGTACAGAGCCGGCAACGACCCAGTCGGGATTGACAGGAGATACACAGATGGACGGTTCGCAAGGACCAGTAAATCCGGAGCCCTCGTGAATTTTAATGTTTTTAAAATTATCAGGCAGAGAAGTTGTATCCGTTACAGGCATTGCTTTTTTTGTACAAGCGCTTGCCAGCATAGCCACAGCCATCCATATGCCGAATTGATTGGGAAAGTTTTTAAAAATCATTTTGCATATTTCTCAATGGCAGCTTTGATTTTTTCCCTTCTGTTTTCAGGACTGGGGTGGGTGCTTTGGAACTCTGGAACCTTTTGACCTCCTGATGCTTCCTCGAGAATATCCATTACGCCGATCAAATGGTTGGGATCATAACCGGCTTCTACCATGAGGCGTACTCCAAAATCATCAGACTCCAATTCCTGGTCCCTACCATATTTCATGCTGGAGTATTGTCCCACCATATTGGCTACCTGGGTGAGGGCCTGGTCGCCGCCAGTACCGATCAGCACACTTTGGATGAGGCCCTGGATAAAGCCCTGGCTGGCACTGCGCTCTGCCCCATGTCGGTGGATGACGTGGCCGATTTCATGACCCAAAACACCGGCCAGCTGGTCTTCATTTTTTAATTTTGTAAAAAGAGCAGCCGTGATAAAACACTGACCTCCCGGGAGGGCAAAGGCATTTACCACCTGGTTGTCGGCCAGCAGATGAAAGTCATAAGGATATCCTGTTTTGGCAGCAATGGTAGATTGCACCAGTTTTTGTCCTACTCGATCAACCAATTCCTGGGCTCGTTGATCCGGGTGCAGGCCACCGTATTCCTGAGCCATTTGGGGCGCTGCTTGTAAGCCCAGTTGGATTTCTTCTTCGGTATTCCACTGCACCCTTTGTTCTTCTCCTGTTATGGGGTTGGTTTGGGTGCTGGTATAAAACTTAAAAGCCTGAAAAGCGGCCATTGCCAGTCCAATGATCAAAAACAACTTAAACCTACCGGTACCAAGGCCCCTGCCTTGCCTGCTATACGGGTCTCCGGTGCCTCCATAATATCTTCTGTTATCAGACATTTGTTGTAGTTTTTACATGAAAAATTCAGATGCTATGCCAATGAGGGTAAACACAAAGGCTACCCTGATGGAATAATCAATATCCGGTATTACTTTTACAAAATAACAATAAATCAGGACCGGAATTGAGGCGAGGGCAACAAGTATGGCTACTGTAGCGATACCCAGCAAGAGGGAAAGCAAGTATCCCATCACATCGATGCCATCACCGGCACCTGTAACCAGGAAATAAACCATGGTGAGAAACATAAAGCCGAGCATGCCCCAGCTGCTTTTATCCATTCGGAAATCCATGTGTCAGACTTTTAAAGGTTAGTGACCGGGCGCGTTTGCCGGTGTATATTTTTTACGCGTAAAATATAAGATACCAAATGCAATTACAAGGATGGCCGGAAACCAGGCAATATTGTCGAGGGTTGCCTGGCCTGCTGCCAACTCTGCCGCATCACCTTGTAGGCCGGTAGCAATGGCGTTGGCTCTTTCGCTGTCCATCCATTTACCAATTATAGGTTGACAGATAGAGAGGCCCACCATGCCTACCCCGCCAATCAATGACATACCCAAGGCCCCTGTTTTGGGAAGATAGACGGCAACAAATGAAATCATATTGGGCCAGAAGTAACATACGCCGATGGCAAACATAACAGCAGCTACGTAGACCATTCCTCCTGTAGCGGTGCTCAACATATAAATGGCAATCAGTGAAATGATGGAAGAGATCCAGAGCACTCCCGGTATATTCAGTTTGTGGATAATGGGTCCGGCAAAATAACGGCCGACAGCCATAAGTCCGGTTACCAGGAAAAGAATAAGCAGTGGTTGTGCACCGGTATTGCCCAGGATTCTTTCTACCCATGATTGGGTGCCCAATTCCGTGGTTGCCGTAAGGATCATGCAAAGCAGCATAAACCAATACAGGGGAGAACTAAATATAGCTTTTACGTTGCTGGAAGTACTTGCCTTATCCATTTCATTGGCCGTTTTTGGAAAGGTTTGACCATAAAAAAGGAAGCCGTAAATGGCAAGAGGAATGTACATAACGGCGAGTTTAACCTGCCATGTGCCCTCCATTTGGGTTATAAAATAGGCAATCAGTGATCCGATGGCCAGACCTCCCGGAAACCAAACATGGAACTTATTGAGCATGGTAGCCTTATTGTCTTCATACATATCTGCAATCATAGGATTGTATGCCGCTTCTACCATACCATTGCCAAAGCTGATAAAAAAGGTAGAAAAAAACAAAGGAAGGAAGCTACCGGACAGAACAGAAAAGGTGATTCCCACAAAGTGACAGCCAAAGGCGACCCATCCCAGTTTTTTGGGACCAATGCTATTGTACAAGGGGCCTCCTACCAGGGTAGCGATGGGGAAACCAAAGGCCCCCATAAAATTGATCCAGCCTAGTTGGGTGTCTGACATGTCCATGGTTTTGGCCAGGTCATTCATAATGCCTGCTCTGATGGCAAAGGCAAAAGCAGTGGTAATCAAGGCGAAACAGCTCGCTATGAATAAGCGTTGTTTGTTAACTTCTGTCATAATTGGTAAAGTATGTGGTTTGATTGAATTTCTTCAAAAATAGAATTTTATTTAACTCTTTACCCGCTCTTTAAAAATAAAATTTTGATGTAGCTCAATTAACTATAATTTGACATAAAAGAGAGAACCAAAAGCTAAAATGTGAAATTTTGTGTCCTATTCAGAATATTATTCTGTTTTTACTAATATTTTTAAACAGGAACACATAAAAATATTGAATATTTTAAAAAAACCTATGATTTGGTTTGATCGAGAGGCTCGTCTCCATAAAAATCAGTGTCTTTTTCAGTCATCCATTTGGTGAGGTAGGCAATTTGCCCTGTGTGATAAGAAAAGTGCTCGATTACGTGAACAATGATGCCTATTCCTGCTTCCTTAAAACACTGAACTTCATAATTGTCGAGCAGGGCCTGTTCTGATATGGAATCAAAACAATCGTTGAGATCACTAGCCAGTTTTTGAAGTCGTTGTTTGAGATCTTCGATGGAAATTTTTTCAGTTTGGTCAAATTCCTGTTGCCTGACTCTGTGATCCGGGGCGTTGGAAAATGAAGAAAGGATCCACTGCCTGGCATTGCCTTCGAGGTGGAGGATGAGGTTGCCAATGGGATTGGTTTGGGAATGGATTCGGTGCCAAACCTGGTCAAGGGTGAGCATGTTCAGGCATTTGTCAATCCTGGCGATGTTTTCAATGATAATTCTTGTTTTTGCCTGTTCTATCAACAGATCTCTCCAGGAGGGTAAAATTTGCATTGCTATAAAATTGTTAAGAGTTGTTTGTAAAGGCAATCGTTTTAGGCTAACGCCTACAAATGCTTATCTTAGCCCAAAATTAAGGAATAAATGTTATCAAAGCTCGGTGTGATTGGAGCGGGTGCCATGGGGAGTGGCATTGCCCAGTTAGCGGCTGTTTCAGGAACGGATGTAATATTGGCTGATGTCAACCAGGAAGCACTAGACAAAGCAAAATCCCGGTTGAGTGAGCAACTTGGCAAGCTTTTGGAAAAGGGGAAAATAGATGCCTCCCAATTGAATGCCATTTTTGGACGAATATCATTTGTCAGTGAACTTTCTGCCTTTTCAGACAGAGAAATGGTCATAGAAGCCATTGTGGAAGACCTGGACGTGAAAACAAAAATCTTTCAGCAACTGGAAGTGATTTGCGGTGAAAATACCGTTTTAGCTTCCAACACCTCATCTTTATCCATAACCGCAATGGCGGCCAAATTACAAAGGCCGGAGCGGTTTATGGGCATTCACTTTTTCAATCCGGCCCCGGTAATGAAATTGGTGGAGGTAGTGCCTGCTATCCAAAGCGATGAAGATCTTGTTGTTCAAACCATCCGACAAGTGGAGGCCTGGGACAAAATTGTGGTAAGGGCAAAAGACAGTCCCGGATTTATTGTCAACAAGGTAGCCAGACCTTTTTATAGTGAGGCCATCAGAATGATGGAAGAAGGGGTGGCCAGCAAAGAGCAGATAGACCATGCAATGACTTCCCAGGGATTTAAAATGGGTCCCTTTGCGTTGATGGACTTCATTGGTCACGACGTCAATTTTGCCGTTACCCAATCCGTATGGAGATCGTTTTGGTTTGACGACCGTTATAAGCCTTCGTTTTCACAACAAAAACTGGTGGAGGCCGGGTACCTTGGCAAAAAGAGTGGTAAGGGGTTTTATAACTATGATGCACCCACGGAAAAATGGGAACCTAAAGAAGAAGATGATACACTGCTAGCTTATATTTTTAAACGCATACTGGTTATGTTGATCAACGAAGCGGCAGATACAGTACAGACCGGCATTTGTTCGGAACAGGATGTAGAATTGGCCATGCAATATGGCACCAATTACCCAAAAGGATTGCTGCAATGGGCAGAAGAAATAGGTTACGACGAAGTGGTCTATCAGTTGGATGGCTTGTACGATCGCTACCATGAAGCGAGGTACCGGGTATCACCTTATTTAAGAGACAGACTTTCCATATTGTAATCATGGATGCCAATACAATTGTAAAAGAACGCATGTATGCCAACGATGCTTTTAGCCAGTGGCTGGGCATTGAAGTAGATAGGACAGCACCCGGATCTTGTGTTTTAAAAATGAAGATCAGACCCGAAATGACCAATGGTTTTGGAATAGCGCATGGGGGTATTTGTTATTCACTTGCCGACAGTGCCCTTGCTTTTGCCAGCAATGGTCATGGCCAGCATGCGGTTTCAATTGAAACGTGCATTTCTCATGTCAAAGCCGTAAGGCCGGGAGATGAGTTGAGAGCAGAAGCCCAAGAAGTGGCAGCAAGCAGGAAAACAGGTCAATATGAGGTAAAAATTTATAACCAAAAGGAAGAACTGGTTGCCTGGTTTAAGGGAACCATCTATAAAAAAGAAGAGATATGGAAGTGAATCATATACCCGGTTACGTAGTCATTATGGCGGGTGGAGTAGGTTCTAGATTTTGGCCATCCAGTACAGAAGAAAGACCCAAACAGTTTCTGGACATTTTGGGAGTTGGAAAATCACTGCTCAGGATGACCTACGAACGATGCCTGAAATTTGTGAAAAATGAAAACATCATCGTAATTACGAATAGCAGGTATTTTGGCCTGGTAAAGAATGAAATTCCCGAAATGGATGAAAACAACATTTTACTAGAACCGTCCAGAAACAATACAGCACCGTGCCTTGCATATGCCTGTTTGCGAATCAGGGCAATAGAAGGCAATGCTGTTTTTGCTGTCCTACCCTCAGATCACGTAATTCTGAAAGAAGAAGAATTTGCTTCCCTTATGAAGATGTCAATGGACTATGCCAGAAAACAAGAGGCCATTGTTACATTGGGAATCTCCCCAACCAGACCGGATACAGGTTATGGTTACATCCGCATGTCGAATGAAGGCGAACTGCCGTACAAAGTAAGAGCCTTTGTAGAAAAGCCCAATGCCGAGAAGGCAGAAGCCTACCTTGCCTCTGGAGAATATCTATGGAATGCGGGCATATTTATCTGGAGTACATCCACCCTGTTGCAGGCCTTTACCACTCACGAACCGGGTATTCTGGATATACTGGATGCACAGCCCGGCATTTACAATACACCCGGAGAGCAAGCCTTTATTGACATGGTTTATCCATCAACCAAAAACATCTCAATAGATTTTGCAGTATTGGAAAAGGCGGACAATGTTTATACCTTACCTGCAGATATAGGTTGGAGTGATTTGGGCACCTGGGGCAGCTTGTATGATTACCAGGAAAAGAGTACATCGGGAAATGTAGAGCAATTGAAAGGCGACCATTATTTAGAAGATGTTGAAAACTGCCTTATAAGAACTCAGGTTCAAAAACGAGTAATCATCCGAGGGATCAAAGGGCTAGTTGTAGTTGATGAACAGGACGCGCTTTTGATTTATCCTATTGATAAAGAACAAGAAATTAAAAATGCCATTCCTAAATTAGGAGAAAACAAAAAATGATGACTAAACCACGGTTACCTTACTTTTTATGCACATTGATTCTGGGCCTCTCCTCCATGTTGGTGGCTAAAAAGCCTATCAACAACCCTGAACCAGAAATCCTGTATGCCAAATATTGCGGATCTTGCCATGGCAGAAAGTTGGAGTCCTTTAAGTCCAGAACATGGACGATGGGACAAACAGAAAAGGCCATTATTGCAGTAGTTCAGAAAGGAATTGCAGACAAGGGCATGCCTGCGTTTGAAAAGACCATAAATGAAAAACAAAGTCAGGAACTGGCAGCCTATATCATGACACAGAGCAAGCTGCCACTAGAAATGTCAAAAGAAGTAAATTTGTATTCTTCCCGGGAGATGCGAATTGCTACTGAAACGATTTTTACAGATGCTCAGGTTCCATGGGACATTGAATCACTACCGGATTCATCCCTGTTGATTTCTGACAGAGATGGTGAATTATTTGTTTGGCACCAGAATGGCACCTCCTCTACCATTACCGGTGTGCCGGTTGTCCATTCAAAAGGCCAGGGAGGGCTACTGGATATTTGCCTTCATCCCGGATTTGAAAAGAACCGTCAATTGTACATCAGTTATTCAAAACCGGTGGTAGTGGATGGCAAAAACTGGTCAACCACGGCAGTGATAAAAGCCACTTTGGGCAATGGTCGACTTGACAATGTAGTTGAAATTTTTGAGGCCCAGCCTTATTTTCCCACCAACCACCACTATGGCAGCAGGATGGCTTTTGATAAGCAGGGTTATTTATATATTAGTGTTGGTGACAGAGGCAGGGAAAATGAAAACCCACAAAACCTGGAAAGTGATTGCGGAAAAACACACAGGCTTAAAGAAGACGGCTCCATACCCGAAGACAACCCTTTTTACAATACACCTAAGGCCAGAAAAAGCATATTTACCTACGGGCACAGAAATCCCCAGGGCATAGCTTATGAGGAATCGACAGGTAAGATGTGGGTCAATGAACACGGACCCCGAGGTGGTGATGAGGTCAATATTTTAGCAGCCGGCAACAACTATGGCTGGCCGATTACCTGTTATGGCATCAATTACGACGGTTCCACCATTACCCAGGTCAAAACAAAGGAAGGCATAACTAACCCGGAAGTTGTTTGGATCCCTTCCATAGCCCCCTGTGACGGAAGTTTTGTTACCTCAGATATGTACTATCCTTGGAAGGGTAACTTTTTGGTACCATCACTCAGTTTTAGCTATCTCAATCGGTGTATAGTAAAAGAAGGAAAGGTGGTAGACCAGGAAAAATTGCTTGAAGACATAGGAAGAATGCGCAGTATTGAAGAGGGTAACGATGGCTTTATTTACATAGGCCTGGAAAATCCGGGAAGGGTTGTAAGGCTGAGACCACTTTGGTAAAAGAAGGTATTTCCTTGGAGGACTGCCAATTTTAGGTTCATCTATGTGTTTTCGGGGCTGTTAAACCGGATGGTGGGTGTTACCATATTACTTATAGTTGACTATATTTGTACCAAATAGTAAAGACAATGAAAAAAAATCTGTGGTTATTGCTGGTTGTTTTGAGTGTATTGATCAACGAGTCCTGCAAAAAGGATGTTGTAGGCTGTAACAATCCCAAGGCTGAAAACTACGATCCCGATGCCAATATAGCCGGTGATTGCGTGATCAAAGGGTGTACCAATCCGAAGGCCGAAAATTATAATCCCGATGCAACCACAGATGATGGCTTTTGTATTATCAAGGGCTGCACCAACCCCTTATCAGAAAACTACGACCCACAAGCCAATGTAGACAATGGAAGTTGTATCATCAAGGGGTGTACAGACCCCAAAGCCATCAATTATAATGCTCTTGCCAATACCCCTGATGGTAGTTGCAAATATGCCAATGATTTGTTCATAGGCAATTATACCGGTAGACTAACCTGCAACAATGCCTTGCTCCAGCAATTTATAGCCAACCAACAACTTGATATCCTGATTGAAGAGATTCCGGGTGAAACCAATAAGGTGAAATTATCATTGGGTTTGCAAATTCCGGGACTAGAGTCACCAATAGGAACCATTGATGGCAAAAGACTTACCTATAAAAGTGCAGAACAAACCCTGACCATTCCGATCAATGGATCTCCTACTACGGTAACAATTTCCAATAGTGGAGAGCTTATCAGCGGTGACGATCCCAATAAACTTACGGGCAGTATTTCTTTAAAAATTCAGATTGGTATCCTTCCTATCGAGGATACATGTACCCTGGAAGCGACCAGAAAATAAATAAATTTATGAAAACCGTCAAAGGCCCTGCCATATTTTTAGCCCAGTTTATGGGTGATGAGGCTCCCTTTAATTCACTGGCCAACATTTGTGAATGGGTTGCAGATCTGGGATACAAGGGCATCCAAATTCCAACATGGGACAGCAGGTGTATCGATTTGGAAAAAGCAGCATCTTCTCAGGATTATTGTGATGAAATACTGGGTCTTGTCCGTTCCTTTGGTTTGGAAATTTCAGAGTTAAGCACCCACCTTCAGGGTCAATTGGTTGCAGTTCATCCTGCATACAACAGCATGTTTGATGGTTTTGCTCCCAAAGCTGTACACGGCAATCCGGAAGCGAGAACCGAGTGGGCCAAAAACCAGGTAAAGATGGCTGGAACGGCCAGCCAAAGAATGGGTTTGAAAGCACATGCTACATTCAGTGGTGCTTTGTTGTGGCCCATGATGTACCCGTGGCCGCAGAGGCCCGATGGATTGGTGGACTTAGGCTTTGAAGAACTGGCAAAGAGGTGGCTACCTTTGTTGAATCATTTTGATGAATGCGGAGTTGATGTCTGTTATGAGGTGCATCCGGGTGAAGATTTGCACGATGGAATTAGTTATGAAATGTTTTTGGACAAGGTAAACCACCACGCCAGAGCTTGTTTGTTATACGATCCCAGCCACTTTGTTTTGCAACAATTGGATTATTTACAATACATAGATCTTTACCACGATCGCATCAAAATGTTCCATGTTAAAGATGCAGAATTTAACCCTACAGGAAGAAGCGGGGTGTATGGTGGATTTCAATCCTGGATCAACAGGGCGGGTAGATTCAGATCTCCGGGAGATGGTCAGGTAGATTTTGGGGCCATTTTTAGCAAGTTATCACAATATGGTTATGATGGCTGGGCTGTGCTGGAGTGGGAATGCTGTATAAAATCACCACAGCAGGGTGCAGCGGAGGGAGCACCATTTATTGACAGCCATATCATCCAGGTTACTGAAAAAGCATTTGATGATTTTGCGGGAGGAAAAGCGGACGAAAACTATTTAAAATCTCTTTTAGGACTTTCCTGAACATGGTAATTAAAAAAAACGTTATTGCCTTATTAATTCTGCTTACTGTTTTGGCTGAGGTTAAATCCCAGCTCAATGTCAAGGTAGGCTATAACGCTCAATATACAGAATATAAGGAGACCAATAAGTTGTTTGCCACGTTCAACAAAAACACTTCTGATCTTAACCAACCGTTTGAGGCATTCCATTTTATGCATGGGTTGGAGCTGGGTGCCAGGATGATGATCAGCAACCGAACCGCAATTGATGGGGGATTTACAAGTCTTTTCACCACAGACAATGCAAGCGCAAGGAATATTTCAGGAACCATTACCAATGATGAGTGGCGCATCAGCCAAAGGGTCTGGGCTATTGGCATGGAAAATTATTACCGCATTTTTGGATTTGGAGTGCAGTTGGGGAATGTAAAGACCAACTATTTGCGCGATTATCCCGGAGCCAAGAGCAAACTGTCTGTCCATAGCGAAAGTTATTATAATGTTCGATTTTGTTTGATTCTTCAGGCAAAAACCAGGAGAAATGCCTTTGCTTTGAAGCCATATTACAATTATCCTCTATCATCCATTGATATTGGGGCTATCGACAAGGCACTTAACAACTCATCTGGTGCTCCGATCAATGAACGTCTTTCCAGTTATGGTATTTCCATTGTATTTTACAACGGACCTCAGCGCTAAGAATTGGCTATAAATTCAGCGCGATCTATCCTAAAAATTTTATGTCCAAATCTATTAATCCGTTGCCAACGGATGTGGAATTAAATATTGTGACTAAATTTGTAGTGTAAATATTTATTAAACCTGTGCTGAGAAAAACCAACTTACCCGGCACGCAAATTTATTCACAATGAAACCAATTATTTTGGGTGTGGTTTTGTTTATAACCACCCTTCGTTTATTTGGCCAAAAGGCTGATATTGACAATTATTGGGTTGATATCAGCACGGCTGTTTTACCTGATAACAAAGTATCTACAGAAAACAGGACCTACTCTTTAAGAATCAATGGAGACCCGGAATTTACCGGGGAAGACGTAATTGACAGGATTAAAATTTATGGATGGACCAAAACCGATGAAAATCCCTATCTGGAATTGATCGCAGATGTGGGTAGTTTTATAAAAGGTACTCCTTCAACTACCAGCAGGAGGGTAGACAATACAGATAAGAATGGTAAGGTTACCTCGAGCACAACCTATTACAAGGTTTCCGCTTATAATAGAAATAGGGGGACTTTGTATATCAACGGTGTCAAAAATTCGTACAAAGAATTACTTGCCGATGAAGCTGAAATGAAGAGGAAGGCTGAAAAAGAAAAGAAAGAGTTAGAAAAAAAGCAAAAAGAAAAAGACAAAAAGAAAGAATCTAAGGAAGATAAGGAAAAGAAGGAAATGGAAAACAATCCTTTTTTGAAAAACGTAGAAACCAAGGTAGATGAAGTACCGGAAGTGGAAGAGCAAGGAGGCCCTGTTTCAGCTAAGGAGACCGTGTATAAAATTTCACTCGACAATTCTTACGAACACACTACCAGAGAGTATACCAGTAGTATTGCAGCATCCAAAGAGTACAGCGACAATGCATATGCCATATTGAACCAGCACAGAGCTGCCTATAAAACGGATATGATAAATACGATTAACAATAATGCCAACTACTCATATGGATATCGGCCTATAAAAGAAATGGTTCGTTTTAAAAGACTGGACTCTGAAGACCACCCGGAGTTTTCAATGTTTGACAATGCCACCAAGGCATTAAAGATCATTTTTGGAAAGATGAGATACAACCAGAACATCGATCAGATCAAGTCAGATTTAGAGCCTATTATTGGATATTTTGCTTCTGTGGCCGGAAAATTAAAGAGAAGTGATGAGAAACATGAAAAAAGGTTGAGAGCTGCTTGTTATTACAATCTGGCTCAGATTTATTATTATTTGGATGATCATGACAAGGTAATTGCAATTGGTAACGAAATAATACAATCCAAACACGATGAAGATGATGGTGAAGACTTTATTAAAAAAGCGGAAACTGTAAAAAAAGTACTGGCATTTCATGATATGAAGTCAAGACATATTGACGTTAGGAGCCAGGAAGAATCAACTGAAGATTTGGGTGAATCTGTAAATGAAAACGCAAAAAATTAATAATGAACCGTAAAAAAGTATCTTTAATACTGTCTGCAAGCCTCTTGCTATTTGTTTCATGCGGTGATTTGATTGACAACCTGGCCGAACAAAACATAGTTGGCAGTTGGAATTTACAATCTATTCAGGATCTAAAATCGGGACAGGAAACTGTAATTACGAGCAGCAATACCAGCTTAAGAATTTTAGGAAACCTTCAGGGCAATGCTGTTACCTTTAGCGATGTAGGGGGACCCTTTAATGTGTATTATCAATTTAATGGTGATGACGGATTACAAGATGGCACCTTTGATGTAGATCTACTAACATTGGAGTTGAAGTTTAATAATGGACAAACTCTCAAAAGAATTATCAACTCTGTAAATGACAATCAACTGATTATCCAGGATACCATTGGAGGGCTTGCCAAAAAGCTTAACTTTTTACGAGAATAGCAAAATTGTGAATTGTCAAAAATGAAATAAAAAAAGGGCGGTTAATTTAACCGCCCTTCTTTTATTATTAAGATAAGCTACCGATTAATAACCGGGGTTCTGCTGACCTTTCAATACTTCGTTGGTATTCAATTCATCAAGAGGTATTGGCCAAATAAATTGAAATGCGTCATAAGGTTTATTGGTTATTGTCCGCGAACCTGTGTAAACGCCATTGTCATAAGCTAAACCAAAGCCCCAACTAGCCTTAGTTGTATTTCCAAATGCTACTTTTGAAGGGATTCCTCCGGTGTTGAAGTCAGCATCTGTTGCCAACCTGTGGATATCGGACCATCTTCTACCTTCTCCCAAGAACTCAATTCTACGTTCCATGAGAATGGCTGCAGTGAGTTCTTTTGCAGATGCAAAGGTAGATCCATCAAATTGGAGAGCAGCATCAGTTACAGCTCTGTTTCTTACTTTATTGAGTAAATCCAATGCTTTAGCTGTGTTTCCTGTTCTGGAATAAGCTTCTGCTGTATTTAACGCAACTTCAGCCAACCTGAGAATTGGAGTCCAGTCATCTTGAGTGGTAATCTTTCTGTATTTATTGCTAAAGAATCCGTTGCCGGCCTCTTTTACCAACAAAGTTCTTCTCAAGTCACTTGCGACCCATGCAGGATTGTTGTACATAATAGGGCTGATGGCAACAAGGGCTCTTCCAGGAGCAATTGAGTACATTACTGGTAGGGCACCATTTACACCTGAATTATCTGTAGCTGCATTTTCAATTGAGAAAATGGATTCTTTGTTACCACTATTGTTTGCAAAAGCGCCTTCTGGTGAAGCCTCCAGGTCGTGAGCTCCTGTTTTTGTTTCCAACAGTTTCTCTCCTTCAGTAATTACACCATTGAAGTCACCCTTGTGCAACAGAATTCTGTTTTTAAGCGCAATGGCAGCTGCTTTGGTTGCTCTGCTGATTTTCAGGCTTGCTGTGCCCCTTGTTTCTGGCAAATTAGCCTCAGCAAAGTTTAGGTCCTCTAATAGCAAGTTATAGCATTCTGCAACAGTATTTCTACCTTTTTGAACTTCACTTTCCAAAGCAGCAGCAGTATTTACTGCCACTGTTCTGTAAGGAACTCCCTGATGAGAAGCATCGGCTGTGTGTTTGTAAGGACGAGCAAAATGAACCAACAATTCATGGTGAGCCAAAGCTCTCAAAAATCTCGCTTCACCTTCGTAGGCAGCAGCAGCAGCAGGGGTGATAATACCACCTGTAGCAGCCGATTTTACACCATCTATGATGATGTTGGCCTTATTGATCATTCCATACAGGGTATGCCACATATAAACATTGTTGGCAGTTGCTGTATTGTAAGTAGCCTCATAGGTGATGGCATAGAAGGCAGCTACGTTGAGCATATCTTCGCCTCTCATATCTCCTTGTGCTACCGCGGCTGCTCCAAAAGGATAGCCCCTTACTTGTCCGCCTGCATAAAAGCCTGACTGAGCAGCATCATACACACCCACCATGGATAATTCAACCCTAGCAGGAGAAGAGAAGGCCAGTTGTTCTGTAATCCTGTCAAAAGGACTAAGTTCGGTAACATCTTTATCGCATGATTGCATAGAGAATGCAGCAAGCAACAAGGTCAGAACCGAAGTTTTTATATATCTGAAATTATTTTTTTGCATTGTTTTTGATTTTTGAAATTAGAAACCTACGTTTAAGCCTACAGAATATACTCTTTGTTGTGGGTTACCGTTAAAATCTTCACCAAATCCTGTGTTGGTAGAGAAGGCGGTAGATGTTTCAGGATCCAAACCTGAGTAACCAGTAAGTGTTACTAAGTTTTGTCCCTGTACATAAACCCTTGCAGAACTAAGACCCAGGGATTTGAGGCTTGATTCTGAGAATCTGTAAGACAATGACAAGTTTTGCAATCTAACAAAATCGCCATCCTCCACAAAACGAGTTGAAGCGAAGTCAGGGTTGTTAACCAAAGCATCTCTGTTGAGGAATAACTTTGGTGTCTGACCATCTCCTGGGTTTTCAGGACTTTGCCATCTACCTAAGATTTCAGTGCTGTTGTTGTTGAAGGTCATACCCATCAAATCAGCACGGGTTCTGTTCATGATCTTGTTTCCACCTGAGAAACGGATTAAGAAATTGACGTCAAAATTTCCGAAGCTCAAAGTGTTGTCAAGTCCGCCAAACCAGGTAGGTAGTGCAGAGCCAAGGATTACCCTGTCACGAGTTGCGCTCAATGCTCTAACTGTTGAAAGATCTGTAGGATTGTCGGCATTGTAAACATAATATGCTTGTTTGGTCAAGTCGGCCTGTACCAAAATGGTTTCAGTGATGTTGCCGTCAGCATCTCTGTTATAAGATTCGTAAATGGGATTACCATTAGCAGCATTAACACCAACGTAGTTGTAACCATAGATTGAACGAATTGATTCTCCTTCTCTGATGATGTTGTACGCGGTGGTAATATCCTGTCCATTAACCAGGGTCAATACCTCGTTCTTTTGTGTAGAGAAGTTAGCATTTACATTCCACTTAAAATTACCTTTTCTAACTATATTGGCATCCAACGTTAGTTCGATACCACTACTTTTGACCCTACCAATATTTTTGTTGATAAAGTTGTTGGGTACTCCTAAAGATGGTGCTGTTGGTGCCTGGAGGATGATGTCATCATTGTCCTGGATCCAGTATGCTACACTCAGATTATAACGATTGTTTTTCAAACCCAGGTCAAAACCAAAGTCTGTTTTTGTTTGTGATTCCCATTTTAAAAGGTCGTTACCAAAATTGTTATAAGCAATACCGTTTTGACCACCGTACAAGCCTGAGCCGTAAGATCCTACATAAGGATAGTTACCAATGTTGGTATTTCCTGTTTGTGCAAAAGAACCACGAAGTCTAAAGTCAGAGATAACATCTTTTAAAGACTCCCAGTAACTTTCTTCTGAAATTCTATAAGCGAAAGAAACCCCTGGGAAATATCCAACTCTGTTACCTGGAGCAAGAGCTGACAGCTCATCTCTTCTGATAGAACCGCTCAAATAGTATTTGCCGGCAAAGTTATAGTTTACCCTTCCAAGATAGGAAGCCAATCCATTTTCGCTGATTCCACCAAATGCTTCTGGTGTAGCGAAGGTACCTGAAACGATGTTTTCCTGAAAGTAAAGGTCAGAAATATTGGTAACCTGTGATTGGAAGAATGTTTGTCTTTGTTTTTGGTATTCTTGTACCAAAGTAACTCCCAGGTTGTGGTCGCCAAATTCTTTGTTGTAACTAAGGATATTTTGCCAATTCCATCGGGTAGAAGGAGAATAAGCCTGTGAAACCCTACCGTTGGCACTCAAACCATCACCATGTCTTGGATCCTGGAACAGGAAGTCAGTGATGTAGCTTCCGTCAATTCCCAATAGTGATTTAAAGTTAAGACCATCCATCAACTTAACATCGAGGTAGGCATTGCCCAACAACCTCCATGAGTCAGACTGCCTTTTGTCATTTTCCAATACAAAAAGCAGGTTTGGAATACCGTTGGAAATTACGTCTCCATTGGCACCTCTACCCAAAGATCTTACGTTGATTAAGTCAACATTGTAACCTGTTGGGTGGGTTGGATCCAACGCCTCTACGTTTGGCAACATACGAATGGTACCAAAAATATTTCCGGAAAGGTTGTTGGAACCGGTTAATGGACCCTGGTTGCCCTGACGAGTTACACCACTTTTGAAACCAACGGTCAACCAGTTGTTGACTTTTTGCTCAATGTTGGCTCTAAAGCTGTATTTCTGAAGTTTGTTGGATAAAACAATACCTTCTTGGTCAGCAAAACCAAATGAGAAGAAATAATTGGTTTTGTCAACACCACCGCTTACTGAAAGGTTGTGGCTATGTTGCACTGCTCTTCTAAAAGTAAGGTCTTGCCAATCAGTGTCTACTGTACTGCCATCTGCTCTTGTTTGCAGTTTGGCAACCGGATTAGCACCTGCATTGGTGTATTTTTCGTTTTGGATGGTAACGAAATCCTGCGCACCCAAAAGGTCAAATAACTTGGCAGCCTGCGCAACACCAAAATTGACATCATAAGTAAATTTGGCTTTGCCGGCAGCTCCTTTTTTGGTGGTAATCAAAACCACACCATTGGCTGCTCTGGAACCATAGATCGCAGAAGCGGCACCGTCTTTCAGGATCTCAAAAGATTCAATGTCGTTGGAATTGATATCGGCCAGGGCATTGTTGGAAGTAAATCCTCCAAGGTCGCCACTGAATACAGGAACTCCATCTACCACATAAAGAGGTTGGGTACCTGATGAAATGGAGTTGACTCCCCTGATCCTAACCTGTGGTGCAGAACCCAGGATACCGGAAGTGTTTTGAATCTGAACACCTGCAGCTCTACCGGCCAGTTGCTGAACGAAACTGGGAGATACCAATGCCGCTACGGATTCTCCCGTTACTTTGGAAATGGATCCCGTTACGTCTTTTTTAGACTGAGAACCATAACCAATGATTACCACTTCGTCGAGGATTTTACCCTCGGCCATGGTTACATCAATCATTGCAGAAGTACCAATGGCCACTTCTTTTGTGTCAAATCCTGTGTAGCTAAACACCAGGGTAGTTCCATTGCTGGGTACCTGGAGTTCATACATACCATCAACATCGGTGATGGTTCCTACACTGGGTACTTCCTTCACCAGCACATTGGCTCCAATGAGGGGTGAACCTGTTGCATCACTGACTTTTCCTTTCACCATTCTTTGACCGAATGCTGTGAAAGAAAGTACTGTCAGTAATAGAATTACGAAATTTTGTTTCATTGTCTCTATTAAGTTTGGTTAAAAAAACAAATTGTCTCAACGGCTAAATTACTATATTCTGTAGTAATGTTAACCTAATGTTAACAAGAATTTTACCCCCAAGTTCAGAAAAGTTTGAAATAGTCATTCGTGAAACAAAAAAAGCCCCAATATTATTGGGGCTTTTTGTCTTAAAGCGAAAAAGAATTAGGGCAGTATTACACTTTCATAATGTCTTTTTCCTTGGCTTCTAGCAGCTTATTGACTTTCTCGGTATGGTCGTCCACAAACTTTTGAACTTCCGCTTCCTTTTTTTTGCCTAAGTCTTCAGGAAAGCCATTTTTTACCTCTTTTTTGATGTGTTCCATCAATTTATGCCTAATACTTCTAACCGCCACCTTGGCATCTTCTCCCAGGGCCTTACATTGTTTTACAAGGGTTACCCTTCGTTCTTCTGTAAGGGGTGGTATGGTGAGCATGATGATCTCGCCATTGTTCATGGGGGTTATTCCCAAATTGGCTTCAAAAATAGATCTCTCTATAACTGCCAGCATTTTCTTTTCCCACGGTTGAATGACAATGGTACGGGCATCACTCGCTGAGACATTGGCAACCTGGGGCAGGGCCGTCGGTGAACCATAATAATCCACCAAAATGCCGGAAACCATGGCCGGAGATGCTTTGCCTGCTCTGATTTTACTCATTTCATCAGAGAGGTGCTCTAAAGTTTTGTCCATGTGTTCATAGCCATTGGCTAAGAAACTATCAATTTCTGTATTCATAAGTATTTAATTATTCTTCTCTACCTAAAAAACTTAAAAGAAAGTATAAAAACATTACCAAAGCACCCAGGGCCTGGGCCACATAGGTCATGGCAGCCCACCAAAGGGCATCTTTGGCACCGTCATATTCCTGATTTACGGCAACGCCGCTTTGGTCAAGCCATACCAGGGCTCTTTTAGAGGCATCAAATTCAACAGGAAGGGTGATCAGACTAAATAAGGCCGTTACACCAAAGGTGACAGTGAGTACAATCATCAACAAACTTCCACCGATTCCGGCACCGATGCCAAAAATAGCAGCCATGAATAAAAACTGTTGGATCTGACTTGAAAATTGAACGACCGGTACCAAATTGGATCGGAGAGTCAACATGCTATAAGCTGTGGCGTGCTGGACTGCGTGGCCACACTCGTGTGAGGCAACGGCTGCTGCAGAAATACTTCTGCCATGAAAAACAGCGGGCGATAGCGCCACGGTTTTGGTTTGTGGATTGTAGTGATCGGAGAGATAGCCCTGTCCTTCTACTACTTTCACATCATGGATGTTGTAATGTCTGAGCATGGTCATGGCAATTTCAGCCCCTGACAATCCACTGCGTGTGCCAAACTTGCTGTAATGTTCAAATTTTGATTTTAAACGCGAACTTACTCCCATACCAATAAGAGTAAAAACGCCAAGAATAACATAATATGCTATCATCGTATTATTTAAATTTTTTCAAATCCTGTATATCTTCGGAGCACTTCTGGTATAACAATACCGTCCTCCGTTTGGTTGTTTTCCAGCAGGGAAGCCACAATCCTTGCCAAAGCAAGAGCACTACCATTGAGTGTGTGGGCCAGTTTATTTTTTCCATCGGTGTCTTTGAATCTCAAAACCATTCGATTTGCCTGAAAACTTTCAAAATTGGATACTGAACTTACTTCCAGCCATTTCTTCTGGGCCATTGAAAACACTTCAAAGTCAAAAGTGAGGGCAGAGTTAAATCCCATATCGCCTCCACATAAACGCAAAATGCGGTAGGGTAGTTCCAGCTTTTTGAGCAAGCCTTCTACGTGGTCTACCATGGTCATCAGGGTGTCATAAGATTTTTCAGGATGTTCAATAACGACAACTTCTACTTTATCAAACTGATGAACCCTGTTTAAACCTTTTACATCGGCACCATAAGATCCGGCTTCTCTTCTGAAACAAGGGGTATAGGCGGTCATTTTTATGGGCAATTCATCCACAGACACCAAAGCATCCCTGTATAGGTTGGTAACAGGAACTTCTGCAGTAGGGATCAGGTACAGGTCGTCTTTTTCACAATAGTACATCTGTCCTTCTTTGTCAGGAAGCTGGCCTGTGCCCCTTGCAGAATGTCGGTTGACGAGGAGGGGTGGAATAATTTCCTGAAAACCGGCATTGGTGGCTTCGTCCAGGAAAAAACTGATCAAGGCACGCTGCAGCTTGGCCCCCTTGCCTTTATATACGGGAAAACCAGAACCCGTGAGTTGAACACCCAGAGGCAGACTGAACAAATCATACTTTTCTGCCAGATCCCAATGGGCAAGGGCATTGGCGTGCAGCTGTGGAATTTCTTTATCCCAGGCCTTAAATACCTCGTTTTCTTCAGGGGTTTTTCCCTTCGGTACACTTGTATGTGGGACGTTGGGGAGGGAAAGCAGCTTTTCTTCAATTTGGTCTTTGATCTCCTTGTGGCGATTTTCCAGTTCTTTTGTGGTTTCTTTGAGACTGGCCACCTTTTCCTTTAATTCAGCTGCTTCTGCCTGCTTTCCGCTTTTAAATAGTTCGCCTATTTCCTTTGAAAGGGCATTGCCTTCAGCCAAAATGGAATCCAGAGAGGTCTGTACACTCTTGCGCTCGTCATCGAGTGCAATTATATTGTCTAATTCCGCAATAGCGGCATCGTTGAGATTTCTTTTTTGAAAACCTTCTACAACCCTGTCTTTTTGGTTGCGAATAATGCTAACTTCGAGCATAAATCATGTTTTAAACTGTTAACAGGCCTAAAACCAACAACATAAGATGTTCATTATCAACCTTATGACAATTGGTGACCAAATAAAATTTGCTTTAAAATATAATACAAAGATAGCACTTTGTAATTCAAAAAAGAATTGTAATTTTGCGGTGCTAAAGTATACAAACCTGCCTACTGCATACTTTAATTCCCTCGTAAACTAAATAATAGCAAACAAATTCAATCACCATCTTTAGAACTTATCTAAAGAATAATACATTATAAAGACTATGTATGATATCCTACAGCTCAATGAGATGTTGGTACCTGAGTTAAAAGATATAGCTGAAAAACTCAATATCGACGGTTATAAGAAGCTGACCAAACAAGACCTGATTTACAAGATCCTAGACGAGCAAGCCCTGCTCAATAAAACAAGAACTACAGAACCGGCGGGAACTGACGCCTCAGAAAGAAAGGAAGTTCATCAAAGACCACAACGCACCAAAGCTGAAGCTCCTAATTTGGCTGAGCAAAAAAAGAGGGGAAGAAAGCCCAATGCAGCCAAACCAGATACCAAGGCAGCAGAGGCACCAGAACCTGCACAGCCCATTGAAGAGAAAGCCGCTGCAGTTCAGGAAAATTCACGAGAAGGACAACCAGGGGAAGAACAACGCGAAGAAAGAAGGCACAAAGAAAGGCCACAACACAAACCCAACCCTCGTTACCAGGATAGAGATAATGCAGGAAACAACAGGGACGGAAACCGAGAAAATACTCCGAACAGAGAAAGCAATCAAAATCGCGAAAACAACCCTAATCGAGAAAGCGGAAACTCTAACAGAGAGCACTACCAAAGCCGAGAAAACAATCCCAATAGAGACAACAATGCAAACCGCGATAATTACAACCGCGACAATGCAAACCGCGATAACGCGAACCGGGATAATGCAAACCGGGATAATTCCAATAGAGACAACAATTCCAACAGAGATTATAATTCCAATCGCGACAACAATCAGGGCAGGAGGAGAAACTATGATCAGCAGCCCATGGCGCAAAACCCGGATCCCAACTATGAGATGTATCCTGAGCCCATTCAGCAAGAGCCGGCATTCAACATCGATCTGGATGGATTGATTGAAGGCGAAGGTGTATTGGAAATGATGCCTGATGGATATGGCTTCCTTAGGTCGTCTGACTACAACTATCTTTCTTCACCGGATGACATCTACGTTAGTCCATCACAGGTAAAACTATTTGGATTAAAGACAGGGGACACGGTTAAAGGCGCCATCAGGCCTCCAAAAGAAGGAGAAAAGTATTTTGCATTACTAAAAGTATCACTGATCAATGGCTTTGAGCCTCAGATGGTAAAAGAAAGGGTACCTTTTGATTACCTTACTCCTCTGTTCCCAGAAGAAAAATTTGTATTGACATCTGATCCTTCGGGTAAAGACTACGGCAACAGGATGATTGACCTGTTCACCCCGATTGGAAAAGGCCAAAGGGGCTTGATTGTGGCACAGCCTAAAACAGGTAAGACCTTTTTATTGAAGGATGTAGCCAATGCCATAGCTAAAAACCACCCGGAATGTTATCTGTTGGTGGTATTGATAGATGAGCGTCCTGAAGAGGTCACTGATATGAAGAGGAGCGTAAAAGCAGAAGTAGTAGCTTCTACCTTTGACGAACCGGCTGAAAACCACGTGAGAGTTGCGGGCCTCGTTTTGGAGAAAGCCAAAAGGCTCGTTGAAAGCGGACACGATGTTGTGATTTTGCTAGACAGTATTACCCGTTTGGCCAGGGCTTACAATACAGTGGCACCACCTAGTGGAAGGGTATTGTCAGGGGGTGTGGAAGCAACTGCATTGCACAAGCCCAAGAAATTTTTTGGTGCAGCCAGGAAGATTGAAAGAGGAGGTTCCTTAACTATTTTGGCAACCGCCCTGATCGATACAGGATCAAGAATGGACGAGGTCATCTTCGAAGAATTCAAAGGAACGGGTAACATGGAACTTCAATTGGATAGAACTTTGGCCAACAAACGTTTGTACCCTGCCATTGACCTTACCAAATCCAGCACACGAAGGGAAGAACTCTTATTGGATCCAGCTACTCTTCAGAGGATGTTTGTGTTGAGAAATTACCTCGCAGACATGAAGCCGGATGAAGCTATGGAGTTTTTGAGAAAGTATATGATTGGAACCAAGACCAATGAAGAATTTATGTCTTCCATGAATGGTTAAAATTAGTTCCTAATAATAAAAAAAGCCCGTCAAAATATTTTGATGGGCTTTTTTATTTTTATTGTTTCGGAAGCTGGGCTACGAAAAAGTCATAATTGGAATGGAAGTAGCCATTGTTAACGTAAAACAGCATTTGAGAATACAGCATGTTTTTATCATCAAAAGGATTGTCAAACTTTGCCTTGCTGTTCATGTTGAAATCTGTATTATAATAGCCTAACGTATTGTCGTATGACGCCCTCATAGTTGAGTTGTTTGGATAAAATATGACATCAGAATACAAGAAACTCATGTCATCATTGGGCCCATCGCTTTTTATTTTACCATCTGCGTTAAAATCGCCTCCCCACAGAGCCCAGTATCCAAATTTCACATACTCGTTTTGAGAAAGGTCAGAATAGTTAAGATTGTTGGAAATAAAGCCAAAATCAAACATGGGTACATTTTGTGTCGTAAAATCGACCAACTGAGTGATATCTGTTTTGAGGGTCATAGCTGCCAGATGCGAGCGATGCCGGATGGCAACAAAAAACTGATTGCCTGTGACAGTTGGAAAGTTGACCATGCTGACACCATCAAGGTCTACGATATCTCCGTCTCTTTGCACGAGACAGGAACGAGTGGCCACCACATTGGTAGAATCGGTAGGTGAACGCAACTCAAGGAAGACCCAATCTACGATGGCATTCTGGCCGGTAATATCCAAGACCGCAGTATCGAGAATTTCATGCATGGACTGTGGCTGGTTGGAGGGTATGTGGGTATACTTTGTAGTAATATTGAGATTGGGGTGCTCATATTTATAAGGATCCAGTAATGGTATATAAGTTTTGCCACCAAAAGGGCTGAGACGCAGGTTGTCGCGCATCAGTGGTTTGCCCGTATTGGAAACCGCATTGTTGTTGTCCGTCAAAGCCCCTTCGAGGTAAACGCGTGCATTGATCACAATGCCCGAAGTTTGAGAGAAAGTAATGCCAGGTAAGGCAATAGCCAGCAGCAATATAAAAATGGAATTAACTTTCATGCCAGGATATTTTTGAGGTTAACCTTAATAAGAAAAATTACAGTACGGATGATTTACCAATCTGCCTGAATAATGTCACAATTTCAAAATGCATCGAAATTGACAATACTGCCCTCAAAAGTTTTAGAATAGTGCAAGTTACTAACTAAAGCGCTGAAAAGCAAGGATTCAGCCAAAATATAGATCATTAAGGCAGCTGCTCAATCAATGATGCATAATTGAGGTGTAGTTTTACATTATTGGGATAAAAAAATACCTGACCGTACAAAAAATTGGTATCGTCAAAAGGGTTGTCAAATTTCGACTTACTGTTTAGGTTAAAGTCAGAGTTAAAATATCCAATGGCACTGTCATAAGAACTGCGGTATTGGGTATTGGGAGTGTGAAAAATCACGTCATACATGAGTACGCTGAGGTCGTCATTGGCACCCATTGCCTTAACGGCACCATCGGCATTAAAATCACCACCAAACAAGGCGTTGTAACCTGAAATTACTTGTGAATTTTGAGCCATTCCGGTATAGTTAAGTGTAGGAGAAACAACGCCAAAATCAAAAACAGGGGTAGAAGGGGAGGTGAAGTCTACAATCTGACTGATGTTGACCAAACGGCTCATAGCACCGAGGTGATTTCTGTGTCTTACGGCTACATAGAAAAGGTTGCCTGTGGTGTTCTCAAAAAATACAGGACTTACACCATCCAGGTCAACAATATCACCATCGCGCTGCACAAGGCAAGACCGGGTGGCAACCACCAAGGTAGAATCGGATGCAGACCTCAGCTCCATAAATACCCAGTCTACAATGGCATCGTCGCCAGAGACGGTCAAAATGGCTGGATCGATCTGATGTTGATTGTTGGGCTGATTGGCTGGTAAATGGGTAAACCTGGCAGTGATATCAAAGTTGGGATGACCATATTTATAAGGGTCATTCACCGGCAAGTAGGATTCAGAAGAAAATGGACTCAATCTGAGATTGTCTCTCATGAGTGGGCGACCTGTGGATGACACAGCGTTGCCATTGTTGATCAAAGCGCCTTCGAGGTAGACCCTGGCTTTAACAGTGATGCCATTTCCTGATTGAGAAAATAGAGAAATCGACCCTAGTAGGAGTAAAAAAAATAGAAAGGTTTTCATACCAATTGATTTGTAGTTTTCAAAAAAGAGAGCACGATCAATCGGATTTTGGGCTGTTTATTAAGAACAAATATATATTAAAAATAATTAATATTAAAAAAATGGTTGAATAATTTTTTATTCTTTTTTTGAAGGTTGTTTTGCAAACAATTGATTATCAGAAATTAATAACTTAAAAAAACATACAAATGAAAAATAATGGGCAATATTTTGAAATTTTAACACTTTGAGCCGAAAAAGCCATTGATTTATTCACCTGAAGCCATTACATTTGTAAAATATATCAAAAAAATCCATAGCCTATAGATTCAATACATCTACACTAATTTTTTATCTTTTTAACAGGGGTGACCCATAAATGATTAGTTATGGATGTATTTAAATTGAGCGATCAGCAGCTAATTGAATTTTATTTACAAGGCAACGAAAAATCTTTTGAAGTTTTATTGGGCAGACACAAAGACAGGATCTATACATCCATCTATCTCTTTGTGAAGGACACCGAAATGGCTGAAGATTTGTTTCAGGAAGTATTTATCAAAATCATTGATACCATCCGCAAAGGAAGGTACAACCACGAAGGCAAATTTATTCAGTGGGCTTTGAGAATTTCATACAACCTGTGTGTAGATCATTTCAGAAAGGCCAAAAGACACACAAAAGTAGGCTCCAGCGATGGTTATGACATCATGGCCAACATTGAGACCAATGATGACAATATGGAAGTGTACATGATGAAAAGCCAGGACCAGACGAAGGTTCGCCATATCATTGAAATGTTACCCGAGGAGCAAAGAGAGGTGATAATTCTCAGGCACTATGCAGACATGAGTTTTAAAGAAATATCGCTGGTTACTAAGGTCAGTATCAATACGGCATTGGGTAGGATGCGTTATGCCTTGATCAATATGCGAAAAATGATGGGTCAGGAGGCTGTTCCGGCATAAGATATCACCTGGAGGAGCATAACTAAAAGAGCATCGGATCTAACGAACGATGCTCTTTTTATTAAAAGTAGCAACGTGTGGCCAGTGCTTGATATGCAATCTGATTGCACAGGTGTGGAGGCACAAGCTCAATAGAATCAGTTGTTAACAAATACTTTCTGCGAGCCTACCTGTTGGTCGGCTTTGTAAAAAGTGAGAATGTAAGTTTGAGCACCCAAGTTTATTAATGCTTGCTCTGCTTGTTGTCTGGATGCAGTAACAACTATTTTTCCATAGCTATCTCGAACCACCAGTCGATCAAATTCGAGGTCTTCAATGATTATTGGACCGCTGGTTGGGTTTGGATAAATTTTATAGGAGGCGAGATTAGCATCAATATTAAAGGTGGTGGTAGGTGCTAACCTCAAAAACCAAATATCGCTAGTCGATGAATTGACCTCGAGGGCATTAATACTATAGTTTTTATAGTAATTAGCTGCCAGGTATATGTTATTTGTATGATTTTCAATACCGATTGCTTGGTTGCCTCTTATTGCGGGCAAGTTGGTAAAATTATATTCAAAACTACTAAGATCAAGTGTGGTCAGTATTAATTTTCCATCATCTAATGCAGGGATGGTAATAAGACTGTCCAGCAGCCGGGCCTGACCTTGTCCAAAGCTTGAAAATAAGTACAATTTATGATCATCAGATGACATTTCAATATTGGAAATATAAGCATTGTTGATATTGCCATAACTGAACAACCGGCATGAAAATGTTTCCACATCAAGAATGCCAAAAAACATGTTAAAGGTATTGAGCGTTCCTGGTATTTCAGACCCTAGTAATGAAAAATCACTTCCTCGAAAGAAGCCTGAAAATGCGAGGGTGTGATCATTGATTGTAGCAAAATTATTGAGATAAAGAATATCGCTTTCACGCACATTTCCATATTTGATGTTTTGAGAAATCAGTTTCAGATTTTCATCAAAGAAGGCAATATACATGTTGCTTCCAGCAGAGGGAGCACTCATCGCTTTGCCATCAACAACCAGACCTCTGGTAGTGCGACCTATAGCCACCAATTGATTTTGTTTATTTATAAGCAGCTTGTTGGCTTCAATAATACCATTCCCGCTGCTTGAGGCCAGCACTGTATGGCCAATTACCTTTCCGGATTCAATATCCATTTTCACGATGGCACATTCTGAAGCTTTGTTGTTAATATGTTGTGTTCCATAGATAAAATGGTCGTTAATTTTTAAGGTATCTTCCATTTTAAATGCAGCATACATAATTCCATCATGACCAAAAGCTAAATCAAAGGCACCATATTCAGAAGAATTGGCAGAATAGTCCTGGGCCGTGACCAAAAATTTCACATCTCCATTTTTATTCATTTTAAATATGAACCCATTATTGGCAAAATGGGTATTCAAATCACTTTCAAATGAATCCACCCAAATTTTATTTTTATACGATCCTGTAAGGAAAATGTCATCTTTATAAAAGTGTATTTTAAATCGTTCATGAATATATGAGAAGGAGATTCCATTTTGGGACTGCCCGTAAAGGTCTTCTGAAAAAAAATTCTTATGCCATAGTAAATTCCCGTCACTATCCATTTTGCACAGAAAGTAATTGTTGAAAGGAGTTTGTGGCTGGAAAACCGGATGAAAGTTGGGTTTCAGGGCAGCTTGATCATAATATCTACCCAAAATGTATACATTTCCTTCACTGTCAACATTCATTTCTGAACCGTTGATATCCACGTTGTAGTTTTGATTATCTGACAGACTACCCACGTCTTTTAAATAGTCAACTTGTTGGGATCGTAAGCTAATAAAAGGAAAAATAACGATTGCAATTAATATAATCTTTTTCATATTTAGAGTTTTTCTGTTTTCGGTGTCTTGCCTATTCAGAAAGAAATGATCATTTCTGAAAAGTGCTATAAATTAAATAATAACTTCAAGTTGCTAAGTACTGAATCAGCTATCAAAGGCGTAAACAACTTAGGATAAAAATAAATACTGCTGAGTGGATGGCCAAGGATTTTTTAAAATCAGAATAAAATTTGGTTCTAGGATGTTTTTCTTGATTTGATTAATACTTGAAGTAAAATCAATAGGATATAGCCAATAAAATTTGGTGATAGTTATAAGCTTACAAAACTCAATTTCATTGGATTCTGATAAGGTAATACTTTAAACATTCTATAATAGATACAATCTGATTTTTGTGTTTGACTTTTATTTGGTTTTGATATAACAATTTTGCGTCAATATTTTTCCTATATGATTTTAGCTATTCCATAATTACATTTGCCCCACTAAATTCGATCAAGGCTCCATTCTTAAACACAATGTCCTTACCAATATGTGATATATTGAGACGAAATACGCAGCCAGATATTTGTGTTAATGAGTTTGCATTCAAAGCAAGGATAGCGGCCCCTTCGTTTGAGGCATCATTTCTCTCAAGAATTACATTATGAAGTTGTAGTTTTCCAAGGTTAAATATACCAGCCCCCTTGTCTTTATCGCCGGCAGGTATGTTGGCGTTTCCATACTGAATAGTGAGACCATCGAGTACACATTCCTGGCAGGAACTCAAGCCTAATACTACATGAATACTATTATCATCTATTATACTTGGAATTCCAAGATCGCCACTGAGTTTAACGAGATCTGCATTAAGTGATCTTTCACTTTTATCACTTTCTACGCCTATAAATCCACCAAAAATTTTAATACTGTCTTTAAGTACAAAACTAGTGTCTCTATTACTGATGGATGGTTTATATGTACCACTTGCTACCCATACTTCTTTCACGTTTTCATATCTGCCGGCTATATATAGTGCATCTTGTAAATTATTGAAAGCATTGTTCCAATTCATACCTGAATTTGTGCCAGTGGCATCTATGTCTACATAAACATAATTGCCCCCTGACCAGATGCAAGGGTTTTGATATTGAATATTGTAAACAATAATTGAATCACAACCATAGCTATTCACAAAAACTATCTCATAATATCCGGCAAGATTTTCATAGTTACCATTTATTAGAACTGAATCTCCTTCACAAAGGGAAATCACAAGAGTATCCTTTGATGTTGGATTCAATTCGATATGAATGGTATCGGTCGTTGTACAGCCATTAAAATCAGTGCCCACGATACTATAGAATGTATTGTTTTGGGCATTTACCATGATAAATGGTTGGGTACTAAGTTCCAGATTATAGGAGTTATACCAGTTATAATTTCCAACACCTGATTTTTGTAGTAAGAGAGTTTCACCCGGACATGCCAGGGTATCATTACTGCCATTCAGTTGCGGCAGCGGAAATGCTATAAGTGGAGCTGTAGTATCAGCCTCAGATCCATTGTGGTTTTTGAGAATAATTTGTATCGTTTGATTGATTAAAGAGTCGGGTAATACCAGGTTAATGGGAAACAAAGAAGTATCAATATTTTCGGACCATAATGTGGAAAAGCTATTTGACATATTCTGAATAATTACGTCAACCTTTTCCACTCTAGTTGATTTTATGTCAAGAGTTATTGAATCATTATCACAAAAGGTATTCGGATAATTGTGGATAATTTTAATTAAAGGCACTTCTCTGAAAAATATGTGTTCATCAAATAAAGTTTTAGATTCACGGTTGCCTACACTATCTGTAGAGACAATTTTAAAGTAGTAGTCCTCACCTGGAATACCCCAAAATGAAACGCTATCTTCTATAATATAGTCTTGAAATAATTGATAGTGGTGATTATCTTTTGAATACCACAATGTCGAATATCTTACACCCGTGCCCCCAATGTCATCATTTCGAGTGAAATGAATAGTGATGTGAGAATCTTCTATAGAATCCGGCAGTTCTTCTATAAATGTGATAGGAGGAAAGGCATCAATTTTATTTGACCAGACATTAGTCTCTATGTTTTGCTCAACATCAAATACAATGTTTGCCTTTTCTGTAATAAAATTGCCAGTAGTATTGATTGGTTTGGGTTTGATATAGAAGTTGACAAAGCCCTCACCGTCTCCGATATTATTGTTTACCGGTAAAAAACCAACTTGAGGATTAAGTGGTAATATTCCAGTTGTTGGGTCTATGGATTCGAAAATCCAGAATGCTTTAAGGGTTTGGACATTGATACCTGCTATAACGTCAACCCATACGCCGCTTTGATTGGTAAGATTTAGTCTTGTCTGATAAAAGGGTGAATTTTCAGGCACATCAAAGACTAAATTTCGAAAACCAAAATCCCCCAACCTAAATGTTCGGGGATCAGCATTGGGGTGTAGCGATACTTCAATATAAACCCTTTGGGCAGGACTAGTTGCAAGTGTGGAATCATTTTCAAAACGTATTCTATAATTGAGTGTATCTTTGACCGATACCCACTTTTCTTCCTTAATTCCTTTTTCCCCTGTTATGTCGTTTGGATCACCCGGACAATCAACCGGCATCACTAGTGCGTATATATCTTTTTCAATTTTACAACCTCTGTTGTCAGTTGTACTAAATTTAAATTTACCCGATTGACTTACTCTTAATACCTGTGTTGAACCTCCTGTATATGGAGGTACACCACCTGAAACATATTTAGTTACGACCACAGGTTGTAAATCTCCACATCTAACTGCAATTGTAGGATCTGCAGAAACGGCCAGTTCCATATCTAATTTGGATGCCGGTTCTTCAACAGTTATACAGGCTGTACCAGTGCAATTGGCGTTATCAGTAACCGTGACACAGTACTCTCCTGCTGCAATCTTATTTCTTGTTCCGGAAGTACTGGCACCGTCACTCCATGAATAAGATTTAATTGGCAAGGAAGCATTTTCAACAGATACAGTTAGTGATCCATCATTAGATCCTTTACATTTTACATGGGTTGCATTGATTGATACCTGAGAATTTATCTCAGAAGCCAATATAAAAAGCATCCAAATTAGTATAGTCTGTTTCATTTTAGGCTGCTTTTGTAGATTTCTTGTGTAAAATGATCATTTAACTTATTCATGAGATCAATAGACTTAAGCTCATCATTGTATTTTTTGAAGATGTGATTCACTACATCTAGCTGCCCGGCTTTTGTAGCATTCAAAACTATAATTTTATCAGCTTCACTAAGTGCAAAAGAGTCCAGGTCAATACTTTGAGGTAATGAAAATATTGTTGTGAATTTATTGATTTGATCATATAAGGAGTTCCAAATCAAATGATCGGAATTTGTAGTATTGTATTTGTTTGGATAATTTGATTGAATGAAACGGATATCAATAAATGGAATTGAAACCCCGGAAATTTGCGAGGTATACCTGACATATTTACTCTCTGATTTATTTTTTCTAAAATCGTCAAATACCATAGGATGAATTAATGCTATGCTTGTTTTTAATTCAAATGTAGTTTCAGATTCAAATTGACTAGTTAGATAAATGTTGCCATTGTCTTGTTTGAACATCACAGGAACTTTAGTAGTAAAGTAGGAATTTGACATAGAATAATAAACAATATGGTAGATGACATCTTTCTTTTTTAATTTCAGACCATAAAGCAAAGTAATTTTATGATCATTGTGCATTTTTCTCCATCCTTCAAAATCCTCCTGGGATATAGGGCAATCATGGTTAAAGTATAACTTTTTATAAATATTAAAATATTCATTTGTTAGAAAAATATTAACATTGTTTTTGACAATACTATTTTCAAAAAGTTCTTCAGCTGTGTAATAGCCAATTATATCGTAGTGATGATCATTGTCAATTATCTTTGCCATTGGGGTTTCCTGACAAACTACTAATATTTTAATAAAAACAAGGAGGATTGTCATAATACTTTTCATCGCTATTAATTTTGAACTGTATAAAAAGTTGTGGGCCCAAATGTCTGCCCCGGAATAAATGACTGCACAAATTCTTTTGAATAGATGTTGTTTGGATTGCCAATGTATGCGGCGATTGCAATTTTACCTTCTAACCCGGGTAAGTCTATTTTACCTTTGATATCTGATCCATTCATTATACCTGTCATTTTCATGGAAGTTTCAAGGGTAGCTTCGCCAAGAACTCCCACTAAGGTGCCGAGTAAAAATTGAACTCTTACGCCAAGCTTAGCTTCTCCTGTTACACTTATATTTAATTCGGGTTGCCAATTGGGATTACTATTGGAAGGATCTTTTGTAGCTTTCAGGTCAGCTCCTATTGAAATACCCGCCCCAAAATAGGTGTATATCGAGCCACCATAGCCAAAAAGCTCTAGAGGATAGGTACAACATGGGAACAAAACACAACCCTCTATTTTTGCGCCTGGTAGTTTTAATTTTACTGTTGTTTTTTCACCCCACAATGGGTCATTATATTTCCCTACTTTTACTTTTTCTACTTCCGCTGAAGGATTGGCGGAGGTGCTAAATCCAAATGGGGCAGCGCAGAATGCAAATTGCTGGACATTTCCTAAGTCGATACTTTTGCCAGATTTGATTGCTTCAACAAAGTTTGAAATAAGTTCTAAACTTAATGTGTAAGTGTTTACTTGTTTATCTTCTCCAATAACATTCACGAATACAGTCCTTTCAATACTGTTATTCGGTAGCAAATGGGAAACACTATAATTACCAAGGTCTTCCATTGTTTTTTCCCATGGATTCGTTCCAGGAGGGGTAAAAGGTACCGGCCCGGTTGTTTGAAATTCGGGCAATCCAGCAGGAAAAGGGCTCCCATCGTTTGAAATGGCTTCAAATTTGGAACCTACTGTTGTGGCAGAGTTGTTGGTTGACTTAATTATATACAGAGTTTGTCCACTATGCGCCTTTCTTCCGGGATTTGCCAAATCACTTGCAATTATGTCTTTTACCCCAAAGTTTACATCAATGGAAGCTGATGCGTTGCATTCCGGTTCAGATTCTTTTCTTGCGCGGACAGTTAGTTTGCCATCATTTTGGCAATTAGTAATTATTCCAGTGTTCTCATCTATCAAACAACCAGTTGTTGCGTCAAGAGTAAAATATGTTGTTATTCCAGAGATAGTTTGTTCTGTGATATACCACTTAATGGTAACATTTCCTGGATTTATGGTAAGGCTGGCTGTAGCATTAATGTTTCCAGATGTTGTTCCAGGGTTGATAAATGGCTTATCAAAAGCAATTCCACCGAATTTTACATCCACAAAAACCCTATCTGTTTCTTTTTGCCCAAAATTGGGATGAATGACATCAACGTCGTAATGTGTAGGGAAGTTGGGGTTAACAGTAGGTGTTTTGGAATATTTTTGTGATTCATTTAATCCATCAGCATTGCGCCATACATAACAATATTCATTGGGTGCTGATGGATTGCCGATTTGTATGGCATTTCCCGATGCACATACTGACGTATCAGGCCCTGCATAGTTTTGAGCAATGATGTGATTCAGAAATGTGGTTAAGATTATGATTTGTATATATTTCATTTCATTAATCATTTATTAATTGAACAGTGTAGCTTGGCCTTGGTAATCCCCATGCAAAAACTTCAATGGTTCCGCTGGCATTTGGCCGCAATAAGGATAGAGGAACACCCTCTTCTTTAAGATTCACAATTAGTTGATAGGTAGTATTATTACTTAACAAATCCTGCAATGTATAGGCTAAGCCATTGTTGTATGGAGCAGAAACTAATACTTTCGGATCAATGATATCCGTATTTCCTGCATTGATATATCGAATTGTGATTTTTAACGGATTTTGTCTTCGAGAAACAGATCCCGGGCCTTCTATATCAAGCTGTAAATCGGTGATTCCTTCTTCTACAACCTCAAAACCTTGATATATATAGGCCATCGAAGAATCTGCTTTTACGGCTTCAACATTATAAGTATCTAGATCAATTGAATCTAGATTGTAAGTAACATATGCGGTGTTGGCATCCGGAATGATATAACTTTCAGCTGCCACATATTGATATGGTTCGTATCTTCGTAATCTCCAGACTGGAGTATTGAAAAATTTAGTTCCTTGTATTTTAAGGGTTACCTGGGTGTTGGTTACACCTTTCTTCGGAAAGACGTTTGTAAACTCAAAATCAACTACTTTGGCAATTATTGTATCATTCTGGTATGTAGAACTCAAACTGTTGGCATAAACAGCAATATAATATTTGCCAGGTATGGCTTCATTTATTATCAATTGTTGTATTCTTTCTAAAGGTATTTTAGAGCAATGATCATAAGATGATCGAGAGGGTATATTTTGATGACTTGCGTAGATTTCGTTAAAAACCTGTGTTGTGTCTGCTGACAATGAAATTTTAATGGTTTCACCAAACAAGTTTGCAGGAATTGACAATTCGTAGTATTTGATTTCGTTGTTTTCAATTGCTGGAGTTTTGGCTATATTTAATTGAATGGTTTCGTACGCAACATGCACTTTTGTGATAGAATGATTCGAATTGTTATTTTCGTTGATTTCATTAATTAGTTGTTTGACATCCGATTTTACAATGAGATAGTAATCTCCTGGCAACACACCTGTAATAAAACAATTGACTGTTCTTTCTAGATAGTTATTTTGTATTATAATGTTGTATTGGGAGATACTTCCTATTATTTTATCGTCAATGCTCCACTGGGAATCACTTGAAATATAAATAATATCCTCGATAAGACCTACAGCAGAACTTGAACCAATATTTTTTACTTGGTAATTTATTGAATAATTTAAGCCCACAACAAAGGTGTCTGTCAAACTTAAAATATTCTCAACAATAATGTCAGATGGGGGAGGGTTGGTAATGAAAATACTGATTGCAAGTAAATTGTTTTGTTCACCCGCCCCTTCATAAAATTGATTTTCAGCATCGAGAATAATCAAAAGGTAGTAATTTCCAGTGAATGCAGATGGAATATAGAAGGTACTATAATCATTGGAAGTTTGACCTGGGGTAAGTTCAGGAGATAAGTCAACGTAGAGGTTGAAATCCCCATTATCGAATAATGGGTCTGTCGACAATAATAATTTGTAATTTGTGGATGCTGCAATTGCGTGGCCTTGGTTTTTTATAGTAAAATTTAAGTTTGATGCATAACCAGTAGTGAGGATGTTATTAATATTATAATTATGTACTGCTATATCTGGAAGCATAGGTAAGTCAATATGTATTTTTTTAGGTAGTCTTCCGATGTTTCTTAATACATTTTTGTTATTCACCCAATTAGTATCGTTATTAATTTGGGCAACATCTGTATTTCCAATTAAATAATAATCGCCTTCGGCAGTTATAGGTATATTTAACCAGCTAGTTATTGTGGTTGTATCCAAGTTTTGGAGACCATTTAAATATTCGCTATGTTCTGCTATCTCAATATCATTGCTTTGAAGGGTTGTATCTGTAGACAGAAATATTTTATCTAAGACAAAGTAAGATCTTAAGGCTGTTGTATTCTTCCTGTATTTTTTAACAATGCTTTGTGTAGTCCCACTTGTTATAGTATCTGAGTTAATACTTATATTCATCAACATCAGATCTGACGGTGGTATTTTTTTAATATATATGGCATTGGATCTTTTTATATTATTGTTTTCATTTGTTGATTCAAATATCTGGTTTTCCTTATCAGCATATATGTATATGTAATAGATGTTTTCAGCTATTGTTTCGGGAACAAGGATTTGCCTCTGTATGTTTTTAGTACCCATGGAAGAAAGTAGATTTGCATTAGAAATTGTATGCAATAAAATAGCATTAGATGCATTCCAACTTGAATCAAATGAAAGATAAATTTTATCATTCCAATGAGGCAAAGCATCTTCAAGTCCAATATTTTTCAAGTCAAAACTAATGGTTAAGTATGAACCAGCTTGTGCAGTATCAGGTAATATAAAATTTTCCAATGTTAGATCTGGCAAATTTCCTTGATAAATAGTTATGGAGTTTGTAAATATGTTATTATTCTCCTGACTTTCTAAAACTGAATTTTCAGCATCAACGACAATATGAAGGTAAAATAAACCCTGATATTGAGGTGGTATCAATATATTTTCATTTATTATGAATGAATCCTGCCGCAGACAACTTTGATATTGATTTTTTGATGCTAAAAGCTCGGCATTAGCTATATTGAATTGGGAAAAATTGGAAATGTAGATATTTAACTTTAATGATCTGTTTACAAGATGCCCAATTCCAATATTTTTGATTTTTATTGATGTTGATACTAAGTTGCCCGCAATTACATTAGGGTTATGAGTTATGTCAGTTATAACCAAATCCGGATTAGCAACATAATATTGACCTGTCAGTTTAGTAACATTGTTTGTTTCACCTGCAAATTCACTAACATTATTGAATGCATCGGCTTCAATATAACCATAATAGGAACCAGACAAATTTGTTCCCACACATATATTCGGATTATGAGTGTAGGTTTCAAGTGAATTAATAGGTGTTCCGATATAGTTTAGTGCAATTAACTGATTAAAATTCTGGTTAAAAATGGGAGATATTGACAGGTAAAACTTATCTGCCCAGTGGTTTGAATTTGAAAAAGTGGTTCCTATACCATCATTGATGATTGAATATGAAAATGTCAGACATTGATTGTTGTGCAGAGTATCCGGGAGACTTGATGATAAAGGTATAAGGTCTGCTGTTGGTTCAAGAATAACATTGATAGAATTGCCTGATTTTGAGTTATTTGTTTCGGCACTATACTCAAACACGGTATTGTTGAAATCAGTTTTCACATGAAAGTAGTACTTACCAAAAATGTTTGGAGGTATAGACAAGGTTCTTTGTACATGATAAGAACTATCTATGGGCAAAACGCCTGTATGTTGCACTGTCGCGACAACTGTGCCAATGGCGTTAAGTGAATCAGTACCAAAAATGATCTGGTCATACCAAAGATTTGGGATGGTTTGTGCGGTGCCTGTATTTTTAACCATATAACTAATCAGGGTATTTTGCCCTGAAAAGGCATTGGATGGATTAGCCACCATTGTGACTCGAAGATCAGGTGTTGGAGATAATTGTATGACGATTTGTGAACTACTTACTAAATAATTGTTGCTATTATTGGTTTCTAAAACTGAATTTTCAGCATCGGATACAATTATCAAGTAATAGCTCCCAACATAATTATTAGGAAGTGTGATAGATTTTGCTTGGGCATAGGATTCGTTTTCGTTCAAGGATGTAAGATTGATGAACCCTCCTAAGAATACATCCAAAGAAGGATTAAATGTGGCATCTGTTGAAAGATATATTTTATCTATCCATATATTTGAAAGAGTAGAGCCTAAACCTATATTTTTAGCGGTCCATTCGATTCCTATGGGTTGACCTGTATATCCTGTTACTGGATTTGAAACAGTATCGAGGATTAAATCAGGAAGGTGTCTAACAGTAAAACTTATGGTGTCACTCCAAATATTTTGCCCGCATTCATTTTTTGAGTTGATTTGCCATAGGTAAGAACTGCCATACTCAAATCCATTCAATGAGGTATTTATTTGTAATAGATCAGCTTTATCTGGACTCATACCTCTATTCTCATTGGTTTTCCAGGTATAAATGTCGTAGTGTGTTGCTCCTGGAGAAGGTAGCCAAGAAAAGGAAATTGTACTTTCGAGGTTTTCTGTATTGCTGAGTGGAATCATATTAGTTACAGGATTTGAGAGAGGAGGCAAATTTGTTATGGTGATCTCTATACAATCATTAACAGGTTGCAAATCACCAGTCAACGTCGCTTTGACTTTTATGTTATATTCGCCGTATGCGATGAAATTGTAAGGTGTTGTAAAAGTATAATCAAGGGATTGTCCAGCGGATATGGGTACGTTTATAGTCTCTGAAACCCATGTCGTTGCATTGACCAAAAAACTAGCCACTATTCCTGTTTCGGTGTTTGAACCAAAGTTTTGTATTCTTACCGTTAAGTATTCTGAACTGCTCAAGCCACATGTGTCTTGTGGAGAAATAACAGATATTATACCCACATCGTGTTGTGGTAGTAAAAATTCTTTGCAACCTAAATCTGGGGGATTGTTTCTTACTAATCCATCAATATCATTGGCTATTGATATTAAATTGAGTCCGGAATTGTTTAAAGTCGGCTGCTGTACTTTATAGTCTGTTTCGTTTAGGAACAAAGGGGGATTTTGTTGAGTTGAAATATGATTTGTGGTAGCAACAGCCATACTCTGAATAGATGTAAAGGAGTTTCCGTTCCAAATGGCAATTGGACCCCCATGATTGTAAAAATTGTTATGTGAGAATTCAATACCGGAACTATTATTTTGGTGATCCAAACACCGCGCATTTTTATGTGAGTATAAAATATTATTTTTAAAGTTAAATGAACCAACAGGATTGGCTGAGTTGCATACTACAACTCTTGTGTTTTCTGTCGCCACATTAGATCTAAGTGTGTTGTGGTAAAAGTCAATGTAAGAATAGTTTTCTAAAGCCAATAAACTCTGATAATGTTTACCGTCGGAATAAATGTAGTTATTTGATATGCTTGATTTTAAAGATGGATTGCCCCAAATATTCCAAATGTAGACTGCATGTGTATAACTTACTTCAGATCTAGCAAAAATTTTATTTCTGCTTAAATCCACACTTGTCATGTTCCACATTTCTATCGCTTTATCCGTAAGATTGGCATCGATTTTATTATTAATTATTTTAATATTTTGCTGATTTCCTAAATAGATGGCTGTGTAAAATTTTCCAGTTAGGTTGTTGCCTTGTAATAGATTATCTTTTTCGGGATTACTCCAGCCTCCTGAGAAATAAATTCCAAACGAAGCGTTGAAAAAATCTGAATTGGTAATCAGTATAGAATCTTCGCGTGTTCCTAATGAATAAATGGAGGCAAAGTTGGGATTATTATCAGAAGTTGCACCGGTATAAACAAAACCTCTGAATTTACAACTATCAATACTTATATTGGATGTGCCTCCGGACAATCGAATTCCGTTTCCACCAGTATGGTTAAATTCAATATTATTAACGTGGATGTTATGGACGTTGGTTAGATTAAAAATAACAGAGTTGGTATTGTTTAATATTACGCCGTTGCTATTATTATCTTCGGACTTAAAAGTCACACTATGATGAATATTGTTTTTAGGAAACGGATCTAAATTAAAATTTACAGGATAAATTCCATCCCGAATATTGAATACCACGTTACCTGCGATGCCTCCATACTTGAGTGGTTCCTGAATTTGCCCAAATGTATTAAAATCCGGTAAAAGTCCACCAACCGTATAATAACCATTTAGTGCAGGATAAATATTTTGTATTCGCAATGTATCATTATAGTTGAATGAGTCCAAAACACCATTTGGTTGTTCAGTCCAAGCTATAATTTGATGAGATTTATAGGGCAAAAAACTGTAATTTCCAAGGACAACGGTATCACAATTTCCCGACATAAGCTCGCCACTCCAATATAGGGAAGGTTGTTCTACACCATTAACCAACCACCGTATGTGGATGGTATCTAAGGTATTGCCTCCATAATTTTTTAAAGCCACTTTAACTTGTTGAATTCCCGAATCAAAGGGAGCATTGGGCCCTAAATACATAAAAATGCCTGCATCATCAGATGGTAACGGATCAAATTCATCAGCTCCGATATCTGGTGGGTTATTTCGTATCTCTCCATCAATATCAATATTGACCTCGTTGATATACACTCCTTTTCCATTCAGAAGTACGGCATATGTATGCAAATTGTTTTCTGCTAGAAAGTATGGATTTTCACTAATACTCTGAGAATCCTGTTGAGTGGTAGTTTTCCAATGAGATAAGGAATTATAACCAGATATCAATAGAGTACTATTTAGCTGTTTATGAAAGTAATTATTAAAATTTATGATTTGTGCTGTATTGCCTATATAATTGGCTGCATAAATTACCCCCGAAGACATAGAAATATTGTTTTTGACATGCAATGAGGTATTGTATTGTAGATTTAACCCAAAGCCGTAATAAGTGCTATGTGTTATAATTGAGTTGTGATAGACATTTACATTCGAACAGGAGTATATATTAATGCTTTCAACCTGATTTGAGCTGCCAGACAGATTTGAAATTACATTGTTAGATACGTTGATAGGATTTATATTATTTCCACTAGAGTTATATATATTAATTCCATATCGTATTTTGGTAGAAATTATTTTGTTTTTTGAAATAGTCGCTCCACCGCCAAACCAGTAGGCTTCAATTCCATTAAATGAACTTCCACTATTTTGTGTTTGTGTAATATCGTTATTCTGGACTATAAATTGTGACTCTCCTTGTAATGTAATTGAAGTATTGAAGTTGTTTTCAAAAATATTGTTTTCTATGATGGTCTTTTTACCATTGACAAAATATATTCCATTGCTTCCGTTCTTAATTGTATTGTTGGCAATCACGTTAAAGGTGTCAAGAGTTGAGGGTGATGAACGGGATACAATCACAGATTCATTTTCTCCTCCACCGTACCCGTTTAGCGCCAATCCTTCTATGATGCAGTTTTCTATTAGATTACAGTGTGCCCCGCCATTGATTTCAATTACATTTTTATAAGCGGGGTTTACGCTTTTTATTGTTAGATTCTTTAATTGCACTCCATCGGCACCATTGAAACGAATGGTTGCTTTATCTAAGCCCAAATTGGTAATTACAACATCTTCTCTTAAACCTGTTTCGGTTTGAAATAGAATTACATTTGAGCATCCACTTCCAATAAATTGACTAAACTTTAAAGTGTCTTCATAGATTCCAGGCCTTATATTAAAAGTCACATTTCCCAAAACACCGCCATTATTTAATTCCTGAATAGCATTTTTTAAAGATACAAAATCGGGATTGGTCCCACCAATGGTATAGCTACCCTGGAGTGCCGGGTATAAATTATTTTTATACAAAGTATCATTGGTGTTAAGTTCATCTACTATTCCATTGGGCAAGCTTACCCAAATTTGTAGTGAATGGTTTGTAAATGCAGGAAAGTTGTAAATGCCAATATCAAGCGAATCATAGGTTTCACCCGATGGTAGTATGCCTGTCCATAAATGGGGTGGCTGTGACACTCCATTCACCTTCCAGTTTACTACCATTGAAGTGAGTGTATCAATGCCATTATTTTGAAACTTAATGTAGATAAAGTTATTTCCGGAAGGAAATGGCAAAGAGGGCCCATTAATTTCTAAAAGCCCCACATCATTGGACACTAAATCGAATTCATCGGCTCCAATATCTGGCATAATATTATTACGCGATTGTCCATCTATGTCTTTAATTACATTGGTTTGTGGAATTCCCGCCTCATTTAGAAATGAGGAAGTACTGTGGAGATCAAACTCTGATATATAGACAGGATCTTCACTTATACTATTGTTGTCTTGACCGGTTACTTGCCAGTCTAACAAATTACTGTAATTGGTACCATCAATAATTGCAATCATACCATCAGGAACATGAATATTGTTGTAATTGCTATTGAAACTGTTCTGAATTGAGTAAAATCGAATGCCAGATCTGTTGGTTCCTGGAAATTTATTAAATATAGAGTTGTTTATAAATTCCAAACCTGTATTGTAATTGAGTCTTACTTGAATTCCTGCACTATTGTTTCCTCCAGTTAGGATTGAGTTATTTACTACTCTTACGTTTCCCAAAGTAGTAAAATACCCATCCAGCCATATTCCAGAACATGCATCTGCTCCTTTGGTTGTAATAAAGTTATTACTGACAAGTGCTTTTGTAACACCATTTGTAATACCTCGCATATATATACCTGATCCATAATAGGCACTATTTAATGAATGAACCATATTGCCATTGATAAAAATATCCTTTGAGTTGGAGAATGTAACTGAGATAGCATACTTAAAGGGATCTGTATTGGTTGAATCCATGTTAATTGTATTTCCTTCTATGAGAACTCCGTTATTGATACCACTAACGGATATCCCATTGAAACGCTGTCCTTCAAATATATTGTTTTTGATGGTGCATGAATCGTCTGAATTCAAATATATACCATAGCCTGAGGAACCAAACTCATTGTTTATAAAAGCATTTTTTTTATCGTTACTTCCTGTATTGCTATATACAAGGTAGTTGTTGTTTTCTGATGTCTGAAATCGGCAATGGTAGAATGTGTTACAAGTTGATGCTCCATTAATAACTACTGCATGCGGATAATTTGGTGATGTTGCTTTAAATGTTATATTTCTGAATGTAAAGCCATCTGCTCCTGATAGAATTAACACGTTATCATTAACTGCAAGGTTGTCAAAAATTACATTATTATTATTTTGAGATTCTGATTCAATAATTATTTTTTGATCACAGGAGTAGTTAAAATGTGGAGGAAGATCTATAGTTTGGTGATAAATTCCATTCTGTATAAGAAATTTAACCGAATCGATGACACCGCCTAATTTAACTGCATTTAAAGCGGTTGTCAGATTTTGAAAAACTCCTGTGGACCCCACTAACCAGGAATCAGCTATTGCCGCATATATTGTATCAGAACTAAGGGTATCGTTAAGTGTATATTCGTCTATTTGGCCATTTACCATATGGATAAATGTTTTAATTGTATAAGGAGTACTATGATTAAACAAATAATTGCCTATTATTAAGGTATCTTTCTGTGTTGGTGACAGACTACCTGAATATTCAAAATCTGGTTGATTTATATTATTGACACTCCATTTAATGATTGCATTATCTATTGTGTCTAATCCTAAATTATGAACTACTATTTTAATTGGTTGATTACCATATTTGAATTTTATTTTTGGAAACACATCAATGGGTGCTAAATCAATGTTAGGTGGACTAAATTCATCAGCACCTATGTCGGGAGATGTCAAATTTCTTGATTCACCATCGTAATCTGAGATAACACTTAAGTGAGGTGCCCCTGAATTGTTGAGTAGAATATCTTTTGAGTGAAAATTTGTGTTGCTATAGAAATAGGGCAAAAACTGTTTTCCATGAAGTTCTTTATTTAGGACATTTAAGGAACTAATAGTGGTATAGGGTGTATTATCGATATTTGCCAATACTGAACCGGAACTATAGAGTACATTATAATCTGTCAATGAGTTTTGATTGTTATATAGTGTATATGCTCTTCCTGATGCAGTGTTAATAAAAACATTATTGATCAAACTGTCACAATGTCCGTTGTAAACTAGTAAAGCATTAGAATTTGTATTGGTATTTTGACCATGCAAATAGATGGTATTATGTGATACCTTAAAGTATCCAGAGCCTAAAAGATCTCTTACTCGGATTCCATGTGTTCCATTACCAGCTATATTCAAGTTTAGCATATTGTTATATACCGTGCTAATTCCGCCGGCTGATTGCAAATTAATTCCATGATGACATCCATTGCTGAGATTAATAAAATTGTTGTGAATTTCGATTTCACTATCGTCAATGCAAGATATACCCTCGTAACAGAAAGACGTGGTATTTATTAGATTTTGCATTATTTTCATCCCAATCGTATTTTGAGCATAGATTCCATTGTTGCTAAATCCTGTGATATGGTTGTTGTTTATTACAATATTATCCCTGGTATTTCCTGTGTAAGGATTCATGTAAATACCATGACTACCATTTTTAATTGTGTTGTTATTAATACGAATAATTCCTGTGTGTTCAAACATTGAAATAACAGGTAAAGAACCGATTGGAGCAGCCTGGAGAAGACATTTTTCGAAGCCAATATTTACGCAGTAATTATTTATCTTAATTAAATGATCCCATTGTATCTGATTTTGTTTTATGGTAAGATTTCTGAATTGGACATTAAATACATTGTTTAAGCTCACTACATTAGCATTGTCATGATTTATTACCACACTACTGCTGTCGCCATTCTCTGCTTGGAATACAGTAAAGACAGAAGGAAAATAGCTTGGAAATATTAATTGTTCGTAATAATTTCCGGGCCTAACGTTAAAAACAACAGTATCGCAAGCACCATAGTTATAGAGATCAGATAAAGCACTATTAAAGTTGGCATAGTTGGGATTTGTTCCGCCTATGGTATATACACCTGTCAAACCTGATGAAATTGTTGCATTTTGTAGAGTATCATTAGATGGATTGTTATCATTCTGTCCGTTGGGATTAAATGTCCACGCTTTCAAGGTATGTTGGTCACCTACCCCCCCAAAGCTCTTATTGCCCAGTATTATATAGTGATAAAATGAGGGTGGTATATTTGCATAGACACGCTGACTATCCTGATAAGCACCATCCCATTGCCATGCTATATCAAAAGAATCAATTACTTCTGAGCCAACATTTTGAATATAAACACCTATGTTATTATTTCCGGAACAAACCACAGTTGGATTGGCAAAAGGGATAGTTAAATCTGTTGGAATGGCTAAGGTAAATTCGACAACATCTCCAAAAGATTGCCAAGTACTATTCGCATTGCGATCCGAATAGTAAAAACCCGCTGTCCCATCGGAATTTTCTATTCCTTGAGTAGCATTTTGACAGTTATTACCTGACCAATTCCATTCTAATGTATGTATTTCAATCTTATTGGTGCCTTCGAAGAGTTTAATTTGGCCATAATAGTAAGAACTTCCACAATTTTCATTGAATTCAAAGGTAATTAGCATGATTCTATTTGGTGATGAACCAATGGTTTCATATTGGTATTCGTTATAAAAAAAACCGTTGCCATCATCGTAGTTTGCTGATGGATCTGTCCAGCATGCTGCAATAAAATTATTAGGTGTATTCATACTGGGTATTGCTTCACCATCGCAACAGAACCATGGATTTTCATTATTAAAAGTTACATAGCCGTGAAAATCAATCCACAAACTGTCATATAAATTCCCAAAACATGAAAACGGAAACCCGATAGGAACTTTAATGTGCTCATCTTCTCCTATCTGAATGATATTTGGATTTGAGCTTTGAATATTGGTATTTGTACTATAGTTAACATTGTATTGAGCATTTAGTAATGATCCACAAGCTAACAATACAAGTAATATGTAATATAATCTATTCATGATCCAGTCATTTAGATGAGGATTTTTACAATTATGGACAGCTAAGTTTGAAAGTTTGAGGCATGAAAAAAATAACCCAAATGGGTAATTTTTTAGATGTTTTGTATTGGCTTACTTTGATTGTTTACAGGACGTAGGCATATGACAATATGTTCAATTTCAAAAAACCGGTTATTGATGTACCAACTCTTAAGTTAGGTAGCATTAAGCTTGTCAGAATAGAAGGAGATCGATCAGTATATGGATTGTTGTATGTATTTAATTTATCTTTACATTTTAAATTTCTTCTAATGAAAGGATATTGCAAAACAGAAAAAATAAATTTGGGATAGAATAATATATGTAATAATTTTATTATTAAAAATAATTAAATAGATTTGGCATAGATCTAAGAAATTTGGATTGAATAATGAAACATTTCCTTCTGCATTTATTCATTATAGTATCAAATTACTCTGTTATACAGAGCCAACCTTATCCTCTGAAGGAATGGGAATATTACATATTTGATGAAAAGAGTAATTTAAAAACAAATACTTTAACTAATGTGTTTACAGATTCACTGAATCAGATCTGGGTTATCAATAGTTTTGGCCTTCAGTATTTTGATGGTGAAGTATATTCGGAACCAATCAGAGTTGCTGGGCAGGAAGCACAGTTTACTTATATGTATCTTGGATTAATTGGAAATAAGTATTTAGTTATAACTGAAAGCGGCATTGTTCATTTGGATATAAGATCGAAAAAACTATTACCATACATACATTTTACATCAGTCTTTTATTATGCTTATTTTAGAAATGATGATGATAAAAACAGTATAATTGTATCTACTGCCCGTGCTCATCAATTTATAAAAATTAATCTTGTGGGAAAACAAATTGAGTATATTAATTTCAAAAACCTTCCCCAGGAATGGGTGGATATTGGCAAACAATTATATTCTCGAGAGAGTCATGGTACTATTGAACTTGATGTAAAGAAGCTTAAATATGTAAAAAGCAACAAAAGAAGACTTCATGTTGCAGTTTTTACCGGACAAAATACAGATGATTGTTTTTACTATGAATTAGATAAAAATGTTATTCATTTTAGTTTTAACAATAATAGAAATTTATCCCTTTCTATTTCTGATAATATAATTAGATGCAGGGCATTTAGATTAAGGAATGGAAATATTTTACTGTCATTAAATCGAACGTTATTTGAAATGGATGGCAGTACCAATCAAATTATATATGAATATAAAGCAGAAGATGGAAGTGATTTGATTAAAAAGGGATTAATTACTGGTATTTCCATTGATAGATACAATAATATTTACTTATCTACTGTAACAGAAGGGTTGGTAAAACTAATTAAAAAAAATGAATCGATTAGATTTTTTGGAGATAGAAAAAAAGATAACAATCATACAACGTTTATTTTGCCAGACAAAAAATACAATAGAGTTTTGATTGGAAAGTGGGAGGGAGGTTTGTCAATTTATGACACCAACAGTGTACTCATCCATAGTATTGACAAGATTGATGATATTAAAAATCCTACAGTTGTTAGAATAGACAAAGTAAAGGATGGTTATTTACTTGGAATATTCAATGAGGCCAGAATTTACAAGCTTAAGTTGGAGAAAACTGGATATACAATTCTGAGTCATCAGGAATTAGAACGTAGTTATTTTGGATTTTATAATAAGTTAATCAATTCCAATACTTTTATTAGTGACGGCAGGGTTTATTTCCTTGACAGGGATAAACAAAAATATTATCCAGCCTATAATACTTTTGGTGTTCACCAAACTACATTTTATACACTTCAGGATGAAAATTATTTTATTGATGGCAATGAAGTAAAAAAACTATCAAAAGATTTTTTGACTTTTAGTGTTATTGGCAAAGTTAATTTTCCCTATGCCCCTGTTTGTATGACACATAAAAATAATGAGGAGTTTTATGTAGGAACTGAATCTGGTGTATACATTTATGATGCAAAAAATATTTTGGCGGTTCCATATATTACTAATATTGGTACTGTATATTCTTTATATTGGGATAGCTATTATTTGTGGTGTGGAACAAACAATGGGTTAATTAGAATAAACCAAGATAAAGAGCTTACGATATATACAAAATATGAAGGATTTCAGGGAAGTCACTATAATCAGAATAACTATATTATATCTGAGGACGGTGAGTACTATTTTGGTGGTGAGGATGGTGTTTCGTCTTTTTATCCATTTAAGTTGATTAAACCAGAAATACCATTTTCTTTTTTGGAAAGTATATCAAATGGAGATTCACTTTATTATTATACGGGAGAACGTTCCCCTTTGATTTATTTTGACTATTTTAGATCTAACTTTTCCTGTAAGTTGAATGTATCAGGGCTAGATATGCCATCAAGATATACTAAACAATATTTGATAGAAGGTCTTCACAAAAGTTGGCAGAATCTTAATAAACAAACTAGTTTTGAATTGTATTTAAAACCTGGTGAATATAAAATCTATCACCACGCGTCTTTATTGTTTGATAGTAACGCTCCTAAAAAGAATTATTTTATTGTTATTATCTCTGCTCCCTATTACAGTACATGGTGGTTTCGATTAATAATAGTTTTGGCTGCATTAGGATTGGTTTCGTATATTGTTAACCTATACAATAAATTAACTTTTCAAAGAAGTAGAAGCGATTGGGAAGTAAAAGAAAAATTACTTATACAAAGAAGTGAATTTACAAGGGAACTTCATGATCTAATAGGGGCACAAGTAAGTATTGTGTCACGAAATATCAACTGGATCAAGGAAATGTTGTTAAAATCATCTGATTCCAAAATTATATCTAAACTAGAACATACGGAAGAGCTTACACACCAAATTAACAAAGACATAAGAGACACAATTTGGGCAACAAAAGTTGAAAAACTTGATATTTTAAAAATCGCTGAGCGAGTGCAAAATTTTTATTATTATCTGGATGCAGACATCCCCAAATTAACAATTGTCAATCAAGTGAATAAGATAGAAAATTTTGTTTTTCAGCCGATAATTGGTTTGAATTTACTGAGAATTATACAAGAGGCTGTGCACAATAGTATAAAGCACAGTCAGGCTAGGAATTTACAAATAAAATTAACTGATATAGGCAGTAAATTATGTGTTGAAATTTGTGATGACGGTACTGGAATAAGCAATGTAAATGGTGATTTTAGTTTTGGCCTGGAAAATATGAGACAAAGATCTATAAATATAGGTTTTGATATAGTTTTTAATTCTTCGAGTTCGGGGACCATAATTACATTAACACAAAAATAGTCTTATGGAAACAGTTATAAAGGTAGGAATTGTTGATGACAACAGACAAACTGTAATTTCATTAAAGGAGATGTTAGATTATTCAAATACACTATCTGTAGTGTTAACTGCAAGTGATGGCTTGGATTTTCTTAAGAAAGTTGAAGAGATGAAAAAATCTGACTTACCTGAAGTTGTAGTTATGGATATTGACATGCCAGGCATGAGTGGAATTGAAGCTATTGCAATTGGTAAAGCAAGGTTTTCAAATTTGAAATTTTTGGTATTAACTGTTTTTGATGATGAAGAAAAGCTATTTTCTGCAATTCAAGCGGGCGCTAGTGGTTATCTTCTTAAAGAAGAAAAAATATCTGTTATTGTGGATCATATTAAAAACCTTATTAATCATGAGGCTACCCCTATGAGTCCTACAATTGCGAAGAAGACTTTCGAACTTTTGTCAAAGATGGCTCCCAAGGGGAATATAATGGATAATGTATTTGAACAGCTATCTACACGAGAAACTGAGGTGCTCAATCTTATGATTGAAGGTGATAATTATAAAGTAATAGCTGAAAAATTATATATTTCAAGTAATACTGTTAAAAAGCATATATCACATATCTATGAAAAACTACATGTAAATTCCAGGAGCCAGATACTTAAGTTGAAGTTGGGATAGATATAAAATGTTATTTATATAGAGTTATGAGTTTTCTTTAATTAGTATCGTAGAGACCCTGTAGCAGAAAGCAATTATGAAGTTGGGATTTCATTTTACTTATTCTAACTTATCACAATCTTATTGTGGTTACAACCATATATGTAATAAACATTATTGTAATTATTTCATATTGTTGAATTAAATTGATTTAATTTTATGATATTAACTCAAAGCTTAATACCATTTACATTGTAAGCATCCGACCAACTACATATTTATAAGCCAGATATGACGCTTTAGCTTTGC
>CALMSX010000015.1 GCA_937872515.1 uncultured Bacteroidota bacterium
TCCTTTGAATTTAAAATAAAAAATACTTCTGTAGTTTAGAACTTTTGTTGACCCTGGAAGAAGCCTTGGGTTTTTAATCCATCCTTTGTCATTTGACTATTTTGTGGTCATAAAATATACCAGATGTTGTCTTCACCGATGTTATTTTTTGGAGGCATTGTGACCAATACAACTATTGAATGACCGCCATTGACCATTTAATCCAACACAAGATATCCAATAAATTGTTGTATATTTGGCAATAGAGTATTAACCATCAGGATGCATTAGTCCAGCCCATAAAATTGAATTATTTTGAAAATATTTACCAACACCCAACACTGTCTATTATTTGTATTTTTATCCTTCATTTATATTGCGAGTAGCTGCAATGAGCTTACCTCCCGAGATACCAAGGCCTCTTTAGAAAAAACAGATACTACCCAAGTCACTGCCCCGGAATTAGAAAAACTACCGACCCTCGATACAGTCGATTATAACAAAAGAATACAAGACCTTGCCCAAGGTGATACTACCGGCAGATGGCCTGTTTTAGCTGCCTTACCCTTGCCAGGCGCCATCTTACCCTTCAACAGAATTGTTGCTTTTTATGGCAACCTTTTCTCTACCAGAATGGGCATCCTGGGTGAGTTGCCCAAAGAAGAAATGTTGACAAAGTTGCAGCAAGAGGTAGCAAGCTGGCAAGCCGCAGACAGCACCACAAATACCATACCCGCCCTGCATTACATTGCCGTCACTGCCCAATCACAGCCGGGTAGCGGAAATAGGTACCGCCTTCGAATGCCCTTTCATCAAATTGATACCATTATAGCCTGGGCCCAATCGATCGATGCTCTGGTGTTTTTAGACATTCAGGTAGGCCATAGCACTGTAGCAGAGGAAGTAGCCATGCTGGCACCGTATCTACAGCTACCCAATGTACACCTGGGCATCGATCCAGAATTTTCGATGAAAAATGGAGAGGCACCCGGAAGAAGAATTGGATACTTTACTGCCGATGACATCAATGATGCCATTGACTTATTGGCTGCAGCTGTAAAAGAATATAAGCTTCCTCCCAAGGTATTGGTGGTCCACCGTTTTACACAAGGCATGATCAAAAACTACCAGGATATTAAAATTATCCCCGAGGTACAAGTAGTCATTGATATGGACGGTTTTGGCGACAAGGTACTTAAAGAATCAACCTATAAAAGATACATTTTTAAAGAACCGGTGCAATTTACCGGGTTCAAACTGTTTTATAAAAATGACAACAAAAACAACTGGACCATGTATTCACCGGAGGAGTTGTTAAATTTTACACCTAAGCCCATCTACATCCAGTATCAATAAAAAATACCCATCAGGCTACCATTTACAGGATCAATTTTAGAGGGCTTGTCATTGTACTGAATGAGTTCCGAATTGTAACCGGTCTTCGTTTTATAGCGTATGCTGAGTATGACAACGGCCTATTCATTTTGTTTAAAAAGATTAACCCTTTTACTCCTTATTTACATTGGGATTACTGCTGGTTATAACACCCTAAAAGCGCAAGCCAATAACCAAACAATTGATTCTTTTATACAACAAGTCATTACGGATGGTCTTGGCCCCGGAGGCAGTTTTTTAGTTGCCCATAATAATCAAATCATTTACCAAAAGAGTTTTGGATTGGCCAACCTTGAATGGAAGATCGCCCTGACAGACCAAAGTGTATTTCAGATTGGGTCAATGACCAAACAGTTTACCGCCTTCGCTATTCTTATGCTTGAAAAAGAAGGAAAATTGTCGACATCAGACACCTTGTTTCAATATCTGCCAGACTTTCCAAGGTCCAAAACCATCACCCTTCACCACTTGTTGACCCACACTTCCGGAATCAGAGACTACACCCGGATGAAGGACCTCAACGACATTGCCCAAAAAGAAATGTCAGCAGTGGAGTTGATTGATTTTTTCAAACATGAAGAACCCCTGTTTTTGCCAGGAGAAAAATATGAATACAACAACTCGGGCTACATCATCCTTGGCCGTATCATTGAACTGGTTTCGGGTCTCCAGTACCATGAATTTATTGAACAACATATTTTTAAGAAAGCGGGCATGGCTTCGACTTATTTTGCCAGTGATAAAAACATAATACCACACAGGGCGTATGGCTACCACAAAAAAGAGCAGGGCTATGTAAACAAGCGTCAGATCAGCTACACCATCCCTTTTTCCGCGGGCTCGTTGATGTCAACTGTTTCAGATCTTCTAAGGTGGCAGCAGGCACTTAACCAATATACCTTATTGCCACCTGAAATTCAGGCCAAAGCTTTTGTGTCTCATACTTTAAGAAATGGAGAAGCGATTAACTATGGTTACGGATGGCATATCAAAAAGTTGGAAGGCTTGGAAGTGCGCGAACACGGAGGTAGTATTTTTGGGTACAAATCCATGGCTGTTTATTATCCTTCTGAAAATATTTACGTTGTTGGGCTGACCAACTGCGATTGTTGGTCGCCCACCCAGCTGGTGCGGGATGTGGCAGCTTATACTTATCGCGCACTTCAAAAAGAATGATAGATGGTTTTCCCATCCAAAATAATAGCATTCATTACCTATACAATTCAGTTTTTCATAAATTCAAAAATTGAAATAAAAGCCCAAATGACGGCATATTAAGCGTAAAAAAGGACAGTCAATTGAAAAAATAGTTTACCTTAGTTCCCAACATCTATTATTATCAACCTTCTGTCAAACCTCGTATCATGAAAATTTTAACATCATTTGCCCTTTTAATAATATCATTTTTTCAGCTCCAGGGTCAAATCTGGGACAGTAAAAACATTGATTTTGCCCTACCCTCTCAAGGTTGGAGAATCAGGGCAGTAAATGAAAACGTGGCATGGACCTTTGGTTTTACCATTGAGGATGATTCATTTGGATCATGGCTTTTTACTGACAGTGAACATACCTGCCAGAGAACCATTGACGGTGGTAATACCTGGGAAGAATCCAGTTTCAAACCATTTGAACAAGGAGCCGGCTATATTTGTGATGTAGAAGGAGTAAGTGATCAGTTGGCCTTTCTCTCCTATTTTAATTACAACGAAGGCCCTATTTTATACAAGACCACAGACGGGGGTACAAGCTGGATTCCTGTAAATCCGGGAGTTGATGTTTTTTTAAACTGGGTTCAGTTTTATGATGCCAACAATGGCGTTGCCTTCGGAGATCCGGGTGTTGATGGTTTTTTTGAAATAGCTTATACCTCTGATGGAGGTGTTACCTGGACCCAAATTGAGAATAACCAGAGCATAGAAGTGAGTGAAGCCGATGAATATGGCGTTTATGGTGATTACGCTACCAGTGGCGATTACATCTATACCCGCTCTGATTACGATAGAATTTTCTATTCGTCCAACCGGGGAAGAACATGGCAGGTGGCAGAACCTCCTGCTTCTGCAACGGGTGGTCTTTGGGGCTTGGTGAGCAACGACCAGGCAGATTTATTTGCGGTTTATAACATAGATGCTTCCAATGAATTTATTGTATTCAAAAGAAATGCCACCAGTGGTGAATGGACCGACATTACCCCATCCAACAGCAGTGGATATGTCACAGGCATGGCAAGCATACCGGGCACCCGTACCTTACTGCTCAACAAACACGATGATTTTGCCGATGATCAGACTTTTATTACCCTTGCCGGCTTTGAGGGAGGAAGCAGCTGGCTTGAGGTTTCAAAAAACCAGGGCTACAGATCAGGATTTATGGGGTTTTACAGTGCCGAAGTAGGTTATGCCTGTGAAATACCCGCCAATTTTGACAATCCTACCGACAACGTTTTTGTGTACAATGGCACACCCATCACCGGCCTGTATAATCAACAACTCCTGGACCAAAATCTGGCGTTGTTTCCCAATCCAGCAGTTGACCAGCTTAACCTGGAAATGGAAGCAGATGATGTTTGTGATTATTATATTTACATTCACGATGTAAGCGGAAAGTTATTGGAAAAAAAAGAAATTTTCCAGTCGCCCGGCATCCACGAATGTTTATCCATCGGTCATCTCACCAAAGGAGAGTATACGGTCACCATCAGTAATTCTGTAGGATTTTTGTCGCAAAAATTTGTGAAAAAATAAATCTATTCCAGTGTATTCGTACCTGCCTTACTATTACTTTGTTAAAATTGGGTTCTTCTCTTTACTTTGGAAAGTAGAATCATTTAATTATAGCATAGGATCATTTTGAACCCTTGCACTCCGGAACTTTTCATGAAAGTTCATGCCGCTTTTTGTCCATTCCCTCCAAAAATCATATTTTGTTGACGAGTAATTACTCCTTTTTAGCCACACTGCTGCAACCCTGTGAAAAATGAAGTCGTCTGTAGGGATAGTTCAAATCGGAAACCGGCAAAGGTCTTAGATTTTTTTATCACAACATCTGTCGGATCCGGTGGTGTTCGCCCCATTTAATGACCCATAAAATAAAAAACATGAAGAGGATCCATCAGCTCGTTCTGATCTTTTTAGCCAGTGCAACAGGACTATTGGCCCAAACAGAAATAGACTTAACAAAGTTGAATAAAGACAATAAACTTATTCCCATTAACGCTGAAATGAGTCTTGAAAAATACAATGGTGTGAAATCATTAAAAGTAGTGGATGCAGGTGTCGATACCTCTTTGAAGTTTATAAAAATTCTGGATTCCGATTTTAAAGACGGCATCATTGAATTGGAACTCTCAGGTAAGCCAGGTCTCAATGCTTACGAGCAAGCACGCGGCTTTGTTGGCATTGCCTTCCGCATCAATGACGACAATTCAAAATTTGAATGTATTTACCTGAGGCCTGGCAATGCCAGAGCAGATGACCAGGTGAGGAGGAATCATTCGGTTCAATATATTTCATACCCAGAATTTCCATGGCATAAATTGCGAAAAGAATTTCCAAAAATGTATGAATCTTACGTCGATCTGGTGCCGGGAGAATGGACCAAGGTAAAGATTGCTGTCAGAGATGATAAGGCCCGACTCTATGTGCATGGCCAGTCGCAACCTACCCTTATTGTAAATGATTTGAAACTGGGTAAAGATGCCTCGGGCAGCATTGGTTTGTGGATTGGACCCGGCACAGAGGCGCATTTTTCCAATCTAAAAGTCACCTATTTACCCGATTAAAGGGCATTTGGCTGAACTGAAAAAATAAAAATCATGGCTGAATCTTAGCCAGGGCTTCTTTTACACTGCCATACTTAGAAAGCAGTTCTGTTGCTTCTGCCCTATCGACCTTGCCCATCAGCATGATCATTTCGATGCCTCGGTTGACCAGTTTTTCGTTGGTGAGTTGCATGTTGACCATGCGATTGCCTCTGACCCTGCCCAATTTGATCATCACACTGGTGGAGATCATATTGAGGATTAGTTTTTGGGTGGTGCCGGCCTTCATACGGGTGCTGCCGGTGACGTATTCAGGACCCACTACACATTCAATGGCCAGCCGGGCTTCTTTGGCTACCGGTGATCCCAGATTGCAGGTGATACAAGCGGTGATAATGTCTTTTTCATTGCACGCTTTTAAGCCATGGATGACGTAGGGCGTAGTGCCGGATGCTGCTATACCAATGACTACATCACCTTCATTGATGCCATAGGCTGAAAGATCCTGCCAGGCGGCGTCGCGACTGTCTTCTGCATTTTCTACAGCCTTTCGGATGGCTGCATCACCTCCGGCTATCAATCCTATCACCCAATCAAATGGCACGCCATAGGTAGGCGGACACTCCGAAGCGTCCAGGATGCCCAATCTGCCGCTGGTACCGGCTCCGATGTAAAAGAGCCTGCCGCCATCCTTCATTTTGTCATAGACTGCATCTACCACCTTCTCAATCTGGGGTATACAGTCTTGTACCGCAAGCGCTATTTTTTGGTCTTCTCTGTTGATGTCGGCCAGCAGTTCGCGCGTTGACTTATTTTCAAGGCCATCGTACAGTGATTCCTGCTCCGTAGTTCTGTGAAACATAGAAAGTGGTGTTTGAAATCAAAGATAGTGGAAAGAATGTATTGACAGTGCTTACAACACCATCTCTTTGTAGGGTATTATGGTGGGTAGTCCCTTGCCGGTAAAATACTGCTGCACATAATCTTTATCGCCCGTTGCCAGAACAAAGTCGCCACCCCATGCTCCCAGAGATTTGATGGTGCCATCAAAATTCGAAAATCTTTCTGCTTTAATGGGCGTAAAGCCGGTGTGTTTGGCTATGACCGATTCGTGTTCTTCCATCAATTTTTTGAAGCTGCTGAGGTCCTTCGCCTCCTGCACATTTTCGGTGATATCGGTAATTGTTTTCACCAGGTTTTTTTTGTCTTTCACCGCTTTGAGATAGGCCTGGATGCCATCATCACTGCTCTGTTTCTGGCCCAGGTGGACAAAAAACAACTGATCAGCAAAAGTGGGTTTAAAGTCTACCGGCGTGTAAGATACCTCCTCCGGGCTATTGATAAATTCTATAGGACCCTTAGCACCTGCACAGGCCACATCGTATCCAGAACCGTTTTCACATTTGAGGTAGAGCTCTAAAGGCATGATCTCTGCCCACTCCGCAATCAGGTGGATCAGGGTAGAAGAAGATCCCAGACCCCAGTCGCGCGGAAACTCCAGAAAAGTCTCTATCTTATAGGCATTCCACTTGTCCAGAAATTCACAATTGAGCCTCACCGCATTTTTTAAGTACTTTTTAAGCTTATCGCTTACCGCCTGATCGGTGGTTTTAACGGCCGAAAAATCGTAGATGGAAATTTCTGATTCAAACCAAACCTTGCCTTCGTGGTCGTAACTCTGCCATACCAGGTCGGTTCCCCGATGTGCCTTGACCGTCATTTTTTGCCCCTTTTTGGTAGGCAGGGCCAGCGCCAGCGCCCCATCCAGGACGGCATATTCCCCTGTGAGCATCAATTTGCCATGTCCTGAGTACTTTGCGATGACAGTTAGTTTTGGTTTTGTTCAATGGTAACGCTGGCAAATGTATAAAAAAATTATCTATATAAAAAATTTAAATATGTGTGGAACCGTGGACCGACAACCGCTCACCGACAACCGCTCACCGGAAACCGGCAACCGCTTACCGGGAACCGCTCACTGACAACCGCGGACCGGAAACCGCTCCTGACAACCGTGGACCGACAACCGCTCACCGGAAACCGACAACGGCTTATCCGCCTGTCTAACTAGCGTTAGCCAGGTAGATAAGCAAGATTTTGTCACCATTTTTGAGCGATGTTCCACATCTGTCAAAAATGTCGCCAAAATTGATGCTACCTCCATACCCACCCCCACACCAGCTTCGCTGTTGTGGGGGCTGCAATATGGGACTCCTTCGGAGTCCTCCCAGAATTTTATTAACACTAATAGGGAAATAGTGTAAGTCGAACCACTACCAGACATCGGTAAGCCGTTAGCGTGTGACGCCTTCGTTAAAATGATCCCTACATACCAGCGGCATATAGGGATCAATTTTTTCAGCTTTGCTGAAACCACTCAGTTTTCCTAAGCACGAAGTGCGTATTGCCTATTCCGTCACCACCATTTTCCCTACCGCTGTTTTTCCCTTTTTATCAACCGCTTTCACAATGTAAAGGCCAGAAGTCAAGTTCTGAAATTCAAAAAAATTGGACAGGTGTTTGTCAAAATCCTGGACCTGAACCAGGGTGCCCGCTGAGCTGTACACCTCTATAGTTCCCTCATTGATCCCATTGGGAAATACAATGCGCACAGGGCCTGAGCTTGGGTTGGGATAAAGGTTGAGTTGGTCTGCAATAAATTCTGTGTTGGTGGATACCGGAATCAAGCCCAGCGCTTCAGGGCTCACTCGCATGGTGCTCATGGCGCGGGCATTGCCATCGTGCTGATAATTGCCATTTTTATAAATCATATTGTTCTCTTCCACCCCAACTAAGATATCTCCATCAGGAAGTTCATCAATTGAAGTAATAAAAACAAATCTATCTTTATCTTCTACTTTAAAGGCTGATATCAGCATCATGGTATCTTGAAGCAGTTTATATACATTCATTGAGAAATCCCATTCACCAACTCCCAGCTTTTTTGCATATCTTGAAAATAAAAACAATTCATCTGTTTTACCATATAACAATGGCGTTGGGTATAATTCCAAATATTCTAAATTAACTTTTGCATTTAATAATCTGTTCCCATTCAAATCGTAGATGACATGGCTTATGGGCGGCTCAAAAGGATTCGTTTTGGTATCAAAGCTGGTGAATATAAGTTTATTTCGTTGATAGGATGTGAGCAACATGTCATTAATGGGAAAATCCTCCTTAATACTTAATAATTTTAAGGTATTTAAATTTTTATCTACAAAATTAAACACAATGCTATCCGATAACTTAAATGTTTCAATGTACAAAAAAGTATCCTCACTGATTCTGGTAAAGTTTACAAAACGCTGACCCTCATAAAAGGGTATAGAATCTGTACTACCAACCCTTCTGCCTTCACTATCTACCAATTGAGAGACCAATTTAAAATCCAGCTTATCATTGTATTTTACCGGATATATACATCTATAATTTTCACCTTCTTTGTATAAATGGTTGTATGGGCCATATTTGAAAACCGCCTGCGGTAAGATGGAAATTGTAGTATCTGTATTGTCAGGAAAATAGGATGAAATGGTATTACCAGTATTAATATCTATTGTCTTTTTTGAAAACTGTGTTTGTGGATCTAATTGAAAACCAGATGGACTTTTAGGATAGGTACTTATGGGGACCAGGCCAATATGAATAAGATTTGAATTCTCATCCAAAAACAGGGCTCT
>CALMSX010000016.1 GCA_937872515.1 uncultured Bacteroidota bacterium
CGAAAATTTAACTAATTGACTAGATTTGTTGTCTTAACTTTGGGGGGTAGTATACTTGCCTCACCTTCTTTAAAGCCATCCTGTATTTTCATAAATGGATGTTTTATTTGAAATACTTGATAACCTTCAAACATATAGTATTTATCTTCATTTACTGTCAGAATTTCTTCGGGAAAAGCAGCTACTTCAGAAATTTTTTCAATATTTAAATCGTGCACAAAGGGATCGATGGTAAAATTCAACATATTACTGTTCTCTTCATAGGTCGATATCAAGTTTGCTCCAGGATCCAAAAAGTCATCAATATAAATACATCCTTCTTCAAATTGCAAAAATGCTTCATCTTGCAATTGATACGCAACTGTCAAATCAATATTGTCTTGCCTTCGATGAATAGGACTCAGATGGAACAAAAATCTTTTCCCTGCTGAAGGTTGAAGAAAAAACTTTTCTGCTACTGCAAGGGCAGTCATAGAATCATTAAAATTGATCTTTTCTGACAACATATTCCAAGAATCCTGTTTACCGGGATCTCCATGGTACATAAAATTTGTCCTCTTACTCTTGTAAATTATTTCATCACCAGTAAGATCAAATCCATTCATTAATAGATGCATTAAATTATATCTCTTTAAGGAAGATGTTTCGAAATCTGATGTGTTGAACAATTGAAAACTTCGCAATCCAACAAACAAAGTTGTATCAGCCTCTTCTATTTTTTCATTGTCGGTGATATCCAGTAATAAAGGACTCCCCAATTCATTTCTGATTACTTTACCTGAAGCGTCCCTTGCAAATTTTTTATAAGAAATATTTAAAGGGAAACTGCTTAAATTATAATAATAAGGAAAAACATCATCCGAAATACAATTATCAAATGAGTCAACCCCCGTATTTATCTGCTTGTGATAATAATACACCATGCCACTTATACTATCTACCCCTAGATATCGGTCTACTTTGCAATCTTGACCTGGTGTTAATTGAAGTCCAAAGGCCATGTTTAACAAGTCACTTTCATTTTGGTTGATCACGTCAAAATAAAAATAAACCCCATCATTTACAGGTTTCTCAATGTTGTAATGAAATAGGTAACAATTGATATGAATTTGCATAGCATCACCACCCGAAAATCTGTGAACACCAGCAACATCATTTATAGACCAGTACCACAATTCATTTGGAAAATTTTCAACTATTTCACACGAATTGTGGAAGCCAGGATAATCGCCTGCACATGGATTATAATTTCCATCATTGTCAACATCTATAAAGGACGCTAATCTTTCATCTGGTAGATCAAATGCAAACTTTTCCTTCCAGAACGGATTGTTTCGAGCCGGCCAATATTTTACATTTTCAGGTATCTTATCACAATCATAGGGATCTACATTCCTGAAACCAAAAACATGTGATTTTACTTCCTCTTTTGTTATCCTGAATATTTGATTCCAATTACTGCAATGTTGACTAAAATCTTCATTCCAGGCCGGAACTGGTCCGGGGGTGAAATCAGATTTCCCGGAATTGGCATCTATTCCTGCACTGTACTTGTTTCCGGCACGATCCTCAGCAGTCAACCAAATCGCTATAGGGCCTACACCAGCCAAAAGACCTTTTTCATGCAAATGATGAAAGAAACCTTCAGGAAAAAATATCCCAGAATTTTCTACAACAAACTTAGCCCTTCCCGCTTTATAATCAGCTGATAATTTGATGGGGTCACAAAATGGAGTCAAGTCTCTTGTTATAAAGACCTCGCTACCTTGGCTACTTGCAGTATGAATACACAATAAGTAACAAACGAGAAATAAAAACTTTTTCATAGAACAAAAATTATCAATATTTCCGTTCTTCTTCTATAAATCATTCATTTAATGAAATGTTGTACTTATCGCGACAAAAAATTACCTATGTAATGCTTGCAAAGTACTAATTCAACTTATAGGCAATGTTCATTTTTTTCAAGCCATCAACAAAATCATAAGAGGCATTGACCTTAGAGGCAGTGGGCACCAATTCCAAATCGTTATCGCCTTCTTCTTCGTCAGCTACAATAATGCGAAGTCGATGATCTCCTTTATTTTCTGTTACCAATGCCGATAATCCATTCACCAATGGTTGATCTACTTCTGCCAATGGAATTCTAAGGGTAATGGATTTGGTAAATAATTTACCTATGGTATCCAGCAATTTCATGTCTTTTACCTTGAAAAACATACGATCACCATTGAACTGTTTCCCGTAAATGCCCTCCATATAAATGACATTACCCTTTACCAGAAGGTGTTTAAAACTTTCATATTGCTCGTTGAAAAGGGTGAATTCGTAGCTACCCGAATAATCCTGTAAACTAAATCGGGCATAGTTGGTCCCCCTTTTACTTTGCATCACATTTACATCTGTAATAAAACCTCCAAGTTTGAGACCCTTTTCCAAAAGGTTTTCGATGTCGTCTAATCTGGCATTGATAAAAGCCGAAAATTCCAGGCTGTATTGATCCAAAGGATGACCACTTAAATAAAACCCGGTAATGTCTTTTTCTTTCTCCAGCTTCAACAATTGATGCCACTCTTCACACTCAGGCACCTGAGGTTCTGCGATCATGGCCTGGTGCATTTCACCAAACAAAGAGGCCTGGGCCCCATCTTTTTGAGATTGAAAATTATTGCCATACCGGATCAAATGTTCAATAAATGACTCAAAACCCCCGGAAGGCGCAAAATACTGAGCCCTTGCAAGTTGAAATGAATCCAAGGCTCCTCCCATGGCCAAACTGTCGAGCAATTTTTTATTGATCGATCGGAGGTTAACCCTCCTCATCATGTCAAAAATATCCTTATAGTGTCCTTTTTTTCTCTCTTCTATCAATTCTTCCACCGGCCCCTCTCCTACTCCTTTTAAAGCGGATAATCCAAACCGTATGTATTCTTTGTTCGCAATTGAAAAGTTGAGTTGGCTTTCATTTACATCAGGCCCCAGGACTTTAATGCCCATCCTCTTAGCCTCAGTAATAAAAAAGTTAAGCGATTTGATCTCACCTTTATTGTGGTTCAACACAGAGGCCATAAATTCTTTGGCATAATGGGCCTTTAAATAGGCCGTCTGAAAAGCCAAAAAAGCATAACACGTAGAGTGACTTTTATTAAAAGCATAAGATGCAAAAGCCTCCCAATCTTTCCATATTTTCTCTATGATGGGCTCTGGATGCCCGTTGGCCTTACATCCTTCCAAAAATTTGGGATACGTTTCATCGATGAGTTTTCTATTCTTTTTACCCATTGCCTTCCTTAATAAGTCAGCTTCTCCCTTGGTAAAATTGGCCAACTTTTGGGACAGCAACATTACCTGCTCCTGGTAAACTGTAATTCCGTACGTTTCTTTGAGATAACCTTCCATGTCCGGCAAATCGTACGTAATTTTTTCTCTGCCATGCTTTCTTTCGATAAAGTTGGGAATGTATTGAATGGGCCCAGGTCTGTAAAGCGCGTTCATCGCAATCAAATCCTCAAACTTATTGGGCTTAAGGTCTTTGAGATACTTTTGCATTCCGGGAGATTCGTACTGGAAGATACCAATGGTGTCACCTCTTTGAAACAACTGATAAGTGAGCTTATCTTCCAGGTCTATCTTATCAATATCGATTTCTATATCATGGGTTTCTTTTATTAATTTCAAAGCGTCCTTGATAATGGTAAGGGTCTTTAATCCCAAAAAGTCCATCTTCAACAAGCCTGCTTCTTCTGCCACGCTGTTGTCAAACTGGGATACTACCAGATCAGAATCTTTAGCAGTAGCAATGGGTATAATATTACTGATGTCTTCAGGGGTAATGATCACCCCACAGGCATGCACCCCGGTAGAACGAACAGAACCTTCAATTTTTTTGGCGGTTCTGATCATATGGCCAACATCTGAATTTTCAGCAGCCAACTCTCTGAATTTATACGCACGGTCAAGGTCGTCTTTATTCAGATCGTTTTTCAACTTCTCCGAAACATCTTTTTCTGCCAAAACGGCATCCAAAGTGGCAGATAAGTGTGCTGGAAATGACTTGGCTACCCTATCCACGACATCCAAAGGTATGTTCATGACCCTGCCGGTATCGCGCAAGGATGTCCTGGCCGCCATGGTACCATAAGTAATGATTTGAGCCACTTGATTGCGACCATATTTATCAATTACATAATCGATTACCTTATCTCTTCCTTCGTCGTCAAAATCAATATCAATATCCGGCATAGATATACGCTCGGGATTCAGAAAACGCTCAAAAAGCAGGTCATAACGAATGGGATCGATATTGGTGATGCCCAGACTATACGCTACTGCCGATCCAGCAGCAGACCCCCTTCCGGGCCCAACAGAAACACCCATTTCCCGGGCAGAGGTGGTAAAATCCTGCACAATGAGAAAATATCCCGGATAACCACTTTTTCCAATGGTATCCAACTCAAAATTCAACCGGTCTTCAATTTCTTTGGTTATGGTCCCGTATTTTTTCCTTGCACCTTCAAAGGTTAGATGCCGTAGGTAATCATCCTGCGATAAAAACTCTTTCGGAAGAGGAAAGGCAGGAAGAAGCACATCACGCGATAACTTCAAACTCTCCACCTTGGATGCTATTTCCATCGTATTTTCAATCGCATGGGGTACATCCCCAAAAAGTTGATTGATTTCTGCCTTGGTCTTGAGATAAAAATCTGAACTTGGAAACTTAAACCTGCTATCCTCAGACAACAAAGATCCTGTGTTTACACATAACAATACGTCGTGGGGAGCGGCATCCTCTTCTTCTACATAATGAACGTCGTTGGTAACAATGGTTTTTACATTGTATTTTTTAGCCAGCTGCAGCAGCACCTGATTGACGTCTTCCTGGCTCATCAATGATCCGTCTATCCTGTCAATGCCCCTGTGGCGCTGCAATTCGATGTAATAATCTTCACCCAACAAATCCAACCACCACTTTAACAGTTTCTCTGCCTTTTCCGTGTTACCTGAGGCTATGGCTTGTGGTATCTCGGCTCCAATGCAACAAGAAGTTGCAATGAGTCCCTCATGGTGTTTTAATAGCAATTCCTTATCGATCCTGGGGAATTTTCCATACATCCCTTCTATGAACCCCAATGAGCACAGCTTCGACAAATTTCGGTAACCAACCTCGTTTTTTGCTAGCAACAGTTGGTGGAAACGCTCATCTCTTTGGCCCTTTGATTTTTCAAAACTTTTTTGCCACCTGTTTTCAACCATGTAAAATTCACAACCTACTATGGGCTTGATTCCCTTTTTATTGGCTGCTTTAACAAATTTAAAGGCCCCAAACATGTTTCCATGATCGGTCAGAGCTATGGCTTGTTGTCCGTCTTTGACAGCCTTTTCCATAAGGGCTGTGATATCAGAAGCCCCATCCAATAAGGAATATTGGGTATGGCAATGTAAATGGCAAAAATCTTGCATGAAATAAAGGATTGATGGGTATTAAGCCCAACTGAACAACAAAATAAATAACCGCCTTGTTTTGTCTCTCAGGTAAAACCGACTATCTGGCTATGATCAATTTGTGCACTTCAGATTTACTTCCTATCACCAATTCCACAAAATAGAGCCCGGACACTATTTGCGTCACATCTATTGTTTCATTTTGAATTACTTCGCCAGAAAGCATAACCTTTCCCTCCACACTTCGAACTACATAGGAAGAACCCACTGGGGCTTGGATAGATAGCCTGTCACTCACAGGATTGGGGGCAAGCTGCGCAAGGTTGTTGGTAAATCCAAGTTTTTGCTCAAGTCTGTATACCTGCCCTGATGCTGCATCCATCAATTCACCACTGATTAGGGCATTGCCTAAATCAGTTGCTTCCAAAAGGAAGAGGACCTCATCAACAGAAAATAAATGGGTCTCTTTCAACAGCAAATTGCACTGATATTCACCTACACCTGCCCAATCAAAGTTTTCGTTTACATTCAGGATCTGGCTTTCATTTTGGTTCAATTTTAAGATCGCCGCCTGCAAATTGATCTCTTTTCCTAAACTGACAGGAAAATAGGTTTTACCATCAACAACCACTGATTTACCAACAACAAAAATAGGCGCCATGTTGCTTCGGGGCTTAGCTTCTTCATTGCGGGTCTCTGAAAGATCTCCTTTGGCGAAAGCTGTAAAATCCAGAAATCCATTGAATTTTTTGGCATCATAAACAGGAGAGTAAGCCTGAAGGCTCAAATCTTTTTCTTTTACATAAGAAGGTATAAAGCGCCAATCTTCTCTGCCAAAGCTATTTTTTTCTTTTAACAATTTATCTTTTAATAGCAGAAAATCCCTGGCATTAACTTTTTTGTCATCATTGATGTCAGCAGCCAGGAGGCCATAATTGGAAAGGGTGTCATCACCAGCCAGATAGGCTTTGAAATAAGCATAGTCTAAAACATCCACCTGTGCATCTTCTAATCCTGTTTTTGACGGGATAAATTTCATGTCGTTGTAAATGGCAACATCCTTAAAATTATAAGCTCCGTCATTGATTTGCCCATAAACATTAAAATTACCGGCATTGCCCTGCATGGTCATACTTCCTGCCATTACTTTTTTGCCCGATGGTTGCATCACTTTTCCTGCGGCTGTCAGGGTATTAGAACAACTTCCATTATCGTATACCGTCATATGCACTGCACAAAAATCTTTATTGCCCATTAAATCTATGGCATAAACGGTTAAGTACTGAAATCCTGCATTGGTGCAATCGTAAAATCTCAATGAATCGGCCGGATTGGGCGAAAATGAATATTTGATATAAGGAGTGGCTGTACAATTGTCTAAGGCACCTAAACTAAACATAGAGGCAGGTACCCTTAGCTTAGTACCATCTTTGCCATTGATGGCTACACTTACATTCTGTACGCAGTAAGGAGTAGGTGGCTTATTATCCATGGTCGTAAAATTGGTACTGCAACCGGTCAAATTGCCACAGGCATCTTTGACCTTCCAATTGACCTTGTGTTTGCCATAGCCCAATAATTCTGGGAGTGTAATTTTAATTTCTTGTCCGGTTTTCTGAAGTGGCAAGAAAAAGATTCCGGTTCCGATATTGGAATAGACATAATCAATTTTGGTATCACCCCACAAATCCACCTCCACAATCCATGACATCTTATCAGAGGTACAATTGCCCGGATCTATGGCATTGTTGGTGAGGGTTACTCTTGCCTTACATCCCTCATTAAATCCTATGGTCACATCTTTACAACCTGTAAATTCTGGTTTTTCTTTATCTATTACCTTGATTACCTGGGTACCATACCATACACTGCCCCCATAAGGTGAATTGGGCGTATAGTCACACCAATTGATAACTGTAAACTTCCTTAATATTTTTTTACACCCTTCTTCAGAACTTCCCAACAACTCAAAAACTTCGTCTCTGTAACTTACACCAATCAAGTCACATGGACGAGAGGTGATCTCGGGTTTCATGTAGGGAATGTCTTCCAAACAGTTTACCACTATGTCTTTTGGAAACTTAACTATGATAGAACCATAGTTGTTTTCTGATAGGTAAATATTCTGGTAGCAGGTGGGTTCCGATGGGTCGGCCTGATAATTATGGTTCAAATCCAGGTACCATTTTCTTACTACATGACCTACATTACACGCATTGGTGAAAAATTGATCCTCGTAAACGGGAGTAAGGTAAGAATGGCTGCCAAACAAGGTGGGCTTACCGGTTAAATACAAATCTGAAATGTCATCATCACACTTCAAGTGTTTATCCGGTGGACATACCATCGATGCATTTATTTCATATGAAAAAATGAGCGCAATGACCCAAATTGTAGTTTTTAACAGACGTTTCATGTGTAAAGCTTTGGATTATAAACCTAATAGAAAGACAAATATAATCTTAATCCCCAAAATTGTCATAGCAAAACGCACAACGTAGGTGGATTTTAACATTTTGTCCAAAATTCAACTATTTGTAGGTTTTACTCGATTCAAACATGCTATTTAATTGTATATCTATTATTTACATATTAATTTTAATAAAATATTACATCCCATTGTGAAAAATTCCAACCATTGTCGAAATTATTTCCAATGCGTTGGGAGCGATCTTTAGTTTTGAGATATCTTTATGGGAAATTGACATATATGAAACGTTTATCAACTTTGATAATGTGGATGGCATTGTTTTCCCTGCCATCATTTGCCCAATCCGATTGTAAAATTGAAAACCTGGTTGTTGAGAAACTGCCATGCAATGCGCAGCAAAAATTTGCGGTTGTAATCAATTTCACTCCGGTCAATCCTCCAAGTCCAAAATTTAAGGTGCAAGGCAATGGCCTCAATCATGGTACGTTTTCTTATTCAGACTTACCAATTACCATAGATGGTTTGCCCGGCAACTGTACCACTCCCTATGAATTTGTGGTTCGAGATCTGGAACTACCAGCCTGTTCTGCGGTATATGAATTGGGTAAGGTGTGTTGTACACAGAATTGTGGTATTTCCATCATCAATTTGAAACAAAAAGAATGTCTGGAAGGGGAGGCTTATAAAATCAATTTTGATGTGATCCCCCCAGCCAATGGCAACCTCGGCTTTGATGTATTTATCAATGGAGATCTGCATTCGTTTCATAAATACATCAATACACCGGTAGAAAATCTGGTCATTCCCAATCAGGGTCAGGATCAGGATACATTGGTAGTTTGTAATAACGACGATCAGGGCTGCTGTGACACAATCATTTTAAATAACAAGTGTTCCTGTTTTATAGCCAATGCCGCAGCCCAGCGAATAGAATGCAGCGATTTGAATGATACCTATTTCGCAAGGATAAACTTTGAACATGGTACATCCACTGATAGTTTTTTAATTGGAGGTTCGGCCAATTTGTACGGCACTTTTGCCTATGCTGATCTACCTGTTGTCATTGGCCCTCTACCCTTTTCTAGCGCCAATACCGATCTGCTAATAGCCGATGTCAGCGACATATTTTGTTTTGGCGAACTGGTTATTCCACCTGTTCAGGAATGTCACCCCTGTAAAATATTTGATCCGGTTTATGAAGTTTTACCTTGTATGAAAGAAGGCAAAATTTACATTAAATTTAAATTCAAATCCAATAATACAGGCGTAAATGGATTCAGTGTCAGGGGCAATGGCACCGTTTATGGCACGTTCGCATATGGAGAAGAATTTTATTACTTAGGTCCCATTGTGCCAGATTGCAATAAAAATTATGAGTTTATAATTACCGATAATTCATCCAATGCATGCACCAATGTGTTGGCTAACAATGTAAAATTGTGTTGTAACCCCTGTGAAATTGGTGCCATCACCATCACAGAAAATTGTGACGCCACACCTGGAGGAATTAAGCTTCAATTTGACAGCGACGGTGTTCCAGATGATAGCGTAGCGGTTTACATCAATGGTGTTATTGTGGGTAAATATAAAAAATCAGCAGAACCTTTATCCCTCATTTATCCATTTGTAAATGGCAAGTCCTATGCTGTGAAGGTAATAGCTTTCAAAACCGAAGGTTGTTTCAGACAAACCGAATTTACATATGAATGCAGCAACAGCGAGCCCTGCGCATTCTCAGAACCTCAGGTAGAATTTTCTGAGTGCACTGGCGACAATACCTTTAAAGTATTTTTGAAATTCTCGCCAACCGGACCTCACGCTGATCAGTTTTATGTTGCCATTAATGATAAAGTTTATGGCCCACTGCTTTATGGTCAGCCTTCGTACACCCTGGGTCCAAATGCCATGGCCTGCAATGGGGTAAGGATTGTTTTAAAAGATGCATTGAATGAAAATTGCAGATTGGTAATTGAAAAGGAAATCCAAAAATGTTGCGAAGAAGAATGTGAAATAGGACCAGGAAGCCCTGAAGCCATCTGTTTTGAGGGAAAAATCATTGGCTTACAAATGGTAGTCAATGGAAAAAGTGGCAATAAGTACAACGCTTACGCTGACGGAGTTTTACTGGGTAGTTTTAACTATGTCACGACTCCTGTCCTTTACAATTTAAGCCCTAGAAATGAAGGCAAAATCACACTCAAGTTCATTGATGTCAATGACAACACCTGTTTTGTTGTAAAAGAGTATTTTATTAATTGTGAAAACTGTGGCATCAACAATCTAAGTGCAAAACCAGTAGATTGCAGTGAGACTTCGTTTAAATTTGAAATAGATTTCGACGCTGTCAACCCCATTTCAGATTCGTTTTATGTATTTGTCAACAATGTTCGATTGGGCAGGTATGCGGTCAATCAATTACCTGTTGTATCTCCAGCCTATGACCCTCGAGCAGACGTGGTGTATATAATCAAAGTTTTTGATGCATCCAATGAAGCTTGTCGATCAATTATTGAGATTCCATTCATCGAATGTGAGCAGACAGCCACCGATAATATTGCTAAATCATTTAACTTGTATTCTACAGGTGGCAACCTCTATTTATCCAACGAAGGGCTACCTATCAATAGCACTGCCGTTATTTATGGTGTGGATGGCCGCCTGATCAAGTCGGCGCAAAGTTTGGTCCAGGGAGAAAATAAACTCTATGAGGTTACTTCATCTTCTATGCTGATTGTGAGTATAATGACAGATACCGGAATTTCAACGAGGTTGATTTTCTGTGGGAGATAAATAAAAAAAGCCGGTTAATAACCGGCTTTTTTTTTATTCGAAAAATCCTACACTTCCTCCAACCCAGTCCTTGTCTTTGTTGTACTTCACGCCAATCATTGCCCCTTTTGAGAGACGAACAAGGTTATTGACTATTATGGGCTTTTCGCTATTTTGTGGCCATAGCATCAACATTCGGATTTCGCATTTTACAGGTTCTCCTGGCGCATCAATTACAGGAGCATAACTCACCTTTTCCTGCAGGAGATAATTGGCTTTATCTGATAATGTATCCAGCATTTCTTTTGTGACATTGAGTTCAACTCCGGCTCCCGCAAAAGAAAATAAGGGTTTTAGCACATAATTTTCCAAATCGTCCGGATACTTTTGCAAATCTTCCACATAAAAACAATTTGGCACATATTTACCCTTTAGCAGGGGCATGGTATATTTACTTATTCTGTAAAACCAGTTAGGATGACCTACCCAGTAAACATTCAGGTCATCCGTAAAGGAAAACTGAAGCTGAAGGTCTTTTCTTTGTTCCAATTCATCAAAGATTACCCGATTGTATATTCTTTTTATGGGCACCCAATTGCCTTTGTCATCTTCGTAAAATAGGTTTTTATCCTGTTTGATAACTTTGGTTAGGCAAAGCACTTTGATTCCTAATTTATCCGCCGTACACAGAAAATCAATGTAGGTAGTCTGTTTTTCCGGTTCGATTTCCAACATTACTACATGGGCCGGATTTTCATTTCCAACAATGACTTCACGAAGCAATGAAATATAACTTTCTGAATTCATTTCAGGGTTGAAAAATGAGCGCAGCTCTTCAGGAAGGTGAAAATATTGCCGATACAATCTGGAAATGAACTCCTGGAAAAAATAAACCGAGGGAAAGCCCTGGATTTCGATCAGTTTGGGCATAGGATCGCCTTTTTCATCCAGGGTGATACCAAAGTCCATTTGCAGGAAAATAGTGTGCTCATCTTCGTGTGGAACCACTAAAGATACATCCGGTATTGCCTTGTCGGTGAGATTTTTGAAATCGGGGCTGCAAATTACCTCATTGATGCTATCGCAGGCTTCAAGCAACCTTGATTTTAATAACTCTGGAATAAAAAACGGAGTTTCTGCAATTCGAAATGGAGTCTTATGATGATAGGTATCTTCTACTCCTTGTAAAAATTGTTCGTACAAAGCACTGCTCCAGTTGTCATTGTACTCTTTTCGATATTTTGAAATCATAAATTACACGATGCTATAAGCATGTGAATTTATAAGTTTTATTGCGTTTTCAATAAATTTTGGTAGAATAGTTTTGTAGGTCAGAGCAATTTTATCTTCTTCATCCAATTGCGACATCATACTATCGTACTTGGCTATGCCAAAATTGTTGATGACCTTATCCCGATTGGCCTCTAAAGTGAAATGCACCTTCATACCGTGGGGATCTGCTTCCGGATGAAATTGAGTGCCCACCATTTCTTCAGAAAACCGCACTGCCATAATGGCTCTTTCATATTCTACGTGGGTTCTGATTTTTTCCAGTGCAAGTATCTCTGCTCCTTTTTCTGTAAAAATGTGGAGGTTGGGTTGAACCAATTGCCAGTCGCGACTTTCTACAACATAAAATGGATCAGGTAAGCCATTAAAGATTGCGTCTTTTTGTCCAGCTCTTGTTTTGTGTACAGGTTGAACGCCAAAAGATGCTGACTTTCTTTTGGTGATTTTACCTAAGCCAAAGTGAAGGCAGGCCATTTGAAAAGAATGGCAGATAAAAAAGAAATATTTTTTTGGATGACCTTCATATTTGTTATACTCCCATACATCCTGAATCAGGGTATAAAATCGCTCATCCCAAACACCATCACCTTCCATGGGATTTCCGGGTCCACCGCTTGAAATATAAATATCATAGCTAAGGTCAGGAACCTCTGCTGTTACCCTGACATCAAATACATCTACCTCTAAAAGATGGTGATAATTGGATACAATCTCTGATATGCAACGCATGCCCTGGTTGGGTAGGCCTGCATTAAGATCTAAAATGGCGAGTCTTAGTTTCATTGGAGCGCAAAATTAAAAGAAAATAGTGGCTTGTACCAACAGAAAATCTACATTAACAAACTATTGTACATTCCTGAGTCATTGAAGCTATTGGGGTGTATTTTTTCGTAAATCGCTGATTACCAATAAAAAGAAAAGGCTGGATCAAAGACCCAACCTTTCTTTTTTCTAAAGCTAAGCTTCCAAAATTACTTCTTAGGAGTAGCTTTTTTAGCTGGAGCTGCTTTTTTAGCAGGAGCCGCTTTTTTTGCAGGAGCTGCTTTTTTAGCTGGAGCTGCTTTTTTAGCTGGAGCTGCTTTTTTTGCAGGAGCTGCTTTTTTAGCTGGAGCTGCTTTTTTAGCAGGAGCCGCTTTTTTAGCAGGAGCCGCTTTTTTAGCAGGAGCCGCTTTTTTAGCAGGAGCTGCTTTTTT
>CALMSX010000017.1 GCA_937872515.1 uncultured Bacteroidota bacterium
TAGTCGATGCCACGCGATTAGCGCGTGGTGCCTTCTCTAAATTGATCCCTACATACCAGCGGCATGTAGGGATCAATTTTTTTGGCTGTGCCAAAACCGCTCAGTTATGTTCCCGGATGGTCGGTTGCCGGATGCTCGGTTGCCGGATGCTCCGTTGCCGGTTGCTCCGTTGCCGGATCCCTACACCAGCTTCGCAGTTATAGGGACTGGTGCTCCGTTGCTTGTCCCTACGCCTCATAAGAGGTGTAGGGACCGGATGCTCCGCTCCCGCATCATCCACCCTGGTGACTTTAGTCACATCCACCCTCTCTCCCTTTTTCTATTTTTACCCCATCAATCAATGATGTGGTATGACAACAGAGCATGTAGGGGTTAAATTGACATGTAAACATTGCAATGACCCCGTAATTGGTACGCCCTTTACCTATAAGGAGGAGAACTTTTGTTGTCTGGGCTGCAAGACCGTATATGAAGTTTTAGACCAAAATAACCTGTGCGACTACTATAATCTAGCCGATAATCCGGGTTTTTCACTGAAATCAAAATCGAAGGAAGAGTACGAATACCTCGATGAACAAATTATCATTGATAGACTTACACGGCCCATTTCACCGCAACTTTCATTGGTTGTATTTCAATTGCCACAAATCCACTGCTCTTCTTGTGTTTGGTTGTTGGAAAAATTATACCGCTTCCACGAAGGAATCTTTGCTTCTAAGGTAGATTTTCTGAGGAAAGAAGTGGAAATAAGGTATAATCCCAACAACATCTCTTTGAGAAAAATTGTGGAAGTACTAGACTCCATTGGTTACAAGCCGCTTATCGAATTGGAGGCCCACGCTGACAAGGGTTATGATGAGCAGCTCAAGATCAAAATAGGGGTGGCCGGCTTTGCTTTTGGCAATATTATGTTATTTAGTTTTCCGGAATACCTCGGACTCGAAGATCCGTATTTCAGGCAATGGTTTGGCTATCTTAATTTGGTACTCAGCTTGCCGGTGGTCTTTTATTCCGGCTTTGACTACATCAAACTAGCCTGGTACAGCTTAAAATACAAAACATTTGACATCAACATTCCGCTGGCCCTTGGCATTTTAGTAATGTTTTTTACCAGCATCTATCAGGTTACCACAGGAACAGGGGCAGGCTACATAGACAGTCTGGCAGGCCTGGTGTTTTTCCTGCTCACGGGCAAATGGTACCAGCAGCGCAGCTATCACTATCTTTCATTTGAAAGAGACTATAAATCCTATTTTCCCATTTCTACCACCCGTTTCACTAAGGGGAAGATGTCGGAAATCAGCATTGAAAACATAGCAGAGGGAGACGAGCTCCTCATCAAAAACAACCAGATCATACCGGTTGATGGGGTGCTCACCTCAGACAATACCAGCATTGATTACAGCTTTGTTACAGGCGAAGAGATTCCGGTAGTAGTATTGCAGGGTGAAAAAATCTTTGCAGGTGGCAAGCTCAAAGATCGCAGCATGACCATGGTGGCTTCGCGTAAGGTCAAAAATTCTTACCTGGTCAGCCTCTGGAACGATGCCGCCTTTCACAGAAACAATGACAGCTACCAAACCCTTACCGACAGGCTGAGTCGTTATTTTACCATGGCCATTTTATTGGTAGCCTCGGCCGGCTTTATTTACTGGTATCCTACCTCTTTTGATAAGGCCATTATTTCATTTACCTCAGTGCTCATCGTAGCCTGTCCTTGTGCCATTGCTTTGACAGGGCCCTTTTTATATGGCAACCTCCTCCGTTTGCTTTCCAGGAGGGGCATCTTTTTGCGCAATGCCCAGGTAGTTGATAAGGCGGCAGGCATCAATACCATCGTATTTGACAAAACGGGTACTGTCACTACCCAGTTGGAAAAGGAATTGTACTACCACGGCAAACACCTTTCAGTGGATGATCGAAAACTCATTCATGCCCTGGCTTTTCAATCGGTGCACCCACTGAGTACAGCCATTGAGAAAAATCTCAGACAGGACGAGATATGGGAGGTAAGCCAGTTTTCTGAAACAGATGGCAGGGGCACGTCTTGCATTTGTAAAGGCAAACTCATAAGAATGGGCTCAGCATCCTTTGTAGGAACCGATCCTGCACCCGCGGGAGAGACCCGGGTTTATATATCAATCGACGAAAAAGTACTGGGCTACTTTAATTTTAAAAACCAATATCGGGAGGGATTTTCTGAAGTTGTGGGTCAATTGCAGGCCGGTCATAAGTCAGTGTCTATCCTTTCAGGAGATAATGATAAAGAAAAATCGAATCTGGAAACATTATTGGGCAGTGGTGTGGACATGAGATTTAACCACGACCCCCATCAAAAAATGCAATACATAGTTGAACTCCAGGACAAGGGTAAGGTAGCTATGATTGGCGACGGCCTCAATGACTCGGGAGCCTTAAAACAAAGTGATCTGGGCATTGTCATCACCGAGGGAACCAATAATTTTACACCGGCCAGTGACATCATTTTCAGGGCTGAAAAATTCAATCTCCTTCCTTCCTTTTTTGATTTGAGCAAAAAGGCCCATTGGATCATTGGAGGGGCTTACTTAATAGCTATTTTGTACAATGCGGTGGGCTTGGGTTATGCAGTCAAGGCAGAATTAAGCCCGGTAGTGGCAGCCATTCTGATGCCATTAAGTTCAGTGACCATCGTTATTTATACTGTTTCCAGTTCAGCCTTGTTGGTGAGATGGAAACTTAAAAAATGAGGAAAAATGATATCTTAATTGTAAGATATTCAGTTATTTAAATAAATAATTTCAGAATTTTTTAAAGGAAAAATTCGACCACTTACCCACTTTTTGAAAGCAATCTTACATGATTAAAATCATCAAAATTGACTATTATCAATAAATTCGATGATGGGTGTCATGACGGTGGTGAAGGGTCGATTGTAGTTTTACACCGTATAAATTTATCGTGATGAAAATCATATTTGTGTTAATTGGTTTGAGTTTGTTGCTGGCTATAGGCTTCCTCATTTCCTTTTTATGGGCAGTGAAGTCGGGGCAGTACAAGGATGACTACACACCCTCTATGAGAATTTTGCACGACGAACCACAATCCACTAGTAAAAAACAAAACTAAAGAATATGGCTTTACCGGAAAAATTTTATTATGACAATAAAATTGTGAAGCAGTTTGCTTACGCAACGGCTCTATGGGGCGTCGTGGGCATGCTGGCGGGTCTATGGGCAGCCCTACAGCTGGCTTTTCCTGCACTCAATTTTTCTACGGCGGAGGTAACCTTTGGAAGGTTAAGACCGCTTCACACCAATGCAGTCATCTTTGCCTTTGTGGGCAATGGTATCTTCATGGGTGTTTATTATTCACTCCAGCGCCTGCTCAAGGCCAGGATGTTTTCTGATGTATTATCCCAGGTGCATTTTTGGGGGTGGCAATTAATTATTGTTTCAGCAGCGCTAACCATTCCGCTGGGTTACACCACTTCTAAAGAATATGCCGAATTGGAATGGCCAATTGATATTGCCATTACCCTCATTTGGGTTGTCTTTGGTATCAACATGTTTGGTACACTGATCAAAAGAAGAGAAAGACACCTCTATGTAGCCATCTGGTTTTACATTGCTACCTGGGTAACTGTGGCCATGTTGCACATTGTCAACAGCCTTGAATTGCCTGTTAGTATTCTTAAGTCTTATTCCATTTTTGCTGGTGTTCAGGATGCTTTGGTACAATGGTGGTATGGTCACAATGCGGTGGCATTTTTTCTAACCACACCTTACCTCGGCTTGATGTATTACTTTTTACCTAAAGCAGCCAACAGACCGGTGTATTCTTACCGACTTTCCATCATCCACTTCTGGGCACTGATCTTTATCTATATATGGGCTGGCCCCCACCACCTATTGTATACATCATTGCCAGATTGGGCCCAATCATTGGGTATGGTGTTTTCTCTGATGCTGATTGCTCCATCCTGGGGTGGTATGCTCAACGGTCTTCTTACCCTAAGAGGGGTTTGGGACAAAGTAAGGGAAGAGCCTGTTTTAAAATTTATGGTTGCTGCCGTTACCGCCTATGGTATGGCTACTTTCGAAGGTCCAATGCTCTCAATCAAGAGTGTCAATGCCATAAGTCACTACACTGACTGGACAGTTGCTCACGTTCACGTTGGTGCCTTGGGTTGGAACGGTATGCTTACCTTTGGTGTTCTTTATTTCCTTATTCCTGTAATGTTCAGAACAAAACTTTATTCAGTAAAGTTGGCCAACTGGCACTTCTGGATAGGAACCTTGGGAATTATCTTTTATGCGGTTCCAATGTACTGGGCAGGTTGGACCCAGTCTTTGATGTGGGAAGAATTCACCCCAGATGGCTTCCTTCGTTACGGTAACTTCCTGGAAACAGTAACCCAGTTATTCCCGATGTATGTAACCAGAGCGATAGGAGGTTCTATCTTCCTTGTTGGGGTATTCATTATGGTATATAACCTGATCAAAACTGTTAAACAAGGTGAATTCCTTGCTAATGAAGAAGCTGAAGCTCCTCCAATGGAGCCACATGTAGCGCACAAAGGAGAACACTGGCACAGATGGATCGAAGGAAGACCTATTCAAATGTTGGTGTTAGCACTTGTAGCAGTGGCCATCGGTGGTATCATAGAAATGATTCCTTTAGCTACGATTGAGGGTAATATTCCAAAAATTTCTTCTGTCAAACCGTATACTCCTCTTGAATTGGAAGGTCGCGATATCTACATCCGTGAAGGTTGTTACAACTGCCACTCTCAGATGATTCGACCTTTCAGATCTGAAACAGAGCGTTACGGAGAATACTCTAAATCTGGTGAGTTTATTTACGATCACCCATTCCAGTGGGGTTCTAAGAGAACAGGTCCGGATTTGCACAGAGTAGGTGGAAAGTACCCGGATAGCTGGCACTTTAACCACATGATAGAGCCGGTATCTATTAGTCCGGGTTCCATTATGCCTCCTTATCCATGGTTGGCCAAAAACAAGTTGGATACAGATTATACGGCTTCCAAAATTGCAGTCATGAGAACTTTGGGTGTTCCGTATCCAGCAGGTTATGAAGACATTGCACTTAGTGATTTGCAAAAACAAGCCAAACAAATTGCAGACAATCTGCGCAAAGACAATATAGAAATGGAAGGTCTTGAGCAAAAAGAATTGATTGCAATGATTGCCTACTTGCAGCGCCTCGGTACCGATATTAAGTTGAATAAATAATTGATAACAAAGAAAAAGCAAAATTATGTTCAAGCATTTATTATCAACATCATCAGGCGACATCAACTGGATGGCAATGTTTGCCCTTGTAACCTTCTTTATTATCTTTTCAGTGGTTTTGTTCCAGGTGTTTTTTACCAAAAAGGGCCATGTGGATTACATGGCACAACTCCCGCTTGGAGACGATCACGATCAAACTTCAAAACAATAAACCATGACGAAGCGATATATATTATCAACCGGAGCTCTTCTGGTCACTGCGGTAGGGGCATTTGCTCAGGAAGCAGCTACCGAAGCCGATGCTCCAGCCCAGCCAAATAGCTTTAACTGGGCCTATAACAATATTTTTTTAATATTGGCAGCCATTGTTGTTATCCTTACCTTGTTAATGTTATACAGGGTAATGGGCCTCATGATCGAAATGCAACGGGCTAAATTTATCCAGGAGCATGGACTTGAAGCTGCTGAGAAAGCCAATATGCTGCAATCTGAATCTGTATGGAGAAAGTTGTACAAATCCATGACCAAAGCTACCCCCATTGAAAAAGAGCAGGACATTGATTTGGGGCACGATTACGACGGCATTAGAGAATTGGACAACAGTCTTCCGCCCTGGTGGGTTTGGATGTTTTATCTTACCATTTTATTTTCCGGAGTCTACATGTGGTGGTATCACTGGTCAGACAACGGGCCTGATCAGATCAAGGAATATGAAATGGCAATGGAAGAAGGTCAAAAGGTTAAAGATGCCTATCTGGCAAAGATGGCCGATGCCATTAATGAAAACTCAGTAACTCCGGCCACTACTGCTGCTGATTTGGATGCAGGAAAGACGGCCTTCAAAACCTATTGTGCAGCCTGTCACCTGGAATCAGGTGCCGGTAGCGTAGGCCCCAATCTTACCGATGAATACTGGATCCATGGAGGAGGTATTAAAAATGTCTTCAAAACCATTAAATACGGTGTGCCGGAAAAAGGTATGATTTCGTGGAAGGATCAGCTCAGACCTTCTGAAATGAAAAACGTTGCCAGCTACATCCTTACCCTGCAAGGTACCAATCCTCCGGGAGCGAAGGCCGCACAGGGTGATGTCTGGAAGGAAGAATCCGCTGCTGCAACACCAGCTGCTGCTGACACTACCGCAACCAAATAAAGCCCAATACCAGGCTGGAGATTTTTCTCCAGCCTGGTACTGCTTTAACCTAAGCAACAAAAAAAGGTGAATTATGACAACAGAGAAAAGAGAAACCACCGAAGATTTTATCTACGCAACTGAAGAATTTAGAGATACCATTGCCACGGTAACCAAAGAAGGAAAGCGGATTTGGATTTACCCCAAAAAACCGTCCGGTAATTTTTTTAATTACCGGAAACTTGTAAGCTATATCCTACTGCTACTTTTATTTGGCATGCCTTTTATTAAGGTCAATGGGCAACCTTTTATAATGTTTAATGTGTTGGAAAGAAAATTTGTTCTTTTTAGCATTGTTTTCCATCCCCAGGATTTTCACCTTTTTTTATTTTCAATGCTGACCCTACTCGTATTCATCATCTTGTTTACGGTGGTCTTTGGGCGAATTTTTTGCGGCTGGATCTGCCCCCAGACCATCTTTATGGAAATGGTCTACCGGCGAATCGAATACTTTATTGAAGGAGATTGGAATGCCCAGAAAAAACTCAATGAAGCTCCATGGACAACAGAAAAGTTGTTGAAAAAAACCATCAAACAATTTTTGTTTTTTGCCATTGCTGTTTTTATTTCCAATATATTTTTGAGTTACATCATAGGTTATGAAGAGGTCTGGCGCATCGCCACAGAACCCATCTCTATGCACCTGGGAGGCTTCATCGCAATGATCGTTTTCTCCTTCCTTTTTTACGGCGTTTTTGCTTTTATGCGGGAGCAGGTATGCACTACCATTTGTCCTTATGGCAGATTACAAGGCGTGATCCTAGATCCCAATTCCATCGTCATTTCATACGACTGGCTGCGAGGAGAACCCAGGGGTAAAATCAAAAAAGGGGTTGAAGCTGACAACTCTGGTCCAAAAGGCGATTGTGTAGACTGTGGGCTGTGTATCAAAGTTTGTCCTACCGGCATCGATATCAGAAATGGTACCCAGCTTGAATGTGTCAACTGCACCGCCTGCATTGATGTGTGCGATGAAGTGATGGTAAAAACCAAACGACCAACAGGTCTCATTCGCTACGACAGCCACAATGGCATTGCGAAAGGGGAAAGAAAAATATTTACTCCACGAACCATTGCTTACAGTGTTGTTTTGGTGGGATTATTGGTGCTGAATGTAATATTACTTAGCAATAGAGCTGATGTTGAAGCGTTAATTCTTCATACACCAGGTACCTTGTTTCAAAAGGCTGAAGATGGTACCATCAGTAATCTATACAATTATACCCTTGTCAACAAGACCAGTGAAGTACAGCACATAACTATTACTACCGAGCATCCCAATGCTACCTTACAATTTATAGGCAAAGAAGACCTGACTGTACCTAAGGATTCAACAGTGCATGGATCTATGTTTATCAAAATACCCGGCAAAGACCTTACGGATCGTAAAACTGAAATCAAACTCTTAGTAAAAAGTAATGCCTCTGAAGAGGTAGTCGAAACCAACTTTTTAGGACCTTTTAAATAACAAATCATGAAATTCAATTGGGGACATGGGATCGCACTCTTCTTC
>CALMSX010000018.1 GCA_937872515.1 uncultured Bacteroidota bacterium
TACTAATGTCAAATGTCTCTATGTGGGCTTGCCTTTTCCATGGAGTTTCCATAATAACCCTTTATAACAACACCGGTCGTTTTGACCAACTTTTGCCTATGTTTAAACATGAAGGGAATGAAGGGAATTTAGACAGTTCCCTTAATTATTCAAATAGATGCACCCAAAAATGCTGTTTTGAATTGTACCACACCACACTGAATCTTCTCACAAAACCACTATTTTATTTTCCCTGCAAATTAGTTAGCCCATTCATAGACTTTTCACATCACAAAGAGATTCTGCCGCATTGAAACATTTAGAGCATTTAGTAACATTAAGGTCTCTTAATGTAATCCACTCCTTAATATCTCTATGTGGGCTTGCCTTTTCCATAGAGTTTCCATATTTACCCTTTATAACAACACCGGCCGATTTGATCAACTCTTATCAATTTTTAAACATGAAGGGAATGAAGGGAATTTAGACAGTTCCCTTAATTATTGAAAAAGCTGCGTCTAAAAATGCTGTTTTCAATTGTACCACACAACTTCACTGAATCTTCTCACAAAAATACTATTTTATTTTCCCTGCAAATTAGTCAGCCCACTTATAGACTTTTCACATCACAAAGATATTCCGCATCATTGAAACATTTAGAGCATTTAGTAACATTAAGGACTCTTAATAAAATCCTCTCCTCAATATCTCTTTTTGGGCTTGCCTTTTCCTTGGAATTTCTATAATTACCCTTTATAACAACACCGGCTGTTGTGACCACCCCTTACCACTATTTAAACATAAAGGGAATGGAGGGAATTAAGACAGATCCTCAAATTACCCCAATTGTTTCCTCGAAAAATGCAGTTTTAAATTGCATCAAAAAACTTGCCCGACACTTTCCGCAAAAAATACTATTTTATTTTCCCTGCAAATTAGTCAGCCCACTTATAGACTTTTCACATCACAAAGATATTCCGCATCATTGAAACATTTAGAGCATTTAGTAACATTAAGGACTCTTAATAAAATCCTCTCCTCAATATCTCTTTTTGGGCTTGCCTTTTCCTTGGAATTTCTATAATTACCCTTTATAACAACACCGGCTGTTGTGACCACCCCTTACCACTATTTAAACATAAAGGGAATGGAGAGAATTAAGACGGTTCCTCAAATTATCCCAATTGCTTCCTCGAAAAATGCAGTTTTAAATTGCATCAAAAAACTTGCCTGACGCTTTCCGCAAAAAATACTATTTTATTTTCCCTGCAAATTAGTCAGCCCACTCATAGACTTTTTAGATCACAAAGAGATGATGCAGCATGGAAACATTGAGAGCATTTAGTAACATTAAGGTCTCATAACAAAACTCCCCCTTTAATGTCTCTATATTTTTTACTGCTTGTGCCTATAAAACGAAATTTTGTAGGCACCCCAAACATGGATTTTTAGCAGCGTGTTCCGTCTAAATAAGTGTAGGTATATTCAATTTAAATGTCTGTTAATTCAGTTTATAGACACCCATTCCAAAATTATATTTTCCTTGATGCCCTCTTTTTTCATAAAACAGAATAATATTTGGAAATTAATCTGCTTACGTTTTTGTCATAATTTTTCTTTATTGAAATATACTATCATATAATATTACTCTATATTTACAAAGATTTTAGTACTGGTAGTGAAAATGCCACAACGCACAATATAAACACCGTTTTTGTATTTTGATGTTGGTTAACAAGTTGATGATTAGATTGACTATTAACTATTTGGTTTCAAAGTTTGAAAAAACCGCTAATTGTTTTTGCACCAACTGTTGACTGTTGTGCTATAATTATTATAAATCAGTATGCCCTGCATGCGATAAAATTGGATATTGCAAGGGTTTTTTAGAACTGTGAGGCGTTTACATTATGCCTATTGCTATTATTTGACAATTTAAATACTACGAATCATGAAAATATTTTTTTATTCTTTATTCCAAAGTTAGGGTGGTGAAGTGACACCCGAGGATCAAAAAACACATCCCTAATGCTATAGAAATGGACTCAATTCATTAGGAATCGTATTTAGTGTCCGAACTTCATTACTTCGTTTTTAACTTTTTTAGCATGAAAAATATCAAACTTATTTTCACCTTACTTTCCTTCTTTCTAATTTGTATTGGATCTCACTCCTGCTCAAAAGAACCCGCTGTTTCACTTTCTAAATATGAAAGAGACAAACTTGAAGTCAGGAAAAAAATAGATAAGGCCAAACAACATACATTTGACTTAACCGCTTCCAACAATGTTGAAGAAGATTGTGATATAAGTGGTGTAAATTGTATTAATTTTATTCACGGCTTGGAAATTTATGTCGATATTAGTGATTGCTCTACAGCGGTTACTGATAGTTGTTTGATCTATGGAGAAATGGAAATAACCATATGTTTCGATAACCTCAATAATATGGAGGTGAATTTTAAAGAGACAATTATTGGTCATTCCATTGATTGCATCCAGGAAGGATATGGTGAAGTCCATACCGATGATTGGGACTGCATTGCGGAAAAAACATATTTAAAATTTGTAGATTACATGATGCCCATTATTTTAGAGTTGTGGGGCACATACAATGATTGTGAAGATGGGTATAATACAGCCCTTTCATCTTACACGAAAGAGTTGTGTGTATATCCCTGCACTATAAAACGGGGAGCTTACTATTATTCTCAACTTGTGCAATGTGGCTCAAGTACTGCCTGCTGTGTTAAAAAAGACTATTGGTGTAAAGATGACGAAGGCGTGGTTCACAGTACGCCGGGAGAAATCTACCAGGTGGGAGAATGCAGCGCTGGAGAGGTTCCTTGTAAGCCCTCAAAAGGTGATCCATATCCTGTTTTAGATCGATGCAGACCTAGAAATTGTATTCAACATGAAAGATAAAAAGACACTTTTATACCACGTTGTAGTTTTCCTGCTTTTATTGTGCATTACTTCCATTGGTTATTCCCAGCACCTTGGAAATTATAAACCCATCGAACTGGAGGGCTTCCAGGCTAAGTGGATTTCTGCCATTTACGACAGTACCATCGTAGGTTATAATATTGCTAATCCTCGCGATAAGAGCACCGGGTTCGACGGGTATAGTCATGTTTATTATCACCCTACCATTGTGTCGCATCCCATTATAAAAGACGGTTATTACTATAGAGTGGTTTGGACTTCATATGATACCGACCTCTCAGGGGGTATTATCGAAAAAGTAGACCTGGAAAGCGGTAAATCAATTTGGAAAAGTGTTTTTGATCTACGTACCCATAATAAAAGGGAGTTTATCAAAAAAGCTGAAATTAATGGAGATCGGCTGGTATTGTACAATATTGAAATCCTTGACAAGGATCCACCTCTGCCCATACCCATCGTTTTTGCCTTTCAAGCCAAAGGTGTGCTAAAAATCAGAGAATATGATCTGGAAACAGGAGGTTTGTTAAATGTATTTACAACAGACTCGTTAAATCCCGAGGTGAGGTATTTAACATCTGAACTGGTAAACAGAATTCAAATTAACCGAAAAGGAACTAATGAAATTGAGGTTCTTGAGCACGTGCATAATGACAATACCGGCACTTACCTGATTGTAGATACCATTTTCACAGATGGTACTTATGCAAACCCACCTGATAGCATTAAATCACTATTTACCGATGTTGATTGGGGCGACTGTCATTGGTCAAGTAGCCAAAAAATGATGCGCAACCCGGCAGGAATTTTATTTTATATTGATTCGTACATACCCGGAGATTTTTCAACTGACGAGTCCAGGCTGGTACTCAGATCATTTTTATTTGGTGAAGAACTGGGCAGTATCGATCTCAGTTATTTAAACATCGACAATCATGTTGACAATTGGAATTTACTAGAAGTTAAGGACAATTATATCCTATTGTATTCTGCCAATTTTGACAATACAGGCGACTACGTTGTTGTGAACAATTCTGGTGTTTTAGTTAATAAATACAGTTTTCCGGGCAGAAACAATGATTTGTCACCGGCCCTGGGTCCTAATGGCTCTTTGCTGTTTGCAGCAGCAGGTAAAATTGATGGAAAGAATTCCATAGAGTTTTATCAGTCGGAAAATGAATCCTTTAAACTGCTTTCGAGTTTTACATTTACAGATCCTAAACACAAAGTGGCCCCATCCAGACTTTTTAATCTAGATAATGGCGACTTCATTCTTGATCTTATGCATTCGGAAGAAGATGGAACTTCATTAAAAGGCCGGTTTCACTCCTCAATTAGATTTGATCCCTCACAAATTGGTGTTATTACAGCTACTCAGCAAACTAATACAATCCATAGTGCCATTCTGTACCCCAATCCGGCAAATAACTATTTATGGATAAAAAGCGGTTCAGACTTTGATGAAGCTGTGGTGTCGAACAGTCAGGGTCAAAATGTGTTAGTAGTAAAAGGAAAAGTAGATGAAATCAACATTTCAAATATGTCCTGCGGTTTGTACATCTTAGAATTAAAAAACAACAATAAATCCATACTCAGACAGAAATTCGTTAAAAGTGATTAATTGTGTTTTATCGACCGGCAAAATTTCGCCTTACGCTAATTCTGTGGTTTTCAAACGACTTTTGATGGGAGGCTGCTGAATGCACAATGCTTGAAGTAATAATTTTAAAAATAGAAGAAGGTTCTGATAGAAGGACCTTCTTTTTTTCCATATTTAGCTTTATTCAGAAATAATAATAAATGGTGAACAGTAAAAAAATTCCAACACCAATAAAGCGTTCTTTATGCCTGCGCTATAAAGCAGAATTGACTTGCATCAAATAACTTCACTCACGCTTCCTATAAAAAATACTATTGGATTGCCCATGCATATAAGTCAGCCCACTCATAGACCTTTTACATCACAAAGAGATTCCGCAGTACTTAAACATTTAGAGCATTAAGTAACATTAAGTGCTCAATAAACCCAACTTAATGCAACTTAATGCCCTTAATGCCTGTGCCTATGAAACGTAGTTTTGTAGGCATGAAATAAAAATGACAATCTCTTCCTTATGACCAATGTCTCTATCTGGATCTAGCCCCTCCAAGGGATTTTCATAATACCCCTTCGAAACAACTTATGGTCATTAAATAACTTCTGTCGAATTTTTAAACATGAAGGGAATGGAGAGAATTAAGACTGTTCTTCAAATTATTCCAATTGCTGCCTCGAAAAAATCAGTGTTGAATTGCATCAAAAAAATTGCCTGACGCTTTCCGCAAAGGATACTATTGGATTGCCATTGTAAATAAATCAGCCCACTCAAAGACTTTTCACATAATAAAGAGATTCTGCAGCATTGAAACATTGAGAGCATTAAGTAACATTATGTGCTCAATAAACCCAACTTAATGCAACTTAATGCCCTTAATGTTTCGAAAAAATGCCCTATCTCTTTCTTATAACCTTTGTCTCTATATGGACATACCCATTCCCAGGGATTACCTAACACTCCCCTTTAAAAAACATCTGCCGGTTTGACCTACTTTTGCCTATTATTAAACATGATGGGAATGGAAAGAAATAAGACACAGCTCTTAAAAGCCAGCTTAATGCCTCTAAATTTTCTTAATGTTTCCAAAAAAAAACCAGCATCTCTTCCCGAGGCAGCCTGTCTCTATATACACGCATCCCTTCCAAGGAATTTCCAAAATTCCAGTATTAAACAATGAATGGCGGTTTAACCTGATCTTATCTCATTTTTAAACATGAAGGGAATGGAGAGAATTAAGGCGGTTCCTCAAATTATCCCAATTGCTGCCTCGAAAAAATCAGTGTTGAATTGCATCAAAAAAATTGCCTGACGCTTTCCGCAAAGGATACTATTGGATTGCCATTGTAAATAAATCAGCCCACTCAAAGACTTTTCACATAATAAAGAGATTCTGCAGCATTGAAACATTGAGAGCATTTAGCAACATTAAGGTCTCATATCAAATTTTGTCAAAAATATATGTCTCCATGGCGTACTCAAAATCTCTGATAACATCCCTTGTGGACATCTTTACCAACGAACCTCCATTTAATTTCTTCTAAGCTCAATAAACTTGAATCAAAGGCCTTTCAAAGGGATCAAACATAACAGATTTGTTATAGTCTTCATTTTCATGAGGTTGATTGGTACATTTTCATGAGAAAGGTCCCAACCTCTTGACACTGGTGCGTTTTTGTATTATTTTTGCACCAAACGTATATCATGGCCAGACAAAGTATAACCCTTACCCAACCCAATGACGCCTGGTTGAAGGAACAAATAGACAGCCAGGAGTACACCAACAAGAGTGAAGTGGTCAATGATTTAATCCGTCAGGCACGAAAGCAGCAGGCGCAAATTGATTGGATCAGAGCAAAAATTGAAGCCGCAGAGAACAGTGGCTTCACCGGCAAATCAAAAGATCAGATCCTGGCTTTGGCAAAGAAATCCAATCATGGCAAAATATAGATTGTCCAATACTGCAGTGGATGATTTGATTCGAATATATCAGTATGGTCTTACAATCTTTGGTGAAAAACAAGCGGATGAATACTATAATTCCTTTTTTGACCAGTTCGATACCATAGCCAGCAGGCCCTATTCATTCGAAGCAGTTGACTATATTAAAAGTGGATATCGCCGATGCCCTTGCGGTGTTGATACCATCTATTTTAGAATCGCCGGTGACGAGGTTGAGATCATGACCATCATTGGCATGCAGGATCTAAATGCGTTGTGATTATTACTTACAGCCGACAATCACAAAAGTCCGGCAGTTGTTTTGAGGCTTACTTGGCATACACGACAGATGGAGGTGGTTCGTTATTTCCTGATTTTGGGAGTAAATTATTATGGATTGGATTAAACCTTTGCCAATAAAAATTAGTTTAGCTTACCATGCAAAAAGTCGACATCTCCTCCCTATCCTTCTTTGATCGTAAAATCTATCTTCTAATGTGCTTAACAATTTCAGCTGCCATTTTTTTCTTCATTAATTTATCACAATTGCATTTACTTGAATCCGACATGCCTTCCTTGTTTCCAATGCAGTTTTCATAAAAATAAGAAACACATTTTAAAACGCGCTCATCGTGGTGTGTATTTAAATAATCAGAATTTACAAGGTAGTTAAATGCTTCTTGTCGAAATTTTCCAACTAAATAATATAATATAGGATAGCTTTGTATCCACATATGTTCGGTTGAAAGTTCACAAAATCCATATGCCTTACCAATATAGGCTCGATCTAAAAAGAAAGCATAAGGGTCCTTCAAATAATTTTGTTTGATGACCACATCCACCAATTCCATAACCGTACAATAATTGGCTTCATTCGTTATAAAAGAATCTAAAAGATGAATAATTTCATTTTCAGCCGAATCACGTATTATAACAATTTTTTCAATTTTATTTAAATCAATTGAGTCTCTCTTATCGAACGACAAACGAACCTGTCTATCTAAAGAATCAACTATGTATGTTATATCGGTTTGACTATTTAAACAACACGTCCCTCCTATCAATATAAAACACAAAATCAATGTTCTCATTTCACTCAAATTTATATAAAGGTACTTCAGTTAACAAAACAAATCTAACTAAATCACTATCTTGAAATTCTTCGCCCTCAATATTTTGAATAGATACTTCAGAATTGTGCCTACGTAGCCAGGTTCCAGGAACATTTTCCGGCAAACTCGAACATATTCCAACTACCAAATAAAATCTTACCTGGAAGTCTCGCTTCCTGTCAAATCAAAACAAAATTTGGTGAGATAAAACAAAATTTAGATCAAAAAAAATAGTGGATAGACCTAGCATAAGATTTGAGGAGTCCATAAAATCATTTATTACTTGGTCATTGTCGTCTATATTTCCAAAAGGTTATGGTCACATGGCTCGGGTTGTTGCATTTGCTGTATTCCAATATTGAAAAGCCGCTTTTC
>CALMSX010000019.1 GCA_937872515.1 uncultured Bacteroidota bacterium
TCTGGACCGGTGGTGCCATTGATACCACCTTCAACCAAACAAAAACCACCTCCCAGACCGATCTGATGACTACGCTCCTGGCTCAGCTGGGCTTAGATGCCCGCGCCTTTATCTTTGGCAAAAATGCCTTATCTCATGCAGGACCTGAATGGGCTTTTTTTGCTTTTAACAATGGCATCGGCTATGTGAATAAAGACAATGCTGTTGTGTTTGATAATGCGGGGAAGAGGGTGATTGAGCAGAGAGGGAAAAATGCTGGACCTGCAGTAGAAATAGCAAGGAGGGTACAACAGGCGGTGGTGGGGGATTATTTGGGGAGGTAGGGGGCACCGATGATCTCATGCTGCCTCGATTTTCTGGGCGACAGAAAGTAAAGTGATTTGTCTTAAATTCAGAATGTTATTTTGTGCATGTGCACCTAGATGCGGGGTGTCCAATTTTTATATTGAGAAAATTGATTGAATAAAATACTTGTAAAAATTTAAGTTTAGTTGCTTTTGATAAATTATATTTGACTGGATTGAAGTAAATTGTTAAAAAACACCCATTTTCCAATAATTGGTAGCTTATATACCATATATCGAACAGTGGTAGGGAATTTCCGCTTTGGCACACATCGTTTATTGAACGGTTTTAGATGATTATAAGCGGAAGTTTGTGTGCAGGAAATAGACGATTATTTTGGTTAATGGGGGATGTAATTATTGATAATCTGGGGTTTATGAGATTTATTGGAATTGCGGCTATTGGGAAAGTGCATTTATAAACAAGTTATCTGTCACCCTATAGACCTGAATTCGAACTTAAATTTTGTAATTTTGAACATGACAAAAGATTTAACAAATTCTGATTTAGACAGAAAAAATATATTAAACAACAACATTGCTATACAGGAAGTTTATCGGCAAGTTGGTTTCTTTGGATTTAAGCATGATGGTAAATTCCGGTTTACTAAACAGCAACTTGCAGAATATTTTGAAGTTGACATCCGGACAATTGAGAGAATTGTAGAAAATCACAAAGAAGAAATAGTAGATAGTGGTTATGAAATTTATACGGGAATTAAGCTTAAAGATTTTAAAGACAAAATCATAGACTTTGTAAAAAAAGTACATCAAGGAGATTATGTCCCCGACACAAATGTCGGGAACATGGTACAATCATTTGAAAATGAATTAGATAATTTGTCCAAAACGCCCCAATTGGCGGTTTTTACTTACAAATCTTTCCTAAATGTAGGCATGCTTCTGACAGGCTCAGAAAAGGCTCAAAACCTTCGTTCTGCAATTTTGGACATTGTTATCGATGTATTAAATCAAAAACTAGGAGGAAAAACCAAATTTATCAATCAACGTGAGGAAGAATTTTTACCGAGTGCAATTAGAGAGTACAGTTATAGACAAGATTTTACCAATGCTCTAGATTATTACATTACAGAGAATAAATTTAAATATGCCCAATTAACCGACAAAATATATAAAAGTATATTTAAAGAAAATGCAAAGGAGTACCGACAAATATTAAAGCTCAATGCAAAGGAAAGTGTTCGAAGTACAATGTATTCAGAAATACTTGATCTAATTGCAGGATACGAAAATGGATTTTCTGCATTTCTTAAAAATGAATTTGAACAATTAGGAAGGAAACTAGGTCTCTCTGAGGCTCTTATTTTATTCAACAAATATGAGCAACTGACAGAAGCTACTTTAACACCACTTAGGGAAAAAGCTAGAAGCTTAATGGCAAGTAGAGATTTGGCATTTAGGGATGCCTTGCACGAGAAGCTTAAGGATTATGTTCATGAAGTCAGCCCAGATGACTATGATAAATTTTTAGGTGAGCGAAGTATGGATTTGGAACAACGATTAGAAGACAATATAGATGTTTTCAAAAGATTGAAAGAACGGTAATATGGCATTAAACTTCTTTACAGCAGACTATACCATAAGAATTCATGATAAAATCATAGAAATTTCAGGAGGTATACCTGGAATTAAAGATTATGGCAACATTGATAGTCCATTAGCACATATTCAAAATGACGACTACTACCCTACCTTTGAAGAGAAATTGACACATTTGATTTTTTCATTTAACAAATTTCATGCGTTTAATGATGGAAATAAAAGAACATCAATTGCAATCGGAGCGTTTCTATTAGAAGTAAATGGACTTGATTTTATTGTCAACAAATTCATTATTGAGATGGAGAATATTGCTGTAACGGTAGCAGACAATATCATTGAAAAAGAATTGCTTTTAGAAATTATCACGTCATTAATAAATGAGGAAGATTATAAAGAAGAATTGAAATTGAAAATCATTAACTCATTAGAACAAATTGACCCAGATAGCGAGCAGATAAATTTTGGCACAGATTTTTATCGTGACCTATATTAAACACACCAAGGCGAACAGATAACAAAGTATTGCCAAAAGCGGGGATGCACGGCTTTGATTTGGAATTTGTGAAAGGTTCAACGGAAGGAATTCTGTTATGGTTTTGTACTAAAAATCCCTGCCTTTCGGCAAGCTCCGGAACGGTTCGCAGTACCTCCCTCCCTAGCCATGAGCCCTTTAAAACCCCCAGACCCAAAAAGATAACAAGCAACGACGAACTCAGCCTTTTTTACAACGCCCACCGCTATACCGATGATTGCCTCAAAGAATATATGCACGATTTGAAAAAGGCAGGCTTCTGGGACAACTCCCTCGTGATCATCCTGGGAGACCACGGCCCCACCGCAAAAAGTAAAATCGAAGATTTTGCCATACCCATGATCTGGACCGGTGGTGCCATTGATACCACCTTCAACCAAACAAAAACCACCTCCCAAACCGACCTGATGCCCACCCTGCTGGCCCAGCTGGGCTTAGATGCCCGTGCCTTTACC
>CALMSX010000020.1 GCA_937872515.1 uncultured Bacteroidota bacterium
GCTAACATTTCTTTGTCCAGTTCAGCGGGATTAGGGTGGGGCTGTGGTATTGTTTTTTTGAGGTCAGGCAATTGTCCAGCACTTAGGGCATCTCTCCATTGTTGAATCAAATCATCACTGTGCATGACTCATGAATTGATCAACATGCGGTTGCCTCCGGTTTCATAGATTCGGCCTTTGGGAAATACCTTACAAAAGACATCTCGAAAATATGATTCTGTCCCTTTTTTATCTTCGGCAGTAAAAGCGAGTCGATTGTAAATGAGTTTACCACCTGGGGCCAGGGTGTCTCTGAGCATCTCCGTAAAATCAAGGCTCTCCAATTCTTCGGGGATGAGGTCGTCTACAAAAACATCCATACAGATGAGGTCGTAACGACTCTCGTTCATGCATAAAAATGTATAGGCATCCGTGGTATACACATGTACCTCACTCTTGAGCTCATCCAGCACATATTTACTGGCCAGATAGACCACTTCTTCATCAATTTCCACACCGGTATAAACAAAGTTTTTGTGGTGGATTTTTTCGAGGATGTAGGGAATGCTGGCCAGGCCTAATCCAAGTACCAGTACATCATTGACCCCTTCCAGATCGATCTGCCGGAATGAATTGGCAAAGTTGTCGTATTTATCGCCGTATGAATAAATGGCTTTTTCGGTGCAGAGCTGGTACCTGCCTTTTACCAAAAATAGGTCGAGCACCTCATTGTAATCACTGCCTGTGGATACAATGGGTACCTCGGTGAAGTAAGAAAGCCAGTTTTTATAAAAGGGCTGTTTCATTTTAATCCCACGGCCTGTAACGGGCGCTTTCGTAATAGGTATACTCCAGAATGCGAACGTCGTCTTCTGTCAGTTTCATATTCCTTCTTGATAAGACCCTGCGAGCTGTTTCAAGAGCCTTGCGAATGTCGTAAGTCACATATCCGCCGCTGCCTCCCCATGAAAAACTAGGGATAAAATTGCGGGGGAAGCCACTGCCAAAAATATTGGTGCTTACACCTACCACGGTACCGGTATTGAATACCGTATTGATGGCACACTTGGAATGGTCACCAAAAATAAGTCCACAAAACTGAAGTCCTGTACTCTCAAACCTTTCGGTGATATACGACCACAGCTTTACCTCTTCGTAGTTGTTTTTGAGATTGCTGTTGTTGGTGCCGGCACCAAAGTTGCACCATTCCCCTACCACGGCATTGCCCAGGTAGCCGTCGTGGGCCTTGTTGGAGTTGGCCTGAAATACTACATTTTGTACTTCGCCTCCTACCTTGCAGCCGGGGCCCAGGGTAGTATTGCCGTATATTTTAGCGCCCATTTTTACCACAGAAAACGCTCCCATGGCAAAGGGACCGCGAATGAGGCTGCCTTCCATGATGTGGGCGTGTTTGCCAATGTAAACAGGACCTTCTTCGGTGTTAAAGATGGTGGCGTAGACCTTGGCGCCTTCTTCGATAAATACAGGGTGTTTTCCTATTACGGTATTGCCTGCACCGAGCGGAAAGGAGGTCTTGCCTGCTGTAATCCAGGTAAAGTCACGGATGATTTCCCTTCCATTAAATACAAAAATCTGATAGGGATGCGATAGCTTTTCTACACAGTCTTTTTCTTCGGTAATGTCAATGGCCCTGATCTCATCAGCCTCTTCGTTGTTGATGAGTTTTTCAAATTGAATTCTATCCAAACGGGCAGCAATGAGCTCTTCATTGTACACAATAGATTCGTTGAGGCCGAGTCCTTCGGTGTAAGCGATCAATTTATCGGTCGGAAAACACGCTGAGTTGATCAAGAGGTTGTCTTCGTCAACAGCAGCAGGAAATTTACCGGCTAGGTGGTCTTGGGTAATGTAACTCACACGGGCCTTGTGGATGGCAGCCCATTTTTCTGCCATGGTAAGAATGCCAACCCTTACATCACCTACCGGCCTGGTATAGGTGAGGGGAAGCAGGCTGCGCCAGTTGTCGTCGTCGAAAAGGATGATGTTTTTCATCTTCGGAAAAATAGATTATAAAAAAAGCCCTGAAATATAAAATTGCAGGGCTTTCGATTTCTTTTGGTTCTTCAATTACTTGGAGAATTTCGCAAATTTTTTGTTGAACTTGTCGATCCTTCCTGCTGTATCCACAAACTTCATCTTTCCGGTGAAGAAGGGGTGAGAGAAGGCTGAAATTTCCATTTTCACTAAAGGATATTCCTTACCGTCAGTCCATACTACGGTTTCTTTGGAATTAGCACATGACTTGGTCAATATAGCCTCATCATTGGAAATGTCCCTAAATACAACGTATCTGTATGCCTTTGGATGGATGTCGTTTTTCATGATATCTCATTTAAAATTGGAGTGCAAAAATAACCATTTTTTTAATTCTTTCTCTGCTTTTTCAACAAAAATGGGATAAAAGCTTTATAAAAAATAATATTTAATGCGTTATGGTCTGAAAACCAATATCATATGTTCTATTATAACTTACTTACGTTGCCCCCGGAAATACTGGCGTGCACGTTTTTATTCTTGGGGTCTCCCTTGTAACTCACCTTGCCACCGGAAGAGGTTTCTGCATCCAGACTCTCCACGGCCCATACCTTCACATTGGCTCCCGAACTGGCCTCGGCATCTACCCTGGTTGCTTCTAAAAGGGAAGCGTCAATATCGGCTCCGGAGCTGCCGTCTACGGTCATCTTGTCTTTTATTTTTCCGGTGACCACACTTCTCGACCCGCTGGAGCCGTCCATCACAACCACATCGGCCTGTACTTCGATATTCATCCTGGCTCCGCTGGAAGAAGACAACTCCAGGTTTCTGCTTTTTATGACTGCCTTACTGGTTAGGCTAGAGCCCGCTGCTACTTCGATGCCTTCCAATGCGTTGGTGTAATACACCTTCACATCGGCCTTTGCATTTTTGCCTCCAAACATGCCTTGGTTGATCTTTATTTTTAAAGTACCCCCTGAGACTTCTGTGATCAGGTCATCGGCATTGCCCTTGAGCATTTTAAACTCTACTTTGGCACTGGATGCAGGGATGAGTTCAACTTTGACATCTCCACCTGTGTACACAGAGACAAAATTTCCCGGAATTCTTACTTCCTGGCTGGTGGCCAACATCGGAATCATCAGCATCAGGACCCAAACAAATCGTTTCATGGCAATTATTTTTTTAATAGTTAAATATAGGTCTAAAGACGGAATGATCGTCTGTCTCGTTGCACACTTTCTCAATATGCCAGTAGTTTTTTCATTGCCTGCACCAACTTTTCTGCTGAATAGACCATGGTTTTTTCCAGGGTTTCATTGAGTGGTATGGCTGGCAAGTTGTGCGAACCCACGGTTATCACAGGTGCATCGAGGTATTCAAAACAATGTTCCTGGATCCTGGCGGCTAAACTTTGGGCAAAACCATTGTTGACGGCTTCTTCGGTTACTACCAGCACCCGGTGATACCTGCATGCAGTTTCAAAAATCATGTCTTCATCCAAGGGATACAACGTGCGCAGGTCAAGGATCCCTACCTTGCCCTCGGCTTCCCTGGCGGCATTCAGGGCCCAGTGCACTCCCATGCCATAGGTCACAATCAAGACGGCTTCGCCGTTTTGCACATTTTTTTCTTCAGCATCCAAAACCATCCTGGCCTTGCCAAAGGGCAAAACATAGTCATCATTCGGCAAAATTGTTCTTGCTGCATCGGTGCCTTTTACCTTACTCCAGTAGAGTCCTTTGTGTTCAAAAATCACTACCGGATTGGGATCTGCTACGGCTGCCTTCAACAATCCAAACAAATCGGCCCCATTGCTGGGATAGGCTATTTTGATGCCCCTGATATTGGCTACTACAGATTCTACACTTGAGCTGTGGTAGGGACCTCCACTGCCATAGGCTCCAATGGGCACCCTAAGGGTCATGTTGACCGGGTACTTGCCGTTGGACAAAAAGCAGCTGCGACTGACTTCCGTAAACAGCTGGTTGAGTCCCGGCCAGATGTAATCTGCAAATTGAACTTCTACAATGGGTTTGAGACCTACTGCCGACATGCCAACCGTACTGCCCACAATAAAGGCCTCCTGGATGGGTGTATTGAAAACGCGGTGATCGCCAAATTTTTCTCCGAGGGTAGAGGCTTCTCTAAAAACCCCTCCCAGCCTGCTGCCCACATCCTGGCCATACAATAACACAGTGGGGTCGGTGGCCATCATTTGCTGGATGGCAAAAAGAGCCGCATCTACCATCACTTTTTCTTCTCCGTGCTCCGGACATCGGTTACCCTTTTCTTCTGTGATGGCCGCTGGTGCAAAGTCGTGATTAAACAAGTCTTCGGGTCTCGGATCTTCTGCTACACAAGCTCTGTCGAAGGCCGCTGCTACTTCGTATCCGCATTTATCATCAAGGGTCTGGATGGTGTCATCGCTATAACCTGCTGCCTGCAAAGCACTTAATAACTTAGGATATGGATCGCGACTCTGGTGTTCTTCGAGATCGTGGCGGTACCATTCTTTTCTCACTCCCGAGGTGTGGTGATTGAGCAGGGGCACCCTGGCATGGACCAAAAAAGGCCTTCTCTCTTTTCTAACGGTGGCCACTACTTCTGTCATGGCCTGGTAACTTTCCAAAAAATCGGAGCCATCGATGCTGATGGCCTCAATTCCGGGAAAGCCCTGGGCATATTGAAAAGCGTTCATGGCTCTGGTTTCGGCGGCCGTAGCTGAGATGTCCCAGCCATTGTCCTGCACAAGATAAATGATGGGCAGTTGTTTGAGGGCTGCCATTTGTAAGGCTTCTGCTACCTCACCTTCGGTAACCGAAGCATCGCCGAGTGAACACACCACTACGGCCTGTTCTTCGAGTTCAGTGGCAAGAGCCAGTTCTTTTTTTACCATCAGGCCCAGGGCAATGCCGGTAGTAGGAATGGCCTGCATACCTGTTGCCGATGACTGATGTATGATCTTGGGCTTATCGCTGTCTTTCAGGCTGGGGTGGCAGTAATACGACCGTCCTCCCGAAAAAATATCGTCTCTTTTGGCCATGAGTTGCAACATCAGCTCATAGGCACCCACACCGATGCTGAGCAACATAGCATCATCTCTGTAATAGGGCGATACATAGTCGCAAGGTTGTAGCTGTAGGCCCGTGGCGATCTGTATGGCCTCGTGTCCCCGTGAAGTGGCATGAACGTATTTGGACACGGTTTTGAAGTGAGCCTCATACAACAGGGTGAGGTGTCGTGCGGTAGCCATCAATTCAAATGCCCGGCTAAGTGTTTCCTGATTGACTGGTGACATAAGTAAGGAAGAACTTGGTTTGGTGGGGCAAAGGTAGGGATAATTTAGGCTAAAACCGATGATCCTTTGATAGGGGTAAAATATCGGAGCGCGGACACCACAAAGTAAAAAATAGGGTTATGTTTGCAGAACTCAATAAATCACAAATGAAAACATCTTATTTTAACAGAGAAGACCTCCAAAAATTTGGAAACATCACTGAATTTCAGGAAGAAATGGGTAAAAAATTCTTTGCCTGGTACGGTGAAGTTTTTGCTGAGGGGGCTTTGACGGTAAGAGAAAAAAGTTTGATTGCCCTGGCTGTTGCCCATACGGTTCAATGTCCTTATTGTATAGACGCCTATACCGCTTCCTGTATGACCAACGGAGCCGATGAAGAACAGATGATGGAGGCAGTCCACGTTGCAGCAGCCATCAAAGGGGGAGCTACTCTGGCCAATAGCGTTATGATGATGAACTATGTGAAGGAAAAAATGATGTAATGTCCATCCATCAGAGAAGTAAAACCCTGGCATCCAGTCACCATGGACTTGCCAACCCCGTCTTTCAGCTGGAGGTTTTGAATCAACCTCCACTTACCAGTCTTACCCCCTTTCATGAACGATTGGGAGAACCTTTGCTGCCGGTGAAACCTACCGTGCTGCAAATCAATGTAGGCAAGCTTTGCAACCAATCGTGCGCCCACTGCCATGTCGATGCGGGTCCCGACCGCAAATCAGAACAAATGAGCCGGGAAACCATGCAGCTTTGCCTTGACTTTGCTGCCCGCCACCACATCGATCAAATAGACATTACCGGAGGAGCCCCCGAAATGAACGAATCTTTCAGGTGGTTGGTCACAACAGCCCGGTCGATGGGCATAAAGGTGATGAACAGATGCAACCTCACCATCCTGGTAGCCCACGAAAGATTTAAGGACCTGCCTGCATTTTTTGCGCAAAACCAGGTTCACGTCATCAGCTCGCTGCCCTATTTTTCAAAAACCCGGACCGACCACCAGCGCGGCGAAGGCGTCTTTGAAGATTCCATTGCTGCCCTACATTTGCTCAACCAGGCTGGTTATGGGCTTGGTCACCCCGATAGGGTGTTGGATTTGGTGTACAACCCGAGTGGTGCCTATTTGCCGGGCAATCAGTCTTCGCTTGAAAATGAATTTAAAAGACAATTGAAACGACGATTTGGAGTTGATTTTGACCATCTTTTTGCCATTACCAACTTGCCGGTATCCAGGTTTTTGGATTATCTGCTCACCAGTGGCAACTACCTCAGTTACATGGAAGAATTGGGCAGGGCTTTTAACCCCACCACGGTATCAGGCCTTATGTGTAGATTTACCCTCAGCATAGGTTGGGATGGCAGGGTGTATGACTGCGATTTTAACCAAATGCTGGAACTGGAAAGTGCGGTGGAAAATGCCCATATCAAGGACCTCGATTTTGAAGCGCTGATGAAGAGGCAGATCGTTGTAAATCAGCACTGTTATGGGTGCACAGCGGGGGCTGGAAGCAGCTGTGGGGGTGAAATTGCGTAAAATATTAGATCTTTATTTTAGCATAATGTAAAATATTATTTGGTTTTAAGAATTAATAGTTCTTTTTAAAGGTATATTAATTTGTTTGTGTTATATTCGCTTGTCAATCATTTAAATAGCCCCAAAATGAAGCGAAACCATATCATTCATCTGGATGATACCGACAAAAGAATTTTGTCGATATTACTGCTGGATGGAAAAAGACCGTATGCTGAAATTGGGAAGGAACTCTTCCTCTCTGCAGGCACCGTCCACGTCCGGATTAAAAAAATGATAGATGCAGGGGTTATAACGGGTAGCCACATAGAGGTGGATTACAAATCCCTTGGATATGACATTACAGCCTTTTTAGGAATCTACCTGGAGAAATCAAGTCTCTACAGCCAGGTAATAGAGGAATTGAATGGTATCGGTGAGGTAGTCAGTGCCCACTACACCACTGGCAATTACGGCATTTTCGCCAAAATCATTGTTAGGGATACCGATCACCTTAGGGATGTTTTATCCAATAAAATACAGAAAATCAAAGGAATACAACGTACAGAGACCTTTATATCGCTGGAAGAAAGCATTGAAAGGCCCTTGAATGTAGACCTTTGACCCCAGCCATTCCGGTTTGATTTTTTTCCGAAACCCTCGTTTTGTGAAAACTAATCCATAAATTTGTTACTTCCCATTGCAAATAGACGTTGATTCTTCATATTTGCTTTACCATTAAACAAAATTATAAAATGAAATTTCTGAAAGCTCTTAGCCTGCTTGTTTGTTTATTTGTGGCTTCAGGTGCGTTTGCACAAGTTACCACCACCACTTTTGCTGCCAATACCTATGTTGCTAACAGCATTACCCAAATGAAAAGCCTGCTCCAAAAAGGGGGTTGCAAAGATGCCCTTAGCGATTCACAGGTATTGAAGCTGGAAAAAATTTACGCAGCCAAAGAACCCAGATGGAATAAAATCATTGCATCAGGTCTCGACAAAGGCGATATGGCCAAAGAAATGGCAAAACTGGATGCAGAATATGCAGATCAGATTGAGAAGGTTCTTTCTCATGAACAAAAGCAGGCTGTTCGCAAAATGACCGCCAGCAGGATAGGTCAATAAGCATCAGTTGTATTTCCACCAATTTTCCCGGCAGGGCATGGTATGATTAAATCCAAGATCACGCGCATCGATATATTTCCTGCGCAAATTCCGCTTTCGGAACCCTTTGTTATTTCTAAGGGTGCGCTTACCCATGCCCGAACCACCATCATCCGCATCTACAGCGATCAGGGCTTATATGGCACCGGCGAGTGTTGTCCCTTTCGATCCATTCATGCTGAAACGCAGGCCGGAACAGTAGCCATTGCCAAAGACCTGGCTGCCGCCTTGTTGGGTGAAGATCCGGCTGAGATCAGCAAACATATACAAACCCTCAATAGAATGTTTGTAGGCAAGGCTTCTGTCAAAGGGGCCTTCGACATGGCTCTTTACGATCTCAATGCCAAGACCCTGGAAATGCCTCTTTACAGGTACCTGGGAGGTCATCGCGATAAAACCATAGTTACCGATAATACCATCAGCCTTTTGGAAAAGGACAGGATGGTAGAAAAAGCCCTCAGCTTTGTGCAAAGGGGCTTTTCAATTTTAAAGGTGAAGCTGGGCCAGCGCCCTTCGTCAAAAGACATTGAAAGAATGGAGGCCATTCGTGCTGCCGTGGGCGATGACATTACCCTCAGGATTGATGCCAACCAGGGATGGAATTACCTGGAAGCCCGCAAAGCCCTCGAAGGCATGGCCGATCTCCACATTGAACATTGTGAGGAACCCATCCATGCTGAAAACCTGCCCGACCAGATAAGGATCAATGCTGAGAGTCCCATACCCATTATGGCGGATGAAGCGGTGTTTACTCCAGCTGATGCCATCAGGATCATAGCGGCCAATGCTGCCAATATGATCAACATCAAGTTGGGCAAATCAGGGGGCATCCACAATGCCATGAAAATTGCTGCCATTGCGGAAGCAGCGGATGTGTATTGTCAGGTAGGTTCATTTTCTGAGACCCGCCTCGGCATGTCGGCCCTGGTGCATTTTGACATGGTTTGGCCCCACATCTTATATCACGATCTCGATTCACCGCTGATGCTGTCTGAAGACCCTGTGATTGGTGGCATGCAGTACGATGCCCAATGGAGGGTAACGGTAGACGACAGTCCCGGTCACGGCGCCGATTTTGATCCTGCTTTTTTGAAAAGACTCGAATGTTTTACGATTGAATAAATGCCAAAAAAAAACCCCTTAAAAATGAGGTATATGAAATACTTATTACTGTTGCTTTTTGCCATTGGCCTTTCCACCGGCTATGGTCAGAAGATGTCCAACTCGAGGTCGGTAAAAGACAAGGCTGCCATCGAAAAGCAGCAACAGGAAACCTTGTTTAAATCGCTGGTGCGCGATATGATGGATGCCTACAATGAAGGACGGTATTTGCAGGTGGCTCAATATTACCACGACGATGCCATCGTATCAGGAGGCACTACCTTTGTAGAGGGCAGAGATGCTTTGGACCAATATTGGGAAGATTTTTTTTCCATCGGTGGAAAATGGCAACTCACCATCAACTGGGAACGCCATTATACCGACTATGTAGTGCAAAGGGGGAAGTCTGTCATCATGCAACGCAATGGTGAAAAGAGTGAGGTTGAATTTTTCCTGCATTGGCGCAAGGTCAATGGTGAATGGAAAATTTCCCAGGACATTTATTGGTAAAATTAAGGCCTGGCCAGCGCTGGCTGGTGGATAAAATCTGAATCAGTAAGGCTGTGCAGGAATGCAATAAGATCTGCTTTTTCGCCGGCTGTCAATACAAAGGGCTTTATGGCGGGATGTCGGTTGACATGGGGTTGGCCACCACTCGCATAGTGCTCAATTACAGAAGCTAAGTCTGGCAAACTGCCATCAAACATATAGGGAGCCGTAAGGGCTACATTGTGTAAAGAGGGGATTTTAAACAACGCCTCGTCTTGCGCCAAACCGGTGAGTCTCATTTTTCCGGGATCCGAATATTGTAAGTAAAGTCCATTGTTGGCATAGCCCTGATTGGTGAGCAACCAGCCGGAATGACATTGACCGCAGGCAGCTTTTTCTCCAAAAAACAAGTTCATGCCCCTTACAGCTTCAGCAGACAAGGCCTGCTTTTTATCCTGGTTTAAATACTGAAAATAAGGTGAGTTGCCCGCAAGCAGAGTTCTTTCGAAGGATGCGATGGCCCGGGTGATGACATATTCATCGAGGTTTCGATTATAGCCTTCTTTAGCCAGTTTTACATAATAGGCATTAGACTGTAGTCTTTTGGCAACGGAAAGTAAATTGAAATCAAATTCGTTGTGCTCCTGTACCGGTACCAGCACCTGCATTTCAAGGGTTGCCAGGCCACCTTCTCGCAGCAATTTTTTTTGATAGGCTACATTGGCCAATGAGGGTGAATTTCTCATTGCCTTCCTTCCTTTGATGCCCTCACTCAGGGCCACGTTGTCTGCAAAGGCAAAGGCTTGCTGATGGCAGGAGGCACATGACATGGTACTATCGGCGGAAAGTGAAACATCGTAAAACAAGGCCCTTCCCAATGTTATTCGGGCGGGTGTTGGTTCATTGTCTGCCGGTATTTCGGGTACCGGAAAGCCCTTGGGAAGTTGATCTCTGTATTGGTAAACCAGGTCAGGGTCATGATCTGTCTGGCAGGCAGCCAGGGCGGTCAATACCCAAAACAGCAGCCAAATGGAAGGCCGTTTCAGACAAGGGTTCATCAATACAACCAGATGGTTTTGGAGCTGAGTTTTTCTGTAGTATGCAGGGTTATTATGTACATTCCGGTTGCCAGGCCTGAGCTGTTGATCACGGCTCTTCCCGTTTCATCCATTTGCTCCTGACCCACTGTTTTACCAGCCAGGTTGGTGAGGGTCACCCTGCTGTTGGGAGCGTTTGGAGCCTGCACCACCCACTGACTATTTGCTTGGATGAGGGTCCACTTTGCTGTTTCCTGCTGATCAGTACCAGAAATAGGACTGAGTAATTTGAAAAAATCTTTTGACACCGCATTGTTCATCATGCTGATGTTTTTAGCTGCGCTGCCATGTACAATGAGGCTGCCTGTCATTGTAAACTGGTCAAATAAGCGGGCATAGTCTAACTCAATGGGAAGGGTAAGCCCATCCTCTGTATTATAAGCATGTGGAATTGAAATCAAAGCTTGTTTGTACAAGGCATCACCCAGGTTGTGGAATTCAAAATCGGTTTCAGGAATGCCGTCACCGCTGTTGTCTACCATTCCTTCAATGGCCATGAATCGATAACCTCCTGCCCAACCCCAATGCATAGAGGGGTCTTTGAGTCCCAAGGGGTGGGTTTCCGGATACAGGGTTGGGTCTTCATGGTTTTTCAAAGAATCAACACCGATAAACATCGAAAGCTGATTGGCAGGGGTATCACCAATATTGCCCAAAACAATGTTGCGACCTGCCTCCTGGGCCCTGACCAATAAATATGTGTCGGGAAAAGAAGTGACAAGTCCGGTGGAATCCGTAACGCTAAAGCCCGACAAATAAAATTCTGCCCTCTTTAATTTAACCATCTTGCCATTCCATATTGGAAAGGTAGTTTCTCCCAGCACCAGGGCTTCACCATTAACTTTATGGGTAAAAACCAATGAAACCTCTTTCTGGCCGCTTTGTGCAATCAGTAAGGAGGCAAAAAGGAGACTAAGGGAGGTGAGGTAAAATTTCATTTTAGGAAATATTTAGCACAAAGATACATCCTACTTTGGCAAATAAAACGTTGTGTACGTTAACAAACCCAAAAAACAAAGGGATAAGAACGGGTAAAGGGGCTGTCGGCACTTCAAAAGCAAGGCAGGATTCGTTACCTTTGCAGTTGAGATATGAAGGCATTTTACCATCTTTTTAGTTTACTATTGATTTTAACAAGCTATTCCTGCGCCTCCAGTGGAGAATTGCAGGGAGGGCCCAAAGATACCGTGGCGCCCAAACTGGTTGTGGAGAAATCAAGTCCCAATTTTGCATTGCGCAATACCCAGCGTTCATTTGTCTTTACCTTTGACGAGTTTGTGGAGGTAAAAGAAGTGATCAAACAAGTGCTGGTGAGTCCACCTCTTGTTTATATTCCCAGGATCAAAGCACGCGGAAAAGAAGTCAGCTTTAGTTTCAATGAAAAAGAAGAGTTAAAAGAAAACACCACCTACATCATCCAGTTTGGCGAGGCGATTCGTGATTATACAGAACAAAACAAGGTGCTCAACTTTAAACATGTATTTTCTACCGGAGATGTCATCGATTCGCTGGAACTCAAGGGCAGAATAACCGACGAAACCAAGGGAGAAGGAGTAGCAGGTATTTCCGTAATGTTGTACGACGACCTTCTTGATTCTGCCATCATCCGACGCAAGCCTTTTTATTTTACCAAGACCGATGCCACCGGTCATTTTGAGCTGGGCAATCTAAAAAACGATACCTTCAGACTGGTTGCCATTAAAGATGAAAACAACAACCTCCAGTTTGATGAATTGAATGAGCTCATTGCCTTTGAGGATCGGTTTGTTTGGTGGTCTGACAGCCTTTCACAAAATCGAAATCTGGTCCTGTACAAAACGGACGTTACCCCCTTGTATTCCGGATACAAGCATAAATCGACCGGGCTGCTGGGCATAAAATGGCACACAGAACCCAAACAGTTACCTCCTGTAAAATTAGAACCCGAGCCCGATGAAATGGCCAGCTGGCTGAGAGGAGACAGTATGTTTGTCTACTACCACTACCTTGCGGCACCCGACAGTTTTTGGCTCGATGCCGGCAATAAAAGAGTGAGACTGGCCATGCCGGATACCTCTGCCATTCCGCGTTCACTGAGTTTTCAGCCTGAATTTGGGAGTGTGGGCATTGTACCGGGAGACACCCTTTGGATCGACTGGGAAAGGCCGATTGCCAAAATTGATAAAAGTTTGATTTCATTGGGAGACAGCTCAACCACCTTGAAATTTGAAATCGTGAAGGCTTACCCTAAAAAAACAGGTATTTTTGCCCCTATGTTACCCAAACAGGCATACAACCTCTCCATTTTGCCCGGAGCATTTAAAGATGTTTATGGCAATACCCACGATACCCTAAGCCAATCGCTCAAGACCTTTGCCATTGAAAAACTTTCGCAGTTGAAATTAGAAGTGGTAGGACTAGACTCAACAAAACAATATTTGGTTAATCTGTTGAAAGCAAATAAAATTTTGAAAACGACCGAAATTCAAAAGGTGGGCCACCAAATTTTATTTTTTGATCGTTTGAAGTCGGATACCTACACGGTACAGATCATAGAAGATAGCAATGCCAATGGAAGGATCGATGCAGCCAGTTATTGGGAACAAAAACCGGCAGAAAAAATGAAACAGTATAATTTAGAAAAGCTCAGGGAGAGCTGGACCTTAGAAACAAAGGTAGATTACCGGGAAACTTCTCAGCCAGCCCCCAATAATCCCGGTATAAGATGATATTGAGTGCAAAAAACTTACAAAAGCGCTATGGTGTGAGGCGCGTTGTTGATGATGTGAGCATCGAGGTAGCCCAGGGTGAGATCGTGGGCTTGTTGGGGCCCAACGGCGCCGGCAAGACAACCACTTTTTACATGGTTGTTGGTTTCGTATCGCCAAACGATGGCCATGTATTTTTAGACAACGAAGACATTACCGGACTGGCCATGTACAAACGGGCTCAGCGGGGCATCGGCTACCTGCCACAGGAGGCTTCGGTATTCAGAAAGTTGAGCGTTGAAGACAACATCAAAGCCATTCTGGAAATGATGCCACTGACAAAAGAAGAGCAAAAGCACAGGTTGGAAGAGTTGATCAGTGAATTTCACCTTGAAAAAGTACGAAAAAATGTTGGAGATTCCCTTTCGGGCGGGGAACGCCGTAGAACAGAAATAGCCAGGGCCCTGGCCTCATCACCCAGTTTTATACTTTTGGATGAGCCCTTTGCCGGCATCGACCCCATTGCTGTTGAAGACATCCAGGGCATAGTTGCGAGGTTGAAAGACAAAAACATTGGCATCCTCATTACCGACCACAACGTGCAGGAGACCCTTTCCATCACCGACAGAGCCTACCTTATGTTTGAAGGCAAGATACTCAGGGCCGGCACCGCAGAACAGCTGGCAGAAGATGAAATTGTAAGAAAAGTCTACCTTGGACAAAATTTTGTATTGCGCAAAAAACAACCTTCTGTTGAAACTGGTAATTAAATATTGTTTTTTTGTCGTTAGCGTTATTTTGTTCTTTTCTTGTGAAAAAAAGGAAAGGACCGAGTTAACCATTGAAGAAAAGGTACTGTATGACAGCCTCAAGAGCCAGGCCTTCAAAGACATCCGATCAAAAACCGATGCCATTTGTGCCAACATTTCAGATTCACTTTTTGCCGCTTACACAGACTCCATTTATGAAGTAAGGATGGCAGAAGTCAAACAGCTCTTTGAAGAATGAAAAAAGGTAAGATAACAGGGCTGGCAGTAATTATCCTCTTGTGGGTGGCCATGGCATTTCAGCTTCCTAAAAGTGAATCAACAAAGGTACCACCCCTGGTAAAAGAAAAGATCGACCAGGAAGTAGCCCAATACTATGCAGAGCGTCTCAGGATCTGCAAACTCGATGCTTTGTTAAAGGCTGAGGATTATGTAGATAGCATTATAGTTAACAGGATCAACCTCAACATCATGAACGGAAAAATTTTTCCGAACAGGCCGGCACGACCCCCTTCACCGGGCTCCATTTTGTTGGACGACACCACGGTAATCGCCCCCATTTTTAAGAAGTAACCGCTAATTGTCTCATTAAGACGGATTTAACATTTCTGTTTGACAAAATGCCAGACCGGCAGCGTTATCTTTGCATTGCCGGAAGACGGCCAAAGAAATGGTCAAACCCTGTTGATTTTGGGGATAAATGACTATTTTTGTGGCAATTTTAGATTAATCCAAATGTTCATACTTCAATACAACGCGTATGCAGTCGTTTAAAAAACTCATCAACATTACGGGCTTAACCGTTTTGCTGATCTCATTTTTTGTGTACTACCTCACCGCAGAAAGAACCGGCAGTTTGTGGGACTGTGGAGAATTTATCCTCGGGGCCTATAAACTTCAGGTAGTTCACCCTCCCGGGGCCGGCTTGTTTGTATTGATTGGTAGAATGTTTACCTGGGTAGCTGACCTGGTTTCTGACAAACAAAGCGACATCGCCTTTGCTGTTAACCTGATGTCATCCCTATCATCTGCTTTTGCGGCCATGTTTATGGCATGGGTAACCATGCTCATGGGCAAAATGGCCATTGTTGGCAGAGATGAGGAACCCTCTTTTGCTCAAAACATCGGCCTTGCTTTGGCAGGATTGGCAGCCGGTTTGTCAAGTGCCTTCATCACATCCGTTTGGTTTTCAGCAGTAGAAGGTGAGGTTTATGCCATGTCAACCTTTTTCACAGCACTTACCCTGTGGTCTGCCATCAAATGGTACCACCTGCCCGATGAAAATGAGCACGACCGATGGTTGATCTTCAGTCTTTTTGCAGCAGGACTTTCCATTGGTGTTCACTTGCTTAGCTTGCTGGCATTTCCGGCAATCGCCATGTTGTATTACTACAAAAAATACCAGAATAAATCCATTACCGGGCTGGGCATCAGCATCCTCTTAGGAGGTGTGGCCATTGCCTTTATCCAGAAACTGGTCATTGTGGGCATACCCAGCCTTTGGCAGAGCATGGAGCTCTTTACCGTTAATTCATTGGGTCTGCCCTTTCATTCGGGCATTGTACCCACCCTTATTATCGTGGGTGCTATGTGTTGGTTTGTATTGCGCACCGCCCACAGAAGGGGCTCACAGCTGCTGCAAAACCTGGGCATTGCTGCTACCTTGATCGTGATTTCTTACAGCACCATTGGTGTGGTTGTGATCAGAGCCAATGCTGATACCCCCGTCAATATGAACACACCTTCAGACGCCATGCGTTTGATCCCTTATCTCAACCGTGAACAATACGGCGAAAGACCTTTGATCAAAGGTCCTCACTACCTGGCTTCACCTTCCAATGTAGAGCGTACACCCAGATATGGTAGGGTAGGCAATGAATATAAAATCACAGATGAGAAATACGATTACGTTTGGAAAAATTCTGACAAAATAATTTTCCCGCGTATCGGTCACCAGGACAAAGCAGACCTGCACCAGCAATACAAAGAATACCTTACCGGTAGGGGAGAGGGCAAGCCTGACTTTGGTTATAACATGGCTTATTTCCGCCACTACCAATTGCGGTATATGTACTGGAGATACTTTATGTGGAATTTTGCCGGTAGACAAAATGGCGACCAGGGCACCGGTATCTGGGACAAAAAAGATGGCAACTGGATCAGTGGCATCGATGCCATCGATGAGGCAAGAACCTATAAAAATGATATGGCACCAGCCAGCATTACAAACAATCCTGCCAGGAATACTTACTACTTCATTCCTCTATTGTTGGGTATGTTGGGTATGGTCTTCCATTTTGGAAAATCAAGAAAAGAATTTTTGGCCTTGTTGATGCTTTTTGTAACAACAGGTCTGGGCATCATTATTTATTCCAACCAGCCTCCTATCGAGCCAAGAGAAAGAGATTATGTTTTGGTAGGAAGTTTTATCACTTTCTGTATTTGGATTGGCTTCGGTGTGCTTGCCATAGCCGACTTACTGGCATCCAAAGTAAAGGTGCCGGGACTGGCGGCTTCCGGACTTGCGGGCCTCCTTGGCCTGGCAGCTCCTGCTATCTTGCTGACCCAAAATTTTGACGATCACGACAGGAGCGAACATTATGCCTCAAGAGACTATGCAGCCAACTTCCTCAATTCATTGGACAAAAACGCCATTATTTTTACCTATGGCGACAATGACACTTACCCGTTGTGGTATGTGCAGGAAGTAGAAAACATCAGACGAGATGTGAGGGTGGTCAACCTTTCTTTGATCCAGGTTGATTGGTACATCGACAAACTGCGCAAGAAAGTGAACGAAAGTGCGCCGATCAAAATGACGGTTCCTCAAGACAGTTACAATGGTAAAAACATGAACCAGGTCTTCTTCACAGAGCAGACCTCTCCGCAGAGACTCAATCTCATCGACGTGCTCAACAAGCTGGCAGCCGATGTGAAAACGACAGAAGGATATCCTAACCTCAGTTATAAAAATTATTATATACCGGTTAAGCGCAATCCAAGCCTCTTTGAGCTCGATTCCATCCCTGTCTTAGACTCTATCCCGGTCAACATACCGGAGGCAAGCAGGTACCTGACCAAAGACGACATAGCCATCCTTGACCTGATCGCTTCCAACATCAATGACAGACCAATTTATTTCTCTGTAACTTGTAAAAACGACAAGCTACAAGGCTTAAATGACTTCATGCAATTGGAAGGAATGGGATTGAGAGTGATACCCGCTTACACACCATCAGACAGGGCTTTCTCCATCTACGGAAGTGGAAGGGTAGCTACCGACAAGTTGTTCAATCACATCACCAAAGATTGGGCCTGGGGTAACTTTGACAAAGTCAAAACCCATGTGGACAAGTCGTACCTGGCAGAAATCCAGGCCATGAAATTGACCATGTTGAGAGGCTGTTATGCCTTGCTGGCACAACGCGACAGCACCCGTGCGGCGCAATTGGCCAATAAGTACTTTGAAGCCTTCCCTGCGTTCAACTTCCAGTACGACGCCGGCATTGTACCATTCTTAAATGTAATGGTCAACGCAGGAGATTTTGAAAATGCTAAAAAGCACATCAAAATCCTGGCTCAGGAAACCAAGGCGTATGGCGACTTTTTCCAAACCTTAAAAGCCAGTGAGTTGGTTTCTTTCGGACAGGATGTTGATCTATACGGACAATGTGCCATGGATGTAAAACAATTGGCGGCTAAAACCAAAGATGCTGCCTTCGAAAAAGAAATGAACGACCTGATTGGAGACCTCGACACCCGTTTGGGCGTATTGAATCAGGGATTGAGACAAGCACAGTAAAATGAATAAATTGATCATTGCCATAGGCAGCGACCATGCCGGTTTTGCCTACAAAGAAAAAATAAAACAGACCCTAATACGAGGGGGATACGAGGTATTGGACAAGGGTACTTTTGGCGAAACGTCGGTAGATTATCCGGATTTCGCCCACCCTGTGGCCAGTGCTGTTGAAAGTGGAGCTGCCAATTGGGGCATCTTAATTTGTGGTAGTGGCAACGGAGTAGCCATTACCGCCAACAAGCACGCCGGTATCAGGGCAGCCCTTTGCTGGAAAGAAGAGCTGGCCAGATTGGCGCGCGCTCACAACGATGCCAATGTATTGTGCATACCTGCTCGTTTTGTTTCTCTGGAACTGGCAAAAAAAATGGTTAAAGCCTTCCTGTCTGAACCTTTTGAAGGCGGCAGACACCTCAACAGAGTTCAAAAAATTACTTGTTAAAACAACACCAGTATTATAAACCTATCATGTTAAAAAAGAACCTTTATTTTTATTCCTTTCTTGCACTGAGTTTACCTGTTTTCGGACAGTTTCAAAGCGGGGTTTCCCTTCCCAATAAAGACAAGGCCATTGTTTCAGATGAAACAGATCCTGCTGTCAGATATGCCAAAACCATAACAGCCGAAGATTTAAAAAAACACCTCACCATCATTGCCTCTCCAGCCTATGAGGGCAGAGAAACCGGGCAACCGGGTAATGTGAAGGCGGCTGCCTACATTGCCAAACAATTTGATGCCTACCTGCTCGACCAGGCACCCGGCATCAATGATTTCAGACAACCGGTTGATTTTACTTTTTCTTCATGGGATGATACAGATATTTATGTCAACGGAGCCAGGTTCCGCCACTTGTGGGACTACCTTGCTTTTCCTACCAAAAACGGTGACCTTCCCCTGCTCGAATCCAAAGATGTTCTTTTTGTTGGTTTCGGTATAGACAGTCCAAATTATACTGACTACAAGGGCAAGGATAAAGATTTTAAAGGCAAGATCATTGTCATCAACAAGGGTGAGCCCATGAAGGCAGATAGCACTTACTGGATCAGTGGTACACGCGAAACTTCAGAGTGGAGCAGTATGGAAAAAAAATTGATGACCGCCAAAGCCAAAGGAGTTTCTCTTGTCCTGATCATTGAAGACGATATCAAAAAGGCCATTGGAGAAAATAGGAACCAATTGCTGGGACCCACCGTGCAACTGGGTGACCACACAAAAGATGTGATCGCTTACCCTAATCACGCTTACATATCCACTACCATCGCCAAAGAACTCTTTGGAAAAGAAGATGAAAAGATCATCAAGGAAAGAGAAAACATCAAAAACAAAGGCAAGTTCAAGCCTGTGAAACTGAAGTCGCATTTTCAGATCAACCTGAAGAAAAAAGTAAACGGCATCAAGAGTCAAAATGTCATTGGCGTGATCCCTGGCAAGAGCAAGCCTGACGAAGTAGTCATTGTATCTGCCCACTTTGACCACCTTGGCAAAAAAGGAGATCAGATTTTTCACGGAGCGGATGACAATGGATCGGGTACCAGCACCATCATGGAATTGGCGCAAGCCTTTGCAGAAGCCAGAGGCGGCGGTTTTCGACCTGAAAGAACGGTTGTATTTATGCTGGTTACCGGCGAAGAAAAGGGACTGTTGGGCTCTGAATATTATGTCAACAATCCTTTGTACCCTCTTGCCAACACAGTGGCCGATGTCAATGTTGACATGGTAGGCAGGCAAGATGATAAATACAAAGACAATCCCGATTACATTTATGTAATTGGCTCTGACAGGCTTTCCACCGATTTACACAAAATCAATGAGAGCGTCAATCAAAAATACTGTCAGCTGACCCTCGATTATACATACAACAGCGAAAGTGACCCCAACAGGTATTACTATCGCTCAGACCATTACAACTTTGCAGAAAAGGGAATTCCGGCTATTTTTTATTTCAATGGTGTCCATGCTGATTACCACCAGCCAACGGATACGGCTGATAAGATCAATTACGAAAAAATGGCGAAAGTGGGTCGTTTGATCTTCCATACCATTTGGGAACTGGCCAACCGACCTGAAAGAATAGTAGTGGATGTCAAACCAGTAAAATAATGTCTTGGCGGCCCGGTAAGTTTGACTATGTCTTTTTTTTCCTGGTCTTTTTAGATTTGTGGGCCATGCACCTGTACCCGGGGCTGAGGCTTTTAACGAAGCCCCTCATTGTATCCTCCTTATTGGTGTATTATGTGATGAAGGCTGGCGATCATCAGCAGGCGGTCATCCTTACAGCGCTGATCTTTGCTTTATTGGGAGATATCTTTTTAATGTTTGACGCCCCTTTGTTTTTTCAACTGGGCTTAGGCGCATTTTTAGTGATGCAGCTTTGTTATACGTCGTATTTTTCTCAGCAGAAAAAGGAAATGGATGCACTTAAATGGGGCATCGTGGGTGGGGTGGTCCTGGTTGCCCTTTTGTTTAATGGTTTTTACCACTCATCCTTTGGGGCATTAAAATGGCCGGTGTTGTTTTATACCCTTGCCATTACTGCCATGGTGGTGACAGCGATCAGGCAGACCGGTTCATCCTTACTTTTTTACGGGGCTCTTTTATTTATGGTTTCAGATCTCAGTCTGGCTTACCATAAATTTGTGGCCGCCATACCCATGAGTGGTGTTCTGGTAATGATTACGTATGCCTTTGCACAATGGTTAATTGTCAAAGGTATTCTGGATATCGAAAGCAGGAGGTATCCGAAGGCTTAATTAGAGGGCAATCGTCTTCAGTTGTAATCTGCTTTCTTCAGCGGCAAATCCCATTCTATGGCTGTCCATTGATGCTTCTAATGTAGAAGTGAGCAGGCTTTCATCTTTGTTTTCTACGGCCCTTAAAAAGTCACGCATCAAACCCCAGTCACCACCACCGTGACCCGAGCCGGTAGAATGGTCTTTGGTCAACCACTCTGTAACTTCATCGGTAGCAAAATTGGCTACGGTGAGCACATCTTCATCTCCCACAATACAGCCCATCGAACCCATGATCCGAGTCCTTCTGCCATGATAGTTGGTAAAGGCCTCCATGTTGAAACCAGCGGTGATTCCACCGTCAAATTGCATGGAAACTACCTGGTGGTCCGCCACATTGTTGTCGCATCGATAAACACATCTGCCGTATGGCCCTGTTTTGAGCAAATTCAAGATGGCGTCTCCTTTTTTGTCTTCTTCTGTGGGAAGGTCCATGGCATAGGTATAACGTCTGCCTCTGTGGTAAATTTTTAAAGCAGAATAAGGGCATGACGCTTCGACCGCACAACCATCGGTACACCGACTGGTAGACCCGGGAGGCGCATTTTCAGATTTAAACCATGATAGTGAGCCAAAAGAATTGATGTGGGTACATTTTTTACCTATCCACCATCTCAGCATATCCAGGTCGTGGCATGATTTGGCCAGAATGATGGGATTGGTATCTTCTGCCACCCGCCAGTTGCCGCGCACAAATGAATGAGACATGTGTTCTCTCTCAATGGGTTCAAAATGCTGGATGCTGATGAGCTGGCCAAGTACGCCGCTGTCGAGTACCTCCTTTACTTTTCTATAATAAGGTGCATACCTAAGCACGTGACAGACGGCAACTATGGCATTTTTTTTCTTTTGCAGTTGTAAAATATCATTGCATTCTTTCCACGTTTGGGCTATGGGTTTTTCCAACAAGAGGTTATATCCCATTTCAAGTGCTGCCATTGCCGGTCCGTAATGGAGATTATCCGGTGTGGTAACAATGATAAAATCAGCAAATTTGGGTCGCTTAAATACATCTTCCCAGGTAACAAATTGATTTTCCGGGGCGATGCTGTGTTTTTCAGAATAACGTTGACGGCGCAACGGAATGGGTTCTGCCACGCCTACAATATCCAGTTCATCGGGAAAATTGGCGGCATAGTTGCCATACACATTTCCCCTGTTACCGGCACCACAGGTAATGGCCGTCATTTTGCGTCCGGCCGCCATTTGGGTAAATCCTAAGGTTGCGGGTTGGTATTCCAGGGTTATTTTGTTTAGCCCCGCCAATCCCAATCCAAGGCTGCTACCGCCTAGTGTTTTCAATATATCGCGTCTAGTCCATTCCATTTTTGAGTAGTTTGAAGTCAACAATATTACAATTAAGTGTGGGTAAATATAGCTTTTTTCCTACTTTCGCACGCAATACCTTATAAAAGACAGAATAAAATGAAATTGTTGAGCGGAAAAACGGCATTGGTGACCGGCGGGTCTAGGGGCATTGGAGAAGCCATTGTAAAAGCATATGCTGCCCAGGGTGCCAATATTGCCTTTACCTATCTGAGCAGTGAAGAAAGAGCGATGGCCATTGTGGCCAGTTTAGAGGCCATGGGGGTCAAGGCAAAAGCCTATAAATCCGATGCAGCAGATTTTCAGCAGGCAGAACAATTAACGGAAGCTGTACTGGCAGATTTTGGTGCCATCGACATTCTGATCAACAATGCCGGTATTACCAGAGATACCCTGATGCTCAGAATGAATGAAGAGCAATGGGATGAGGTAATCAGGGTAAACCTCAAGTCGGTGTTTAATCTCACCAAGCACGTGCTCAAATCCATGCTGAAACAAAAATCAGGATCGATCATCAACATGGGCTCCGTTGTTGGCGTATTTGGCAACGCCGGACAAGCTAACTACGCCGCTTCAAAAGCAGGCATCATTGGATTTAGTAAGTCCATTGCCAAAGAAGTTGGTTCGAGGGGCATCAGATGCAACGTGATCACGCCCGGGTTTATTGAAACCGATATGACCCATGCCCTTACAGAAGATCAGCGCAAGGCCTATGAGGCCAATATCCCGCTTAAAAGATTGGGCAAGGGCGACGATGTGGCCAATGCCTGTATATTTTTGGGTAGCGATATGAGTACCTATGTTACCGGACAGGTAATGAGTGTATGTGGCGGTTTGCTTGATTAAGCCTGTAAAAAGAAAGGGACCGTCTGATCGACAGTCCCTCATCCAATCAAATCCGAAGCTTTTTGGGCTTCTTGTAAAACCTGCGCTTTTGGCGCAGACTTCTACTACTAGATTTACGCTGTAAGCGATGGGTAATACTATTTACTAACAACCATAATGATACGGTTAAGACGATAAATGCTGCCTAAGCGTTTGTAAAAAAAGGGAAATATTAATTTGCCCTACTTGTCTACACAAAATATTACTTTGTGATAATGTGGAATTTACGGGGATTTCCAAAATAAAAATTGTTTAGACATAATCTAAATAACAACCTTATATTAAGATATATGTTACTTAAGTTACAGAGGAAAACCTCATTAATTATATTTGCGTACATTTTGCAAACTTCAAAATTATCCTCTTGAAAATCTACAAATACAGGGCAATAATGGCAATGGCTTTTATGCTCAACTCGTTTTTGGTTTTTGGCCAGGGTACCATCACGCCCAGTTGGGCAATGTATTCAATTCTGGGCGTTCTCATCCTTGCCGGACTGAGTGCCTTAGTAGGATTGACGGCCAATTTAATCGATATGGAAGCCAGTAAACATGGTGTTCAGGTTTCCGAAGAAGGGTGGTTCACTAAATTTTTGAACCAGTTTACCGGAGAAACCAAATCATCAAAGCTTCACAAACTCAATCGGGGGTTTGACATACTGATTAATGGAGAAGTGAAAAGTGGTCAGATCATATCCAAGCCCGTAAGCAGGGTAGCCTTGAAACCGTATAGTTTTATCGGTTTATCACCCATCCCTAAAGTAGTGGTAGAAGTAGGCCAGACGGTAAAAGCGGGTGATGAAGTGTACCACGATAAAAAACACCCGGAGATCAAGTTTACCAGTCCGGTAAGTGGCGAGGTGATTGAAATCAACAGAGGAGACAAAAGAGCGATTGCTGATATCATTATTCTGGCCGATAAAGACCAGCAGTATAAAAAATTTAATGCACCGGGCAAGGATGCAGACAGGGCAGCTCTTGTGAACTTTTTAGTTGACACAGGAGCATGGACATGGATCAATGAAAGGCCCTTTGATGTGGTTCCACAATTGAGTAGCCAACCCAAAAATATATTTATTTCTACCTTTGATACGGCCCCAATGGCTCCGGACAACAACTTGATAGTTGCCGGTAATGAGCAGGCGTTTCAAGACGGCATCGATGTTTTGGCCAGGCTCACAGAAGGTAAGGTTTACCTGGGCCTGGATGGCAGCAACCGCGGTCAACTTTCTTCGGCTTTTACCAAAGCAAAAAATGCAGACCTCCATTACTTTGAAGGCAAACATCCTGCCGGCAATGTTGGCGTTCAGATTCACCACATTGCTCCCATTAGGTCGGGCGAAAAGGTATGGACCATGCGGGTACAAGATGTGATTGCCCTTGGCAAATTGTTTGCAACAGGCGAAGTGAGACGCACAGCCATTGTAGCCATTACGGGAAATGAGGTGATAGAACCACAGTACGTAAGTACCTTCCCCGGTGCGAGCGTTGCTGAGTTGACACAAGGCAATGTGACGGATGGAAAATTGCGCTACATTTCCGGTGATGTTTTATCTGGAAAACAAGTTTTCGCCACCGGTTTTATGAACGAAAAAGATGACCAGCTTACCGTTATTGAGGAAGGTGACTTTTACGAGATGTTTGGTTGGCTGATGCCACTTAGTCCCAGACCTTCGGCTTCAGGAACCTATCCAAACGGGCTCTTCCCTAACATGAAATTTGACGTTAATACCAATACCCACGGCGAGAAAAGAGCTTTTGTGGTTACCGGTCAATACGAAGAGGTGCTGCCAATGGACATCTATCCTCAGCACTTGTTTAAATCAATTCTGACCAAAGATGTAGAAATGATGGAAGGTCTTGGCATCAACGAATTGTCAGAAGAAGATGTGGCCTTGTGTGAATTTGTATGTACTTCCAAGCAGCCCTTACAACAGTTGCTGAGAGAAGGACTTGATTACATGAGAACAGAAGCATAACATTTAGAAAAGAACTATATAATACCTAATAACCCATGGGATTATTACAATTTTTACAGCGCATAGAACCGGATAAGAAAAAAAGTCCATTGCTGCATACCGCATACGATGCCTTTTTTACTTTCGCGTTTACGCCCAATACCGTTACCAAAGGGGGAGTCCATATCAGAGATGGCATGGATCTCAAAAGACTGATGGTTTACGTGGTCTTAGCCTTACAGCTTTGTTATTTATTTGGATCCTACAACATAGGTCACCAGCACTTTGTGGCAGCTGGCCAGCATTTGGGATTTTTGGATGCCTTCCATTTAAAGCTGGCACACGGCCTCATCAAAATGTTGCCTATGTTTATCGTTACCCACGTGGTAGGTTTGGGCATTGAATTTTTATTTGCAGCAAAAAAGGGTCATGCTGTTGAAGAGGGGTTTTTGGTTTCAGGTGCATTGATACCTTTAATCATGCCGCCGGATCTTCCGATGTGGATACTGGCTCTTTCTGTGACTTTTGCCGTAATATTAGGTAAAGAAGCTTTTGGAGGTACCGGTATGAACATTTGGAACATCGCCTTACTGGCTCGCGTTTTTGTGTTTTTTGCCTATCCTACTGAAATTTCAGGCGATACCTGTTGGGTTTCTGGTTACGATTCTTTAGCTGCTGGTTCAGCTGCAGAATACGGCTGGTGGCATACCGGTTTTTTCAACTCTATCTTTGGTTCCCTTGGCTGGCCTCAATTTGATGCTGCCAGGACGGTTGTTGTTGATGGTTTCAGTGGCGCCACACCATTAGCCCTGGCTTATCAGGGAGGTATGGAGGCAGTGAATCAACATTACTCAATAGGTCAGATTTTTTGGGGTGCCATTCCTGGCTCTATAGGTGAAACCAATAAACCTTTCATCATCTTAGGTGCCTTATTCCTCATATTTACCAGGGTTGCCAGCTGGCGCATCATGGCAGGTATGGTTTTGGGTGTAGGTGTTACAGGACTGCTATTTAACGCATGGGGCTTTAATGCCTTTATGATGGTGCCTTGGTACTACCACTATATTTTGGGATCCTTCCTTTTTGCCATGGCTTTTATGGCTACGGATCCGGTTACAGCAAGCGGTACTAATAAAGGTAAGTGGATTTATGGTTTTTTTATCGGAATGGTTGGCCTCATAGTGCGGGTATTGAACCCTGCCTATCCGGAAGGATGGATGCTGGCAATTCTTTTTATGAATTCGTTTGCTCCACTGATCGATTATTTTATTGTTCAATCCAACATTAAAAAAAGAACTAGCCGTGTTTAGTAACAAATACATCCTCGTATACACCCTGGTCATGGCCCTGATATCATCGGTATCTTTGGCCTTTGTAGTGAATGGTCTGAAACCCATGCACGAACAAAATGAGGCGGTGTTCAAGAAAAAAGAGATCCTCAATTCTATCAAAGACCAAATTGGTATGGATCCTACCACTATGACGCCTGCAGAAGTAAATAAACTTTTTGCAGAAAAAGTAGAAAAAGTGGTCATCGATGCCAATGGCAAAAAAGTAGAAGGAGCAGATGCAGAATCCATTGATATGGCTGCCGAAGAGAAAAAGCCGGAAAAGGAAAGAAAATATCCTTTGTTTATTTACAAAACCGACAAGGGAAATATTTATCTGATGTCAGTTAGAGGAAATGGATTATGGGATAAAATCTGGGGTACCATTGCCATCAAAGATGACTTCAATACCATTGCAGGAGCCTCATTTGGACACGTTGGAGAAACTCCGGGATTAGGCGCAGAAATCAAGGACAATGCGAGCTTCCCTAAATCTTTCCACGATAAAAAAATCATGCAGGACGGACAATATGTATCTGTAAAGGTGGTCAAAGGGGGCTTAAAGCATCCTGAACATGAAGTTGATGCCATTTCCGGCGCTACCATTACATCTACAGGTGTATCCAACATGTTAACCAAGGGTATTAGTGTTTATCTCCCTTACTTTCAATCATTGAAAAAATAATAAACTTCATAAAATGGCTGACGTAGTAGTAGCACCCACAGAAGTAAAAGCCGAACC
>CALMSX010000021.1 GCA_937872515.1 uncultured Bacteroidota bacterium
GATCTATATCTAGTGAAGACTTGTTGGATTCGATCTTTTCGAGGTTTTGTATTGGGAAGTAAAATCATATTTAATCCTTTTGATGCTTATATTATTTCATAGTTTTGACAATGGTGTCGACCTGAATTTCTGTTTCATAGGATCAATATTAAAACATCAGTTCAGTAGGGTTTATTAAACTTTGGTCTCGTAAAGCGAAGTAGCTGTTCAAAAATTATAATATAGTTGAAAAGTAAAAGTCCGCCCCGGCTTGGGGCGGACTAAAGATGGCAATAATTTTTAATTGCCGTCAACTGGGTTTATAAGCAATTAGTACTCGATTTCAAATCTTATGGGTACAGAAAGTTCTACAGCTACATTTTTACCGTTTTTACGGCCGGGAACCCATTTGTCCATTTTATCAAATAATTCCAATACAGCTTGCTTGCAATTTTCACAATTCTTATTTAGAGTAGAAACGATTTTTGTGTGCATAACAGATCCATCTTTATCAACAACAAAATGCACCAATTCGTGTCCTTCATTGCCACGTGAAACATCTTTTGAAGAATAGTTTATATGAGACACAATGTATTTGCTGAGTTTTTCCGAAGAACATTCTGCGGCATTTTCTTCCTGTAAACAAGTAGAACTAAACAGGGGTATACGGTCTACTTCATTGGGTCTGTACACCCTGGTTGAAGTGCCATATTTTAAAGCCAGTTTATTAATAGGAGCCAAGGGGATAACAGCTGGCTCTGCATTTTTTTCTTTATCAAAATCCGCTTTAACACTCACAGTTTTGGAATAAATCTGTTCACCAGCCTGGGGCTTGGTAGTGTGGAATTTATTTTCATCTAAACAACCAAATAATGGTAAGGTGGCAGAAAATAGAAGCAAGACGAGATTTGAAAAATAGGTTGATTTCATGGTACACTTTATTTATTGTTAAAAAAACCAATGTATGTCATAATACCTTTTTTAAGCATAAGAAATTTTCTGATCAAATTCCAAGAAACCCGGTGATGGTAAGGTTAGTATTCACGTTTCCGGAAGCCAGGGCATCTATCTCAATACCAAGTGAACCCAGGATATTGGTGGTAAGAAATCCCTTCACTTCATATTCTGAATCGCTGTCGATATTTTCATATCCTACAAGGACAATTTCATATTTTTGAGAAGGAATAAAGTGGAAGGAAAAATTACCAGATGCATCCACAGCATCACTGGAAAGTGCATTTTCAAACATAATTCCATTGCTGCCTGACACACTCGTTTCAACTTGTTTGTTGAATTCACCTTTCACGTACAGATAGGCTACAATGCGACTTCCTCCCAGAGACAAAGGATCTGCTACTTTTCCACTTATGACTTTGGAAGTACTGGTGTTCTCTGCACGGATAATACTATCAAAATCAGCGTTAAAATTGTACTTGTCGCTACCGGTATTTGTGCTGTACCGGATGGCATTGCGGACATTAAAGTCAAGGACAATACTGGTTTTGCTTCCTTCCATTACTTTTATCGTTTTGGTTGAAGTATTAAACTTTACCTCGCCACCTATGCCGGTAAACAAATCATGTTTTACTCCATCCTTGGTTTCAACAAAACAGGCAGGGTGTCCATTTTTTTCACCAGCTTTTAAGATCAGCGCAAGAGAAGAGTAACTGGCAGCCTGAATTTCTTCAGTGAACAAAATCTTGGTATTGCCTCTTTGATATGCCATAATGTCAAGCTGCACTTCATTGTCAAAGTTGAATCTGGTACCATCTAATTCCAGTCCCGTGACCGTGATTACTGTTGACTTAATGCCAGGATCATCTACCGGGGCATCAGTGATGCTTATTTCAACTTCTCCTTTCGCGTTTTCTGAAGAGTTATCTTCCTTGTTGCATGCAATAAGAGCAAAAATGAAGAGAACCACCAGAAGTTGTCCAAAAATTGAATTTAGTTTCATGGCTGTTAATTTTATATATTTTTGAAATTGATTGTCGATTATATAACGAACAGCACATGTACACCAATACCTTCACAGGAAAAAACCTGGGTAAAATCTGTGTTTACCCCGAGCATATATCAGGGTAAATACTGAGAAATTTTTATAGTCTGTGAATGCATGGATAGATGATAATCTCGACAAATTAATTGTTTCCAACCAAAGATTTAAAAAGAAAACAATATTTTATAAAGTTGTTTCCTTTATAAACCATTGAGTGCTTAGGTTATGGATAAAAATTACTTTATAAACAATCAATAGTAAAAATTACTTTAGGGATCACCTCCAATTTTATGCAACGATCCAGATGTTCTAGAGGACAAGGTTATTGAATTGTTCGCATCTCTTTTGGAGAAATTCCATATTCTGAGCTGAATACCCTGGTAAAATATTTGGGGTCATTGAAGCCGGTTTGATAGGCGATCTCGGATACGGTTAAACTGGTGGTGAGCAACATTTCTTTTCCTTTGATGAGTTTGAGCTTTCTTACATATAAACTAATGGATAGCCCGGTGGCAGCCTTTAGTTTTGTAAAAAGATTGGTTTTGCTCATCTTTAACAGGCTGCAAACTCTGGCCACATCCAGATCGGTTTCGTGGATCAAAGGAAGAAGATGGGTGTTTAATTTTTGTAAAAATGGATTTTCAATTTTAGGGTTTTGTGTCAGTGCTGTTTGGCTGGGGGATGATTCTATTAATCTTTTATCATTGGCGTATAGGTTAACTTTAAATTGGAGTTCTTTTTGAACCTCTAGCAGGTTATGCCACATGGATAACATTTCTTCATTGCTCAGGGCTTGGCTTAAAAACTGATTGGTTATATTTCTGAAGTCTTCAATTTTTACGCCATCTTTTGTTTTGTTTTTAATGACTCTAAGATTGGATCGGTTCTTGGGGTTTTGCCTGCCCTTATTTAATTGATCCTGATCCAATGGATATCTAAGCACGGGTTGATGGCTGGCTACCCTAAGGGGTTGAGGCCTTTCCTGTTTTCCATTGATGGTGGTTTGATTTTTTTGAATGGAAGGAACCATGGCTCTATTTTGTGTTGATTGTGCTTAAACAGTAATTTTGAATTAAATCATCATAAAATTAGGAGTTGATTTGCCTGCATTTTTCAGCTTGTTACCAAATCCACTAATTTTGTTCTATAATAGGTTTTTATTGTTCTGAACAAAGATTTACTATGATTACCTGGTTTCGTTTTTACTCTTGTCCTGATAATTGGAAAGTTTTCCATTAACCATAAGTTGAATGCTTAAAAAATTGCTGATATCCTGATTCTATTGAATTGACCAACAATTCCTGATCAACAGGCTTCAAAAGATAGGCAAAGGGATCGGTTTCCTGGGCCTTTAAAAAGGTAGCATTGTCGCTTTGGGCAGTAACAAATGCAAAAGGAAGATGTAACTCATTTTTAAGCTTCCAGGCCAGGTCAATTCCATTCTTTTCTCCTGACAAATCAATATCCAGCAATAACAAATCGGGATTTTCTTTTTCTATTATGAGCAAGGCCATGTTGTAGGATAAGGCCGGCTCTGTGACCGAATACCCAAAATGTAGCAACACGGAGCAAAGCAAATCTGCTACGATTATATTGTCTTCTACCACACAAATTTTTAAAGGCATCACAGTTGGTCTATGTAAGCAACGGAAGTAAAATCGGGATAAGGTCCTTTATCCACTTACGCAAAAGTAGAGAGGGCAGGAGGTTGTTTTGTCGATTTGATGTGAATGGGCTTAAAACTGATGCGAAATGCTCCCTATCAGATATGAAGTAACCATAGATTGGAGGTATTCCATCTCGGTGGTTTTAAGATATTCAATTTTAAAATCAGAGTTTTACATTTAAAGCCTTAGTTAAATCAGCCTTACAATTTTTACTTAAAGGAATTGTGGTTTCCTGGATTATGATGCTTTCTGAATTAAAACTTTGTATGTGATGGATATTGACTATAAAACTCCGGTGAACCCTGATAAAAATTTTAGGATCCAGTTCCTCAGCTATTTTTTGTAATGCATTTCTTGTCACCATTTTTTTTGCAGCTGTGTGAATGATCAAGTTGACATGATTGCTTTCCAGGAATAAGATGTCGCTGATGTTTATTTTATGAAAGAAGGCACCTTCTTTTACATAAATCACTTCTTTTAGAACCTTATCCTGAATTTCAGATGGGGCTTGATTTTTTTCTATAAAATTATGGAAGCCAATTTCAATGGTAGTATACAAATCTTCTTTAGAAAAGGGTTTTACCAGAAAAGCCAGGGGTTGCGTTTCTTTTGCCCTTTTGACAGTGGCCATGTCACTATTGGCGGTAAGAAATATGTGAGGAATATGGTACTTATTTTTCAACTGGTGGGCAATATCAATGCCATCTTTTGTACCAATAATTTGTATGTCCAGTAAGACCAGATCGGGCTTTTCTTCTTCCACCATTTCAATGGCAGATTTATAGGTATTGGCAGGTTCAGAGGGCTCGTAGCCAATGTTCCTGAGCATGCTGCACAAATTGTCAGCTATGATGATTTCATCTTTAACAACCCCAATTTTTAAAACACTCATGATTTTTTTATCAGTTTTCTAATTCTCTGCTTGTAACAAAAGTAGGATATATTGTCGTTTTTTGATATTTGTGTTGAACAATTATTTTTGATCACCTGCAATAAACGCTTCTTATTTAACTTCACCCCTCTTGGTCAGCAAAGATGCCATGATTTCAGGATGGAATTCGTTGAGACCCGTTATTAGCTTTGATCATAATTTGTCAAACGGCAGTTTCATTTTGAGTGATACTAAAACATTGAAACTTGACAATATTGATATAGTACTATCCAGTGCTAGCAATAAAAACATTTTTGAAGGCAGTGGCAAAGTTGAAATAATTTCAGTTACAAAAATTAAGTAGCGCATTAGCAATAAAATCTAAATAGATTCCTTTTGTAAGTGCAAATCTCCTGAGTAAGAAAAATACCTGATGGTAAGTTGCACGGAACTTTCAATTAGATTTGTAGTATGTCTTTGGCAACTTGGAGTTGAAGCACCTCAATTTGTCGGTTAATCATAAAAGTGATTACTTATGCATCAAATCAATCCAATGTTGTTAATTGAGCAGAATATTAGACAAAATGGATATAAGCTTCAGCAGTTAAGGAAGCTTTAGAAAAAGAACTTGCACTGCATCTTTGCAAATATTTTCCAGAACATTGGAAAATAGTTATTTTTGTTGGCATGAAAGTCTGGGTCAAAATTAGTGTATTTTGTATTTGCCTCTTTGTGTCATTTACGATGATGGCACAACTTACCATTCCCAGTTTATCTGATGCCATGGCTAGCCCCAAGTCCAATCCTTTGACCATTGGTGGCTATCTGGATCTATATTATGGTTGGCAATCTGGGCCTGATTCTAAAAAAGACATGCCGTATTTTGTGAGTATGGCCAGCAATAAGGAGCTTTCTGTCAACCTGGCGTACCTGGATCTCAAATATAGCACTGAAGACCTCAGGGTGCATCTGGTACCCGGTTTTGGCACCTATATGCAAGCCAACTATGCCAATGAAGATGCAGGGTTTAAAAATTTGGTAGAGGCGTCTGCCGGAGTAGCGCTATCAAAAACGAAAGGCATTTGGCTTGATGCCGGGATCTTGGGTTCTCCTTACACCAATGAGAGTGCCATTAGCAAAGACCATTTGATGTACACCCGAAGTCTGGCACCAGAGTATGTGCCTTACTATCTTTCAGGGGTTAAATTGACAATGCCTATATCCCCAAAAGTAACAGCTTATTTATACCTGCTAAATGGATGGCAGCAAATTAAGGACAACAATGATCACCTGGCCTTTGGCAGCCAGCTGGAGTACCGCCCCGATGATCAAAACCTGATCAACTGGAATACCTATATCGGAGACGAATCTTCACCCTCTAATCTTCAATTTGGCACCCGCTACTTTACTGATTTGTATTGGATTCACAATCCTGGTGGCCGATTTACCCTTACTACCTGCGTGTATGGGGGCAATCAAAAAACAAAAGAAGGTAATGGTAAAACCAGTAATCATTACTGGTGGCAGGCCAATGTGATTGGAAGAATGAAATGGGGCCAACATTTTTCCGTTTCCGGCAGACTGGAATATTTTGAAGACAAAGACCAGGTCCAGATTACTTCGCTAAATGGGATAGGTCAGTTTAGCACCGGTAGTGCAGCTTTGGGCATCGATTATAAGTTGAAAGACAATGCCCTTTTTAGATTGGAAGGAAGAAAATTTTTCTCTGATACAGAGCAGTATCGAAATACAGATGGAGAAGCGAGCAAGTCTGCTTTGTGGCTGATTTCTAATTTTACAGTGTGGTTTTAGGCTTTTTAATTCCCTCTTGCAAAGGATAATTATTGATTAATATGTATGTAACCAGAAACATATATATAACAATAAATTACATATTTGTAAACGTAAATCGTTTATAATGATTTCCTTATTTTTGGGCACTTCAAAAGTATTTTTGATCTATTCAAACCAATCAAAACAATGAAAACCAAACCTAATTTTCTCAGGAAATGGACACTTGCAATAGGTGCATTTGTATTTTTAAGTTTCCAATCCATAGCCCAAAAGAATGGTGAAAAATTCTACTATACCGCAAGCGGCGAGAAAATTTACATGGAGGCTTCTCCCGATAGATTGATCGTTAAATTTAAGACAGGTATTTCGGAAACAAGTCGCAGAAATGTTTTGGCTGCCAACCGCAACAATGTCGTAATGGAAGAGGAATCTTACATTGAGCCACTTGATGTGTACGTCATGAAGATTAAAAATGGCAATGTTAATGCAAAAAATGCGATCAATACTCTTAATGCCAATCAAGATATCGTTTTTACCTCCCCTGTTTTAAATTGGAATGGAGGCAAAGACCAGGCGTGTATTAATAAGGTAATCGTTAAGCTTAAGGTTGCTTCCGATCAAAGCAGGATGCTGCAATATGCCCAAGAATATAGTTTAATCAATATTCGTCAGAATGATTTTGACCCATTGATGTATCACTTGGAACTTCCGGAGAATGCAAGCGGTGATGCCATAGATGTAGCCAATGGCTTATTTGAAAAAGGCCTGTTTGAGTTTTCTCAACCTGACTTTTTGTACCTCAATTTGTTGGATACAACCAATGACCCATTAGTCAATGCACAATGGGCACTCAACAATACCGGCAGCAATTCAACGCCTGCCGGAACAGTAGATGCAGACATGGATGTTTTTGAAGCATGGACAACTACCACCGGATCTGCCAGCATAAAGATTGCGATCATTGATTCAGGGGTAGATCTGGCCCACCCTGATTTGGCTTCTAATTTGTTGCCCGGCTTTGGTGCTTCCGGAAACGGGTCGGCAGGCAATTCAGTTGGATTTGGAAACGAACCCCACGGTACTGCTTGTGCCGGAATTGTTGCCGCTTCGGGTAATAATAATTTAGGGGTCGCCGGTGTTGCCTATTCTTGTAAAATTATACCAGTACAGGTATTTGTGGGTAATTCTACTACAGACACATGGTTAGCTGATGGTATCAACTGGGCCTGGATGAATGGGGCAGATGTACTCAGCAACTCATGGGGAGGCGGTAGCGTAAGTGCTCCCATCAACTCTGCCATCAATGGTGCAGTAACGAGTGGACGGGGTGGCTTAGGTGCAGTGGTCTTATTTGCCTCCGGAAATAACAACGGCAGCGTTTCAAATCCTGCCGCCAACCCTCAAACCATTGCTGTTGGAGCAAGTAGCATGTGTGATCAAAGAAAGTCGCCTTCATCCTGTGACCTCGAAAACTGGTGGGGCGGTAATTTTGGAACCAATCTGGATGTCACTGCCCCCGGAGTGAAAATCCAAACCACAGATATATCAGGTGCCGGTGGTTACCAATCTGGAGATTATGTTCCCGACTTCAATGGTACGTCTAGTGCCTGTCCCAATGCAGCAGGTGTAGTAGCTTTGATTTTATCAGCCAATCCTTCGTTGACACTTACCCAGGTAAGGGCTGTTTTGGAAGGGACTTGCGACAAAGCCGGCAGTTATACGTATGCACATTATACACCAGGCCAACCCAATGGCTCATGGACAAACGAAATGGGCTATGGGAGGGTTAATGCCAATAGAGCAGTAGCTGCAGCTCTTAATCCAGATGACATCGACTTAGATGGATATACTGTAGCTTTAGGGGATTGTGATGATTTTAATGATCAGATTCATCCGGGCATCGTTGAGATTTGTGATCAAATTGATAACAATTGTGATGGTCAGATCGACGAAGGATTTGACCAGGATAACGACGGATATACTGTTTGTGAAGGAGATTGTGACGATAATAATTATGATGTCAATCCAGGTGCTGCTGAAATTTGCAATGGCATAGATGAAAATTGTGACAACATCATTGATGTTTCTACTCCGGCTTTTTATACATCAACCAATGTTCCGGTTGTCATTCCAGCTGCAGGGGCTAATACCGTAGTTTCAACAATTACGATTTCCGGCCATGTAGGTTTGATAACCGATGTAAACGTAAATAGTCTCAACATCTCACATACTTTTATTGATGATTTGATTATAAGCTTGAAAAGTCCGTCAGGAACACAAATTGTGTTAATGGATCGTCCATGTGGCAGTCAGGACAACATTATAATTAATTTTGATTCAGAATCTGGCAATGCCTATGGCAGCTTTCCTTGTCCGCCAACAAACAATGGAACGTACCAGTCATTTCAACCCTTAACAGCCTTTGATGGAGAGGACCCCAATGGAACCTGGACCTTGATTGTTCAGGATCTGTTTAACCTAGATGGAGGAACAATCAATGCTTGGACTTTGGAAATACCCACGCAAGCTACAAGTCCGGTTTATTATGCAGACACTGACAACGATGGCTTTGGCGATCCAATGGGAGATACGAGGTATTGCAGTGCCACTGGCTTTGTACTTGACAATACAGATTGTGATGATTCAAATGCAACGTTGAACCCAAATACTGTCTGGTACCTGGATGCCGACAATGATAATTATTATGTTGGTATGTCAGTTATCCAATGTGCTAGTCCGGGTATGGGTTATAAAAACACAAACATGCTGGGCATTGATTGTGATGATAGCAATGGCAATATAAATCCCGGAGCAGCTGAGATATGCAATAACCTGGATGATGATTGTGATGGTTTTATTGACAACAATGTTTCGCTTTATCTCACCATCAATTCGGGTCCTTTTGATCAACCGTCTACCTGGTTGGGTGGTTGTGTCCCACCCAATATGATTCCAGCCAACTTTATGATCGTTATCAACATCAACAACGATGTGACCAATCCGATTGGCAACGTCATTACCAATTTGGGCACCATTCAATGCAATGCCAATTTAATCAACCTGGGAACCATAAAGGGTACGGGTTCATTTAGTGGCAATATCATTAATAATGGCTTGCTGAGTCCGGGGAATTAAATATCTTTTGAGCTTAAAAAAAATTAAGTTTCAGAATATCGTACAAAGTCCTTTGCTGCAAAACAAAGGACTTTGTTTTTTTAGTCCGGATTATATATTGATATAGAGGATAAAATCTAATGGCTAATATAAACTTATCATTAGAATTCAAGTAAATAGTCACTAACCACTATCCCTTATATCTGATAAATGTGATATTTTTCATCCCTGAATTGAATTATCATGTTTGTGAAAAGAAGACTTTTGACCATTGCCTTATTGGTTTTCTGCTTTGACTGCTTAATAGCTCAGGATCTGCGCGAATACTACCGACTTGACTCTATCGTCAATGAAGACCTTGAGTCAAAGCCGGCAAGGGTAGTAGAAGAAGCCAAAGAATTGGTAAAGGCAGCTCGCCAGACCGGCATAGACTCCCTGGTTTTTAGTGCTCTTATGACCCAGGCCCAGGTTTTTAACAATCTGGGCATGTTTGATGCTTCTCAAAAGGCAGTATACGACCTGTTGCCTAAATATGAGAGTGAAAAAAGATATAATTTTTTGCAACCCTTGTATTTCAACCTGGGGCAGATGAGTTTTCAAATGGAGGATCATGAAAAGGCCCTGGATTATTTCAGAAAGAGCAAAAATGCGGCTATTAAGGCAGGCCATGGTACGGATTCCATTCGCATCAATTCTGAAATTGGGCTTGAGTTGGTGGGAATCGGAAAGACCAAAGAAGGCATTTGGCTCTGTCACCAGAGTGTTGATCTGGCCAAAAAAAATGGCGATGAGGAAATCATTGTTTACACATTAGACAATCTTAGCAATTGTTATGCCCACGTTGAGGATTTTGAAAAATCTTTGACCTACCAAAAGGAAATGTTGAAGTATCGCTTTGTGGAAGAAAACGTGTCAAATAAAACAGCCATTCATCAGCATCTGGGTGAAATCCTCATTGGCCTTAAGAGATACGACGAAGCCCAGCCTTATGTGACCAAGGCCATAACATTTGCCAAAGAAATGGGGAGCAATGACTGGTTGTACGATTGTTATAAAAACCAAAGCGCCATCTATGAAGCAAAAGGAAATTGGAAAGAGGCACTGCAATACCACAAGCTTTATTTGGAAGTTAAAGACTCAGTTTATCGGCAAGATTATGCCAATAAGATGAGTGCTATGTCGGGATATTATGAGTTGAATGAAAAAAAGGAAGCCATTCGTGAACTGGAGTTTGAAACCAACCTGGCACACGAAAAAATCAAACAGCTTTATGCCTGGATCATTGCGCTGATTTCATTCATTATTGCCATTCTTTTCTACATCAATCACCGCAAAAACAAGCGCGAAAAGGAACTCAGGCAGCAATTTTCAGCACAGCAGATCAAATCCATTGAAGATGAAAGACAAAATATAGCCAAGATGTTGCATGACAGCATTGGGCAAAATATTTTATTCATCAAAAACTACATTCATAAACACGGCCTCAATACAGACCCACTCGACCAAAGCATTGACCAATCGCTCGAAGAAGTGCGCAATATCTCTAAAGACCTTTACCCCAATCAGCTCAATCAGTATGGACTCAGCACCGCTGTGGAATCACTATGTGATAAGGTGAGAGAAAGCACCCATCTTTTTGTGTCGAGCGACATTCAGTTACCCCGCGAACAAATGGTCAGTCAAGATGTCAAAATCAACTTGTACAGAATCATCCAGGAATGCATTAGCAATACGCTCAAACACGCGGCGGCAAGTTCCATTCGCATCACGGGAGAATTGATCCAGGGTAAATTTTATCTCCAGGTCCAGGACAATGGCAAGGGCTTTGATTTTGATGTGGTTCAAAAAAAAGCCAACACCTCATTTGGCATACTCAATATCCAGGAAAGAGCCCGGATTCTGAATGGCAGCTTTAAAGTTGAATCGCAACCGGGGCATGGCACTAAGAGTGTGGTGGTAGTTCCCTTGTTTTAACCTTTATACGTTCAAAATATTTCACAAAACAATTGAGTAGATAAAATGGGTCAGTTAAATATTATAGTGGCAGATGACCATCCTTTATTTAGGAGCGGGGTTATTGATGCCGTTTCCAAAATGCCCAATATTCGGGTCGTTGCCCATGCCGAAAATGGAATGAAGGCCTATCAGGAAATCATTGCCCTCAGGCCCGACATTGCCATTCTCGACATAGAAATGCCCATATTGAGTGGCCTGGATGTAGCAAAAAAAGTGTTGGGTGAAAAACACCAGACCCGCATCATCCTCTTGACCATGCACAAGACCAAATCTTTTTTCCAGGATGCCATGCAATCAGGGGTTCAGGGATATTTGCTCAAAGACAACGCCATTGAAGAGTTGTTGGAGTGCATTGTATCAGTTGATAAAGGGAATACCTTTGTGAGTCCTCAGTTTAAAGGTTTTTTAAACACTCAAGATGAAGCCCTGAGTGAGGAATTGCAAATGGTAAAAACCTTACTCACACCTACTGAAAAAGTGATTCTTAAGCTCATCAGTGAGGGAAGGACCAGCGCAGAAATTGCCGACTTACTTTTTGTGTCGCCCAATACGGTGGATAATCATCGGTCAAACATTACTAAAAAACTGAAATTGGAAGGCAAGAACAGCTTGTTAAAATTTTCAATGCGGCTTCAAAACGAGCTTTAACAGATGCATGAAACATCGTATTCATTAGATTTAAAAGTCACTGTCAAAGATGGATAGGGTTGAATAGTGGCTAACCACTATTGCCGGCGGAGCCGGGATGTAATTATTTTGTCTCATCAAAACCATAGACAATGAGACTCAGAATTTTACCCTGCTTATTAATTTTTTTCACTGCTGGCCAGCTGGTTGGACAGATAACACTTGATGCCGGAAATTTTCCTAAGATCCAAACCTATAAGGTAACCAGTACTACAGAATTGGGAAGTCTACCTTTTTCAGGTGAAAACATAGAGATTTTCCTCGACACCACGCCCACCAGTCCGGCAGGTGTGATTGAGTATTTTGATGTGACCGACAATTATTTTAAGAATGATTGTGATGCTTATTCTAAAGCTACCATGAGCATCAACGGACTTGGGTACATGCTCAATTATTACTACAGCACCAATGAAAATGGCTTTCATGAAAACGGCATCCACATCCCAGCACAGGCTTATAGTCAGGGAGGGGTGACCGGCAATCCCAAAGACAGCATCATTTTTGAAGAGCAAAAGTATATTCTATCAAAGCCCAGGGTGATTCTTGACTTCCCCGTTACCAAAGGTTACAGCCACCAATCGGTTTCCAGGAGGGTGGCCAAATTTAAAATCAACGTGCCTGCCTTTGGCCTCAATTATGCACCCGTACAACACGTAGCCAATGTGGTGAGAGAAGATACAGTTACCGGTTGGGGCAAAATGAGAGTATATACGCCTAATGGACCATCACCTTCCTATGATGTTTTGGTATTATTAAGTTTTCAACACCAGATCGATAGTTTTTATCTCAATGGGCTGCCCGCACCTGCTAATTTGTTAACTGCCTTTGGACAACAACAGGGTCAACGCACCAATGTGAGAAACAGGTTGTATTATTACAGAAGCAATAGATCGGCTCCCCTTTTATTGGCCAATCTCAATGAACAGGTAACCGCATTTACCGGTTTGTTTTTTGATGCCGATAGCCTTTCAGCCCCATCTTCCAATGCAGAAGTTGTTGCTGACATTGTAACCACCCTCTTCCCTAATCCGGCTTCAGATCAACTATATTATAATCTACATGGAGTAGACGATGCCAATGAACTAAGTTATAAGATCTATGATCTTTCAGGAAAAGACGTAACTAGCTTATGTTTATTGGATCAAAGGGCAACCGGAACCACAGTAAGCACCTCCTCCCTTCCCAACGGGGTGTACTCCATTTCTACCTTTCAAAAAGGGCTGCCTGTTACCTCCGAACAATTTGTAATACAACGATAATAGAATTCAGTATCCTTTCAATAAGTAAATAAAAAGACAAGCACAGTTACAGTTCATTCATTTTTACAGATCATTAAATGAGTCGGTCAACCGACAAATGCGCCGCGATGTTTCATGGCGCATTTTTTTCATATAACCCACTAAAACCGCTGGTCAACACCCATTGTATTCAGCAAAAACAGGGATTCGAGTCTTTGACAAATGTGCTGGATGATTCTAATTGTGTTTTGGTCTTTTCTGAATGAAAACCCTTTTTCATCAATGATGTATTTTTCAAGTACTACATTTTCCTGTTGGGTGTGTTTCCAATCATTGGTAAACCACATGTTTTGAACCGTTACCTTGTATCCATTGGTTGATTTTACCACCTCAAAGATAGCGTTCATGGGTTTTTTCATTTCTTCACTTGCCTTAATTTTAATTCCGGTGCTGGAGTTCCAGTCCATTGGGTATGAAAGCAGTACTCCCTGTATTTTAGTCTCAGAAATTTCTTTTATTTGAATGCCTCCATTGGGAGAATTAGACCGGGTAAGTTCCTTTTCTGCATTAATTAATGATGCAGGTCTTGAATACTCTTTATAGTAATACACCTTACCCGAATTCAGATAGAGGTCAGCCTGTCTTGTTTCATTAAAATGAGGGTTTTTTTTGCTGCAGGCAAAAAGCATTAACGCCCCCCATAAAAGTAGGTACATACGCATCCTGATTCCTATTTTATTCAACAGTCGTAATTTAACTCCATTTTCAAAAAATTCCCGTAACCGGAGTTGCCTGCTTATATGACCATCATCATTTCTTTTTAAGATAAATGGTATTACATTACGGAGACTCAAAAAGTAGACATGAAACCACTGAATTCTTCTTTTTGTTTTTTGTTGCTTATTATCCTATTGAGTTTGGGATCATGCATTTCAGATAAGATTGACACTCATGCCAACCCAGTTGAAGAACAACCATCAACGGCTTTGATATCGCCTGAAACAATTGAAAAGATGAATCCTTCCAATGAGCGCCTGGTTCTGGAAATAAATACTACTGAAGTTAATGGCGATACATCTAAAAATTCAGTGGATCAGGTGGAGACAAGCTTTGCCTATGGAATGGTAAAATTTGGCATGTCAAAAACGGAGGTAGAGGCTTGCAATGCAAAAAAGCAAAGACTTGTGCATTATACCTATCATTTTACCTACTCATTTAATAATAAGGGTCAATTGTATGCCATCTATATCCATTCTGAACCGGAAAAGGCTATCTACTATGAGACCCGCCTACAAAGCAAATATGACAATCTTTGCCGGATTGTTTCTGAAAAGTATGGCAATAAGAAGCAGTGTGGTCAACTCCCTTCCATCTTTGATGTGATGAATAGCAAAACCATGTATGTGGTTAAATGGCAGTTAACTGAGAAGAGAATACAAATTGGTGTTTCACAGAAGCAATTAGACGCATACACTGCATTTTGTAAAATTTCACATCCGGTTATGGAAAAGGAAGCTATAGAATATGAATACACTAAAAAAAATAAAAAATGGAAAGAGGCTTCGGAAAAATTTTAGGAGTAATATTCTGCATTTGAAGTTGTAAGTCAAAAATGTAAATGATTTGGGTCATGTGCATTTTGGACAAAATCCATTTTCTTTTGTAATGTAACATAAATGGAAAAAAATGAAACTCTTACTGACTTTTGGTCTGCTCGTCACTGCGCTGACCCCTATTTTGGCTCAGCCTGAATATGCAAGAAATTCACTTACCCTTATGGCGGTGGATTTTAATGGAAAACACAGTAACACCTTGATGGCGCAATTTCCATCCTTGCAGCCGCCAGAAAAATTTTATAACAATCCACTACAAAAACCTGTAATCTTGATGGCAGGAGTTCAAAGACCGGTCAATGCTGAGTTGCCTGAGTTTTTGCAGTACATGCCTTCAGACTTTATCATTAAAATGCTGGAGGAACAAAAAGTAGCCCAACAGATTTTAGCCACCTGGTTCAATAGGCAGGCAGATGGAAGTTTTAATGTAGAGGTGCTCAAACAAAGGGGCTTGTACAATGCCAATGACAACGATTTTCTGGCGGCTACGGCTTCCAAAAGAGGAGAGACTGTTTTGATGGATATGGGCCTGAAACTGGTCAATCAATCGTACGTTCTGGTGTATGATTATTTTGATATCATGACCATGGATGAATACTATGATAGTAAGAACATAGATGCCAAAAGCAGAACCAGCAATGGGTATAAGGTAAAAGCGAAGTCTTATCTTTTTCGACTTGATTTTAGTGAAGCAGTAGCCGCTGATTTTTTCAAAAACTACTGGGTTGGTAAAGGGGATAAAGATTTAAAAATAAAGATGAACGCCTTTGACCAAGCTACTTTTAAGTGGATACCTATAGCCAATCAGCGGGTAGAGGCTGAAGTTACCCAGTACAACCCGGATCAGTTGGCAGGATTAAAAAAACAAAAATCAAAAGAAGAATTGGTCCAACGCCTTTTGTTTGATGTCATGGAAAAAGTGACCCCTCAAATGGAATCTACCAATGAAGCATTCAGGGTAAAGGCCATGGTAAGCAAAACCAAGCCCATTTCAGCTAAGATTGGTAAAAAAGAAGGTTTGTCATTTGATCAACGATATTTTATTTATGAAAACCAGCAGCGAAAGGATGGCACCCTTTTTAAAAAGCGAGTGGCAGTAGTGAAGTCAATGAAGGTAGCAGACAACAGACAAGTAACCACCGGTCAAAGTGAAGCTTCTGAATTTTATAAAATATTTGGAGGCAAGGTTGACAACATGGGTATGTTCATGGAACAAAAAAATGATGCAGGGCTCAATTTATTTTTGGGCTATACCCTCGATGGCATGGCCGGATATACGGGCAGAATGGAATATTTTATTTCAAAAATGATGGGAGGTATGGTGCCTGCCGGTAAGTCGGGCAAAGGATTGACTTCTCTGCTGGTCTATGTGGAAGGGGCCTATGACAATAAAAAATATCCGGATCTGAAAGAAAAGCCCTTTGAATTTACCCGGGTAAGTTTGGGTATTGGCAAAGATGTTTATTTGATGAGTGCTGTGTTTTTTGAGCCCTATCTAGGATACGGCATTGAATTTACCAATTGGACAGTAGAAGATGAAAAATTAAATTTTGAGACCAGTTACGCAGAAATGGGTTTGCGTCTGGGCATCCATTTGGCACCATCATTTCAGTTGATGGGTTCCTATAAATACAATATCATTTTTAAAACACAGGTGAAAAATGAGAGTACCGGAGTTACAGAATCTTATGATTACGACGAATTTTTTAAAGACAGAATCGAGCCCGGTATTTCCGCCGGCATCAGGTTTATGTTTTAATTCTATAAATTAATAATATTATGAAATCAGGTTTAAATTTTATCGCAATTGGGTTGTTTTTAGTTGTCATTACTGCTTGCAAAACATCAAAAGTGAATAAAGACGCAGTGATGGCGGGCTATGTCAGTGGCAACTATGAAATAGAATGTATGGGTACTGGTATGGATGGTACGCAGCTGGTCAAGGTTTGGGGCTTTGGCACGGACCCTGAACAAGCAGCTTACCAGGCCAGAAAAAATGCGGTCCATGCCGTGATGTTTAAAGGCATCAATGCCGGCAAGCCAGGTTGTATGACCCGACCATTGGTAACTCAACCGGGAGCAGAGGAATTGCACAGAGAGTTTTTTAATACCTTTTTTACAGATGGTGGCAGGTACCTCAGCTTTGTTTCGATGGCCAATGACGGAACGGTGGATCGCATCAAGATGACCAGCAAAGAATACAAGGTAGGATCTGTAATGTCAATCCGTCATGCAGCTTTGCGACAGGAATTGGAAGCAGCAGGTATCATTAAAAAACTGGGTCAGGGCTTTTAAAACTAAAATAGACTCAAAATGAAAAAACAAATTTTCATCCTGTTGATAATGGTCGCATGGACCACCCTTTTTGGCCAGGCCAAAAAACCAACTTTAATGGTGGTGCCGAGTGATAATTGGTGTATCAAAAACGGTTATACAGCTACTTTTGATGAAATGGGTACCTTAAAAACCATTCCCGATTACAAGTTGGCCCTGCAAAACGAAACCGACCTGCTGATGACCATTGGTAAAATTAATACCCTGATGGCGGATAGGGGATTTCCATTGGTGAACTTAGAAACCGCTATCAAAAACATGGAGCAGGAAAGTGCAGAAGTGTCGATGATGAGCAGCAAAGCAGGCAGCAATCTGATAGAGAGCCCGATCGATATTTTGCAAAGAACGGCCAATGCTGACATCATTATCCAGCTCACTTATGTAATCAATCAGGAAGGCCCGCAGCGGTCTATCACTTTTATGCTCCAGGGCCTGGATGCCTACACCAAAAAACAAATAGCAGGTGCACAGGGTACGGGAGAGCCATCATTTGCCACCCAAACCCCGGTGCTGTTGGAAGAAGCTGTTTTGGCGTACATCGATGACTTTAACTCTCGCCTCCAGGCTCACTTCGATGATCTGTTTGCCAATGGTAGGGAAGTAGTATTTCAGTCCAGGGTTTTTGATGGATCGCCGGTAGACCTTGAAGAAGTATTTAATTTTAAAAACGAAGAACTGGAACTGGGAGAAATCATTGAGAATTGGATAAGTGAAAATACCGTGCAGGGCCGATTCAGTACCACTACCTATACCCAAAATGTGATTCGGTTTGAACAGGTAAGAATTCCCCTGTATGACGATAAGGGCAGGGCCAATGATACAAGAAGATGGCTCAGAGACTTAAGAAATATGTTGAGTAAAAATCCATTTAATTTGACCAGCAAAATCTACACCCGCGGTTTGGGTGAGGTGTGGCTGATCATTGGAGAAAAATAACAAGGATATCATGAAAAGAATCATCAACTGGATGTTGTTCTCCTTAAGCTGCATACCCCTTTTTGCGCAGAACACCCTTCCATCAGCCAATGACTATGACCGTATTAGTCTGAATGTATTCATTCCGGATCAGGTTGAAAACATACCTCCAGCGGCCAGAAGTACCTTGACCAATAAGCTTACCCAGGCAGTTACCAAAAAGGGGTTAGCAGGGGCAGGTGCCAGTCCAAGGTTTTTATTAACCGCCAATATGGATGTGTTGGCAGAAGACATCGTTGCCGGTGCTCCTTCGCGTCAAACCTACCAATTTGAAGTTTCGCTTTTTATTGTTGATTTTGTTGATCAGATTACAGTCAGCTCCACTTCTTTTGAAGTGAAGGGAGCGGGCAGCAACCAGACCAAGGCATTTACCAATGCCATTCGCAGCATCGATTTTAAACACCCCAAAGTGGATGCTTTTCTGGATGAGGGCAAAATTAAAATTATTGAATATTACAACTCGCGATGTGACTTTGTGCTTTCCCGAGCCAAGGCCCAGGCATCGCAGCGATTGTACGCAGAAGCCATGACCACGCTGGCCGGAATTCCGGAGGTATCTAAAGAATGTTATGCACAAGCCATGGACGCCATTGGCCCGGTGTACAAAGAATTTGCTGATTACAATTGCCAGATCCTCATCAATGCTGCAGCTGCCTGCTGGGCTGCCCGACCTAATAGCGAGGGCGCTCAATTGGCAGGCGCTTTATTGTTTCAGATTGACCCGGGTTCTGTCTGTTATGGTGAGGCCCGCACCTTGATTTCTAGAATGGAAGATAAAGTGCTGAAGGATGAAAAACGGGACTGGAAATTTATTGAAAAAGTATTTGAAAATCAGGTGATGCTTGAGTCGCTTCGAATAAGAGCATGGAGAGATGTAGGTGTAGCCTGGGGTAAGAATCAGCAACCTACCTATAATGATATCATTTGGATTTTCAGATAAGCAATAGGGTTTTATATTTTATTTCTACATAGTCATTATCCGTAAAATGAAAACCAATTTCTTTTTGTCGAGGAGCAAGGTGATTGTGCTCTTCACTTTTGTAGCCTTCCATCTGAGGGCGCAGGATACCCTCATCAGTGTGTGTGAAAAATATGGTGTCTTTTATGTTCAGAATTACGGTGAATGGGTGCCTGCTTCTACGGCGAGTAATGACTTTTTTGTTTTTGAAAATAAAGGTAGTGGCGCCATAGTAAAGATAAAAAAGGAACAGACGAGCATACAAAATGCGCAGGAATTCAATCAACAAATATTGTTATCTATCAATGAACTTAGAAAAACCCAGGAATTTGTAGAACTTAGAAAACAGATGGTGCCCATCAAATTATTGGCACAGAAAGGTGCCCATTTTTTGAAAGTAAAATCGCGATCAGACCAAACTGTGAAATTTATTTATGATTTGACAGTCGATAAGAAGCTGTTTCATTTTGAGATAATAGAAAAAAAATCGGGCAATGAACCTTCTGAGGAATCATTAAAATTTCTTTCATTTTTATCTCTTCAACCCGTCTCAGCCATTGAAGTAGCATCCTCAAATAAAAAAGACAAGCTCATGCCGGAGGACAGGGATAATGGTGCAAAGGAGAAAGACGATTTGTCTTCCTTTAAAAAGGTGAAAACAAACAACAATCCAACTGTAGATTCAAAAGCAAAGGAAACAAAACCAGAATCAGCCAAAGGCAAAAAGGAGCAGAGCCTGCCTACAAATGACATCAACTTGTCGCCAGCAGATGAAATAGTAAAAGGTAAGATACCCACATTGAAGTTTGAGATAAGCGAACCCTGTAAAAATCTAAATCAAACAGCCGGAGCTCCCTGGGAAGAAGAAGGTGCTAGTAAAGGGACTGAACCGGTACCAGGAGGAAATGATCTGTCTGTACCTATCATTCCTAATTTCGAAGACCTATCTAATCTGGCATACAATTCTGCCGTATCCTCCTCATTTGAATTATTAAGAATTTTATACGGACCTATGCCGGATAAAGAGTACAAACAATTTGAATCCGTGTGGACCCCACTTTTTGATTATCCGGATCAAAAAGTGATTGACTACTTAAACCAACTCAACCCGCTTGTTTTACAATTTTTATCATTAAGAGAATCCTATGCCAGGATTGTATCAGATGTGCAACTATTGCTTTTGGATGCTTCTTATGCTGTGGAGGCCAACGAAAAGGTCGCCTGGGAATCCATTATGGCCGAAGCAAAAATCAATAGCCTGCCGTTGAAATCTCTTGAAGATAGGATGAAAATTTTAGCTGGAAAAATTGAAAAACTGGGCAATCCATCCAATCCCAATGAGTTAAAATGTGAAGCCAGAAAAAGATACAACAAAATGATGGCTCCCGAGGACCAGGTTTGCACCAGTGAACTGACCGGAATTTGGATCGGCTATTCAGAAGGGTATAAAGACATCGAGTATTACGAAAAAAGAGCCGAATGTATGGTTATATATGAAATGCCGATGGATAATCCATTTTCAAAAAATCTGATTTGTAGTATTGAAATTTTTATGCTAGCTGAGGAATCCAGGATTCAAATGAATACATTCAAGTATTGTGATGCAGATGAAGTATTAATTGGTGAGTTTTCATCTTTTGATTTAGAAAAATCACTTTCTCAGGATAAAAATACTTTACAAGTTACCATCGATGGTATAAATTATTATTTTAAAAGAGCCACAGACCGGGTAGTAATGCCAGGAACCGACCTTGATGAAGCCCGTGTGTCCGAACTAAGCAGTAAAGTGGATGCCTGGGAAAAGCAGTTGAAATCGATAGATAAGTTTAATAACAGAGAGGAGTATGAAAGTATTGAGCGACGACTAGCAAGTTGCAAGTCGGTAATTAAAAGACTGCAGTATAAACAAAAAATGATACCACTTTTTCATAGCGTTGCGAAAGAATGGTTGGAGAATTTACCTTTATCACTAACCAAATGGAGAGCAACTACTGGTGGCGATGAAAGATTGATTTTGTTTACTGAGATTATTAACAAAAAAAATTGTGGACAAAGTCAATACAATACACCAACACCGACTGCAGATGCCGGCGAATCAAAACCTACAGTGACCGATGATGAAATTGAAGCTCAGAATAGACAGGAAGCGATAGATTACCACTCAGAACTGCTTACTTTGATCAGGAGTGACATTGATAAAGATGCTAATGAAAGGAGTGTCATTATTGATCTGATGCAAAAGGCAAAGACGCCGCAGGAATATAAAGCTCAGGAAGACAGGCTAAAAATGATTGAACGGAGCATCATAAACAAGGAGGCCAATTTGCAGGCCGAACAAGATTTGGTTGACTCATACAAGTCAGGACAGTTAGTACACAACCGAACGGTGTTTGACGACGTGGCCAGAAATCAATTTATCCAAAACATTCGGGAAAACGCTTCTCGAATGGATGCTACGCGAAGAATTTCTGAACGCATCGAAAGGCAGATACAATTATTGCCCGAGGAATTGAGAAATGAAACAAGGGCCAGGATGCTCAAAAACCTGGATGCCCGGGTGATTGGGTCTGGTGACCTTGAAAAGGCAAAAAAAATAGCATCAGCCATCAACGAACAGGTACAGGGTTATGCCGAATATGACCATGCAATGGCCAAAGAGGCAGAGGTGAACGCAGAAGAAAATAAATTTTACAGTGATATGGCCATCATGGCGGTGGGTGCCATTTCAACTGGTTTTGCTTCTGTAGCACTCGCAGAGACCTATGGTGCGGGCACTGCTATGACCCTTTATGGTACCAAAATGCTTGGAGCGGTCTATGGTGGCACAACAGGGTTGGTAGCTGGAGGGCCAAAAGAAGGTATTAATCAAGCCGTATCCTATTGGTCTCCTGTAGGCAATGCCATGGTTCAATTTGTTGACGGTTATCAGAATACAGAAGGAACAGATACCGGAGATAAACTTTGGAATGGAATTAAAAATGCAGGTACTGGCTATCTCATGGGCAAGGCATTTGAACTTGGAACCAAACTGGCAGTGAAAGGCAGTTTTGTTGCCTTTGGTAAAGAAAGTATCTTGTTTAAGCCCATCGTTCAATCACCGGCCGAACGATCCAAAAGCATGCTGGATGCATTGCGAACCAAACAAAAAAGTTTAAATACCGAGGATGAAATAGCCACGTTTAAAAAACTGGAAAGTGAGCTCGCAATATTAAAAGGCAAAGACCCGGTATTAAATGGACCGGCAATTCTTAAAAAAGAATTGGAACTGCAAAAATTGGCTGCCGGTCTGAATTCTTCTTATGATGCAAAATGGTCGTTAAAATACATCCAGGATCCATTGACGAGGTCGAAATTCGACAGACGGGTTCAGAAAAACTACAATGAAATGATTGCGGGTATTATCAAAACCCTGGAAAGCAAAGGATATGTGATGAAAGACATAGAGTTTATTCAATTCAGAAATCACAACAGCGGCGGCACTTCCAGCATGGATCTTGACCTGGGTCCTGTCATCAGAGGCAGTAAAAATGAACCCTTGTTTTTTTACAAAAAGGGAGGCATCATCACCGATAAGGAAACTTTTATGAATGATGCCCAAAAAGCCATGAACGATGAATACTATAAGTTATTTGGCATTAGTGCCAAGTTATCCGACATGAACCTTGTAACCTCCCGCCACCCCGAAGCATTTGCCTCTTCCAGAATGCTCGATCGCAACATCAACATTGCCTCCTTCACCCCCGGCGAATTGGCTAGTATAGGTAAGGTCCTTGAAGTAAAGATGACAGGTATCACCAACAACAAAATGCTCACCAATACCAATAAAATCCAGGCCTTATGCAGAGAATCATCCAAAGAAATTGAAAATTTCCTTCTAAAAAAACTCCAAAGCGATTTTGATAAAGCACCCAAGGGTAGCCAACAACAAAAAAATATCCAGGAAAAAATCAAGTATTGGGAAAGCATGCTTTCAAAACTTAAAAGAATCGGCACCGAAGAAAACAACGCCATAAAAATAATAGTCGCCAACCGCGAAATCATGCTAGAAACAGGAGGAAAAGACGTCACTGCCGTCGTCAAAGACATCATTAAATCGTTTGGCCATAAACCCAAATAATGCTGAGCTTGCCGGATCAATTTTTTTTAGCAAAGCCAAAACCGTTCAGAAGTACCTTGGCGCAGTGTACAGCGCATAATGCAAGAAGTGCCTGGAAAAAGATTTGTCGTTGCCACGCGGTTAGCGCGTGGTTCCTTCACTAAATTGATCTGCCA
>CALMSX010000022.1 GCA_937872515.1 uncultured Bacteroidota bacterium
AGTGTTGAGTGTTGAGTGTTGAGTGTTGAGTGTTGAGTGTTGAGTGTTGAGTGTTTCATAACTTGGTATTTTTCAGTTAAATAATTTCGCGCGAAACACAAATATAAATACATTATTTCAATATACAATAAAATAATGATATTTTTTACTGATATTTGTGATTTTGACTAAATATTAATATTAATTTATATTTATAAAATAATCAAAATCAAGTCTTTCTTATTTTATGACACCCATATACTATAAACAATAGTATCATAATCCGGCTGAACATCCAAAATTTTTCTTGATTCTGAAGTTTTGAGCACTTTAAATTGACATTTAACCAATCATTATTACCCAGTTGTCAATTTTAAACTTAGTTATTTCCTTGTATTAATAAATTATTTTTTATCTGCTCCATATGCCTCAAGTTGTGATTTATGACAAACTGAAATGTATCGCCGAGTTTTAATCGCAGCAGCTTGGACAGGGAGGTGTCCACCCGTATGTCCAGGCTGACCTGTCTGCTTCTTTCTATCAGTTCCATCATTTTAATTTGTTGTTGGATGCAGACTTCGATCACCGATGGGTCGAGAGGGGCATTCAGAGGATTTTTGTCTTTAAATGTTTTCATCTTGTTCAGCTTAGCTTTTGGCAACATGCTTTTGGCAAAATACCGACCCAGCCAGCCGCCGGCAAAGTGATCTCCAGGCGTTTTACGTGCGTTCCGGATGGCGGATTCGATGGCCGGCAGGTAAAATACCCCATAACGATTGAGGTGTTCCACACATTCGAGGATGTTCCACGATTGAGCATCTTGCCGCCAACTGAGGGTGTCCAATGTCAGGTGTTTGAGTTTTTCTGTTTCACCGATAACATATCTGCATTCTGCTTTAAGTCTATCTAATAAGGCTGCTGTCTGCATAGCTAATTTTTGCTGCAAAGAAACAAAGGCCCTCCATTATAAATCTTGATCCACGTCAAGACTTTTTAAACGCGACAAAGTTTCGGCACTCATGCGGAGGTAGTTGGCTATGTATCGATGCGGAATTTCCTGAAACAAGGCAGGGCTCCTTTTTAATACCCTCAGATAACGCTCCTTTGGAGAAGTTGTCAGCAGATCGATTTCTCTTTCCATTTGCTGCAAAACCAATTGCTCCAATACACCGATCCACCATTTTTGATAATGCTCGCCTTCCATTCCATCCAACCACGTTTCTTTGCTGACAACCCTGACGACCGCTTTTTTGATAGCTTGAATAGCAAACACAGAGGGTCTGCCGGAAAGATAGCAGTCAAGCGCAACTAAAAAATTTCCTTTGTACCCAAATCTTATGATCTGTTCTTCCCCTCCTTCCAATATAAAAACTTTTAAACTGCCGCTTTCTACAAAGTAGATACTTGAGTCTACACTGCCCTGTTGTCTTAAAAAATCATTTCTTTTCAGTGTTATTAATTTGTGGGCCAACTTATTCAATTCCATATCAATATTTTAATGCGAATTAATTTGCACTCTTTTGTGAAGATAACATTCGTTTCTTTTTTGAACTGATTGTTTGCCCATTTTTAAAGCTGCTAAAAAACGCCAATTAGAATTTCTTGTGTTGCCATTTGACTACGTAAATTAGTTCAAAAAATTATATTCCGTATTAGCCTCATAAAATCAACATTGACGAATTTTTATTTTAACATTTCACTAAGTACAATTGTAAATTGCCATTTCATAACAAGTTAATAATTTTTTTATTCACTTAAGAAAAACAGCAATTCGCCTGCAAGAAGTCCTGGAACCTTGCTAAAAAACTTATTTTTACCAGTTAGAATCTTAAAAATGTTTTATAAATCCATTTTTGCTAAACTTTTTGTGTTTTGGCTCTTAGTTTCATGTAATTCGTCAACTGACAGGCAAACGATCAAAAGCCAGCAGGTTTTGACGCCATCACAACTTGAAGAAGAAGTCTATCGATATAACAACGCTTTTCAATACGATTCATCGATACTACTTATCAAAAAATACCTGGAAAATCCAACCCTTCAGGCAACCCATAAATTTTATGGCTACCTCTATTTGTCTTTTACCCACAAAAGATTATTCGACTACCACAGGGCTATTTCAATGTTGGATAGTGCAGCAGTCTATTCGTCCAGCCAAGCTCCATTGATCAGTCAGATCAATTATCAAAAAGCACTTGCCTTTTTTGACATACAGGATTATAAAAAAGCAGATTCTTTGATGCTGCAGCTTGAATCTGGAAAATATACCTTTTTAAAAGAAGAAGAAAAGGCTAAATTGAACATGCAAAAGGCTTACTTTCAATACTTAAATCAAAATTATAAGGCGGCTGACAGTATTTACAAAATTAGTTTGGCCATACTTCATCAGGTGTCGCATTGCGACCAACCTATGATCCAGGGCAAACAGATTGAACTTTATGGTGCCATGAACGATTCAAGACAGATGCTCGCTACTTTTGAGGATGGAATAAAAAATGCTGAAAAATGCGGAATTGAAAAATACAAAATATACCTCCTCGAAATGTTGGGCAAAGTTTACCATGATAGAAAGGAATTTAAAAATGCCTATTTTGTCAAAATTCAGCTTGATTCTTTGAGAAATATTTACAACGAAAAAGACCACAGGAACTCAATCAATGAGCTCAAATCAATATTTGAAAAAGAAAGGGCACAGAATGAAATACGGCAACAGAAGGAGACCATTAAATCAAAAAATATACTGTTGGTTTTGTTGGGTTCGCTGTTTTTTGTTGCCATTTGCGGCATCTTCCTTTACATGCTCTGGACTGAACGAAAAAAAATAATAGTGGAAAAAGACAATAACATACGGTTTGGTAAGAATTTGATTTCAAGAGTAGAAATAGAAAGACAAAGATTATCAAGCGACCTTCATGACAGCATTAGTCATGATCTCCTGGGTTTAAAAGCCATGATAAAATCCGGTGACGAAAATGCGATGAATAAAACCGATTCTATTATTGAGAACCTTAGGAATATTTGTCGTAACCTACGTCCTGCAATGTTTGAAAAAGTGGGACTGGTCAATAGTTTACTGGAAATGAAAGAAGAAATAGAAAGACAGCACGATATTTATATCAATATTGAACACAATTACCAAAAATCACTCGATACAGAAACGGAGTTACAGATATTTAGGATTATCCAGGAGGCCTTTAACAATATTATTAAACATGCACACGCACAAGCCGCAAAAATAAAAATTGAGGAAAACCCAAAACAGATTGATATTGAAATCAGTGACAGTGGCTGTGGATTTGATGTTAAAAAAGCACAGCTCAACACAAATTCTTTTGGCATGTCTAATATGAGAAAACGGACAAAATACATAAATGGGGTTCTTTCAGTTAAAAGTTCTTCAAATGGCACTCAAATTCATCTAATTGTCCCTAAAAATTAAAACGCAATTTATGAAAATAGTTGTAGCAGACGACCATCCGCTGACCCTTGCCGGCACCAAAAGTTTTTTAGAAAAAATTTATCAAGGCGATATTTATACAGCCGGAAATGGCAGCGAAGTGATGGACATAATAGCCGGCAACAACATTGATCTCGCCATTTTAGATATCAATATGCCCCTTATGGATGGGATAGAGACTTTGGAAATAATCAAAGCAAGATACCCGCTCACTAAAGTAATACTAATTACTATGCACAATGACATTGCAGTGTATTACAAATGCAGAGAAATGGGCGCTGATGGCTATGTGCTAAAAGAGCATGCTGAAGAAGAATTGGAAATCTGTATACAAGAAGTGATGGCAGGTAGTCTATTTACCAGTAAAAACCTTCGCAGTAAAGCAAAATTAGATGAAAAACACCCACTAGCAAAACTCAGTTTGGTAGAAAGAAAAACCCTTGCTATGATAGCGCAACAAAAAACCAGTAAAGAGATCGCACAAGTACTATTTTTATCTGAAAAAACAATAGAAGCACACAGGTCTCGTATCATCGAAAAGCTCGAACTGCCCAAAGAAAAAAACATCTTAATGAAATGGGCCATCCAAAACAGCCACCTTTTCATCAAATAATGAAAAATAACTCGTTTTTTAAAAATGATATTGGCTTCAGAAGAAATGAAAATAAATATTAAAATTTAACATCAGATTTCTAATTCTCCGCCCACCAATATCAACCTAATGAGTAATTGAACTTATTTTTATAGCAATACTATGCTCTAAGCATTTAAAAAATTTATGCCAGACATTGGTATTGACTTCCTTTTTAAAATTTAATGACATACCTGGCTTATCAACTAAAAACGTCTAATGGCACGCACTTTGTAATTCCTAAACTTTTCACCTATGGTCATAAAACTTCCTTCCAGGGCATAGCCGAAACCAGTGTTACCTCCACCCACTAAATATTCTGTACTGGCCCAATGAAACCCTTCCAGGCTGATTTTATTTCCAGCAGTTATGGCAATGGTCTCGTTGATATTAAACCTATTTTGATTCAATAACAAAAGTTCATCAATAGCTGGCAAATACCAATCACTCTGCCCACCAGATACAAGATCCAAACAAGCCTTAGCCGCACTGCTCGTATGGCCTCCCTGGCCAACAATAATATTGCTATTATTGAGACCATTGTGTGAACTTTCGCTGAAAACATTTCCATTGGTTACATTGCTCCATTGTATGGGACCTAGTTCTTCTCTGGCCACAATCAAGCCATGCTCAACACCTGATGCATCCTTGTATACATGAAAAACTATACCACCCCCAAATGATTCACCAACATAATGCACAAAGCCAGATTGTACGGGACTCACCCAGTTGGCAGCTCCGGAACCATTGGATGTTAAGATTTGACCTGCACTTCCTCTTGTTGCAGGCAGGGTAAAACTTTGTGTATTAGACTGTGCATTAACCATCACCTGGCCAGCAACATCTGTTCTGGTCACCTGGTCGCTCCCGATTCTAACCATATTGGAAGTTGGTATATTATTGTTGCTAATATTGGCACCAATTGCAGTTACATTGGATCTATCTGTAGTTATATCAATGTTGGCACCTACAGTCGTTACATTCGAATGATTGGCCCCATTCGACAAAGAAGCATAACCAATCGCCGTATTAAAACTCCCATTGTTATTGAACAAAGACCTGAATCCCATTCCGGTATTGAAAGAACCACCCATATTGTTTCTCAATACCTGAGAACCGACTGCCGTATTGGAATTGGAATTAATATTATTCTCCAAAGCGTCTGAACCCAATGCGGTGTTGTGAATGCCTCCGGCATTGTATCTCAAGGTACCAATACCAACTGCTACGTTGGCGTGTCCAGTTGTGTTGCCGGTGAGCGCATTGTATCCAATCCCTGTATTCCAGTTGCCATTTATACCGGCACTTGGGGTTGTAAGCCGACCACTGTTATACCCCAAAAAAGTATTTAGCCCAAAACTACTGTTAGAGATACTGCCAGCTCTTACATTATTAATTTTAAATTCAATGGCAGTATCATCTGTGGTGCCAATAAAATTGGTAGTTGGGTTCGTACCACCATTTCCTGTTAGGTTCCAACCCGACAATGAAACCCACTGTGTTCCTGTATAATAATAAAATCCGGGGTTATTGTCGGTTTGATATATCATTAATCCTGTAGCCGGTGTTGAAATGTTGTTGCGCTGAGCCATACCCATTCTGGGTATCAAAACACCCCTGCTTGTGCTGTTTACATCCAATTGGGCAGATGGGTCCGGGTTGCCTGTGTTGATACCCACATTGTCAATGACCTGTTGACCAAAGGAAATACTTGCTACCAACATTAAGATGCAGGTATAAATAGACTTATTCATGCTAATTTGAATTGATTATATTTTTTCAGTTTAATTGGAATTACCTGGACTCAATACTCCAGTATTTAACAGTTTGGCGTTTATCATTCCGCTTCCTTTTAACATTCCCAGATTTTTCAGCGACTTGTCACCTCCAATTGTGATCATGCTTGATCTATTGTAAATTATGGACCTGTTGAGCAAACCAAAGGTGAGATCGTTATCCAGGATTTCTATAAATTGCTTGTTGATATTGCCTAAAATTAAACCTGATGTTGGATTAATAATAGAAGCAGCTAACAATTCAGGTCCCTCTTCTTCTGAGTCGTTGATGATCATTAAACTAACACTTCCACTAGTTTGCCCATCTGCAATGGTTATCATAAAATTGTTTTGAGACAAGCCATCTAAGGTGTAATCCGAGGTTGTAATATTGGTGCCCGTAATGGTTAAAACTACTGACTGATTCCCGATAACAGGGTCTGTGGTCGTTGCGGTGAGTGTAATAGTAGTGGCACCGTCTTCAGTGCCAGAAACATTACTTGCGCTCAGTTGTACCTGCGAAGGCATCGATTGTAGGTCGGCAATAGTATTAGGCGTAACCAACGAAGCTTTAATGTCGGAATTTAAATTTAGAGTCGCCTCTTGAAAGCTTTTTTTGAGTGGCTGTTTCTGACTTAAATTACGAACCGGAGAGAACGTTGAATTTTCTGCTTCGGCATTTAAGCCACAAAAACAAAGTATTACCCACAAATTTTTTAAAACCATCTTTATTACTTAATTATTCTGATTGTTCAAAACAAGTCTCTTATGCATACCTAATGCTTTGCACAAGCTATTGTCTTGTCCTCCAAAATCTAAAATCATACGAATGCCAAAGATGAAATATTTGCCCTTTTAACACTTTAAGGGGAAACCCTAAATATTTTTAATTAGATATTCATTTGAAAATGTCCGCCATTAAAAAATAATTACTCAATTGGTTATTTGATGGTTACACATTGTAAATATTCATATATAAAAATATAACGGTCAATTCAACTGCAATATTTGATGTGTACTTAGACCAGAAATTTCAAGTGATTATCCAAAATCTACAACCATTTTTGGAGTGTACTTGTAAACTGCACGTTGATATTGATACTCACGCCAATTCTTCCAGTACAAATAATGGTGCCATATTAAGAAAATAACACTTTTTCCAAGCTGATTCCAGGCATATTCAAAGTTCAACCCATGCATTTTCAAAGTTGATGCCTTGTATTTTCAAAGTTGATGCCTTGTATTTTCAAAATTGATGCCTTGTATTTTCAAAATTGAAAGCATGTATTTAGTTATTATCATCTGATTATAAACATTTTACAAATAATAAAAAGATATAATGGATGTATTTGACAAAATGTCCTATTCTTGTATTAACAGACCCCGGACAATTGGGTAAAATTTTTTTTTTAATCCCGGTTTCAAAATCACCAATTAGTCACTCTGGAAAATCCTGACATGAGAAACTACGCGTTAGAGTATACTTCAACCTTCCTCCAAATAGATGATCGATTTACCATTTAAGATGAAATTCAACCCTCAGATCGGTAAACCGCCCCTACACCGCTAGATCGGCGTTGGCACAAGCCTGTCTAACTGGCGTTAGCCAGGTAGATAAGCAAGATTTTGTCACCATTTTTGAGCGATGTTGCACATCTGTCAAAAATGTCGCCAAAATTG
>CALMSX010000023.1 GCA_937872515.1 uncultured Bacteroidota bacterium
CAACTCGACAGAAAAGAAGCACGAACCGGTAACAGGCGTTTGGCTCAATGGCGGGTGACGTGGTTAATTGAACATTCTACCTCGCATCAACTTTTGTGGTGTATTGACAGTTTTGTGCTCCGAAATCCGCCACTGCGCCAAGCGCCCAAACGTTACCTGTAAGCCTAAAAGAGGACACGACAAAAATTTACGGACAACAATAAAATAAGCGGATTAACAAGGACAAACCAATATGGCAGATGGCCAACAACATAAAAACGAAACAACAAACGGACAACTATTAAGCCAACACTCATTACCGACACTTTGTTTTTTATCTTTTTTCTGCCCCAAATTTTTAAAATCAAATTTATGCCTGCTTGCAAGAGGCACACCGTGCCAGCACGAGGGCGAGTTTGGCTTTGCAACTACCCACAAAGCCATCCCAACGCTAAGCTCAAAAAGCCCCTTTATAGCCAGCGTTGAAAAACACTTAACGAAACTTGTTAATAAAATACTTGAAAAATGTTCAATATATTGCACATTTTATTTTAATAATTACTACATTTGACAAATTAAATAATTTAACAGCGGGGGCAACGCTATAAACTCTGCAACAATAATAATGAAACCAAATAAGACTGGACAGTTAGTAAAGTTTCACACTCCTTACCCAGATGAAGACCCACAACAAAGGTATGTTATTTTGGAAATACATTTTGACGTAGAAAGACCAAGAGCACTAATAAAAGAACTCAATGGAGGCAGGCCCTTTGCTTCAAGTATAACGGTATTGGTTGAAGATCTTGAAGTTGTTGAAGTTGAAACAGCTGACCTCATAGGTCGCCAAGTTACTATCAACAAAGCAGAATATTCACAAGCGAATGGAAAGGTTGTAAAAGTAAGTAAACAAAAAATTTTAGTTGACTTAACTAAAGGTGTAAAGGGAGTTGAAACAAATGTATGGATGACAATTGAAGACGAAAGCGGTAAAGAACATACAGGAGCATTATTTGTGATTTAAAATCCTATCATATGACCGGAGAATTAATAACTACTGAAAATCAAATTAAAGATTACCGGATAAAACTTGGCGACAAAATTCGAACTGTCCGAGAACGAAGAGGCTACAGCCAGGAGCAATTAGCCGATCTGATGAACATTAACCGTTCGACCATTTCAAAAATCGAAAACGGAAAATTCAGTATTACGGTAGACTACCTTGTGCGATTTTCTATTTTTCTTGATTTTGAATTTAAAGTAATTGAAAGGTAGGCAATGACAGACGTACATGACAAGGCTACCAGAAGCTATAACATGAGTCGAATCAAAAGCGAAAACACTAAGCCAGAACTTTTAGTTAGAAAGTTTCTTTTTGCAAAAGGCTTTCGTTACAAGCTACACGATAAAAAATTATCTGGAAAGCCGGATATTGTTTTGCCAAAATTAAGAACAGTAATCTTTGTTCACGGATGTTTTTGGCATGGACATGATAACTGTAAGTATTTTGTTGTGCCTAAAACAAGGACAGATTGGTGGTTGCAAAAAATCAAAGGTAACAAGAGCAAGGACGAGGAAAATTTATTAAATTTGAAGCAGAAAGGTTGGAATGTTTTAAGCATCTTTGAATGTGAATTAAAAGTAGCATATCGCGAGAAATCACTCAACAATATATTAATAAAACTTAACAGAATATCACTGTCAATTCAATCATGAGTAAACTCAATTACATAGACCTTTTTGCTGGAGCAGGCGGACTTTCAGAAGGTTTTATACGTGCAGGATTTACACCTATTGCACACGTAGAAATGAATAAGGATGCTTGTGATACTATTAAAACCAGAACAGCTTATCACTGGTTAAAAGAGAATAAGAAAACCAGAATTTATAATGATTACCTTAAATCTGAAGCTAAAAACAAAGAAGAGCTTTGGGAAAAAGTTCCCGAACATTTAATCAATTCAGTCATTAACAAAGAAATTTCAGAAAACACATTGCCTGAAATTTTCAAGACAATTGATAAGGAATTGAACGGAAAAAAAGTTGATTTAATTATTGGTGGTCCGCCTTGTCAGGCTTATTCTGTCGTTGGTCGTGCAAGAAAAGATATGGAAAGCGACCCTCGTAATCATTTATACAAACATTATGTAAAGTTTCTTGAAAAATACAAACCTAAGATGTTTGTGTTTGAAAATGTGCCGGGCATTTTATCTGCAAAAAACGGTGAGTATTTAAGCAAAATTTTCAAGGCTGTAAGAAATGCTGGTTATGAAGTAAGCCTTCCAAACAACAAATATAAAGTGCTCAATGCAAAAGATTTTGGAGTATTGCAAGACAGAAAAAGAGTAATCATTATTGGATGGAGGAAAGAGTTAAATTTAGAGTATCCTGAATTTGAAATAACTGAACACAACTTTCAAATTTTAAAAGATTTGTTTTCAGATTTGAAGCCATTAAAAAATGGACAAGGTACTCTAAACGCAGTTGAATATGCAAAGCCGACAACAGAATATCTAAAGCAAACAAATATTAGAAATGGTGCAGAGTTTGTGACACAACATATAGTAAGGCCCAATAATGATAATGATTTAGAAATTTATCAAATTGCAATTGACCAATGGAACAATGGCAAAAGATTGAATTATGCTGAGTTGCCAAAAAGACTAATCAAACATTCAAATACTAATTCATTTGTAAATCGTTTTCAGGTTGTAAATGGTAAAGGTGTCTCACACACTGTTGTTGCTCATATTGCAATGGACGGCCATTATTACATACATCCTGATAAAAAGCAGAATCGTTCAATAAGTGTAAGAGAAGCTGCAAGAATACAATCATTCCCCGATGATTATTTCTTTGAAGGATGTAGGACAGCCGCCTTTAAACAAATAGGCAATGCCGTTCCTCCTTTGATGGCTCAAAAAATTGCAGAAAAAATTAGGGATATGATATGAGCACTCTTGATTACACTAAATATCAAACAACATCTGCAATTCCAGAAGCCTCATCAATGATTGAGACTTTTCGTGCAATTGGATACAACATAGAAACAGCTATTGCCGACATCATTGATAACTCTATTTCAGCTAATGCAAAGAACATCTGGATAAATTTTAAATGGAAAGGTTCTAAAACTTGGCTTGCTATTAAGGATGACGGAATTGGAATGAATGATGCAGAGCTAATTCAAGCAATGCGACCTGGATGTAAAAATCCACTTCAAGAACGTAACCAAAAAGACTTAGGACGTTTTGGATTAGGTTTAAAAACTGCGTCATTTTCCCAAGCAAGAAGACTTACTGTTATAAGCAAAAAGGCAGATTACAATTCTGTTTTTTGGACTTGGGATTTAGATTTTATAAATAAAACGGGGACTTGGGATTTGATAAAATTTTTACCCGATGAAAATTTAGAAACTGAAATTTCTAGATTGACAACTGGTACCATCGTTTTGTGGAATGATATTGACAGAGTTGTTAAAGATTTTAACCAAGTCGATAGCAAAGCCGAATTCAAGTTTAATCAAACTATGGAGCAAGTGAAAAAGCATCTAGCAATGGTATTTCACAAGTTCATTGAGCAAGGTAAAATCAATATTTATTTTCAAGATAAAAAGGTTAATGCTTGGAATCCTTTTCTTAGTAATGAAAAAGCTACACAAGAATTTCCACCTGAAAAGATTCAAAATGGAAAGGTTAAAATAGAAGGCTTTGTTTTACCTCATAAATCGAAAATTTCGGAAGAAACCTATAAAAATGCAGAAGGTGTAAAAGGCTGGAATGAACAACAAGGTTTTTATATTTATAGGAATGAACGTTTACTTCTAGATGGTGATTGGTTGGGACTTTTTAGAAAGGAAGAACATTACAAATTAGCAAGAATACAAATTGAATTGCCTAATACACTTGATGAATCTTGGCAAATTGACATAAAAAAATGTATTGCACGACCGCCTTTAGTCTTTCGTGAGCAAATTAAAGCATACGCATTAAAAGTGCGACAACAAGCTGTTGAGGTTTATCGTCACAAAGGAAAAAGTGTGAAACAAATTTCAGGACAAAAATTTGTTCCACTTTGGGTTGATCACAAACGAGGGGATAAATGGTTTTACAAAATCAATCGTGAGAATCCAATTTTGGCGAAAATAAAAGAACAAGCCAAAAAAGATTCTGACAAAGCTATTGAAATGCTTTTGCGATTTATTGAAGAAACAATACCGTCGAAATCAATTTACATAAAAGAGAGTGAACAGCCTGAGTTACAGGGAACACCTTTTGAAGACACAAATCACGAAATAATCAGAACCACAATGCAAGCAATGTACTCTAGTTTAATTAAGCAGGGAAAAACAGATAAAGAAGCAAAAGCGATTATTTCAAATATAGAGCCATTCAACAATTTCGTTCACTTTCTTGAATTTTTGAAATAATATTTATGATACAACAAGTAATTAAAACTATTCGAACTCTACTACCAACAACAAGTTCAGTTACCAAACAAGAAATTGAACAAGCAGTTGATTTTGCTTTAATGATGCCGATTTATAAAGAACTTGACCGAAATTATTTGATTCGTGAAGTTGAATCGTTGTACAATATCCGAATGGACGATTTCCGAATAATTGAAGATGAAGAAAGACGGACCCCTTGGATTGGCAATGCAAAAGCAAATATCACATGGAGCTTTTGGAACAGATATAGAGATTATTTACAGATTGAAAAAAACTATTCTGATACAGTATTAAATCAAATTGACAAACTCACAGATAGAACACTTGACGGTCTTTTCAATCCAACTGAAATAATCATAGTTGGCAAAAAAGGTTTAGTTGTAGGACAAGTTCAATCAGGTAAAACATCAAACTATACAGGATTAATTTGTAAAGCGGCTGACGCTGGATATAAATTGATTATAGTTTTAGCTGGTATTCACAACAATTTAAGAAGTCAAACACAGCTTCGTTTAGACGAAGGATTTTTAGGTTTTGATACTCAACATCAAAGAGCTTACAATGAAAATGGAGTTGTAATTGGAGTAGGAAAAATAAATCAAATAGGGGTTGCACATTCTCTAACATCAAGTCTTGATAATGGAGACTTTGCGACAAAAGCAGCTGATTCATTGGGTGGCTTTAGTTTCAATACAGCCGAGCCAATTATAGCAGTCGTAAAGAAAAACCCAAAAGTTTTAGAGCGTCTACATACTTGGTTGAGTGCAAAAGCAGAAACAGTACCGGACGGCACGAAGAAAATAAGAAGTAAATCGTTGTTGCTTATTGATGATGAAGCAGATAACGCCTCTATCAACACAAACAAAGATGAAGATACTGCAACAAGAATAAATCAGCATATTAAAAACATTCTGAATTTGTGTGAAAGAAGTGGTTATGTTGGTTACACAGCAACACCATTTGCAAACATCTTTATTCCGATTAAAGAGGATGATTTATTTCCTAGAGACTTTATCGTCAACATTCCAGCACCGAGTAACTATATCGGACCTGAAAAAGTTTTTGGAATTGAAGTTTTAGAAGATGATGATGATGAAAACGATTCAGTTTTACCGATTGTAAACCGTGTTGATGATTATAGAGATTTTATTCCAAATGGACACAAAAAAGACGATCAATTCCCTACTGAACTGCCAGCTTCAATAAAAACAGCAATAAAGTGTTTCATTTTGACTTGTGCAATTAGAAAATTAAGAGGGCAAGAGAAAGTGCACAATTCAATGCTTGTTCACGTTAGCCGATATACACGCTGGCAAAAACAAATCAAAGAACTAGTTGAGAACTCTTTCAATATTTATCGTCTAGGAATTGAATTTAATAGTTCATCAGTACTTAATGAACTTAAAAGAACTTTTGAAGAAGACCACGAATACACCATTTCACACGTTGGTGAAACAATAACAGAAAGATATAAAAGTTATAAAACAGTTTCACAAATCATTCTTGATACAATACCTAATGTTGATTCGCATGTAAGCATTCACAATTGGGAAGAATTGCTTCCGCATTTATATAGTGCAACTGCAAAAATTCAAGTTCGAGAAATTAACGGTGGTTCTAGTGATGCATTAAATTATTTTGATCACAAAGATGGCCTCTCAGTTATTGCTGTTGGTGGCGATAAACTTTCAAGAGGTTTAACTTTAGAAGGTTTGTCCGTAAGTTATTATTTGCGTGCTTCCAGAATGTACGATACATTAATGCAAATGGGGCGTTGGTTTGGCTATCGCCCAGGTTATGTTGATTTGTGCCGATTGTTTACAAGTCGAGAATTAAATGAATGGTTTTGCCATATTACACTAGCAAGCGAAGAATTAAGAAGCGAATTTGAATATATGTCAGACGTTGCAGGAAGTACACCTGAACAATATGCTTTACGTGTTCGTACCCATCCCGGAGTTTTACAAATTTCTGCTTCAAACAAAATCCGAAGAGCTGTAAACGTAGATATTTCTTGGGCTGGACGATTAGTTGAATCATATCAGTTGCAAAAAACACCAAAAATTGTTCAATCGAACCTAGAAGCAACAAAGAGTTTAATCAATTCATTGCCTTCAAGTTTTGCAGCAAAAGACAATCATATTCTTTGGAAAAATATTTCAGCAGATTTGGTGAAACCATTCTTTCAGAATTTCAAAGTTTCCGAAAGTTTAAAAAAAGTTGACCCTTTAAATCTGCTTAGCTTTATCGATATTTCCAACAGAAGTGGCGAACTGATAAATTGGAACATTGCAATTCGCTTTAAAAAAGACGCTGAATTTAATTACAGTTTAAATTCAACAAACGGCATTTCCCAGATTGGTTGTATTGTTAGAACAAGTGACCCTGAAAAAAATGACAATCACAATTTGAATATTAGAAAGAATCACATCATTAGTCCAAAAGATGAATTTTTTGATTTAACAGATGAAGAATACAAAAAAGGATTAGAGCGAACTAATGAACTCAACAAAGATTATAAAAATGATTTCCCAAAAGGTGAAATTGTTCGTAATGAAATTAGAAAACCCACAACAGCATTATTGATACTTTACTTTTTAAATCCTGAAAAAGCAGGTTATAGCGGTAGCGAACCAATAGTTGGTTTTGCGGTAAGCTTCCCAAGAAGTATTGTAAATCCAACCGTTCAATTTGCAGTTCACGAGCAATTACTTTCAAGATTTGACATTAACGATGATGTAGAAAACGACAATACAGATGAAGATTAAACAAATTTGGGACGACTTAGCAAACGATAAATCACTTATTAGCGGTTTGTTGTTTCGTAGATACTCAGGTGCGGTAAAACCTAATGTATATATTGCTTTACAACATCCAGAAAAATATTTGTGTATTTATGTTGCAATAAGTAAAACTACGGAAGTAAACATTTCTAGTTTTTCAAACTTGCAAGAATTACAAGTTGATTTATTTGCTTCACCAAATGAAGTAGACAAAAACAGTTTGATTTTCAAACTGCTCAATTTTGAGCATAAAGACATTTTCGCTGTTCTTTGTGAGGATTTAATTACAAGTATTTCAGAAGAAACCAATGAAAAAAGAATCATTCGTGAAGTTCTAAATCGTTTTGAGAAATGGAAATCACTGTTCAATAAAATTGGTTTGCAAGGTTTAATACCTGAGGAACAAAGAGGTTTGTTTGGGGAACTTTATTTTTTGAGGAAGCTCTTACAGACAACAAACAATTTTCTACCTATTATAAATACTTGGACTGGAGCTGAAAAACATATTCGTGATTTTCAAAGTGGTTCTTGGGCAGTGGAGGTAAAGACTACACACGGTAACAATCATCAAAGAATTCAAATTAGTAGTGAAAGGCAATTAGACACAACAAATCTAGAGGATTTGTTTTTGTATCATATTTCTCTGGAACAGCAACAAAATTCAGGTGAAACACTGAACGATATAGTAGATTCAGTAATAGAAGTTTTAAGGGCTGAAATAATTGCTCTAAACAAGTTTAAAAGTAAAATATACGAAGTTGGATATTTTGATTTGCAACGCAATTTATATAAAAATGTAGGCTACCACATTCGCCAAGATGAATTCTATAAAGTAGAAAAAGATTTTCCGAGAATTGAAGAGAATGATTTACGCATGGGTGTTGGTGATGTTAAGTATTCAATTATTTTGTCTCAATGTGCAATTTTTTCAATTAGTGAATCCGAAGTGTTTAACACTGTAATACCTTAATTCAAATGGAAAAAGAAGTTTTAAAATATTATCAAAGTCTAAACCAAGACATAAGAGCAACTCAGTTAAGTGAACAAGATGGAGGAAATTCTGAGCAAATATTCACTCAAATTGCACTTAATAATCTTGCCGATGCTGGTGAAACAGAAAATGCAATTTTAGCTTTTGATAAAAAGGCCATAGGAACAAAAAACCAGCATCAGATTAATGGTTTTGCTATATCAGACAATTATGAAACCCTTGACTTATTCGTTACAGTTTTCAAGGGAACTGATGAAATATCTACTACATCAAGAGCAGAAATTGAAACGGCTAAAAAGAGGATTTCCAATTTCTTCTACAAATGCGTAAGCAAAGAATATGTAAACGAAATTGAAGAATCCTCAGAGATTTTTCAATTAGCAAATACACTAGCAAACTATAATGAAATTAAAGAGAACCTTGTTCGTGTAAATGTAATTATTCTGACTGACGGAGAGTATAAAGGTGATTTTCCGAAAAATGAAAAAATCAATAATTACAATATTTTTTATAGAGTTATCGACATTCAATTTTTATATAAAATTTCCGAACAATCCAGAGTTCCAATTGAAATCGATTTGAACGATTTTGATGGAGAAAAATTTGAAGTACCTTGTTTACCTGCGTCTGAAATAAATCCCAATTTTAAAGCATACATTGCAATATTACCAGGAACTTGTTTAGCAAAATTATATGAGCGTTATGGAGCAAAATTATTGGAACAAAATGTTCGTTCATTCTTACAAGTAGGTGGACGAAATAGTGTAAATTATGGTATCCGAAGTACGATTCGAAATGAGCCAGAAAAGTTTTTTGCATACAATAATGGTATAGCAGCAACTGCTGACCATATTGAATTAGATGATTCAGGGCGTTACATTTCTAGAATCAGAAATTTACAAATTGTTAATGGTGGTCAAACAACAGCCTCAATATATAACGCAGAAAAAAAAGACAGAGCAGATATTTCAAAAATATTTGTTCAGATAAAAATTTCAGTCATTGAAAATCCTGGAGAATATAGTGACATTGTATCTCTCATCTCAAAGTATGCAAATACACAAAACAAAGTGAATAATGCTGATTTTTCAGCTAACAACCCTGCTTTAGTTACGTTTGAGAAATTATCACGCTATATTTTATCGCCAATCACAGCAGCAAGCAATATTCAAACATCTTGGTTTTTTGAACGTGCAAGAGGACAATATAAAACTTTGCGTAGTAGAGAAGGAAGAACTAAGGCACTTCAAACAGCATTTGACAAGAAATACCCTAAAAAACAAATGTTCTCAAAAGTTGAGTTGGCAAAATATATCAACTCATACCAAGAAGTTTATGACGGAAAAAAATTGGTAATTGGACCACATATAGTTGTTCGTGGAAACGAGAAAAACTATGCTCATTTTATTGGAAATAATTTGCCTGAAAACTTAAAGAAGATAAACAATGTTTATTTTGAAGATGCAATTGCAAAGTGTATTCTTTTCAAAAACGCTGACAAACGATATGGAATAAAACCAAACAGCATTGGCGAAATGAAACAAGTTGTTGTACCGTACACACTTTCTTTATTGAACATTATTACTGAAAACCTACTTGACCTATTCAAAATTTGGAAAAATCAAGATGTTTCTCCCGAGCTTTCAGATTTCATTTTTGAATTAATGAAACAAGTCAACCAATTCATACTTGAAACATACAATGGCCAACACTACATAGAAAAAGCTAAAAAGGAAGAATGTTGGGATTTAGTAAAGAATCACCAATGGGATTTTAATCTCAAAGACATTAAGGCGGATTTAATTGACCAGAAAAACCCACCAAGACGAAACACGGAAATTGATATTGAAGAAGAAGAATTTGAACAAAACAAAGCAGTAATTAAATCAATTCCACCTGCACTTTGGAACGAAATTTTACAGTGGGGTAAATACAGTGAATTGCTTGACACTATAAAAAAAACAGTTGTTTCTAATATTGCTTTCAAACTAAGACAAAATAGGATTTTAGCAGACGATGAATATAAAAAAGGAGTTGAAATACTTGATATAGTTGCAAAACATAACGAAGAATTATTACAGAAGGCAGAAGAATTTGCTGGTAAATGGGTTGCTTTGAAAAAGCCAAAACTTGAAGACGAGCAAAAAGACGAACTCATCCTAGGACTAATGAGAAAAATGATAAATTTTAATCAATCGTTGGACAAAGAAGTATTAACGCAAGAAGAGGCAGACTTGCTACACGACATATTAAACGGAAAACGTGAAAACGACTTTGAAGTTAAAATTGAAGTAGCGAAGTGTTTAAAAAAATTAGAAAGGAAAGGATTTAAAATGTAAGCTTAACCTATTTGCAATCACATTCCCAAAGCCGCACAAGCCAATACACAGACCACAGCTTTGTCAAAGAGCTTACAAAGCCAACGCAGGACAAAATTGTTTTTAATAATTTCAAACTCTTCAAAAAAATAAAACGTAACGCTGAACCCGACAAAGACATACTAAAAAGCAAACAAAAAATGACACTTAAACCCAACATTGATAATGGTTTACAAGGACGGACGACAGAACACCGGCTGTCAACAGCCGTTTGCCGCCATGGGGGCTGACATGGTTAAATTGTATAATCCACGCTAATTGACCCCCCAAATCCAAAATAATTGACCCCCAAAATCCGGAAATAATTGCCCCCCTTAGGGAGGTTTATAAAAGCAAAAACAGGTTAAAAATTGGTTTAGCTTGCCAAATAAAATTTGACGAATAATGAGTAATAAACCAAGGAAAATGATCAAAGTAAAGGAGGTCCTTCAGTTGCATAATCGCATGCAAAGTGTACCACCGAATCTCATGAAAGTGTACTGGTCTAGCCCCCTATTAATCGGACAATATTCAAAGTTAATAAATAGTTGATACATTTCTTTTTAATTTTGCCTTTGAGACGATAGCGACCGATGGTGATCTTTATACCGAAGTCGTTTTGTTAGCGTTGGGCCCAACCTAACTTTCATAGCGGAGACGATAGCTCTCTTAGGCTCTCATTGCCCGATGGTCACTTTTTTTGCGTTTCCTCTGTGCAAGGTAGTTGTTGATTTGATAATAGGGTATCAGCAGCTTGAACCTTGTTTTTTGTTTCTCTCTTTTTACAAGTTTAATACGTTTATCTAGCCAGAGTTCTTTAAACACCTGTGGCGGTAAGTTACAAATCGAGCCATGCAGTCTAATGTTGTTATAGGTATTGTAAAAGACCTTTAACCGGTTTTCAAGATCTTTTAGTGTTTCATATTCTTCCATGCCAATTGAGTTGTTCAGAATCGCATGAAAACTTTCTATATGCCCATTTTCCTCAGGTGTATACGGATGTGTAAACACCTGATTTATCCCGTTTTCCAATAAATATTCTTGAATCATTTTAGCTTCGAATTGGCTTCCATTATCATTTCTAACCTCTACTTTAATTCCTTTGCTGAGTATGTCAGATTCTTGAAGACAATTTACTATTACATATTCCCATGCTTTTTTCACCTGATCTTGTTTCATGGAATAGCCTGCTGTCCAATATAAAGTCTCTCTTGTAAAAGTATCTATGATGGTCAATATATATGCCATTCTGCCGGAACCAGAGATTCGCTTGTATTTGATATCTATTTCCAATACCTCTAGTGGTCCTTTGCTATCAACGTTTCTGAAACGTACCCGATTCTTGCCCGATTGCTTCAATTTGACATGCAAAAGACCTTGCTCTTTCATGATTCTGTGTACCTTCTTATGATTTATTAAGTACCCTAACATGATTAGTGCAGTGGTCATTTTATGGTATCCGTAATCAGTTTCCTTATTGGCCTTAATGCGTACAATCTCTTTCACCACTATTTCATTTTCAATCACTTGAAGATTTTCTTCAGAAGAACCAACAATTTTAAGTGTTGTATCACTTGGTTTTACTCCTCGTTTGCCAGTTTTTGCCTTGTGATAATACTGATGCTTGCTTATTCCGACAAGTTTTAAAGCAGATCCTACTGATAGACCCTGGAAGTTGTAGGATCGAACTATCGCTTTTCTTTCTTCCAGGCTAATATCTTTTTTGCTAACAGTTCATCCTTTAGTTTACTTTCTAATTCCTTTTCAGCAAGTATCTTCTTGAGCATGTCATTTTCACGTTTAAGGCGATTGATTTCCTGCAATCTTTCCTTCGTCATACTGTGCTTAAGCCCTTCGTCCCCAGCTTCAGCCACTTTTTTCTTCCAGTAGTAAAATGTTGCAGGATATAACCCGTACTTGTTAAGCGTGGCCGTCACTCCTTGTGTCTCAGCTTCCTTTAGGATTGCCAACTTTTCTTTTTCAGTAAATTTTTGTCGTTTTTCCATTCCCAATATTACAGTTTTTTTGTTGTAATATTGTCCGGTTATTTATGGGGCTAAACTATGTACCACTCTTAATGGTCGTTGATTCTGAATTTCTTTATGGTATAAAACTGTAAAGAGTGGCAATGTACCACAAAAAACCACGAAATTATTAGCTTTTTAGGTAAATTTGATTGGTTAACTTTAGGTGGAGTAGCAATAGAAATTTGAAGAGTACATATAAATGAGAAATTTTATATCCACACTCACTTTTAAACCAATGATACATGGGCTTTTTCAATCGGATTTTTAGACGAGATACCAGTAGCAAAAAGGAAGAAACTCCTGGTGATAACGGTATGGCTACTGCCAATTCATCAGAAGCAGTAAAACCTACCTCTGAAGCGAGTCAGCATAAGGATGAAATTACGGACAATGGAGTTAAAAGGATTAAGCTTGAACTAAATTCTACAAAAGGCAGCTCACCTTATGAGCAAGGAATAACTTTGAAAGCTATTTTGCAGGATAAAATGTTTTCAAAGGACAATCCCATTGAGTTTGAGGCGTTTTTGAATGAACTTAAGGTAAGGGATCCGGAGTTATTTAAACAGCGATTTGGAGATGGGAATGATGATTGGAAGATTTTAAACAACATCTATCCCCTGGTTAAAAATAGGGAGGAGTTAAAATCTTTGATTGAATGGGTGGATGGCCAAATAAAACCTGGATCGGCCATGGATGGCTTGGTAGTTGTTGAGTTATTTGATGATATACTTTTAACATTTGGATTAGATAGTGTGGGTGCAACGTATGAAAGATTAAAAATAAGCTATTTCCATGATTTTGAGAAAGTTGGCCTTACCAACATTGTAAATCATGCCTACCTGAATTTTGAAAGAAAAATCAAAGACACGCTCAGTATGGATCTCTATCCCAGCGGTGTGGGTATGCTCATTTTTGGGGGAGGATACGAGAGCAGTATGATAATAGATGAGAGGGTTTGGAGCCAAATTCATACGGCATTACATGCAAGTGATGTAGTCTTTTCTATTCCAACCCGGGATGTATTTATCTTTTGCGATAAAAATGATTGTGAAGCCATAGAACTATTAAAAGTTAATACGTATCAAACATTTATGAATCCTGCGATACCTGGAAAGATATCTTCGAAACTGTTTCTTAGAGATATTTCAGGCAAGACTACCGTCTATGCTATGGATTATTTCCCGATTCCGGGTCAGTAGATTTATTTAGGGAATTTATTAAGTATAATAGTCCCCTCAACCATGCCAATAGCCTTATTACCCATAATATTGACCATAATTTCATCGCTGTTTGTCTTGGTGAACTTTATAGCTTATTTGGCAAAGGGACGGATTTTAACGAGGCCCAAAATATGGCATGGCATACAAGGCTGGGTTGTGGTAATACTACCGATCTTGTTTCTTATTTATATGGATTTGCCCTATCAAAATGACTGCTGTGTTCAAGGTGCCATCTTTTCACCGGAGCACAGGCCGGGAATTTATATTTTAATTCTTCTATGCATCATAGCTTACACGGTCAATATTTTCAGGGTTGTCATTTTGACGCCGATTGCAGAATTAGGGTTAAACGTAATGCTGATTTTGGGTCTTATCTTAAACGTGTTATTTTGTATTCATTTTACCACCGCAGATGAAGGCATACTTTTTTGGCTTTTTGGAAACGTGCCCATTATTATGCTTTTGCTTATAACTATGGCAGAAAATCAAAAATTGCTTAAAAAAGCGATAGATTCAGGAGCTTACAGGTTTAATACAAGGCTTGGCAAAATAGGTGTCAGCATCTTAAGCCAGAAACCCATCCTAAAATACCCCATTTTGACGGTGCTGGTGATACCCATTTTACTCTTACTTTCCCTGATGCTGCTCCTATTTGGACAAAAACCTGACAGTCTGATTCGTGCATTTACCGATACTTATCAACACGGTTTTTCCCAGCTGGATCATTTGTGTGAGAATGTGGAATGTGGCGGCCATTTTCTTTGTTCAGTGGGAGCCAATGGTCATCCAAAAATAGTAAAACCCATAAGGTATGGAGAAAGAAATGGCAGAAAAATAATCTGCACCAGACAATTGTTAATATCCAATGCCTTTGAAGAATTGGTGCAGGAAAAATGTCCCCTGGTACACAAAATGATCAGACATAATTACAACAAAGTAGGAAGGCTCATACACCGGTACTACGGCATTTTCACCAATAAATACATTTCGGACCTTGTCTATATCTGTATGAAACCCTTAGAACTACTCTTCCTTTTGACCCTGTACACCTTTGACAAAAAACCTGAAAACAGGATTGCCAAACAATACCTGGCTAATAGGGATTTGGAGGTGATAAATGGCGGGTATTAGGTGCCTATTCCTGCCAACTCAGGGGGAGAAATATAAGCCTTGATTGGTGCTAAAAAATGACAGGGTTGGGGTATGAGGATAATTTGTGGGTGGATTATTATTTGGTGCTGGTGGCAGGTGGAGTAGGAAATTGGTGTATAGTACCGCCTACAATGGTTTCGTTTTTTTGGGCGGGTTGTGTAGAGAGGAGGTATTGGCCGTTGGGGTAAGTTTCTATCTTCTGTAGAGAGGTGTTTATGACGAGCATGCTTCAATTAATGCGAAAGTATTCCTGAGAGGGTAGTTTTTTTAGGGTTGATTGAGAATGGCAGTCCAGAATTTTGGATAACTCAGATGGTTATCACATAGGGTGCAGCTGTATTCCTCTTGTATTACATAAGTCCATTTCAAAATCTCAAAAGATGTACAACAAGACAAAAAGGATTTTTAATTTATTAACTAGATTTATTGTCTTAACTTTGATGTATGGCAAAGTATGATTTTGCAGAATTAATCACTCTTACTTTAATCTATAAAAGACATAACTTAAAACTCTACAAAATGAAGTATTTCTTTACGCTCATTCATTTGTTTATAAGTTTGTTTCTTGTGATGGGACAGGAAAGAATTCTTCCAGAATTCAAAGAAGCTGAGCCTTTATGGGTAAATAAAATAATCAATAAGAATTATCCTTATTCACCCAGTAGTAGTGCAGATAGCTGTGATTCCCATAGTTATATTGATATGCTGGAAGCGGGTGATTTTGTCTATTCTCTTTTTTATACGTTTGATCCTGAAGCCAATCGGCCTCCGAATGGCTATATATTAAACAAGACAAATAAACAAACGGGTGAAATTGTTTGGAGTGATGTTAATACTCCTATTAATGGGGCTCCAGGCTCGTTATTTGCTTATGATATAAGATTGAGGTCGGATAATAATATTGAAATAGTAGCTGATCGCAAAGTTGATTTTAACGATGGCAGCAGCTTTAGATACTACCCATTGAGCTACAGAAGGGTGTACGATCAATTCAATGGTGAAATTTTGAGCACTAATTATGACAAAGCAAATGTAGCGTCACTCGGGAATAATGGTACCTTTAAATATGCTCATTATCATTGTGTGAAAGAAGATTCCATTTACTTAGCTTATTATAATGATATCGTAGTAAAAAATGATTCTGCCTTTCAAAATTTAAAATTTGGAATGCTTAACGGTACAATGGATTATGCTGAAGACACTGTGGCAAGCATATTTGACCGAGAGGTAAGATTAGGACTGGGATTTCATCAAAATTTTAGTAACCATAGTATGAACCTTAATGATAGTACTGTGGTCTGGTTATCTGCATCTATTTCTAATGACCTTTCGGTGAATACAAATAAGGTAAGACTATTTTTCATAGATGTTAAAGATCCTAAGAATATATTTATACGCAGAAAAGTAATATTGGATGACAAATTATTTATACAGAAGTTGCCCAGGACTACAACCTATCTTTATGTTAGAAATAATGAGGTGTTTATAATGAATAGTAATTTGTTGCTCAATCCACAAACAATCGAGCATAACATTATACACATGGATGCAAATGGAAATGAAATAGGAATTTATGAAAAATTGAATAATAAAGGTATACCTTATATATATATTTTACCAGTAAAAGCTACAGATTCATTGGCCTATTTTATTGGAACCAAGCCAAATAAAACCCAAAATGATTTATTTACCATTGATAGATTGGGAAACGTTAAGGTATTAACTACCCTCACGACCAAAAATGATGAACCAGAGAATTATTTTCAGATTTTGGAAAATTCATGTTTACTTACTAATGAAGATGTCTTTATTTATGGTGGAGCTTATAATGAAAGAAATCCTGTAAAAAATACAATCTTAATGCATGGCTTTGATCTTCATTCTTTAATCAATGGTTATACCCGCGTAGAAGATGTACTCATCGAAAATAATGAAATGCTGGAGATATACCCCAATCCGGCAAATAATTATGTCATCATCAAAGGGTTAAAGTCAGCTGTAACAGCCTTTATTTTTGACTTAAATGGTAGTATTGTTAAAAAGATTGAAAATGCAAAAGAACAAATAGAAATAAGTGAATTAAATCCGGGAATTTATTTTTTACAAATTTCAAACGGCGAAAATAGGAAGACTTATAAGTTATTTAAATTGTAATCGAAGAAATTGCTCTCTTCAGATTTCAAACAGCCAAATGCAACATAGTTTAAAAAGATGGAGTCACAATGACGATCTATTTTATGTAATGGTTGGCATTTGATCTGTTAGAAGGTGGTAAAAAACGGATGGTTTGCCACTTGATAAACGCCATTTCCCTTGTCCCATTGGTTTTGGGATGGCATGGAGTTTAATGTGCTAGCGGTCGTTGGGGTATGGTTCTATCTAAAGGGAGGAGGTATTTTTGAGGAGCAAACTGGCGTTGATGTGGAATTATTATTGAGTCAATTATTTTGGATTTTGGGGCAAATGGTGAGGATAATTTTACGCAATATTATTTGGAGGGTTAAAATTACATTGATATTCAGGGATTTGAGAAGTTTAGTTAGATAGCGGATCGGGTAGCGTTATGGATTTGTTTAACTTAGCGGTAATATTGCCAAACTACATTCATACCATAGAAGCCCATGCAGGACCTACTATTTGACTTTATATCTAAATATGTGACGCTGACAGAAGAAGAAAAAAAGGCCATCATTTCTTTGGACCTGTTTCGAACTTTAAAGAAGGGAACGATTTTACTCAAAGAAGGGCAGTACTCGAAAGAGAGCTACTTTGTATTAAAGGGCTGTATTAGGACTTATTACCTAATTGATGGGGAAGAAAAAACGACCGATTTCTATACGGAGACGGAGACCTTGTCCCCTGCTTGTGTTATTAATATGACGGCGTCAGAATATTATGTGGATTGTATTGAAGACTGTACTTTGCTCATTTCTAATTCAGATATGGAGGAAGAAGTGAACAGTAAATTTCCGAAATTTGAAATCATGTGCAGGAGATTGTCGGAAGAATTATTGGCAAAAGAACGTTTAGAATTTGATGAGTTTAGAACCTCCTCTCCTGAACAGCGATACCTGAGTTTGCTAGAAAAGAGGCAGGACCTTATACAGCGCGTGCCGCAGCACCAGTTGGCCAGTTATCTTGGCATAACACCCCAATCATTGAGTAGATTAAGAGCAAGGATTTTAGAAAGAAGTAAGGGGTAGTCATTTATTAACTTAAGTGAACGAAATTGGGCTAGCCACCCATCTACTTTTGCCGTATTATTTAATTGAATTAAAAAAATATATGCAAAGGAGAAGGATATGGGTGGCACTCACCCTGGTGTTATTGTACGGCTTACAGGTAAATGCACAAATAGAAAATGCTGGTAAAAAATGGTTTGTGGGTAGCACTTTGTTGCTATTGGGCAATTTGGATGATACCAATAACCCGGAGTATATTCAATTGAATGCGGGATATCGGATAACACCCAAAGATGTGGTGCAATTTAGATTTAAAAGGTCTATTTATGCCTGGCCCTTAGGCATCCCTTTTGGCCCTGATTTTGATGCCCCCGGGCTCAACTATCCGGGGCATGCCCGCATACTGGCACCCCAGCTTGGATACCAGCGATTTTGGTGGAAAGGGGTCTATACTTCACTTTATGTATTAAATGCTTTTGAGAAATATGTGGATGTGAATAAAAAAAAGATTGGCAATGGCTTCACGTTGTATACCGACTTTTATCTTGGTTATCAGTTTACGTTTTTTAAAGACCGGTTCTTTTTTGAACCCGCCATAGGCATTAGCTTTTGGCCCATAAGAACGGGGCTTCCGGAAACTTTTAGAGCAGTGGAAGAGAAGTGGAACAACTACTTTATCCAGCCCGGGCTTGATTTTGGTTATAAGTTTTAAACCCATAAAATTTAGCCATTGATGGTACATGAATGGTGCTTTTAGCTAAAGACAGGTAAAACCGATGACTTGTGGCCTTTGTTTTTTGTGTCTTGTTTTGCCTATTCTGCAGTTTCTTCCAACAGCGTTGGGAGTTGAAGTAAATCCATATCAACCATTTCCAAAAAATGCAGGGGCAGGTCATTTCTTAACTTAAGTGAACGAAATTGGGCAGTACAGCCATTTACTTTTGCAGCATCATTTAACATAAATTAGAATTAATATGCAAAAGAAATTTTTACTCATTGGGTTTATCTTCCTGTTGACAAGTAATTTCCAACTTAAAGCGCAATATGCAAAAACAGACAGTGGGTATAAAAAGTGGTTTGTTGGGACATCTTTGTTTGTGATCATGGGTAATTTAGACAGAGAGAATCCGCCCGATTTTGTGGAATTTGATTTAGGTTACCGGCTTTCCGCAAAAGACGTAGTGAGGCTTTCTCCCAAAACATGGAAGTATGCGTGGCCGAATGGCATCCATCCATTTTTAAACGATGCCTACAAAAAACCGGAAGAAAAATTTCCCGGATATGTGAGGGAATATGGTCTAACAATGTCTTACCAGCGGTTTTTTTGGAAGAATTTTTATGCGCAATTGGATGTCATGCCTACCTATCAAAATTTTGTCAATGACAATGGTCAAAAAGTGGACGATGGCTTTCAAATTTTCAATTCTTACCGGGTAGGATACCACATCAAATTATTTAAGGACCGCTTTTTCTTTCAACCTTCAATATGTATGACCCACCGGGCCTATCATACAACATTGCCCAACGGGTTTAAACAATTGGACGATCAATGGTCAAAATTTGTGTTTCCGGAACCAGGACTCAATATTGGGTATAATTTCTAGTAGCAAAAAGTATGATAAAAAATTTTAAACTCAGCTTTGTACTATTTGTGATCATGATCAACAGTGCATGTTCGCAGCAATCGTTTTATCAACCCATACAACGGACTGAAGATTTTTTTGTTTGGTATGTTTAAGTAGTGAAACGATACATTTAAAGGATGAAGGGATAAATAAACAAGAGGATAAATGCATAGGAGTGGAGTGTAATTGAATTGGTCAATAGAATGAATGACTACATGATAAATTATAGTAAATATACTAGATTTGTAACATGGAAATGTTAAATATAGAAACGAAACGACTTACCATTCGACAACTTAACTTAGCGGATTTAGCTGACTTTCATCTTTATCGATGCAATCCGGAAGTAACAAAATACCAAGGCTTTGATGTGATGACAAAAGAGCAAGCCGCTGATTTTATTAATGACAACCTGACAAAACAATTTGGAAGAGCGGGAGAATGGGTACAGTACGGCATTGAGCATAAGGAAAAAAGACAACTTATTGGCGATTGTGCCATTAAGCTTGACCCATATGATACAAGAATTGCGGAAATAGGAATCACCATTTCACATCTTGAGCAAAAAAAGGGTTATGCCACAGAAGTGATGATGGGGCTTCTGTCTTTTCTTTTTGACACAAAAGGCGTACACCGTGTGGTTGAAATTGTGGACGCAGAAAACACAGCATCGATCTGCCTTTTGAATAGCATTGGTTTTAGGCAAGAGGGGCATTTTATTGAGAATGTATTTTTTAAGGGAAAATGGGGAAGTGAGTATCAGTTTGCCATGTTAAAACAGGAATGGGACGAGAGAGCAAAATGAAGTTGTACTTTATCATTCAGCTACCTAAATACATGATGGGTTCGCTGGCAACTCATAATTAAGTAAGTCACGACGTTGAAGGCAGAATAAATGTCAGGCAACCGTTGACTTACGGATAGATGTGTGTATAGATAGAATAAATTTGAGAAAGAGAAATAGTGAGAACCGAAGTTTCTGGTTTTTTCTTATTCATATGCCTTATAAAAATGTACATTGCGAATGGACTCAATTTTGAGGGTGAAGTAAGAAAACAGTTATCTTAACAGAATAGAAATAAAATGAACGAAAAATATTTAATGCCAACTCAGGAAGCCGGTCGCAAATTTATAATGAGATCCATCCAGGGAAGTGTTGTAATGCTCAACTTGCTGCGTTTTCGCGACATGGCAGATTATTCAGACAGTCCTGATCTAATGCCGGCAGAGCCCATAAGCGGCAAACAGGCCTATCAGCTCTATGTAGAACATACCCTGCCGTTTTTAACAAAGTCGGGTGGAGAAATATTATTTATGGGAGAAGGTGGTGATTTTTTAATTGGCCCGGCAAATGAACGGTGGGATGTGGTATTGTTGATCAAACAAAGTAGTGTAAATAGTTTTCTGGCATTTGAGTCTGATATGGATTATATGAAAGGTATAGGGCATAGAACAGCTGCCTTATCTGATTCAAGACTTTTACCCATTATCGAAAAGAGTGAACCCTAAAAAAGAGATAATAGCCTGCTATAAAGAGATCAAATCGCAAATTGGGATGATTCCAATAAAAAAGAGCGTCAATAGCAGAATATTTATTGAAAGTAGCAGTAAAGCCGATTTCAAATAATTGTAGGTTACTTTGCATTCTTTTGCTGAAGGTTACCAGGGGAGTCAGGTGTGGTCCACTCGTTTTTCAGACATAGTATATTCATGCGATCGAAGCCTCACTAAAGGTAAGGCTTCTTAATTAAAGGGGAGATGCTGTGAAGGCAGGTTTACACTAATGAGCGGCTAAAGGAAAGATAGCTTTACTATGTATGCAGGTAGGGCTTGATTATGTATACATGGAATTTCCTCTTAACATCTGCATATCCATAAAATCTTCAAAATTCAAATTTTAATTTGGTGTTAGTGATTTAGATGCCAGGCAAACAAAATGTTGTTTGGTAAAATTCACAATGACAAATTATTATGGCTTGGGATTTCAAAATTGTTGTGGTATGATTATATTTACAGAGATTATAAGTACTTAGCATGAAAAAATTAACCCTTACCCAATAGTTGGAAGTGATGATTCATCATATTAGCCTATTGCTTAAAGATGCCCATTTTGGCTTTAGACATTTATTAAGCGTTTGTAAACGTTTAAATGCGAAAGATTCTAGGTGTGTTATAAATGAGTATAAACGATTAATAGAGGATAGTAATATTGACAGTCAGGGATTTATAATATTTGGGCAAGTGGTGACTATGGGGGAGTTGCGGAAATAAACAAGTTATAGCCAATGATGAAGTACAGAATTGGCTCTTTTTTAAACAATTAAACAAAATTTTATGAATCAGTCTAAATTATTTTTACTTATTTTTTCCATTTCTTTTTTATTTTCTTGTACAAAAGATGAAAATAAAAAAGAAAAAATTGTAGAGCAAAGATCTACTTTCTCAACAAATAATTCAGGAGAGGAGCTTACCTACATTTTCGAGAGAATAAAATCAATGGATGAAGATCTACTAAGTGATTTTTTAGATAAATATGGTCAACCTAGCTGGAATAACAGCTTTCAAAAAAGAGGTTCAGAAGCAACATTTACTTCGGTACCAATGATATCCAATGATAGTATTATAACTGGAATTTTTAAACTCTATATAACAGATGAAGATACAGTAAGATTAAATTTCTTCACTACATCAGAAATTGACAGTGCCCTACAATCAAATCTTGGTACATCAGAATTTCATGCTTATCGAGGTGCAGTACAAAGCTTAATAATCTGTGCACATTTAGCTAATATTTCAATAGATCAAAAGTACTATTCATGGCTTGAAGATAATATGTATAGAATCGAAGAAAGGTTAAGATATTTTTGTATAGAGGAATGGGATTGTAGCGGAATTTATACCTCAAATACAACAGGTTGGACATACAATAATAGTGTTGACTTTAGTCCTATATGGGGAAATAATTCAGAAGTAAATGGTTGCCGACTAATATCAAGAGAATGTTGGATAGATTGGACACCACGAAACTTTCCAAGTAGTTGGAGTGGAGGTGGGAACAATGAAAATAATTCAAATAATAATAGCGTAGGAGGAAATGGAGAGGGACCTAATATTATTGCTATAAAAAGTGAATTCTTAACAAATTGGTTAAACAATAATAATTTAAGTCTTGATTTTTTCGATGAATTATATGATTGTGTGATTTATTTAGATGCTCCATTTGGAGAAGATGAATTGAGCTTAAAAACTTCATGTTTAAAAGATAATCTTGTCAATGTATTTAAAGAAAAATATCCAGCTTTAGACTTGAACCCAAATGAAACTTTGTGGTTAAAGAATAATTATAACTACATAGCAAAGCTAATTGACTTCTTAGATAATAGAACTGATTTGAGTCTTGAGGCTAGAGACCTTGCAGTAGAAACCTATCTCGAGCTGCTTGCAAATAATCCTTCCTTTGAAGAGTTGGATGAATTGTGGCCAACTTTACCTTCTTTCGTTTGGCCTTTTATAAAAGATATAGGGGCTGAAATAGGGGCGGAGTTATTTAAGAAACTAGCAAAGAAATATACTCCGACAGGACAAGTAGAAAATGTAATTGATGCTATAAAAGCATTAGGACAAGGTGAATTACTAGGCTTTATCGGAGAAGTATTTGATATAATTAAAACTAAATTTCCTGCAGCAGCCTTTGTTGACGCAGGTATAGATTCCTATTATTTATATCAGAAAGCAGAACCAGTTTGGAAGGCAATATCAAAAATGGAACAATTCGGTGGGGAAGTGATAGAGAAATTCTTATCTGTTATCAAAAATACTGGTGGTAATGTGTTGGATAAATTTAAGTGGGTTAGTAATAATGTAGGTGCTGAAATAAAAGATATAGGCAATGCTGAAACATTTTGGGATAATATTGAAAACAATTTCTCAACAATTCCTGGATTTACATTGTTATTGCCAACTGAATTGGCTCCATATGAGATTTCAGGCTTTAAATTTAATAACGGTGTTATTAGAGTTTCAATAAAATATGGTGGTAATACTAATCCAAATGGTTACACTATTGAATTAAAATATGCTAATAACATACCATTTAAAATAAGATTAAATTAAAAGTATGGTTTTCCAAAAAAATAAGTTACAAGAATATTTAAATATAATTTCAAAGTTAAAGCTTAAGGACAGCTTTGGAGTTGCATTAGAAGGGGCAACCCTTCAGTTAAATGGTAATATTCGATTCACAATTAAAGGAAATTTGGCATTCGTAGTTCGTGAAGATAAAAAGTCTAGAGATTCTGAATATATAATCATTTGTCCCCATATTAATAAAGAGACAGGTCGTATTATTAATACATTTTTTATTCAGTATTTTGTTTCAACTCCGGAGAAGAGTTTAAGTGATAGATTAATTTTTCCAGAAAGAACTTTGGATTCCTCATTTAAAATTTTTATTGAATCATATAATGGTGAACAAATAAAGGCCATTCAAATAATTACATCAAATTCATCACATCTGTTATTTGTATTGAGGACAAATATTCGATTTTGGTATTTAATAAATTTTGGTGATCATCTTGATTTGTTGATTTGTAATGATGATATTTCATCAGAGATACTTAATGCTTCTAATTTAGAATCAGAAGAAATTGAAATAATAGACTTATAGATTACTATTGAAGCTAATACTCAAGGAACAAATTCTATTTTCATTGGGAAGAAATAAATGATATAAATATAAATAATGATGGGTCTAAGTATTAATATTTGAAAAATAGTGATCACTGGCTATAACAAGCGGTGACCACGCTATTCGCCCTAACGGGACGAACATCGGGTACCGCCGGACGTTTCAAAACAATTAAAGAACAACAAAAAAGTTAAAAATCGACAATCAAATAGTTATAAAAGGTGGTGCTTACAAAGACATTAAAAAAGCATTGAGGCAATGGATTGATCTTTATTCAAAAGATTTGGAAGACGGGTTGACTTTTCAACTCTTTAATAATGACAGCGGTTACACTATAATTCAAGCAGACTATAGACTTGACAATGAAAGCTTTTATTTTCTAATCAACTACTTGAAGTATCCTGAAAGTATTGAATACACGATTGACGTTGAAGGTTTCACGATAGGTAAAGACGACAACCAGCTTAAAGACAAAGCACTTTTAGTTTACATTTCTCCATCAGATGAGGAATATGATCACGTATTAGTGACAACTTCTGAAAATGAAAATTTTAAAGTGGACTTTGGCGGAAAAATAACGGAAACAAGTGAAGCAAAAATTTACAGACTTCCAAACAACTTAACATATGAAGCCATTGAAACCATTGTCATCGATAAAAGGATGAATATTGAAAAAGTATCCGAAGAAAGGACCGATATATTAGCTAAACGTTTCATAATTATTGCAGCCATTATAATTTCAGCATATGTTTTGGCCTTCCTGATTTATAATCAAAGTGATAACTTCATGAAAGCAAATTATACAATTGCATTTGCAGTTTGGGGTTGGCTTGTATTTGACTATAAAATCCTCCAAGTTGACAGGCTTTATTTAGGCTCGGTTGCACTTGCGCTAATGATATTTATTTATGGCTATGTTTTAGATCATGAATTTTCAGATGGCAATAAAGCAGATCTTGTTTCTATTGGGACAACCATGCCTATATTCTTTCTCTTGCTTCAAAGGCCGTTGAGATTTGCGTTTAAGGGAATTATGGGAAGGGAACCTGTTGTTGAAAAGCCAGTACCCTCTTTTGCTGACTTTGTATATTTTTTCATACTTTGGATGTCACCCTGTTAATTCCGGCCTATTACTTTGAGTAATGACAAGAGAAACGCGCTATAACGGCAACTACCCAAAAGTGGTACTTCATTGGTTAAATCAAGTTTTGTGTTTCTATCAAAGATTCTACTTGGGTGACAGTGAATTGTTTTCTCCCGTTAGGGTGAGACAGGTTCGAAACCTGCCTGGCCGACTGGTAGGTCAGCCACTACGCCAAGCGACAAAATGGAAATTCCAGCATGAACATTCAACTACCCAAACAATACAATACACCAATGATGACCAGACTAATTTACATTTGCCATTTTGCTGTGCTGCTTAACTTTTTGGCAAGTTGCAACGAACAGACAAATAATACTAAACAGAAAGTGTCCAATAGTCCAGCTAAAAACACAATATTGGTTGGCGGTGGATGCGAAGGATGCGAAATGATGTATGTTGGAATGCCTACTCACATATCATCTGTAGATACCAGCTCAGGTTGGAAGGAGAAAGGACAAAAATTATTGATTACGGGTACAGTTTTTCAACTTGACGGGAAAACACCTGCAGCCGATGTTATCATTTATTACTGGCAGACAGACAATAATGGATACTATTCACCCAAACAGGGAATGGACGAAAAAGCAAAACACCATGGTCACATTCGGGGCTGGGTAAAGTCAGATGAAAAGGGTAGATACTCCATTTACACCATCAAACCTGCACCCTATCCTAATGAAAACATTCCGGCACACATTCATATCTCTATCAAAGAACCCAACATTGGCAACGAATATTATATTGATGATTTGGTTTTTGATGATGATCCATTGTTGACAGGCGATAATAGAAAAGCACTTGAAAACCGGGGAGGTAGTGGAATTTTAAAAGTTTTAATCTCCAAAGATTTACAAATTGCCGAGCACAATATTATTTTAGGACTGAATGTTCCTAATTATCCAGGAAAAAAGGAAAGTGAAACTCAGTAAGGGCTAAAAATTGGTGAAGACAATCCTTCATTTATGCCGTATCACGCTTTTGGTCCAGACAAAGGGATGCAAGTACGGACGTTTTCATGGAATCATAATTGGCTGATGTCAAATTTCATTTGTCCGGATATCATTGGGTTAATGTCTCAATATAATTCATTTCCATGGGATGGGGGTAATTATAAAATGAATGATGATGGCACAACTACAAAAATACTACCGGACAATAGAAATTGCGAAGAAATAGCATATGAAATTGTAAATGTTAAAGTGATGGAAGAAATGGAAGTAGATGATTTTTACAAAGGAGTGGTAAACAAGTTGAAAATGAATCAAAGTAGCGGTCATAGATATAATTTCATGGTAGAAAGCCCAGTACCAGGCTCCTATTTTGGGAGTAATTGAAGCAAGTGAGAACTATCTGATTTTTTGGTAGTTTAATTTTTTTAATAATTTAGTATTTTAAAAAAAATATTTATGAAGATCTTTTATTTTATAGTATTGAGTTTATGCTTAAAAAGTTGTACTGAAACTATTAGCATTAATAACGAAATTTCAAAGCAACATATTTATGTAATCAACACTGATTGTTATTTAATACCCCCGAAAGATGCTAAAGAGACTCGAGAATATAGTGGCTTTCAAGATAAAGGATTTGAATGGAGTATCCAGGTTAAAAAGGAGAAGATGGAGATGAGTTATTTTGAGAAACTTTATTCATCTCAGAACTTACATAAAACCGATAGGGAACTGATTGAATGTGAAGATGTGCTATACGGTAATAAATTTAAAGGATTTTTTGTAAAGCATAAAAGTACACCTAGACGACAGCACGGTTATGGCCTAGTGCTTGATTGTATTGACTATCGAGTGCATGTGAATGCCTGGATTCGAGATCGTTCGCTAGATAAATATCAAACGGATGTTATCAACTCTATGTTTACACTTTACATTGCAGATCCAAAGAGTATAGATGTCGCTATGAATATTCCATTTACCGTCGAAACCAATAAACTAAAGTTTGTATCTATCGATGAAAATGGTGATTATGTCTATGAGAAATCTTTGAGTGATGAAAGCAATTTTAAACTCATACTTTACCATGATACTTCTATCTTAGATTTATCAAATAGTACCGAATATTTTTTCAATTCAAAATTAGGCGAAGATTATTTTAAAATAGGTTCAAAGTTAATTGATTCAACTCTGTTTACTAAATATACTTTAATAGAAGCTGTGAACAGAAGTAAGACAAAAAAAGTTATTGTGGGATACAATAAAATTAACATAGATAAAAGGTATTATTTTACAGCGGAATACGATTCGAATTTTAAAAGTAATGATTCACTGGTCTATAGTATTGCTGAAAATATTAAATATTATAAATAATGTTAATTCAATAGATTTTGTATATAATCATTAATTCCTTCTTCACCCCCCCAACCACTCCCTAAACTCCCTTGCTCTTTCTCTGGCTACGATGGTTTCGGTTTTGTGGTCGGGTTGTAGGGTGAGGAGGTAGCGACCGTTGGGGTATTGTTCTATCTTAAGGATGGCGTTGTGTTTGACCAGCATGCCGCGGTTGATGCGGAAGTATTCGTGGGTGGGTAGTTCTTTTTGGAGTTGATCGAGGGTGGCATCCCAGAGGTATCTTTTGCCCATGCGTGTGACGAGGAAGGTGCATCCTTCTTCGGCGTAAAAGTAGGCGATGTCGGTGGTGGGGATGACTACGAGCTGGTTGCCGTGGCGGAGGGTGAAGTTGGTTTTGGTATTGGATGCTTTGAGAAGGGAATGTACGCCTTCGTGTTGGGTTGTGCTGTCTGTTCTTTTGCCGGTGAAGGTTATGAACTTTTGGAGGGCCAGTTGTAGGTCTTCGGGATCGATGGGTTTTAATAAATAATCAATGCTGTAGAGTTTAAAGGCTTCGAGGGCAAACTCGTCGTAGGCGGTGGTGAAGATGACGGGGATGGTGGTTTGGGATTCGAGCAGGGCTTCGATGCTGAGGCCGTCGCCCAGGCGGATATCGCAGAGCAGCAGATCGATGGCAGGTTGACTAGCCAGGTAGGCCTTTGTTTTGGCGGCACTGTCGCAATGGGCCACCACCTCGGTTTTGATTTCGCAGTCGCCCAGCAATCGTTTGAGGCGATTGGCAGCGGGTAATTCATCTTCAATGAGGACCAGACGGATCATTTGACGATTTCTTTGGAGACCAACAGGGGCAGGCACACCTTAAACTTACCTCCTTCCTGGTGGGTGGTAACAGGCTGGGTGGTAAAAAAGGCGTACCGGCGTTGGATGTTTTTAAGGCCGAGGCCCGGAGAATCGATGATGCCGGGTTTGGTTAAGATGTTGTTGTCTACGCATAGATAGTCACCCTGATTACTAATATACATGTGGATGGTCAAAGGCTGGTCTGCGGTGGCTGCATTGTGTTTTACACAGTTTTCGATTACGATCTGTAAGCCCAAGGGCACCACGTATCGCGTCAGGGCCTCTTGCGGTATCTCTTCCACAAATTGAATGGCTTCGCCAAACCGCTCTTTTAATAAAAACTGATAGGCGCCGATGTATTTTAATTCCTGGCTCAAGAGGGTCAGCGTTTCTCCGCTTTCATCGAGCATGTGTCGGTACACCATGGCCATTTTTAATACGTATTGTTCTGCCTTTTGGGCATCTTCATAAATCAGCTGGCTGAGAGTGTTGAGGCTGTTGAAAAGAAAGTGCGGATTGATCTGTGCCCGCAAGCCGGCAAGCTGCGACAAGGTGTTATCCCGCAACAGCTTTTCCTTTTCCAGGGCGTGTTTACCAATTTTGACCGCCAGGTAGAGGCTTTCATAAAAACTCATGATCAGCAGGGTAAAAACCAGGCTGGTGATGGACTTTACCACAAAGTTGGGCGATTCCTTGTCGGCGGTAAGGGGATCTGCAATGAGCATCAGGAAGCCAGAAAGCACCAGGTCCAGTACAAAAAAACCTAGGATGCCCAACAGCGAGGTGAAGATTTGCCGCTTTTTCACCTCGTGGTCACCGGGCATCTTACAGATTAAATACACAAAGGCCTGGCGGAAGGCGATCCAGAAAAAGAAGGTATAATACAGACTTACGCCGTAACATACCAGCGGTGAGGCCTTGTCATCACTAAAAATATCTGCGCCAAAAAGGATGATCTCCACCATTAAGGCAATGACGGGGATGCCGATCAACAGGAAGGGTCGGTCGTCAAAACCTACGATGGACTTATTGGATTTAAGGAGTGTTAAACGCATCTTGTGTTGACAAAAATACTAAATGAACCGAACTTTTTTTCCACCATGCCTGCCCATACTCTATCTGTTTTAGAACTGAACCCTCCACAAAATATCCGGAAAGAAGCCAATCTGGTACACCGTGCCGATCCGACCGGCACTGGCATTGTATCGCTTTATAAAGACGTTTTGGTGGTTGGTCAGATTTTGGAAGTCCATGGCAAAATACTGGCTCCATCCCTTTCTGTTGGTCCTTACCCCAATCTTAAGATCCAGCCTGAGGTAGGGGCTGAGTTTTTCGGTAAAGGCCTTGTCTTGCTGCAGTACTTCTTTGCCCGCCAGCTGTGATGCCGTGAGGTCGATGGGGGTCACGTATCTTCCTCCCGCCGCAGTAAATTTCATATCCGTGGTGAGCATCCATTTTGGGTTGATCTTCCACTCCTTGCCACACAAGGCATTGATCACATATTCATTGTTGAACGTGGTGTTTCTTTCGATGTCATCACTGCCCTTGTACTTACTTTGAAATAGCGAGGTGGTGAAGAGGGCATAGTAAGATTGGCTGAAAAATTTTTCAACCGTGAGTTCCACCCCATAGTTGCGACCCGTACCCTCGTTGACCAGATGAGAGATTTGAGGGAAGACAAAATCAGCTCCGGCATTCAGCAGAGAAAACGAAGAAGCCGCCCTTTCCACAGGTACGTTGTAAAGGGATTGGTAATAGGTTTCGGTCTTAATTCTCCAGTCCTTATTGGGCTTGTATTCATAGCCCAGCACAAAATGATGGGAGCGGGTGAAATCGAGGTTTCGATTAGAAGCTACGAAGTTTTGTTGGTCATCCGGAATGAGCAAAAAGAAGACGGGCAGGGGTTGGAGTTGGCTGTGCAGGCCGTAGCCCAGGTTAAAGGCTGAGGTGGTACTCACGGTGTAGTTGATGCCCAGCCTGGGTTCCAGGGCAAAGTTGGAGGTCTGGGTGTGGAGTTGGCCATGAAGGCCCACTACGTAGGTGAGATGGTCACTGCCCTTGATCTTTAGATTGGCATAAGGCTCTACGGTGGTGACATTGCCATTGATGTTACGGATGCGCAGTAGATCGGTCTGTCCGTCCTGGTCAAAGTCGAAGCCCAGACCTCGGTCATCCACGGTGGATATGAGCTGGCGGTTGTCAAGGGTAAGACCCAATTTACTGCTGATTTTAGCACTGAATTTGGAAGTGAGATAACTGTGCAGGGTCAGGCGGTGGATGTCATCATTGACATCGGTATTTCTAAATGAAGAAGAGTAGGTGGTGTCTCTGTATTTATCTTCGGTAAAAGTGTTTTGTGATTTGGAATACGCCAGGGTGGTTCTCACGTAGTGGTGATCGTTGATCATGTAGGTGTGTTTCAGTCCTCCCAGGTAGAGCGCAGAAGTAGCCTTAGAGTCTGCATCTTTGGAAGCAAAAAAATCTTCGGCATCGAGTTCTCTGCCAATGAAGTTGATGTTGCTACCGGCCCCAATACCAAAGATTTTGAAGTTGCCCAGCTTTGATTTGCCAAGGTCTATGTTAAAAGAGAGGTCCTGGTAGTTGGGTGTGGCATTGGTGCCAAAATTGAGGTTGAACTTTTCAGCCAGCTGCACAAAAGAGTATCGGTAACTGAGGAGGAATGACTTGTCCTTATTTTTGCCCAAAGGCCCTTCCACCATGGCTTCCAGTCCACTGAAGGCAGCTAGCTGTAGGGTGGTTTCAAACTTGTCTTTGTTGCCATTGCGAAAGCCCACATCAAAGACCCCTGACAGTGCATTGCCATACTCCGCCGGAAAGGCCGAGGTGAGGAAGTCTGAATTTTTGAGCAGGTTGGTATTGAGCGCACTCACGGGTCCACCGGTAGTGCCCAGCGTAGAAAAGTGATTGGGATTGGGTATGGGTATGCCTTCGAGTCGCCACAAGATGCCGGCAGGGCTATTGCCTCGCACCACGATGTCGTTGCGGTTGTCATTGGCCGCAGCCACCCCTGCAAAATTGCTGACCAGTCGGCTGGCATCATTTCTACCGCCACTGTAACGGGTCACCTCCTCGAGAGAAAATGTGCGTGCCGAGATGGTAGCCATTTCATTGATGGCCTTGTCTTTATCCGCCGTGGCTACGATCACCGCCTCTTCCAGTACAATGCCCTCTTCCATGACCACATCCATTTCCGTTTCCTTGCCCGAAGTGATCAGCACATTGGGCAGAGTCACGGCCTTGTATCCCGTGTATGAAAACTCGAGCTGGTACCTGCCTGCCGCCATGCCTTTGATGTAAAAGTGTCCGTCGGCATCCGTCACTGTGCCCGTGATCACAGCATCCTGCAGCTTTACGGTGACTGTAGCCCCGATGAGGCCCTGTTCCGTAACATTGTCTCTGACCCAGCCCTTGATGGCAGATTCCTGGGCGTTGAGGATGAGTAAAAAGAAAAATAGTAAGCCTAATAAGATATATTTTCTCATGATTTTGATTTTGTTGTACAAAGGTGGGTACTGTGGGTAAGATGGGCAAGGGGAAAAGGATGAATTGTTGATTTATAGGGGTGAGGTGTTTGATAGGGGCTAGGGGCTAGGTGCTTGGGGTTAGATAGGGGTTAGGGTCTAGGGGTTGGGGGCTC
>CALMSX010000024.1 GCA_937872515.1 uncultured Bacteroidota bacterium
TATGTAGGGATCAATTTAGAGAAGGCACCACGCGCTAATCGCGTGGCATCGACTATTCTTATTTCGGAGCACCTGTCCCTATAACTGCGAAGCTGTTGTAGGGAACCGGTCCCTACACCTCTTTTGAGGCGTAGGAATCCATCTGCAGGCGAAGCAGTTGTGGGAATCGGAAATCTGATTTGGATGTCAGTTTAAAGGAGGTAATTTTAAATTAATTACACTTGGATATCCCTAAAGTCTGGCAATCTAATTTTCTACTTCATTTGCTTAAGTCAAATCGAGCTATTGAATTAGTGAAATAAATAGTATAAATTTGTATAATGGACAAAACGGGTACCATAGAAATAAAAATTACCGGCCAAATTGGCAGTATTGAACTGAAGCCTGACAATTATGACATCAAACAATTGGCAGGCATGCTTCAGAACATTGAAGATTTGTTATATCCTGGCCAAAAAAATGATAGGCCATTGATAACTTACAATGTGCAAGAGGGTTCAGTTCGCCATATATTCAAAACACCCATCCAGTATATCATAGGATTTAGCGCAGTGTTGAGTCAAATCAATGAAATAAATTCCATTGATTTTTTAGATTTAAGATCCGCAAAAGCCATTGAAAATTTACAACAAATTGCTTTTCAGAAAAATTATGAGTTTTTAATTTCAACATCAGTGAATAATGAAATTACCCTCTGTATACATTCCGGCACGCAATTTATCAGAACAGAAAACAAATGGGTGGATGCTGAATTTTATTTTTATGGAATTCTTAAAGATGCCGGTGGTAAAGGAAAGGCCAATATCCACATAGACACCCAGGAATATGGTTATTTGGGAATAGAGACCGATCAAAATTTTTTAATGTCTCAGGAGACCAATCTTTTGTATAAAAAATTTGGGGTGCGTGCTACTGGAAAACAAAACATAGATAGTGGTGAAATTGACACCAAAACGCTTAAACTTATTGAATTGATTGACTATCACCCCAGATATGATGCTGAATACCTAGCTTCTTTGATTTCCTATTCAAAAAATACCTGGCAAGGAGTTGACCCAGAAACCTGGTTATCAGAAATCAGAGGAGGTTATGAAGGATAGTGTGCTTTTAGATACCAGTTTTTTCATCAGATTGTTGAATCAAATGGATCCGCTACATGCAAATGCGAAAGGGTATTACAAATATTTTCTTGAGAATGATTTTGGTTTAAAGATTTCTACTATTTCTATAGCAGAGTATTGTGTCAAAGGTAACATTTCAGAGCTACCTTTACGACAGCTACAAATTATACCTTTCAATTTTGATCATGCTTTGAAGACATCTGAATTTGCCAAAATTTTATTTAGCCAAAACGGGTTGAAAGGCCTTAATTTCCAACCAAGAGCCATTATTCCGAATGATTCAAAACTTTTTGCACAGTCCAGTATTGATCCTACAATAAATTATTTTGTTACATCAGATACAAGATCGAAAGCGACCTATTCAACAATTAAGGCGCATGTAAATCCACTTTTTGTGCTAATAGACATCGCAATTCCACACACCCAGGTCTTTGGTGTCCTGGATTTGTAAAAATCACACATTTACTTTCCAAAGCGGATAAAAGACCAAATTTGATTGCTGCAATATGGCCATTGACTCCGGTTTTTATTACCTATTTAAAATACCCCTCTTGCATTTTTAATGGATTGGGCCTTTGCAGGGGAAAAACCCAAGATGCATGACACGTCACGACGCAAGATATTGCGTCGCTACGTGTTGTCATTATGAAAGGGGGGATTGCAATATTAATGCCCAACCAAAGATCAGTGTATTAATTCATCCACAATCGGTTAATCCATTATTGGTAAATCCACAATCGGTACCCCTCCACCAATGCCCGGCACAGAGACAAGCCTGTCTACCTGGCTAACGCCAGTTAGATAAGCGGACAGCGGAAAGCGGTAAGCCGATCCCGGATGCTCCGTTGCTCCGTTGCTCCGTTCCCGGCACAGGGACATGTAGCTAAAATTTCCTATATTTACACGCTAACCGCAATTAAAAATTATATGAACTCCAAGGCATTGAAACCCAGGCAGGCACTCAATAAGGCTTATCTCAAGGTGAAACCCAGCAGATCGGATATTGAAGGGTTTAAGGCCCATCTCATTCAGTTGCTGGATAGGTCGAATGACAAGGAATCGGAGGAGTTTCATAAAAATCTGGTGTCCGATTTTTTGAAGGATACGTACTATAAAAAAAGTTATTTCATCAATACCAAGGGGCGCAATGACCTGGTGGTGCACAACGGGGCCGATGCCCAAAGTACGGTAGGGGTCATCATTGAGGCCAAAAAGCCGACCAACAAGGCAGAGATGGTGAGCCAGGGCAAGCTCAATGCCAAGGCTTTTCAGGAACTGGTGCTCTACTACCTCAGGGAGCGCATTACACATAAAAACATAGAGGTGAGGCACCTGGTCATTACCAATATCTATGAATGGTACATCTTTGACGCTACCTTCTTCGATCGGTATTTTGCGCAAAATAAGGCATTGGTAAAACAATATCAGGATTTTGAAGCGGGCAGGCTGGCGGAGAGTAAGACGGACTTTTTTTACAAACAAATTGCAGAGCCCGCCATTGCTGAAATAAAGGGAGATCTGGAATACACCTACTTTGACCTGCACGATTACCAAAAGGCGGTACGGAATACCGATAAGGAAGATGACAACCAGCTCATAGCCCTTTACAAGCTGCTCTCGCCAGAGCACCTGCTCAAGCTGCCCTTTGCCAATGACAGCAACAGCCTGGATAAACGATTCTATAGTGAGTTGCTCCATATCATAGGACTGACTGAAAGTAAGGAAGGCAGCAAAAAACTCATAGGTCGCCACAAAGAGGCAGACCGCCACCTGGGCACCTTACTGGAAAGCACCATCAACCAACTCGATGCCGAAGACCGCATCCGCCGCATTGAGAAGCCGGGGCAGTTTGGGGCTAACTTGCAGGAAAGATTGTACAATGTAGCCCTGGAGCTCACCCTCACCTGGATCAACCGCATCCTCTTTCTCAAATTGCTGGAAGCCCAGCTCATCAGCTACCACAAGGGAGACAAGGCCTATGCCTTCCTTAATGGCGATAAAATTAAAAGTTATGACGACCTCAACGGCCTCTTTTTTCAGGTGCTGGCCCGCAAACACAGCGACCGGCAGGCAGATGTTAAGGCTGCCTTTGACAAGGTGCCCTATCTCAACTCCTCGCTGTTTGAGCCTACAGACATAGAACAAACCACTCTCTTCATCAGCAACCTGCGCGATGACCGCACCATACCCATCTTTGGGCAGACCGTGCTCAAAGACGATACAGGCAAAAAAAGAAGTGGTCAGCTGAGTACACTCGGCTATCTTTTTCAATTTCTAGATGCCTACGACTTTGGCAGCGAAGGATCAGAAGATATACAGGAAGACAACAAGTCCCTCATCAATGCCTCGGTGCTGGGCCTCATCTTTGAAAAGATCAATGGCTACAAAGATGGTTCTTTCTTTACACCCGGCTTCATTACCATGTATATGTGCAGGGAAACCATACGACGGGCCGTGGTACAAAAATTCAACGAGGCCAAACAATGGAATTGTGAAAACTTTGATGAGCTCTACGATAAGATAGAAGACCGCAAGGAAGCCAACAACATAGTCAACACCCTGCACATCTGTGATCCTGCCGTAGGTTCCGGCCACTTCTTAGTATCTGCGCTTAATGAAGTAATAGCCATAAAAAACGACCTTAAAATTTTGCAAGACCGAGATGGCAAGCGGCTCAAGGAATACCACGTTGAGGTAGTGAATGACGAACTCATCGTCACCGATGAAGATGGCGGCCTCTTTGAATACAAGCCCGGCAACAAAGAAAGCCAGCGAATACAGGAGACCCTCTTCCATGAAAAGCAGACCATCATAGAAAACTGCCTATTTGGCGTGGACATCAACCCCAACTCAGTGAAAATCTGCCGACTGCGTCTTTGGATAGAACTGCTCAAAAACGCCTACTACAAAAATGAACGCGAGCTGGAGACCCTGCCCAACATAGACATCAACATCAAGTGTGGCAACTCCCTGGTGAGTCGTTTTGCTATTGATGCCGACCTGGGTCAGGCCCTCAAAAAAAGTAAGTGGACCATTGATGACTACCGGATCTTTGTGGATACCTACCGGAATGCTGAGAACAAAGAACAAAAGCGGGAGATGGAGCAGCTGATAGAAACCATCAAATCAGACTTCCGCAGTGAGATCAGTCTCAACGACCCCAAGATGAACAAGCTGCGCAAACTACGCGGCGAACTCTTCAACCTCACCAATCAAACCCAACTCTTTGACCGCAGCCCCAAAGAACTGGCCGAGTGGGAAAAGCAAGTCAAAAAACTTCAAACAGAAATCGAAGCCCTTGAAAAGGAGATCGAAGAAATCAAGGCCAATAAGATCTACGAAAACGCCTTTGAGTGGCGGTTTGAATTCCCTGAGGTGCTCAATGATAAAGGGGATTTTGTAGGTTTTGATGTGGTGATTGGGAATCCGCCGTATATGAGAATCCAAGAGATTGAAAAGTCACAGGCAGAAGAAAAGAAATATTATGAAGCAAATTACTCAAATGCTAAAGCTTCTTATGATCTTGCAAATTTATTTTTTGAGATGGCAGTTAACATTTCATGTTCATGGTCCAAAAATTCATTTATTTTTCCACATAAATTTTTCAATTCGGCAAGTGCAACTGTTTTTAGAAAATATCTTATAGATGGAATGTTCATTGATAAAATTGCACATTTTGGAGCAAACATGATTTTTGAAGATGCTGATACATATACATGCGTGACTTTCTTTAGCAAAGCTATGAACGAAGGCTTTTATTTTCAAAAGTTTCCATTTAAATCAGATTTTCAAAAATTAATGTTAATTAATGAAAACTATGGCTTCATTACATACAGTATGTTACAAAATGCCTCCAAACTCTACGGAAATAATCAATGGATCATGTTTGGCAGCAAAGCGGAATTTAATCTATTTAATGCCCTGTATTTGAATTCGGTAACTTTAGAAAATTGTCTTGACGGAATTTTTGTTGGTTTGCAAACCAGTAATGACAAATTGTTTGTGCTTGAAAACTGCATTGTAAACAATGGTTTATTAACAGGAATAGTTCCAATTTCAAATAAAAAAATAATCGTGGAGTCCAATTTATTTAAACCATTTTTAATGGGAAAGGACATTCAAAGATATTCGGATTTAAAAACAAATAAATATGTCTTTTTTCCTTATATAATTGAAAACGAACAAGCTAGGGTTATAGATGAAGATGAAATAAAGAAATATTATCCGCTAACTTACACTTACATTAAAGATCATGAAAATCACTTTAAATCAAGAGAGAGCGGTAAAGCATCAAAAATGAAAAATTGGTATGCTTATATATATCCTAAAAACTTGAACAAGTTTGAAAAAATTAAACTATCGTCAATGGAAATTTGCGCTAATCACCCAAATGTCACATTAAATAAAGCAAATTTTTACCATACCACTAAAGTATATAGCTGGGTAAAAAAAGATTACATCGCTGAATCATATGAATATTTTCTAGGGTTAGCAAATTCAAAAGTTTTATGGTGGTTTTTAAAACTTACAGGAGATACATTACAAGGAGATGCAAGAACATTTAAAACAAACTATTTAAACCCATTCCCTGTTCCAAAGTTGATAGATCCTCAGCTACATGATAAAATAACAGATAAAGTTACTGAAATATTAGATATTAAATCACATCACCCAGAATTAGATACAAATAAACTTGAAAATGATATCAACTTACTTGTTTATCAATTGTATAATTTAACAAAAGAAGAAATAAATATTATTGAAAAACATAGTTATGAAACAGGATAAGTCAATATTATCCCTCATCAAAATTGGCAAAGCGGAATACCAACAGGCACTATACGAAAAAGGGCAAATTTATATGCAAACCGCACAATATTTCAAATCACTTGAAGACAATGAAGGACGAGGAGATAAATTAGAAGGTGCAATAAAAGTTGAGCAACTTACTTGGCTTAAAATGCTTACCGGGGATCGTGAGCTTGAAATTAAAAAATCAAATGGAACCATGATAAGGGGAAATGTTATTACTGATGATCTCAATTTTAAATGCAATATCTATTCTTTGATTGGTTTAACTGAAGACGACATAAATATAGAGACACCAATTGACCTTAGCAATTGCTCATTGGGCGACTATTTTATCCTTATTTTTAACGTTAGAGAATTTAACAAAAGAATCAAAGAAAAATTAGATGAGATGAAGCTGAAAAATTCTTGGGGATTAGTGAACTATTATGACGAATATCAACATGAAGGCAAGTTGGACATCTTTATGAAGTCAGCAAAATTCAAGTCACAAAAAGAAATTAGGTATGTTGCATTTAGAGATGAGAATGAGCCTCTGATCTTTGAGATTGGTAATATCTCAGATATAGCCATTAAATGTAGTATTGACAAATTAAGAAGTATAAAGTTGATTAATGAGAATGAGATTCAAATTATGAACTAAAATATCAAGTATTTGCCAGTATGGTATTAAAGTTCATGAGGTTTTTTAGGTCCTGCATAATGAATCATTTACCAACCTGCTGCGTTGTAGGTTTAACGAAGAAAAAAAGCCACTATCTTTACAGCCCATTTAAGTAGACCAAAATAAAAGTGAGTAACCAAGCCAAATATAGCATTGTATATATCAGTCCTGATTCCAAATTGGGAGACAGGGTGGCTGTTGGCATGCTCATGCTGAAAGACGGCCGGTTGAGGTATCGGTTTTCAGAAGAAAAGTTAAAGGGTATCAAAGCTGCCCTTGGGCCCAAAGCAGAATTGATCAAAAAATCACTGCTGGCTACGCAAAAATACATTGACCACATTGACCAGACTAAAGACCCTATCTTTAATGATGATCGGCAGATGGTATCAGAAGCTTATCTGGAAAAGCTAAGTGTGTACAGCAATGGGCTGATCCAATACCAAAAACCTCGGCTGGCCCTACTTACCGATACCTTTGATGAAACCAATTGTACGCCTATTTATTTCCCCCTACCCCTGGTAAAGTAGAAAAGGCAATAGATAAGAATAAACGCATCATTGAATCAGATTTTATCGATGTGGTAAAAGAAAATCTCCATGTCAAAATAGAAATTGACAATAGCATCATTGATGACTTTTACCTCAGTTATACCCTTGATGCCATTGGCAAAAACGGCACCTTGTACCTTGCCCAGTATTTTGATTTTGAAAAAGTATAAAATGCCACTATTTCCCACCTGCCGGTAACCAATGAAAGCCTCAACAAACAATTTAACAAAGACCAGTACAACAAAGTCTATATTTTTGGCATAGAACCCCCGTTGAATACAGAAGAGCACAAAAAATGGGGTTTTCTGCACAAACAGCGTGGATTTACTTTAAAACACCCAACTGAGTCTGGTGCGGTGGCAGAGGAGATGCTGGGGGCTGGGGTTAAAATGTATTTGGCGGATTAAGAAACTGAAATCTATAGCTTAATACAGCTCGTTTATTCCAATCGCGCACTAAATTTTTATCAGAAATATTTCGAGCGCTGTATTTCTTTTTCTCAACTGTCACATAAATTTCCTCTTATTCTCGACTTCCATACCACCAAATATAAATACCTTTTACTTACATTCCATGTCCTTCCATCGGATTACTGCCTTTTCGAAATTTATATTCACTATTTATCGCATAAGCACCTGTAATAACCACATCCTTTAAACTGTCAATTTCAGTCTTAATTTCTATCATCCCATTGATTTCAACTCCAGTTTCTACCATTTGACTTTTAAAAACACCAGGAGACTTTTTTAACCAGATATAAGATGCTTTTCCTTCCCGTATTATGGCATCGATAGGTACAAACAATCCTTTCAGCTTAAAACGGTTTATACTTGCCACCCCTTGCATCCCTGGTTTTAATAACAATTTTCTATTATCTATATTCATTCGAACCAGCAGTAATCTTGTAGCTGTATTTATTTCTGGATTGACAAAAGAAATTTTTGTCATCACATTCAACGCTGGAAAATCATTAAACGAAACATTGACCGCCTGACCAACAAAGAAACCATAAGAATAATTAGCATTTACTTGCGCTTCAAGCCATAAACTTGTCAAGCCAGCGGTTTCCAATACACCATCTCCTTCCATGACATAACCTCCTTCTGTTACAAATATTTCATTTATATAGCCACTGGATGTGCTGAAAAAGGTCGTGTAAGGAGTTACCTCTTTGGTATTTTTGAGATTTTCTATCTGTCTTTCATTTAATCCAAAATATTTTAATTTTTCCTTAGCACTATTATAAATTCTTTCAGCATTGGTTCCAATGTCTCCAGGAAGGCTAAGTTGTTGGCCAGCATATAAAAAGTCTTGTTTTGCTATGGCTATTTCCTCGCTGTATAATTCATATACAGGTTGATTTACTTTAATAAATTCCCCAACGGTCTTAAAGTACAACTTTTCAATTCTACCCATGGCGCGGGCAGAAATTCTTTTAATTTTTTCCTGATCAAAAACCAATTCCCCTGTAAATTTTTGATGCAAATTGTTTTGAGTAATTGAAAAAGTTTGAGTAGTAATATTTCCAAGATAAATTTGCTGATTACTTAATTTTAGCTCGTTAGTTTCTGTTTCATCATTCCGAATTGGAGTTAAATCCATATGACAAATTGGACATTTACCAGGTTTATTTTCTTTGACTTGTGGATCCATGGAACATGTGTAAAAAATATTTTCCTGACCTGAATGGGCATTATGAATATTTTCATTTTGTTCTCCACAGGAAATGAATAAAACAATGATTACAAGTACGATAATGCAAAACTTCGGCATTTTACTGTCTATTTTATTTTTATAAAGCTTTCACTATCCATTAAAAACTGTGCATTTTGCACAATCACATCCTGTATCGAAATGCCACCCAATATCTGAACAAATTCTCCCATCTCAAAACCCGCTTCAATAGCTTTGGCTTTGAAACCGTTTCCGTGCTTTACAAATACAATGTGCTGATCTCCTGTATTTACAACAGATTTTTTATTTATCCATAATCCTTTTATTGGACTAATCATTACCCGTCCTTCCAGTCTCAAACCAATAGGTAACATCATCAAATTATTATTATTATTCAAATATACCCGTACCCTATATGTTTTATCAACAGAAGCAAACCTGGTTTCGATATGATTAATCTTCGCTGTAAATGGTTTCATATCTTCGATTTCAGATGTTACATAAATTAACTGATTTACCTTTACGAAGCTGCTATTTCGTTGAACGACGTTAAATATACCCCAAACCTTATCAGTGTTCATCAATCTAAATATAATTTCACCTTTTTGCACATAGTTACCTTCTTTTACAGTTAATGCTTTACTATTGGCACTCTTTTCTAACATTATATTCCCACTGGAATTACCAAAATTTTCTGACCCTACAACAATACCTGATACAGGGCTATATATGGTGACTATTGGATTTGCAGTTTTAAATTTTATCAGTTGATTAATTTGATCTTCCGTAATACCATACAATAATAATTTTTGTTGTGAGGCTGAAATTAATGAAGTATTATTGGGATCCTTAGTTAGTAAAAATATATAATTTTGCTGTTCTGTCAATAATTCAGGACTATACAAATCAAACAGTTTTTGGCCTTTTTTGATTGTCTGAAACTTGTAATTTATATACATTTTTTCAATTCTTCCATTGACCCGAGTTGCAATATTTACTGCAAAGTTTGGGTCGTATTCAACTTTTCCTGGCAGATATATTTCACCTCCTATGGAAGTATCCAATACAGCTGCAACGCTATATTCTCCAACAACGTTGCTGTTTGTTGGTTCCAGCAGATTGGCTAAAGATTTATTATTACCATAAGTCCCATCTATTACTGCCTTTACCAAGGTCATTCCACACTTTGGACAAATCCCTGGTGTATCACTAAATACTGAATCTTCTGGCATCGGGCATGTATACTTGTTCATTAATTCTAAATACGCAAAATTATTGTGGCCTTTTGTTTCGATTAGCGTCATCCCGCATTTTGGACACTCACCAGGCTGGTCGCTAAAAAATGAATCCTGAGGCATCGGACAAGTGTAAGTACCATCTATACCGTTATCAAAGATTTTATGCTTAGACTTGATACTTGTGAAATAAGTTACCGCTGCAATGATTAAAATCAAAAGTATTACAAAACAAAAACTTAGAAATTTATTCATCACTTTTCAATTTCCAATTGTTTTTCAATTTCTACCTGAGTAACCAAGATCTGTTGCAATTTGTCTAATAAGTCTAATTCAGCCATATTTAAGGATTCCCATGCATCAAGAACCTGAAATAATTCTCCGACATTATTTTGCCAGGCCAATAAAGTAATATCATAATTTTTACGTCTTGCAGGAATAATTGATTTTTCATAAATGCTATATTGATTCTTTAAATTGTCTAGTTCAGTTCTCATAGCCAGTATCATACCTGAGGCTTCATTTAACACCATTTGCTTTTGCCATTGCAGGCTTTCATTTTTTATCTGATAGCTTTTAATATTTGCTTTACCCATTTTGGTTGACCACGACATTGGAATATTTATCATTCCCATAAATGTAAATTGTTGTGGTGTTTGACCAAAAGCAAACATGTGATCATATCTAATGCCAAAATCAGGTAATAATTTTGTCTTTTCAACTTCAATTTTTAGTTGGTTTAACTTAATAGATTTGTCTATGGCTTTTATGTCACTTCGGTTTTTTGATAGATTTGTTGTGTCTACCAAATCATATTCAAAATCAACCAACGTATAAGTGCTATCTACCTCAAAAGATATATTTTTGTCCCTGACCATTAATGTGTTTAGTAGTATCATTTTTTGTGACATCCCATTTTCAAGCATGAAAATCATATTTTGTAATGTACTGTAATTTGATTTTGCTTTGTAATAAGCAGGAAGTTTATCCATATTATATTGGTAGCGTATCTCCATACTTTCTATCATATAGTTCAGAAGCAAAAGGTTTTCATTGGCTTTTCTGGCTTTTTTATTTAAAATCATCAATTCATAATAGTTAGTTTTTCCTATAGCATACAATTGGTTAATGGTATAGTTTTTATTTTCCTTTTCCAATGAAGACATAGCATTCATATACTCATATTCTGCTCTTTGTTTTTTTGCATTTGGTATCATTTGTGTGGAACCTATCATAAAATTTCCCATTCCTGTAAATTCTCCATCTGATTTCCAGAAAGTGGGGTTGTACGGTGTCATAAAAAATCCAGCTTGTACTTGAGGGGGCATCCAGCTCTTTGCCCCCTCTGCTGCGGCATCCATACTTTGAATGTCAGTATCAAACATTTTTAACTGTGGATGGTTTTTTTTTATTTTATCCAATAGTTCATCCAGAGATAATGTTTGTGCTTTTAAAATGGATATATGCAACATCCAAAAGCAAAGTGCAATTAAATACTTATTCTTTGACATCGATTAGTTCTATTTTACCTTTGCTTTTCAATTCTCTAAGTTTAGTCATCTCAAATACGATCGGGGTAACTAATAGTACATAAATAGTGGAGGAGATAGTACCGCCTATTAGTGGCACAGTAATTGGTACCATCACATCTGTGCCTGTACCTGAAGCCCAAAGGATAGGGATCAAACCAAATAAAGATACGGAAATAGTCATCAGTTTTGGTCTTAATCTTTTAGCTGATCCTTCTATAATATACTCTCTTATTATATCTTCTGAAAGGGTTTGATCAGAATTCCCATATTTTTCAATCATTTTATTCATGGCTTCATTCAGATAAATGGTCATCAGCATTGCCGTTTCAACAGCCATACCAAATAGAGCAATAAATCCAACAGCAACAGCTACCGAAAAATTGATACCATAAAAATATACCATAAATATACCACCGATTAATGCAAACGGTACAGTAATCATTGTAAGCAAAGCTTCCTTCATAGACTTATATGTTAAGTATAAAACAAAAAAAATAATAAATATAACAATAGGAATTATCATACTTAAGGTCTTGTTGGCCCTGATTTGGTTTTCCCATTGACCGCTCCATTCTATATAATACCCTTTAGGCATTTTGCTCATCATCGCATTCAATTTAGATTGGGCATCTTTTACAGTGTTGCCCAGATCTCGATCCCTAACATTAAATAAGACACTACCACGGAGCATTGCATTTTCGCTGTTAATCATAGGTGGACCATCGCTTATCTTAATTTCAGCAACAGATTCTAGTGGAATTGGTCCATAATCCATAGTCTGAACCTGGAGTTGCTTGAGTGCTTCTATACTATTCCGGTATTCTTGAGCATATCTAGCATTAACTGAAAATCGTTGCCTACCTTCTACAGTTGTAGTTAGTTTCATACCACCAATAGCAGTTTCAACTACAAAGTTGATATCATCTATTGTTAGGCCATATCTTCCTATGCCATCCCTTTTAGGAGTTATATCAATATACTTTCCTCCTGTGATGGGTTCTGCGTACAAGTCTTTAACTCCTGATGTTCCTTCAAGTGCATTTTTTATGTTTTGAGCCAACACATTAATGGTGTCAAGGCTTGCTCCATATATTTTTATACCAACATCCGTTCTGATTCCAGTGGACAGCATATTGATACGATTGATGATAGGTTGTGTAAAGCCATTTACTACACCAGGAATTTGCAGTTTATTATTGATCTCAGTTATGATATCATCTTTCGTTATTTTGTCTCTCCATTCATTTTGTGGCTTGAGAATAATGATTGTCTCAACCATACTTATTGGACTGTTATCTGTAGCTGTATTTGCCCGACCTGCTTTACCCAAAACATTTAATACTTCTGGTATAGTTTTTATTAACTTATCCTGCACTTGCAATATTCTTTTTACTTCTGAATTAGAAACATCAGGAAGCGTTACCGGCATAAATAAAATCGAACCCTCATCAAGTGGGGGCATAAATTCAGATCCCAGTCGATTAAACATAAACATACCTATGATAAGTGCTATTATATTTACACATATTATTGTCTTACTCCACTTTAAACAAAACATCAAAGATGGAGTATAGACACTTTCCAGTACCCTATTAAGTGGGTTCTTATTTTCAGGCCTTAGTTTACCTTTCAGCAAGAAACTAATCAATACCGGGGTTAGTGATATTGCAAAAAAAGCATCTACTATTAATATAAACGACTTTGTCCAGGCTAATGGGCTAAATAATTTGCCTTCCATTCCGGTAAGCAAAAATACTGGCAAAAACGAAGTTATAACTATAACTGTTGAGTAAAAAACACCAGGCCCAACCAGCTTTGAAGAAATTTCAATAAGCTGGAGTTTTTCTTTGGACGATAATGGGTCGTGGCTCTTTTTAAATAATTTTTTGATGTTCATTACTGTTCTCTTCAATTAATTAATAGGACCTAATTTTTCCTGCTTTTCTGATATTGTTCTGTAAGCATTCTCAACCATGACTATGCCATCGTCAACGACTACTCCAATAGCTAAAGCTATACCTGTCAACGACATGATATTGGATGAAATACCGAAGACTTCCAACAAGATAAAACCTACAGATACTGAAATGGGTAATTGTATCAAAATAATTAATGCGCTGCGCCAATTAAAAAGAAAAAGCAATACTACTATGGACACAGCGATCATTTCCTCAATAAGGGTACCTTTTACTGACGCAATGGCCTTTTGTATCAAATCGCTTCGGGCATAAGAAGTTCTAAATGTTATACCCTCAGGCAATCCTTTTTCAACCTCAATCATTTTCTCTTTTACAGCCTTGATTATTTTGTCTGCGTTTTCACCATAACGCATGACCACAATTCCGCCTACAACTTCCCCCTCACCGTTTTGGTCAAAAATACCAAGTCTTAAATCCCCTCCCATTTGAACAGATCCAATATCTTTTACACGCACAGGTATGGAGTTGTAATTTTTTATTGTAATTTCTTCTACATCATTTTTATCTTTAATATATCCAAGCCCTCTAACAATATAAGCCATATCACTCATTTCAAATTTCCTTCCCCCAACATCATTATTACTCGATTTCACTCCATTCATGACTTCCATCATGCTTATATTAAAATATTGCATTTTTAATGGATCCAAAACCAATTGATACTGTTTTTCAAAACCACCAAATGACGCTACTTCAGCCACACCTGGCACAGTTTGTAATGCAAATTTTATATACCAATCCTGCAAAGCCCTTTGCTCTCCTAAATCCATTCCATTCGCTTCAAGATGGTACCAAAATATATGACCCACACCTGTGCCATCTGGCCCTAAAGTGGGAACTACATTTTGGGGGAGTAGACGCTGTGCATAGTTAAGACGCTCCAATACCCGAGTCCTGGCCCAATAGACATCAATGTTGTCTTCAAAAATAATATAGACAAAGCTCATACCAAACATTGACGAGCCTCTGATATTTTTTATTTTCGGTATTCCCTGGAGGTTGGATACCAGCGGGTATGTCACTTGATCTTCTATAACCTGAGGACTTCTACCCATCCATTCTGTAAAAACAATAACCTGATTTTCAGATAAATCCGGAATAGCATCAATGGGATTCTGTTGTACACTATATATACCCCATCCAAATAATCCAGCAGACACTAAAAGAACAAGGATTCTATTTTTAATTGAAAACGATATTATTGACTTTACCATGCGAATCTTATAGATGTTATCTATATTATTTCATTTTATAAATTGAGATTGACAGAATTGAATTTGTTCTGTCAATGTCTTTTAAGTATTTTGATAATAAAAATCTCAGAAATTAATGATCATGTCCTTCATGTCCTTCGATTTCTTTTAGGTCCATACCGCATTTAGGGCATTTTCCAGGCTTGTCATATGTCTTTTCTCCTTCGCACTTCATAGGGCACTGATAAACAGCGTCTACCTGTTGAGATGTACTTGTAGTGTCACCCACAATTTTTTCAGTTGCTGCGGATTCGGAACGTTCTTCCTTGTGTTTATGACCACATGATGTAAAGAAAACTAAAACAACAAGCGTAAAATAAAATGAAATAAATTGCTTTTTCATGATGAATTTGTTTAAAAGATTATTGGTTAAAAATATTTATATCGTATTCTTTATTTATTGCTTCTATTGTCCTAAATTGATGTTATTTTTTAGTAGCTTTAAAGTATGAAATTGTACCTATTGCTGTATTAAATGAATTCACAATATCTACATTTACAAATCCTGCTTTTGAAATGATATCAGGCATCAAGCCTTTCACATTATCATTTGTGGTTTTGAAGCCGTCTAACAATTGCACTAGGCAAAAGGATAACCGCATCAACCAATTAGATGCCTTGCCCCAATCAGCGATAACAAGTTCGCCATTTGGCTTTAGGATTCGATTAAGTTCCGATAGAGAAGATATTTTGGTATCCATGTCTAATTGATGGAAGACTAGACAACTATATACTTTATCAAAACTACCATCGGCATATGGAAGGGTTCTTCCATCATACAGTTGTAAAGGAATTTTTATTTCATGCTTCCTTAATTTATTTTCAGCGATAGTAACAACCTTGGGATCAATATCAACACCTTTCAATGTTATATTTGGATTTGTTTTTAATAACAGAAGTAAGTTTTGACCTGTTCCAAATCCAAATTCCAGAATATGTTCATTAACACTTGGATTAATGTGTTCTACCAATATACCTCTAAATTTTTTTTCTGGCATTGTGATTTTAATTACAACATCATAATAAGCTGTAAGAAAATCGTAACCCAATGCAGGAATAAAAGGATATGTTTCATTTTGGTTCATTACAATAAATAATTTAATTTTACTTAAATTTTATAAATCAACTTCTTTAGGTACATTTCAAAACAACACATTCCGCTTTGAAAGTCACCAAGTTCCACTGTTTTCATCTTTAATTTTCAGTACTTTGCTCCATTAACATCGCTGATTGTGAATTCATTGTAATTACAATTGGATCTGGCTAATTCCATAATATAAGTTTCTAAAGTATCATTTTTGAACAAGAATACGCACTTACCATGGTTGCGTCTGTTTATAAAACAATTAGTATCACTAAGATAAAATAGTGATCCTGGCACCTATTATGGCTTGGTTTTGTTTAGTGATCTTACCCGTTCTGTAATATTGCTCATTCATTATTCTGAATGATAAAATGAGATATTTTACAAATAAAGTTATTTTTATTTGGTCATCCGAAATAATGAGAATAGCTATTTACAACAATTTTTTAAAAATACCAATTTTATGATTCTCTTAAATAAATAAATTACCCATTTCATTTCCACCCTGATATGATAAAGTACCTGAAAAAGTATTTTCTCAGGTACCTTATATATTCATTTAGCAAAATCTATTTCAAGATCCTTGCTGTCTATAAACAATCCTAAACGCAATGTATTTCCTTCCAGATGGTGTATCGTCCAGACATTTCCTGCCATAGTAAGTTTGTCACCTGCAGCATTGACAGACCATATACCTGTTTTGGGATGGGTAAATGGTGCTATGGTAGTAGTGATTTCAAACTGCTTACTACTTTGTAGGTGTAAAAACATTGTGGAAGTAGCAGGGGCAGCTACACCATCAATTTTAACAGCGGTTGAATTCCACTCGGCAGTTAGATTTTCCTCTGTTGATGCTTCATCCTTTTTGCAAGAAATAATGGTCAATGTTGCTATTAGCAAAATAGCAAGTAAAGATCTAAATTGAATCATGTATTAAAATTTTATAATGAAAAATATAATTACTGAATTTCAAAATTGAGCATCATGCCAGCATCTTCATGCTCCAAATTATGGCAGTGGAATACAAATTTTCCTTTGTTGTTAGGAAACCTTATGATGATTTTTATTTTTTCACCAGGAAATGCCAGTACCGTATCCTTCCACCCCTTCTCCCATGATTGAATTGATTCTCGTCCTCCTGACCGACCTAAAACTTGAAACTGAAGTCCATGCAGATGCATGGGGTGAATCTCTGTACCCTGAGTATTGTCAAACTCCCAGATTTCTACGCTGCCACTTTTGACCACCTCGTCTCTCCTGTTGGCATCAAATGTTTTCCCATCGATCGGATGCATAACTCCATTCATACCACCATGAACCATCATATGTCCTATGTTAAATTTGCGAGAAGCAACCACAAAAGATTCAGATATTTTTTCAACTGGCATTAGGGTGGTCGGTAAAATAAAATTATCCGCAGCATCCTTAATGATCTTAATTTTCATAATCTTAAAATTTTGCTTGCCTTGAGAAGAAGATCCATTAAATGATAAACTTTCCAAAAACAATTCTGTGTTTAGTGGCATGCTACCAAAATTAATCAGTACATCGGCTCTCTCACCTGGCGCCAGTAAAATATTTGACACATCCAAAGGAGCATCCAAAAGACCACCATCACTTCCGATAAGTTTAAAATTCAATCCGTTAGATAATGCAAGGTTGTAAATTCTGGCACTGGAGCCATTTAATAATCTAATTCTGTAGGTTCGCTTTTCAACCTCCATAAAAGCACCTGAAGTACCGTTAACTAATACTGATTCACCAAAAAAACCAATGTTTTGATCATCTTCATCTGGATTATAAGCCAGCCCTGATGTTAGTCTTTTATCCTGAATTACTAATGGAACATCATAATCATCTTGAGGTAACTTCAATGCCTTTTCTTCTGGTGATGTTACAATAAAGAAACCTGCCAAACCTCTGTAAACCTGACTTGCTGTGGCCATATCCGGATGTGGATGATACCAATAGGTTCCCGGTCTGTTTGTTATACGAAAATTATAGGTATAAGAGTTGCCTGCCTGTGTTACGTCTGTTGGATACCCATCTTGTTCAGACGGAGCTTCAAGGCCATGCCAATGGATGTTTGTTGGCTCTGTAAGCTGATTTGTAAATAGAAGATTCATTATTTCTCCTTGATTAATTTTTAGTGTTGGTCCTAATAATCCTACACCTCCATAAGACAGGGAATTAATACTTTGACCTCCAATAATTGCAATGTCCATTTTTGCTGCAAAAGAGGCACTCTTTGCGTTCAAATCTTTGGGATGATATAATGGGTTGGAAAATGATTTTTCCAAAACTTCTCTTGCACTTACCTGGGATTCGTCATTCATTTTATAACAACTAGTAATTAAAACAACAGCCGAAATAGTAATTATCTCACCGATTTTTATTAATTTCATAATAAATAATTTAATGATTTTATATTTTCATTAATTTCCTTCTTCTTAAATCCTTTTCTTCTTCAACCTTGCCTTTTTATATAATCAAGACCTTAACTTCGTAGCGTATTAAAATAAATATTTTCATTTCATACGTATTGATTTATACTATAATAAACGTCACCTACTTAATAATATTTTTCTACTGATATACTTATTATCATACTTTAAATTAACAATATAAATACCTGTTGAAACATTTGATAAGGGAATTTTAATTTCTTTTCCTGTAAGTGAAGATGACAGTACTAAGCTCCCGACTGCGTTGTATAATTTAATATTACTAATATCCATTTTTGATTTAATAAAAATATGATTTTCCGAATGGTTAATATCTAATTCTTCATTATAATGCTCAGCCACTTCTAATATAGAATTTTCCACCATAAACTGTCCCATCATTCCACCATCTTCATGACTTAAAATATGGCAATGATACATGTAAGGGAATTCACTACTGGCAAAATCTTCATACTTCATTATTAACTGAGCTGATCCATTCATTGGTGGAATGGTTACTACATCTTTTCTACCTTGCAGATGATCTGGTGGTGCCTGGCCGTTAATAGACTTTATGTAAAAATAATTGCCATGGATATGCCATGGATGTGGCATCATGCTTTGATTGGTGATGTTCCAAATCATGACATCGTTTTGCTTTACTTTAAAGTTTATCTTCTCATGGTCATAGTGCTCATTATTTATAGTAAAATTTGTCATACTCATCATCGGCAAACCTCTAAGCTGAAAATTTCTTACCGATGCTTCTGATTCATTAATCACTTCGTTAGTTATCAAACTCGATGGAATTTCCTTTATTGCATTAGGAGTTTGGGATTTTACAATAATTTTTAGCAAATTAAAGTCTGTATTATCTAGCGGCCCCAATGTCATATTCGCGCCCATCATGCCCATAGGTGGCCCTCCTGGATAACCGTTTGGAAGTGACTTTCCTAGTTGATTTATAAAAAATGACTGCCTCTGCTGCTCTTTAAAATCTACAATGATTTCAAATCTTTCACCGGGGCTAACCATCAATTTATTGACTGAAACAGATTTATTGAGCAAACTTTCATCATTAGCTACTATCTGAAAATATCTATTATCACTAAAGGCCAAATTAAAAAATCGATGACTGCTTCCATTCAATAATCTAAATCTAACCAATTGTGCAGGTAATTCCAAGACACCATTTATAGTGCCATTGACCATAGCTACATTATCTGCTTCATCATCAAGAACTAAATTCTTATTCGCATCAAATGTTCTCCACTGCAATATCAATGGAATGTCATCAACACCATAAGTACTTGGTAGATTAAGTTTACTTTCGTCATCATCTTTTACGATAATCAAGCCAACTGCACCTTGTAAAACTTGCTTCATCGTTTTACCATGAAGGTGTGGATGATACCAGCAAGTAGACGCTTTATCTAATATTTCAAAACTTGGACTCCAAATTTCATTGGTCAATATTAAATTATGCGGACTCCCATCATTCTGAGGTGCAACATGTAGGCCGTGCCAATGTGTAGTAGTCGTATCATTTAACTCATTAGTTACATTCATTTGCACGTTTTGCCCCTTGTGTAAAATAATGGTAGGGCCAAGAAAGCTCCCATTATACCCAATGGTAGGCGTACTATGGGAAGTAAAAAAGTTATGAGTGCCCGCCTTAATTGTTAAGTTGATTATCTCCCCACTGATGGTATCAGGAATAAAAAGTACTGTTTGAGAATAAATACAGATATCAATTATTATGCAAAAGAAAGTAGAATAAATATATTTCATTTTTTATCTGTTAATTATTTTTGTTAACATATTTGCTAATGTTATACTCTCTTTTATAAAATTAATTTGGATTTGAATACGAAATATTACTTTTAAAGAAATCGTCGGTTAATGTTTTTAGAAATGAAACAAGATCGGCTTTATCTTGACTACTTAGCTTAAGTCCTCCAGGTTGTAAATTATATTGAAGTAATATATCAATCGTGGAACTTTCCGCTACATGCTCATTGTAGTGATCAACAACTTGCTCTAAGGTTTGAAATCTGCCATCGTGCATATAAGGTGCCGTCAATTCAATATTTCTCAATGAAGGCGTAAGAAATTTGGCATTGTCTTCAATAGACATTGTCACTTTTGCCCTGCCCAAATCTTTAAAATTAGCATCACTGTCCAGGCCGTTATTCATATACTCATCGTTAGTGAAATTGGGCCCGGCATGACAATGGAAACATTCGGCCCCTTTTACCTTACCAGACGGGTCAAATTCGGTAAAAAACAATTGCCTTCCCCTTTCTTCGCTATCAGTTAGTGTAGCTTTACCATCTTTAAATTGATCATATTTGGATTGATAAGAAACAATGGAAAACATAAACTGCTCTAATGCTAATGATATGTTTTTATCGTCAATGGCACCATTTACAAAAGCTCTTTTAAACTGATCAATATATTTTTGTGAACTACCCAATTTAGATATTACATTTTCCAGCTTTTCATTCATTTCCAAAGGATCTTGTATAGGTTTTAAAGCCTGGTCTCTAAGTTTAGGTGCCCTACCATCCCAAAAGAAACCATTGTTGTGCCAAGCCATATTAAAAACAGGCATAGCTTGCCTTCCACCAAACTTACCTTCAACACCTTTGCTAAATTGATTCAAATCTGAAAATCCATCTTTCTGCACATGACAAGAAGCACATGACTGGGTATTGTCCTTAGACAATTGTGTTTCATAAAAAAGCATTCTACCCAACTTCACTCCTTCTAAGGTTAGGAAATTGTCAACGGGCAGATCTGGGGTAGGTAAATTGCCATACTGTAATTTAAAAGGACTTGAATCGTAAGTGACTTCAACTGGATCAGTACATGAAGAAATAAGAATGATTAGCAATGAAATGACAAAAGCTATTCTATTCATTTTTGAATTTTTTATTATTAGTAAATTTATAATCAGTTAACGTACTAAGAAAAGCAATTAAAGCTTTCTTTTCCCCCTCTAAAAGGTTTATTTCTTTTATAAGTGGGCTTTTATTGTAATGACCCTTTCCGCCCTTATTGTAGTGCTCAATTACCTTCTCCAACGAAAAAATGGAACCATCATGCATATAGGGTGCTGTAAGGGCAATATTTCTCAACGAAGGAACTTTAAATTTACCGTTATCACTAGGATCAAGGGTAAATCGTTCTCTTCCATTATCTTTGTAATTGGCATAAAGGCCATTATTCTCAAAAGATTGATTTGTGAATAGAAAAGTTCCATGGCACAAATAACAATTAGTTTTTTCGCTAAAAAAAAGTTCTTTTCCCTTCAATTCTAGTTCCGACAATTCGGTTCTACCATTTATATAATCATCGTATTTTGACTGACCACTAATAAGTATTCTCTCGAAGGCAGCGATAGATCTTGTAATAGCAAAAGGAGTGAGTTCGGAGCCAAATGCTTTTTGGGACATTTGGCGATACTCTGAGATTTCATTAAGCTTTTTTGAAATGTCTAGTATGTTTGAATTAAACTCATTGTGCTCTTGGATCGGCACAAGTACCTGCATTTCTAAAGTGGGTAAGCTTCCTTCTCTTAGTAATTTATTTTGGTAAACTACATTAGCAAGAGATGGGGCATTTCTTGTTCCTATGGCCTTATTGTCACCAAAACTAAAAGCCAAAGAGTCAGAGAAAGCTAATGATTGTTGATGGCAAGATGCACAAGAAATGGTGTTGTTTTTTGAAAGTCGTATATCATAAAAGAGCTTACGTCCCAGATCAATTTTTTCTTCACTTGGAAAACTATCAGGATGAATAATCGGAATCGGGAAGTGAGATGGAATCAAATCAAGATAATTAAATAGCTCCATCTCACTCTCTTTTGCACAGCTCATCAATGCTATCAAAAGAGAGACAATACAAATAAATTCATATTTTATGCTTCCAATTTTCATTAATAAATAAAAAATTGATGAGTTGTAGCATATCGACCTTCAGAAATAGAAATAAATATGCTACCTGATGCTATGTTCGCTAATTCGAATGTAAATTCATCATCGCTAGTGATATAATTTTGAATTAGGCTACCTGAAGTATTAAACACCTTAATGGATTTTTCTGAACCCTTATTTTTAAATGCCATTGATATATTTCTGTTATTTTGAACCATCTTCGCAATTTGATCCAACGGCACATTGGTTGTACTGGAGATGATTTGAGGGCTTAAAAACTTTTTAGTAGCAGCATTTAATAATACGTTCCTATTTAATGTACTCGAGCCATGTTGAATTAAATTACCTGACATACTGATTGCATCAAAAAGTTTAATGTAGTCAAGGTTTATAACCATAGGTTCAGTTTCCACATGATGGCTTCCATTAAGGTCTAAGACAGTCTGAAACAATAATGCATCACCTAAACTATGGATTTGAAATTCTTGTTCAGGAGTTCCGTCGTTGTTATTGTCCACTAAACCTTCAATTGCTATAAATCGATATCCAGCGGCCCAACCCCAATGCATATCAGGGGATTTAGGACCAAGTGGATGTGAAGCAGGATATAAATTAGGGTCTGCATGGTTTTTATCTTTATCTACACCTAAATCCATTTTCACTATTCGAAAGTCAAGATTTTGAGGAAAGGAACCGACATTATGGAGTTTTGATGGATTATTTGCATTAACTAAGACATAAGAATCAATAATTTTAAATGAATCTTGGCCAACTGTGTGTAGCGATACACCACTTAAATAAAATTCAGCCCTAGTTAACTTCACTGCTTTCCCATTGTGAATATTGAAAATAGTCTTGTTCAATTCCAACGGTTGACTACCGGCTTTGTGATTGAATTTAAATGTTAGGTTATTATCTTGTGCAAATATTCCGGTAAGAAAACATCCGACAAGTATTAATGTGAAAAAATACTGCATTTCAATTTATTTATTAAAGTGATAAAATACATATGAAGATAGGCCATACCTATTTATTAATGAGGGGCTATGAATATTTATTGACGATTGAGGATTCAAACCAACGCTAAATCTTGGGCTTAATTTATATTCTAATGCCAATCCTATCAAACCGTCTAATTCTATAGATGCTGATGAAATCAAACCGGATGAAATTTTGGGTTCAAAGCCATTTACTAGACATAACTCTTTGCAAGTTTCATCTGAATTTATGATTTGTGTTTTTATTTTGTACGCATAATTTAAAGACAATCCTAACTGAAGATATGCAGATAAATTGCCCTTATTCACTAGTCTGCCTTCCAATAAAAGAGGTAGCGAAAGTTTCTTTATTGATTTATTGATTTTCATCGAAAAATCAAATGAATCAGATTTAGAAATATGTTGACCTGAGGTTACATCAAAAAATGACACCAATAATGAAGAGTAAGTTTTTCCATCAGATGTATTATAATTAAAAGTATACCTTCTCTGTGAATTCACAGATGGATCACTTATTGTAAGTTCGTGAGCCTTTATATTCAATTTATGATAAGCATCATATCTTATAATTGAATGACTAAGCCCAACCGAAAATCTAAATTTTTCCTTAAGAGAATAAACAAAACTTGACTGCATTGTATTGCCTAAATAATTTCTTGAAATTATTTCTTCGACATGGCTCAATTCATCAGTATTGGGATGTTTTTGCAATACATTGTAATATTTGCCATAAGAAAATTTAATGCTTAGATTTGATGGTTTGCGAACAATTTGAGAAAGATAAATATTCGTGCGGGGGAATGTAACATAATTTATTCCCTTTTTTAATCTTGGTACCTCTTCTGTACTGTGTAATTGTTCAGTTTGGAAGTTCGAAAAATTAGAATATTGAAAAGATGTACTACCTAATTTACCAAAAGATTCCTTTGAAGCAGAGATACTGTTATCTGGCAATGTTTCTTTCTTCAAGCTATCCTGAATTTCCGTGTTTTTATAAATATTGTGAAACTCGGTCTCGACAATTACATTTCCAGCATTTATTGGTATGGCTTTATTTTTTTTCCCTTTATTAATACTAATGCTTTTTTGTTGATCAATTGATTGTAAAGTTGTAGGAAATAGAAGTATATCATTGTGTTGTGCAATATGGGCTTGAGTCGGTGATTTGAAACCTTTTGCTATTTTTTTATCAGAAGTGTTATACCTACAAATAAAACTACCTAAACTATTGTAAATGAGCAACAAAATGCCAATAGTAGCAAAGATTAAAATGTAAAATATAACACGTTTCTTTTCTCTTTTTTCCAATCTCTGATCCAAGGCAAGCCAATCTCTTTCTTGCCTAGATGTATCAGCAATTATGCTGTCAAGTTTAGATTTATAAATTTGGTCAAATTTGTCCACCATTAAAAACTTCATTATAATGTACTATTCAAGAAAAATGTATAAAAGGTTGCCTGAGGATTAAATTAAACTGAAAATTTTTAGCTCAGACATCCATTTTTTAAGAAAATTCCTTGCTTTTGATAGATTAGATTTAGAAGTTCCAGTCGAAATAGTAAGCATTTTGGCAATTTCTTTATGGCTGTAACCCTCTATCGCATAAAGATTAAGCACCATTCTATATGCTGGTGTAAGTTGATTCACAAAACTTAAAAGTTCAGTGGCATCTATTTCTGACAGCAAGGTAATTTCAGGTATATCAATGCTATCATATAATTCCAGGCTTTTCTCCAAGTTGTAATATTTAATATTCTTATGGTAATGGTTTATGGCTTTCCTGATTAAAATCACCCTAAACCAGGGTATAAAAGATTGATTAAAATCGTAATTTTCGATTTGCTTAAAGACATCAAAAAAGGCATCATTAACAACTTCAGAGGCATCTTCAAAATTATTTGAATACATTGAAGCTACTTTCATTCCATAAGCATAATATAGATCGTAGAGCTGCTTTTGGCAGCTACGATCATTTTTCTGACATCCAGTTATGATTTGATTTAACTCCATAATATACCCAGAAAGATGCTAACTTTATAGGTCAAAAATAAACATTAAAAGCAATACTTAAAGTATATTCGATCTGTCAACGGGAAGATGGTCCAAATTATCCAAAGCAGTCAGACAATTGATCCAACTTTGTCCCTATTAGCTAGATTAAGTAGAATTGTAAACAAAAGTGGTTCTATAAACAGGGAAAAGACTGAATGTATACTACCACCCCAAATTAAGACAACAAATCCAGACAACTGGTTGAATTTTCTTGTTTCTTTATAATGCATTTTTTGGTTTTGTGAGTGGCTGTAGTGAGCAACGAGGAGCGCAGATAGCCGTAGGCGACCACCGGAGCTTTTAACTATTTTCTATGCTGCTTCACTGGCTTCACAATAATTGTTATAGGCCATCATTGGAAACTGATTTTCAATTGAACTGTGCCTTCGCTCATGGTTGTACCAGCCTATATACCATTCCACTCCAGACATCAATTCTTTAACTGTTGCAGAGGGTCGTATGTATATATGTTCATATTTTATTGTCCTCCAAAATCTTTCAATATAAATATTATCCGTGGCTCTACCCTTGCCATCCATACTCAGCTTGATGCCCATATTTATTACTCCATACACAAAATCATCAGATGTGAATTGACTGCCCTGGTCTGTATTTATAATTTCAGGTATGCCATGTTTCTGGATGCATTCAGACACATTTTTACAACACCACTGGCTGTCCATTGTGTTTGATATGCTCCAGTGCAGTATAGCCCTACTATGAACATCTATGATTGCCATTAAATACATAAAGCCAGAACGCATGGGTATATATGTTATATCAGTCATCCATACCTGATTGCATCTATTGATTTTCATGTTCTTAAGCAAATAAGGGTATTTTTTATGCTCCTTATTGGATCTGGATGTATGTGGGCCAGGCATCAAGGCTTTAAGTCTCATAACCCTATAATACAGTCGATCTATCCGCTTTTGGTTAATATCATAGTTCTTATCCATTTTTAGCCATTCAAACATACGCTTTGAGCCGTATTCTGGGTGCTCTAAATGCATTTTATCCATTAACTCCATCAGCTCGATGTTGATTTGGCTTTCGCCATTTTTAGGCTTTGTATACAGACTTGACCGACTAATAGCCAATAATTGACATTGCTTTGTTAAGCTTAATTTTGGATCGGTTTTGTCTATATACTGCTTTCTTTCTTCTACTGGTTTCAAAGCAATGTTTTTTTTAAAAAGTCATTCTCTAATTGCAACTGTCCGATTTTGGCAAAGAGCTTTTCCTTCTCAGACTCTTCTTCATTTACAGATTTATTAGAGCCAAATACGGAACTTGCATTCTTTATAAATTCAGACTTCCAAGAGCTAATTTGAGTGCCGGCAACACCGTATTTTGCTGCCAACTCCTTAAGTGTCATATCTTCTTTCAATGCTTCCAGGACAACTTTTGACTTAAATTCGGGGGTGATCTTCCTTCTACTTCCTTTCATTTTATTTGCTTTAAAATTAGTTAAAAATATGGTTTATAATTTTAACTAGCAAGTTGTCTTAAAAATGGGAGGAACTATAGGCCGAATGTACCCAAAAAAGTAGCAAAAGATGATGAGTTGTATCTACCTGTAGATGCCGTTATCACCGCCATATTCGAAAAGATGGATCCTGGCCAGACATGGAATTTTAAAAGAATAAATAATTTTCTAAAAGAGCATTACACCTGTGACCAGATCGAAGTATGGGACGACCTATGGTTTTGGGGCTTTTTCACCCAAAAGGTAGTGGAAAAGAAAAGAGTATTTGAATGGAATGAAAAAAAATACTGGGCGATTAAACAGACAGATAAGGATGCTGTGATAATGGGTGAGATTAAGAAAAAAGCAGAAATGTTTTTAGAGCTTGTGCAGTAAATTCTATGACTATTGGGGAATACCAGATAACCGTCAATCTACCTGGCTAACGCCAGTTAGACAGGCGGCTAACCGTCAACGGCTAACGGTCAACGGCGGACGGTAAACGGCTAACGGACAATCTACCTGGCTAACGCCAGTTAGACAGGCGGCTAACCGAAATTATCTTAAAACCGTATGCGGTAAGCGGTATGCGGTGAGCGGTATGCGGTGAGCGGTGAGCGGTAAGCGGTGAGCGGTATGCGGTGAGCGGTATGCGGTGAGCGGTAAGCGGTGAGCGGTAAGCGGTAAGCGGTTGCCGGCAAACACCTAATTCCTACCAAAAAATCTATTAAAAAAACAGAGGGATACCATTTTTTTTACTTGCTGGTAAGACCTCACCACCGTGTAGATAGATTAAAAACCGGGGACTTGCGAAAAACAGTATTTCCTTTTCATGACTTATATTTATAAACTGAATTTAAACTATTTATATATTAATAAATATATTATATGTTAATTAGTACGCATAATGTTATGCAAATCAATAACTTTATTGTTGTTAATTTTAAATAAAAAAATAATGTATTTTAACTTTTAAGTTAATTTATTTTAAATATTAACTCCTTTTCGCTATGTTTGCAACTTTAAAGCATATATCTTCGTTTAAGAAAGTGCATTATTATTCTGTTGTCCTCGATGGAAGTGACAAAAGCCTTTTTGAAACATTTATAGAAACTTTTTTGACTAACGATGCTGCTGAAGATGCTAGGGTTATTCTGTACTGGCCAAAAGAAATTGGAAATAACAGAGGTGCTAAGTCAAGGTACTTCAGACATGAAGGATCAGCCGTTGCCTTGCCACCTTCCGCCAAAATTATTGGAAGTGAGGGTAGCGCGCTCAGATTATATTGCACCGTGATCAATGAAAATCATGTAGTGCTGTTCAGTGGTGGCATCAAAACTCATAGATACGCACAAAATTGCCCGAATGTTAAATTCCATTTTGAACTTGCACAAAAACTATCTAAAACGATTACAGATAATATTGTACAAAGGAAGATCATTATTCCTGAAAACCAAAGTGAAATTTTAATTGACCAAGACCTTGAATTAACCATAAAATGAAAAAAAACAACATCATAGAAGGCTACCTTACCCAGCACAGTGATCCGGTAGCTGAAAAATATGCTCTGCTTTGCCTCGACTTCATAGATGAAATACACCATCAAATGGGGCTGAAAAACTGGTCGCAAAATGATCTGGCATCTGCCATGGGTAAATCACCGGCGGAAATAAGTAAAATTATCAGTGGAGAGCACAACGTAACATTTAAAACATTGGCTAAGCTGGCTGTTGCTTTGTGTGAAGACATTTTGATAACACAATCCAAGGCCAGATCAAAATACGCAAATGAGGTGATACCTGTCAAAAAAATAGCCTCCATAGAAATGGAAGAACCCAGTTATCCTGATTATGATCACTATGAAGCGTCGGGTTTAAAAATTGTTTACCGCAAAGGTGCATAAAATGGCTAAGAAGAAAAAAACATCTCATTTTGACTCTGCATTTGTGAAAATGGACGGCATCAAAGTGTATAAGTCAAACATTGACGATGCCAGTAACAAACCCAATGGCAAGACCGAAGTTGAGATGAAATTAGGTCAGAAAATTGGGTATAATCTTGAAGAAAAAAAATGTAAAGTCGAGTTAGCCCTTGCTCTTTCATTGTTGCAGGCAGATAAAACAACAATTGCATCAGCCTCTTTTGAAGCATCCTTTCATTTCCAGGTATCCAACATGGATGATTTGCTTGACTCAAGTCCTGAATCCATTGAGATAGACCCATCTCTGCCCGCCCACCTTGTAGGAATGTCTTATTCTACTTTCAGGGGCATTGTATTTGAACGGCTTGCCGGTACCCAATTCAGAAATTTTGTATTACCTGTTATCAATCCTTATGAGGTGTTGAAGGAGAAGTAGGGAGATGGAAAACAGGGGTGCAGTGCAGGCATTTATGCCGGATACAACAATACCATTGGTACTGACAATCTTTTCATTGGCATGCAAGCCGGATATACCAATCAATCCGGTACCGACAATGTTTTTGTTGGCAGAGCCAGTGGTGAATTAAACACAGTAGGTTACGACAACACCTTTTTGGGTCGTAGTTCAGGCCGCGCCAATACCACAGGTATTAATAACACATTTTTGGGAAGAAGCGCAGGTATTGAAAATATAGGTGGCAGTGACAACACCTTTGTGGGTCGCAGTGCCGGAGGCGCCAATACCAATGGCAGAGACAATACCTTTGTGGGTCGCGGAGCCGGCCTCATCAATACCTCAGCTGACGACAATACATTTATGGGAAGGCTTGCTGGGAGTAGGCACCGACTGGGAAATAACAACACCTTTATTGGAGAAAGTGCCGGTAAATTTGACAGTCTGGGTTCACAAAACACCGTATTGGGAGCCAATGCGGATGTAAGCGCCTATAACCTTGTGAACGCCGCAGCCTACGGTTACCTGGCCAAGGTCAACGCCAGCAATGCAGTAGTAATTGGCAACAACCTGGTTACCAACATTGGAGGATATGCCGATTGGTCAAACCTTTCTGATGCCCGATTCAAAAAAGAAGTAAGATATGATGTGCCCGGTATCGACTTTGTTATGGGATTAAAGCCTGCAACCTATGTTGTAGACAGAGCATCTCTTTTTGCACACCAGCATCCCGACAAAAAAATGCCTGAGATAGCAGCTGAAGCAAGATCAACAGGCTTTATAGCCCAAGAGGTAGAAGCTTTGTGCAATTCATTACAATACGAGTTCAGTGGTGTAGTCAAACCTGAGAATGATAGCCAGCATTATCAATTGAGATATGCAGAATTTGTTGTCCCAATGGTAAAGGCCTTACAAGAGCAGCAAGCGATGATAAAAGAATTGCAGGCTCAGGTGGCGGCTTTAATAGGGGATAGGGACTAGGGGCAAGGGGCTAGGGACTTCTCCAACTTCAGACCTGGCTATAATAGATCTTTCGGTAAACTGTCGGCAGAGATTTTGGGGTCAACATCCCAAAAAGCAGACACATTTACGATCTTCCATTGATCCTTTTCTTTCTGCATTATCCTGGATTCATGGCTCAACCGGTAGAATTTTTTTTCAGTGTCTGCATTGTACTGAGTCCATATCAGGTAGGCAGCATCGTTGCCAAAAAATGTTACCAAGGGTTTGGTGGTTTTATATACAGGATGAATTTTGACTTTTCCATTCTTGTAATAAGTTTCAATCCAGTTTTTACCCTGTTTATGAATGGCATCCCACCCTACTGCAGCATCAGATGTACCATCGCTGTTGTTCCAGGCCTGAACGGCATATTGGCTATGTGACCAGTTATTAACCCACGAGTCATAGTCTCCATTAAAAAAACTGGTGGTTTCGTTTTTGATAACAGCCATAATGGCCGCTGTTTCTTTTTCCTCATCAAAGACAGAAGATTCGGGTGCCGTTTCATGGTTTTGTTTTGGTTGACACCCAAAAAATATCAATCCAAGTAAAAAAGTTCCCAAAAATAGAATTGACCTGACGTATCTCTTCTCAACTATGTTTACACTTTTCTGAAACATATTTTTAATATTATTTTTAATTAAAATAAATACATTATATGGATAATGACCCGATTTTTGCGATCGAATCCAAATATAATTTTGTGGTTTTAATATCCTCTCTGGTTCAAAATATTCAACTGCAATTTCAAAGGGGAATGAAATAGTTCCATCATCCCCCCTTTATTGCGCCTTATTTTTCACCAACATGGTTTCTTTCTGTTGCTTTTTGCCCGTTTTTTAGGTTTTCTATTTCTGCTTTTAATGCATCCACACTTTTCTGGCTGGCAAATAAATCGGCTTTCATAGACTGGATCATTTGTTGCTGTTCCTGTACAGCATTGATCAACACAGGAATCAAAGATTCATAGGTCATACTAAGGCTCTCTTTTTCTTCATTGCCGTGTACTATTTCTGGTATCACTCTTCTGGCTTCCTGCGCGATCAAACCAAACTGCACCCTTGCCTGTTCATCACTTTTCAAAACATAAGATTTAGGTTTTAACAGCAATATTTCGTCAAGGCCATAGGAAAGAGGTTTTACATTCTTTTTTAATCTTAGATCTGAGGGCGTGTTCAATGGATTTTGTGAATAAATGTTGTTCCACCGAAAATTAGTGCCTCCAAGGTTTAAAGAAGCAGTAGCAGAGGGCCTTAAATCGTCATTTAAGATGGCGCCATTGCTCGATGCAGACAGCACAACAGAAGAATTTAAATGTACCTCACTTAAATAAGCAGATTTCCAAAATAAAGAGGAAGTGCCTACTGTTCCAACGTTGGTTGTTTCAGGGGCAACATTGCCATTGACAGTAAGTTTATTGGCCGGTGCGCTTGTTCCTACTCCAATATTGCCACTTGTGCGGTAAATATCATTTCCCGACTGCACCCATTTTGAACTGGATGGGGTTTCAGGTTTCCAAGTATTGAGTGAGGCATTAAAGGTAAGTACCTGACCTGTAGTAGCACCTTGTGGCGCCAGTTTTAATTGACTTGACGTTGTACCATCTCCCGTTAATGTAGCATCTTTTTGCACCACCTGGCTTCCCCAATTATCAGCACCATTGTCATTGGAGGGAAACCAGTTTCCAGTTTGTGAATTGTATTTTAGTACTTGTAAATCAGTGGCACCTTGGGAGGCTAATTTTAACGGATTGGCAGCAGTGCCATCTCCTTCCAGTGTGGCATTTTTTTGAACTACCTGGCTGCCCCAATTGTCGGCCCCATTGTCATTGGAGGGGATCCATGACTGGCTGGATTGATTGTATTTCAAAACTTGTCCGGTAGTAGCTCCTTGCGATGCCAGCTTCAAAGGTGAGCCCGTTGTGCCATCTCCTTCCAATGTGGCATTTTTTTGCACAACCTGACTACCCCAATTGTCGGCCCCATTGTCATTGGAAGGGATCCATGACTGGCTGGATTGATTGTATTTCAAAACTTGTCCGGTAGTAGCTCCTTGCGACGCCAGCTTCAAAGGTGAGCCCGTTGTGCCATCTCCTTCCAGTGTGGCATTTTTTTGAACTACCTGGCTGCCCCAATTGT
>CALMSX010000025.1 GCA_937872515.1 uncultured Bacteroidota bacterium
CAAGGTCCATGTTCTGATCACTTTGCTGTTTCCGCCACATCCAATGCCACATGCACTCAATGTTTGGTCTGTATAAGTAGCGTAGATGCTACATACGTTGTTGTCGATTTTCTGTGCGTGTAAGTTACCGTCTCTTCCTACTGCATAGTAGTGTGGGTATGCATATGCATAACCTTCGTTCAATTCAACTACGCCTGCTGGTGATCCTTGTGCTTCTGTCCAGTCATCCTGGAAGCCGCCTACACCTGCTCCGCTTCTTGAATCTACATCATAGTATGCTGCTACGTCTGCTGGTGTTACACCTGCTCCGCAGTTTTCAATCAATACCAATGATGGTGGCAACAATACATCTCCTAATCCGATGTTTTCTACTGTTATGGTTTGTACGCAAGTTGCTGCATTGTTTGATGCATCTTTTGCTGTCCATGTTCTTGTGATTACATCACCGTCACATCCGTTGTTTGATACATGATCAGCAAATGTCCATGTGTAGTCTTCTCCACAAGGTCCTTGTGGGAAGAAGCCTGCCTGCTGACATCCGTTGAATCTGAATTCTGCTCCTCTTACTTCTCCATCTACGCCTGCATCATCAAATGCATCTACGATTCTGATGGTCCATGTTCCTACCAATGGTTCTCCGTCAAATATTGAGAACATTGGAGTTGGGATCAAGCCTGGGAATGCGTGGTTGTTTCCTGATTGGTAGTCAACACAAAGGTCTGTTACTACTCCTTCGTCATCGCATACAAAGTTTACACCTGTATCGTTTGGCTGAAGTCCGCAGAAGCCTCCCCAGATTGTTGATGTTGTTCCTGCAGGTGATGTTACTGTGATGGTCATATCACCCATCCACTCGTTTCCTACATTTACCAATACATCTAAGTCGGTTACATTACATGTAACGTGTGCTGGTACTGTGTATGTCAATGTTACTGCATTGGCTGCTCCTCCTTCGAATGGAATTGGTGCTGTTACCAATGGAATTCTGTTTCCGTTGAAAGGTGGAACTGGTACTGCTGGGATTGGGTCGATACATGTTACTGTAAAGTCGCCACATGTGATAACTGGAGGCAATTTGTCTTCAGCTACGATATTTCCCCAACATGAGTTGCCTGTTTCTGGATCTGTTACGGTTACTCCGTATGCGCCTGGTGTTGAAATTACGTTGCCACCGCCTGTAACGGTTACAATGTACTCATCATAACAGCCATATGGGCCGCCTTCCAATACCATGTCTGCATTTACTACTACCTGACAGTCGTCACCCAATGAAATGTTCACTAAGTCATTACATGCCAATGCTGTTGTTGCAAATGGGTATTCCTGTACTGTGATGCCGAAAGAACATGTTGCCATGTTGCCCGCTACGTCTGTCAATTTGAATGAGTTGGTAGTTGTTCCAATTACAAACTCTGCTCCACTTGGCAAACCTGCTGTTTGCACCAATGGTGGTGCTGTTGTTCCAGCCTGGTATACAATTGCTCCGTTGAATACACGTGGTGTGAAACCATTTGTCCAAGGTGAGTTGTTGGTATAACCTGCATTCAAGGTGATGTTTGCATCTGAGTAAGTCTGGTTACCTCCGTTTCCGTTGGTATAGTTACTTGATGCTGACAACGTTGTCAATGCGATACCTGTAGTGGTTCCTGGTGCTAAGATCAATGGCGTTGCCAATACGGCATTTGTCAATGTTCCGTTTCCTGGGAATGGTCCAGAGAATGGTCCTGTCATCGCGTTTGCCTGGCCGTGTAACGTCCATGCTGCTGCGTTGGTAGTTGATCCTGTAAACGTTCCAGCTTTTCTGTGTATGTTTACCATCGTTGCACCTGTGATGTTCATCTTGATGGTGCTGATGATAATGTTTGATGTAGAGTTGTTTACCAGGTCAAAAAATATCTGACCACCTGCTGAGTTTCCGTTACCTCCTGATGTGATTGTATTCAGGGTAGTCAATGGACCTACAAATGGACAGTTGTCACTTCCGGTTACTGTATAAGTTACCAATTGTGAACACTCTCCTGGTTTCAAGCTATAAGTGATGTCTGCAGGACATACCAAAGTTGGTGCCTCTGTATCGTTTACTGTGATGTTCTGTGTTGCTGTTACTGCTGGGTTTGCTCCTACGATGCTGTAGGTTACAGTTGTAGTTCCTACTGGGTAAGTTCCACTTGCGTTGGCACCACCTGCTGTCCATGAGTTGCTGATGATCGCTGGTACTACTGTCAATTCATTAACTGCGAAGTTGTCAATTCCAACTCCCCATGCCCATGAATCCAACAAGTCATCGTGGATAAATCTCACTTTGAATCCTGCATTCATCTCTGCTGTTACGTTCAATGCCAATACTCCACTTGCATCTGCTGTTCCTGTACTGGTGTGCTTGTTGATCCATGCACTTCCGTTCCATACATCAACTCTGAACTGTGCGCTCAGGTTGTCAAAGAAATAGCCAAATCTTACTTCGTAAGTCTTGCCTACTGCTGGGGCTACTCCTGATACTGGTGATTCGATCCATGCAATACCGTCGAATGCACTTCCTGCATCGTCGTCACTGATTACTGCTATACAACCAGAAAATCCTGCTGCTGCTGGTGCTGCTGCACTTAATGATGTTCCTGTATCTGTACAGTTCCAGTGGAATAAACCAACTCCGCCGCATGCTGCTGCGTTGCCTGTTGATCCTACTCCATCCGCTGCGTTTTCTTCAATAAAACCGGTTGTCCAACCTCCTGGTTGTGCACAGCCGTTGAAGTTCTGCGAGCCTATTGCTACTGTGGTTACACTCTGACACGCTGTTCCAGCTACTGCTGAAGCCAACGTTACATTTGCTCCACATATACCAGTCGTGTTACTCACCGTAACGTTCGCTGGTGCTGTTAATGTACATGCCTGTGACATCACCTCTGATACCACGGCCAATACTGCCAGCATAATTAATATTGTATTCTTTATCTGTCTCATATTATTGATTGGTTTTTACTTTACGCGATTCCATTATCCTTTTAACAATGACTTTATATGCGATTTGATCGCATAGTATATGTCAAAATTGCCTACCTGGTACTTCTTATTGTACTCCACCATTGTCGCATGATATTCACTCATACGGTCTGTCTTTCCACTCATTGTAGCAAATACTGATTCTACAGCATCTGCAACAGTAGTGTTGCTGTCTTGGATCTTCTCATAGATCGCTTTGTAAGTAAAAATCTGGAACTGTCCGTAACGGTAGTCCACGTGCTGGGTAGGTAGGTTGCTAATTGCCTGGCTGACTGATGTCGCTTTCGCTTCCAGTACCGATACCGCCTGCTGTTTGCCCATGTATTGAGCGCTAAGCGTATTGAATACTGTTGCTCCAACAAACACCAAACATACCATCACTAGCTTGCCTAATCCTGCCATCCTGAAAACTTTGACAAAATTGTCCTTCATGATAATGAGTTTTGGTTTTAAAAAATTTAAAAAATTTGAGCCATATAATACACACAAGCAGTCAGATGCAATGCAACTGTCTGCCAATGAAAAAATATAAATCTTAGGGAGGAAATCTTACTTAGAAAGGAGTTGAGTTTGGTTCCTAAATTGAGTAATCATCCCTCAGGTTGTAGTTTCTTACTTCTATTGGTAACAAAGGTAAAAATAAATCAATCTCAAAAACTACCTAAAGAGGGGTATTTATAAAATATTAACAAATAATAATTCATATAGTATTGATTATCTGATGTTTATAAAATCATGTCGGATAAATGTCATTTTACACACTAATTTCTATCCATTTAGGAAAGAAAATATATGAAAATAACCCAAATCACAGTTTTATAAATAAAAAGAGAGAGATGGATCCATCTCTCTCTTTGATTTTCGATTTATGTCGTTAGACCAATTATTTCATTTCAACTGCAGGCTTTTCTTTTTTAGTTCCAATGTCAACCCTGGCTGTAATTTCATGAGAGCCATTGTTGTAGTCCTGGAATTGCTGGTTGGAAACATTGTAAGAATAATAGAACCCAATACGATCAATGTTCATGCCCAATAAGAAGCCCAACATTTTATCCGCTCCTACCCTGTAAGTAACACCACCTGTCAGCTTTTCCTCTAAAAATCCAAGCTTCAGGTTAAGATCAACGTGGGTTGGTACATTGTTTAATTTTTTCAATAATATAGAAGGCGACATTGATATACCTGTGCTAGCAGATGTCACTTTATATCCAAAATTTAACATGAAACCAATCTCTCGTTCATCATTGACAGTAGTATTATCAATTCGTGAAGAAATCAGCGAAGGCAAAGCAATGCCATAGGTAAATTGCCCATTGTAAATGCCGTGAACGCCAAAAGATGCATCAATGTATTCTATCCCTTCTCTGCGGGCATTGATCACTGCATCCGGTTCGTTGAGAGAACTTCCTGCATTGTAGTTGTTGAGTCCGTGTTTTATGTACTCAGCCGACAAACCAATGCCGAGTTGGTTGGTAGCACTTTTGATGTTGTAAGAGAAGCCAAGCTGGCCTTTGGTGGTTTGCAGGGCGCCGAAGTTGTCTTGCAAGGCCAAAACACCGATTCCCAATCGGTTGCCCAACATGCCGTCATACGACAAAGAAACTGTTTTAGGACTGCCTGGAAAGGTAGACCAGGTATTCCTGTAGTTGATCAAAAGTTGCTGGCCACCATGTTGGGCTATTGCGCCCGGGTTGACCAAAACCTGATTAAAAAAGGAATGCGAGTATACGTATCTTTCATCAAAATAACGCTGTGCTACAGCACTGCTCACGAAAACGATACACATCAAGGCAGGCATCCATATTTTCTGAATCAATTTCATTTTATTTCTTATTAATGGTGTTTGTTATTGTTTCGAATGGTAGTTCTGACAATAAAATTAATTTTCTCTGATGATGGTTAAAGTTCCTTTATAGCTGGTAATCTGATTAGCAGATCCCACAACATTGATTACCCAGAGGTAACTGTTTTCCGGAAGGGCTACACCATCCAGATCAATACCGTCCCACAGGTTGTCATAGTTCTTTTGGGAAAAAACCAGGTTGCCCCATCTGTCGTAAACAAACAATTCGTTTTCATCATTCGGAGCGCACGAAATGACAAAGTAGTCATTGGCACCATCGCCATTGGGCGTAATGATATTTCTTACCTCTTCGTAGCAGGTTCCTGTATTGTCACAATCTCCAACATTGAGGTTGGGGGCAGATTGCTGGCAACCATTGGCATCGGTAACTACCAGGCTGTAGGTTCCAATTTCCAGGTTGTCAAGGTCCTGGGTATTATCTCCTGTTGACCACGCATAACTATAGCCTCCTGCACCTCCGCTGACAGAGATATCGATAGCACCTTCATCCTGTCCTTCGGTACTGCAATCAATGGATTTGCTAATCAGGATGATAGTAGGCTGGGTTACGGTATAGGCTTTGGTCACTGATTTATTGTCAGCATCGGTTAATTTAACCGTATAGGCTCCAACGCACAAGCCGCTGAAGTTGAAACTACCTGCAGCAGCAAGCGTTCTTGTTCCCGTTGATGCACCTGAAAGGGTAACGGTATAAGGTGCTTTTCCTGTGGCATCAACTATACCGGAAATCACAGCATCGCATGCATTGACGCACGAAACTCCGTAACCACTGTTGGTATTTTCAGAGCTGACACTAGCTGAAAAACTTGGGTCAGTTGGATCGGTTATTAAAGTTATGGTAAAGGCTGTGCTTGTAGCTTTACAACCATTGGCATCGGTAACTACGACTGTATAAGTTCCAGGAGCCAGCCCTGATAGATCCTGGGTGGTTGCGGTACTGCTACCTGACCACTGGTAAGTATAGTCTGGGGTTCCCCCGACCACTGATAAATCAATGGCTCCATTGGATCCGGTAGAATTGGTGTGAACGCCTGTTACGGTGATTGCTGCAGCAGGTTGTCCCACCACAATCAGTTGTGATGCCGTTTTGGTTGGGTTTGATTTATCAGATACTGTCACTCCATAAGTACCAGCGGCTAGGTTGGTCCGTGATGTACCTGTTTCTGTTGAGTTGGCCCATACAATGGTGTAATCCGGGCACCCACCAGTTATGGCCAATGAAATGCTGCCGGATGCTTCATTGAAACATTTGGCATTGACTACCGTTGCATTAATTCTGACATCTTCAACCGGATTTTCTCCTACATCAAAAGACCGGGAAGCTGAACATAAATTAGCATCGGTCACTGTGACGGTATAGCTGCCCTTGCTTAGTTGCGTTAAATCTTTTGTATTGGGGCCATGAGCCCATGCAAAGGTATAGTTGGGTGTACCGCCGTTGACAGTAAGGGTGATGCTTCCTAAAGTACCACAGCCTACATTGACAACATTGCCTGAAACGGATATGGCAGCTGCAGGTTGACTGATGGTAGCTGTTTTGCTACACATTACTGTACCGCTACAGGTAACTTCCAAGACATAGGTTCCAGACGGGATATTGGTTAGGTTGCACGCGCTCACTGGCAATGGATTGCCAAAAGCCACTCCGTCTTTTTTCCAAATACATTGACAATCCGCCGTTGCATTGATAACGGTGGCAGTGATATTGCCATCCGAACCACCAAAACAAGATACATTTTTAAATCCTGTGATGTTACATTCTATCGGCTGTGTTGTGCAGGTAATTTTTACAGAGCCGGCATCCACCGTATAGGGTATTTTAATGGCATTTGCATTGATAAATTCAACCGTAAAGTTGGGCAGGTCAGAAACGTTGACAGCTGAGGTAGCATCGCATGCACCTGTACCTTTAAATCTCATGTTAAACAACAAGCCATTGTTGGTGATTGTGGTAGGTGATGTGCCATTAAACCAATTGAAACGGTAAGTATCTCCACTTGGGTCCAAAGAACCCGCAGGGTTGCCCGGCAAGGCGTCCATATTTCTGTTGACAAAGGTTAGCACATTTTTATCCCACTTGATGCCCATTTGAACACCGGTGATATCGATGAAATTTTCAACACGGAAGGCTACATCAATTTCATTGTCTTTATTTACTGTTACCTCGGCTATAGTTACTTTCAATTGGGCCACATTGGCTACGGTAACCTTTCCATCAATATTTACATAAGGAACAGAATTGCCTTGAGAGTTGGTATATTCAGTTTCCAAATCACCATTGGGAGCTGTATTGACCAGGTCAATGATTGTCATTGAACCAACAGGACCAATCACATTAAAACATATTTCCATAAGCCTTTCGCCATTTGGGATGGTAAGAGGCGGATTGGAACCAGGATTAAGCCAAACAAAATTAAACTCGCCACTACCTATATTGGAAGTGTTGTATTGATTACCTGGCAGTGCATCGTATTTAATGGGTAAAACCATTTGTAAAACGGTTGGATCCCATTTGATTTTTGACTGGGCTCCGTCCATATTTATAAAGTTGTCTACTTTAATAGGGATGCAGAGTTGCACATTTGGAGGTGTAACCAATTGAGGCGCAGTCACTGTGAGGTCATCTCCCCCACCGCCACCAGGAGTACATCCTGTGCCATTGATTTTGGCTTTACCTTCGGTAAAAGAGACTGGTAAAACCTCAAAATTTTCATTGTAATATTCGCTCTTGGTAGGCGTATTGCTGCCAAAAACGCGGGTTGAGTCGCACTCAACACCCACCGCTTTTAGTCTTAGGGTAAACAATCTGGTATTGGCAGGAAGACTAACCGTATTGGCATTAGACCAAAGGCAAGAAGTCTGGCCCTGTTTGATGGGTGACCCTACCCCTGGAGTAGCAATGTCGAGACTACCCTCCAGCACCTGCGGACTGATGATGTTGGAAATGGCAGCAAATCTAAACTTGGTTGAGTCCCAGTTGATAGAAAATTGCATGCCGAACAAGTTGTTAAAATTGGCTACCGTGACATCAATATTGGCAGTATCGCTGGCATTTACGCTGGCTGTGCCGTATTTAATGTTCAGGTTTTGTGCAGACAAGCCGGAAAAGATCAGCGTGGAAAGTACCGCAACGAAAAAAAATTTCCTCATTATCGAGAATTTATGTTTCAAAATTAATTTACAAAAATAAGCAATTCAATTCACTGTGGGCAAGATTGCCCCAGATTAATTGTATTTAATTGATTTTATTAGCCTTATATATGGGGTTTTTGTGTTCTATCATGGTTTCATATTAATATTTTTCATCATATATAAGCAGCAAATTTTGAGCCAATTTTTAAATGGACTATGAAAGTAAACGTATAAAGCTCCAAAATTACTCCCCAAAGACTTAAAATAGAATTAAAATATGAGCAAACCGGGTATTAATTTTGAATTTGCATAAAAGAATGAGGTATGGAGCAGTTTCTTGATTTTTTTGGAAAGTTACCCAATATAGGCAAAGTTGGCTGGATTGTGGTGTGTATGTCGATTTTTTGGATCTTGGAAGGAATGTGGCCTCTGGCAGGTTTTCGTTATCGAAAATGGCAGCATGCGTTTCCGAACCTGGTGTTACTGACCACCACCATTTTGATCAATGCCCTTTTTGGTGTGCTTACTGCCGGATTGTTTCTTTGGATGGATCAACACCAATTTGGCCTGTTGTACCTGGTTGATTTTCCATGGTGGATGGAGCTTATTATGGCCTTATTATTGCTGGATTTACTGGCGCAGTACCTCGTTCATTATCTCTTGCACAAGGTAAAATTTATGTGGAGATTTCACATGGTTCACCACAGTGATACCGCAGTAGATGTAACTACCGGAACCCGCCACCATCCGGGTGATTACATGATGCGTGAAATGTTTTCATTGGTAGCTATTCTGGTAAGTGGGATGCCCTTTGCTTTCTACGTTTTCTACAGGTTGACCACCATTTTGTTTACCTATTTCACCCATGCCAATCTTAACATACCCGGTTGGTTGGATAAGGCGATCAGTTACATCTTTATTTCACCCCACATGCACAAGTTTCACCATCATTTTGAGAGACCCTGGACCGATACCAATTTTGGCAATATTTTTTCGATCTGGGATCGATTGTTTGGCACTTTTGTATACGATGATCCCCGCAAAATAAGGTATGGCCTGGATGTATTGCAAGACAGCACCTCAGATCAACTGGGTTACCAGCTAAAGCTGCCATTTGACCCTACCATCAAGACGGACAGGTGATCAGTGTGTCCTGTTATCATGGGTATCGAACCCGGGTATCTGAGATATTCTACAAATTAACAAAGAGGGCAGATAGCAGTTGATAAAAAAGCAAAACCCTGACAATCAGTGATTATCAGGGTTTTCAGTAGGGGCGATAGGATTCGAACCTACGACCCCTTGGTCCCAAACCAAGTGCGCTAACCGGACTGCGCTACGCCCCTGTGCTTTTGCGGTGAGACCGGGATTCGAACCCGGGGTACCGGTTTCCCAGTACGACAGTTTAGCAAACTGTTGGTTTCAGCCTCTCACCCATCTCACCTTTTTCCACGAAAATAACTCGTTTGTGAAAAGCGAGTGCAAATATACAAAGCTTATCGAATTTTCAAAATCGAAGGTTTAAAATATTTAAAAGAAAAGTGGGAATGCCCGTGAACATTGGGCAAAGAGAGAAATAATAATGATACAGGTAGGGGCTAAAAATGCGAAAAGCCCAAGTTTACTTTCAAACTCAGGCTCTTTCGACTAAGGTCTCAAAATAAGAAAACTACTTCTTTATAGAGCTACGCTATTTTTCGATTGATGGCACAAATTTAAGCAAAGAAGCCAAATTTGCAACTCTTAGATAAACGAAGAAACTTGAAATAAAGTTTCTATACATTGAAAAAAAATATATATTATTAATTTTCGGATATCCGTTGTTTGATCTTTGGCGTGATATGATTATCAAAAATATCACATATAAAAAATACTACACTTGTAATTTTTTTAATAAAAAAATCAAAAAACACTTAGGTGTCCCCAAACGAGTACCCAATGTCAATGGGATTTTGAAAAGTGCCCGGAACAGGAATCGAACCTGCACGCCCTAACGGACACATGGCCCTCAACCATGCCTGTCTACCAGTTCCAGCATCCGGGCAGACGCTGACGAATCAACATTTCAAAAGTGGTGCAAATGTAGGATTAATTCAAATAGTTGCCAAATAAAATCCAACAATTCCATTTAAGTTAAAATTACCCTAATCAGATGTTTTCTTCCAACCTTTCCATCAGTCTGGTTGAAATCTTAAGGAAATCGGTTTCCGTAATAACTCCAATCAATTCTCCGTCATTGACTACCGGAAGGCAGCCGATTTTGTTTTCTTTCATGATCTTCATGGCTTCCAATAAAGAGGCATCCTGGGTAACCGTATATGGGTTTTTAATCATCACATCGCTTACCAGAAATACTTTTTTAGAGTTTCTGTTTTTCACAAAGTGCCTCAACAGCAACCTGGAAGTAACCAGACCGGCCAGCTTGCCCTTGCCATCTTCAACCGGCAAGTACCTTACCTTTCTCCAGTCCATCATGTCAGCTACCAATTCGATGATATCGGTTTGCTGGACGGTAAACAGATCGGTTTCCATACACTCACCTACCAGGAGGTGGGAAGGTTTATAATCTTTGATCATATATGAATCCGGCAATGGCCAGTTGTGCACTTCATTGCCACTGATTTGGTTTTGGATGATGGTTGCTGTTAGTGTAGAGAGTGCTTCGTCAACGGTAGATTCCTCTTTTAAGCCCGTAAAGGCCCTCAACATCCACCTGGCACCGTTCATGTGTTTTTCAGCTCTTTCGCTGATGATGCCAAGGTATTTACTGATATCGGCTTCATCCACATTTCTAGACCTTAGGCCTTCTTCTGCCAAAGGAATCAGTTCATGTTTGATCAATTCTACCGAGCTCACTTTCTGATCGTTGAACCATGTAAATTTGGAGTCGATGCCAAACTTAGCCGCTTTGGTAAAGTTATCACTCACATCGTCGAAACTCATTTTTTTACGGATATCGGTGACGTGGTTGGACATACCTTCCATCATGCCTAACCAGAAGCAGGCATTGGCAACCTCATCGGCCACTGTTGGGCCTGAAGGAATGACCCTGCACTCGATTCTTAGGTGGGGTTTACCATTATCACTGATGCCATAACAAGGTCTGTTCCATCTGTAAACCGTTGAATTATGTACCTGCAAGGATCTCAATTTGGGGACTATGCCCTGAGAAACGAGGGCCAGTGAATCTTCTTCCACATCGGAACTCAGCAAGACCCTGAATCTGCTGATATCTTCTTTGTATATTTCAAGAATACTTTCATTGAGCCATGCTTTACCGAAGGCAACCCGAGGGCTCCTTTCTCTCATGTGTTCGTTGGATGAACGTGTATCCAGGGCTTGCTGGAACATGGCGATTCTTGATTCGTGCCATAAACGTTTTCCAAAAACGATGGGAGAATTGGCTCCAATGGCCATAATAGGGGCCGTGAGTGCCTGTGCAATATTGTATTTATGCACAAAGTCGTGTGAAGCCACCTGAAGGTGAACCTGAAAGCTGGTGTTTACAGCTTCGAGCAGAGGCGAATCATGTTTGAGGTAGAGTTCATCCAGGCCATCCAATCGCAGCTCAAAGTTGGCACCCTGCAATTGATTGTGGATGGCTGCCATTAAGGCGTAATACCTTTGCTTTGGCGTAAGGTTGTCCATGGTCAGGTGGTACTTTCTCAGCGTAGGCAAGATGCCTGTGAGCACTAAAGAAACCCCCATTTCATTCAAAACATTTTGGATGATGTTGAGTTTGTCACTGTTTTCCGTATGCATGTCGTGAAAACAAGAGCCGGTAAACTCGCGGGGCGTAAGATTGGTTTCGAGGTTAAATTTGGCCAATTCAGTGCCCACCCAGTCGTATTCTTTCAGCTTTTCCAAAGCTTCAATGGCAACAGTGGCCGGCTTGTAATTGCTGAGATTGACCATTACCATTTCCTGCTCTGCTCCAATCCTTGCAATGTCGTTTTCAAACCAGTTGTTGTCCAACATGTGCTCAAAAGACCGGACATCGTCTAACAAAGACTTTACAAATTTTTGCATCTGTCTTTGGTCTTTCACTAATGATACTCTCTGTTCTCCCATTTGTTTACTGCAGTTATCTTTTGACAATTGAAACTTTTGGGAAATAATCTTTCCCGGCCACAAAAAAACCAAATTTTACATTCATTTTACAACTAAAAGTGAGCCAAGTTTGATTTTATTTGGAACCAGGCACCGATTTTCATTGAAAATATGTTAAAATGGTCAAAAAACGGGAAAAATGGGGTTACAATGACTTTCAAACGACGTTGAATAGGAAGATATAGAAACCATTACTTATAGTTTCGTTACATTTGCATAAGTCGCCATTTTAACAAGAGTGAAAAAAATCATGATAAAAAACAGAATTTACTTACTTGCCATAATAAGTGTATTTTTTATGGCAGCAGGCTGTAAAAGCACCCAAAAAGTAAGTGATGGTCCTCTTATGCACAAGTATGCCATGCATGTTGGACCTTGTTTTGGATATTGTCCTGTATTCGATATTTATGTGTTTGAAGATGGCAAAGTCATCTGGGATGCCAGGCGGTTTCACAAAACAAATGGCAAATTTCAACGCATGTTGAGTAAATCAGAACTGGATCAACTGAACACCGCTTTTAAGGAAGCCAATTTGTTTAAAATGGAGGATGAATACCCCACCATGGTAGCAGATCTTCCGACCACCACCCTTAGCCATGTAAAAAAAGGGAAGGTAAAAACTGTGAAAGCAAATGAAAAAATGCCCGATGCCTATGAAAAATGTGTGGATCTTATGCGGCAGCTAACCAAAGATGGTGATTGGGAAATGATAGAAAAATATGCTGATGATGAGCCACAGAGGCCCGTTAAAAAAGACGAGGTTATCAACTACAATGAAATCATCATAGAGCCCAACACTGGTACCAGCCTACCCCGATGGTTTAAAGAAAATGAAGTATATGGCATTTACCTTATCCGCAAAATAAGTCCGGATCTTAATCTTTGGCTGATTGGTTTTGATAAAAACCAATATGAGCCCAAAATGATGTTGGATATGTTGAAAAAAGATTCTGCCATCAAAACGGCAGAATTCAATAAACAAACCGAAGAAAGAAACTAAACCAAAATTTCCACTTTATGAAATTAAAATATTTAGTCATTACGCTGATCGCACTTTTTGTTTTTACAGAAGCTGATGCTCAGAGAACGCGAGTAAGACGCACCCGAGAAACGAGGACAAAAGACACTACCTCTTTTGCAGACAAGCTTGCTTTTGACATCAGATTTGGCAACATAGGTATCCAAAACGGGTTTAACCTGGCATTGAAGCCTAGTGTTGGTTATAAATTTGGAAAAGTAATCTCTGCCGGAATTGGTGCCAAATTATTTTATCAGTTTGTAAATGTATTTGGAGCAGATGATTATTCACTTTTCGATTTTGGAGGCTTTGGTTATGCCCGAGGCAAAATCGGAGAAAGTTTTTATCTACAGGCGGAATATAGTTATACTCAGTTTGACTACTCATTGTTCAATGGAGTTGACTACAATGTAGGGTACCCATGCGTGGGAGGTGGCTACCTTAGTGGTGGAGAACATTGGAAATACGGCCTGGAAATCATGTTTCCGCTTAGCTCTCAGGCAAGGGACCTGGGCACACCGCTAGAGTACTGGATCAGTGTAGCCTATAAGTTCTAACTATATAAAAAGGGCAGCTGCCCTTTTTATATATTACCGGCATCTTTTAAGATGGAACCCCTACTAAGATAATCTTTAAGTGACCTGGCAGAATTTTTCAATTCCTCCATTTCACTGTTGATGGCATGGCTAAACAGTTCATTTTCGGCTTTGATCAATTCCTGGTTTCGGTGGCTCCGCGTTTGATTTTCGAAGTTGAGTTTTTGATTGACCTCAAGGCTTCTAAGGGTTGTTATTTCTCTGTGATCCAGGGCTACTTCGTGCTCAATTTTATCCAACAGGTAATCATAAGGTGACCTGTCAGCGATGACTTTAACAAACATAGGGGCTGTTTCAATGGCAATAAAGAGCAACATGATAAAGATGCCGGCAATAAACACAGCATGTGATTTTTGGGCTACCCTGTCCAGGGCTTCCATTCTGGAAGCAAAGCCGGTGAGGGCTACCTTTTGCATGTTGGCCAATTCGGTATCTCTCAATGCGAGGAGTTTCTTTTTCTCTGCTTCCTTTTCTGCCAGCATAGGCGTTATTTTTTGGACTCCAGTGTTATAATCAGATTCGGCCAGCGTGGCTGCCTGTTGTTTGGCCTTGTAAATGGGGCCCATGTTTCTGATTTTTGAACCGCCAGTGCCATCTGCTTCCGAAAGGGCCTCTCCTACTCTCTTGTCTTTGATGTCTTTCAGACCATTTAATTCAGATTTATACCTGGTGATATCCCCATCAATTCTGGTGAGGTCGGCCGCAAACCTGGCATTGAGCAGGTCTTCATGTTGTTTGCGGCGTTCTTGCTGCATCGATACAATTTCAGAATAAATTTCTGTTTCAAATATTTTAAGTTCGAGGGGTTTTGATATAACAAGGCTGATAATAATGGCCAAAACAATCCTGGGAAGGGCCATGGTCCAATCTGCAAAAAAACTGCCTTTTTTCTTCATGCTGGAGACAATGTAACGATCGAGATTGAAGATGAGCAAGCCCCACAACAAGGAAAAAAGAATGGACGTGAAAAGATTTCCAAAAACGGTGTACAAAGCATAGCCGGATGCCATCATTGCAAAAAGACCGGTAAAAAAGACCGTGGCACCAATGCCCACATATTTATTAAATTCAGTTGGGGCTTGTTTTAAAATGCGCTCATCACAGCCGGAACAAAAAATAAAAAAGGCAGCCAATCGATCCATTATCCTAAAATTTTGATGTTAAAAAAGGTCACTAACTTCTAGAAATGACAGCAATTGAGGGAAAAATTGACATAAAAATTCAGCATTTTAATACCACCATCCCCTCCCGGTGCTATCATACTACGCAGTAGTTCATTAAACCGTTACGCATCAAAAATATTGTTCCAAGCCCTAAAAAGTTCCAATAATTAGACAAACGGATGGGAAAACAAGACAAACCAATCAAATTGGCCGCAGCCTTCAGAATAAAAAACTGAAAATGTTAAAAAATTAAAATAAAAATATGTGGGCAATCTGAAAAGCAGTACCTTTTCATTTTTAGGAATAAAGTGAGGTTTATACGTTTAAAATATGGTAAATTCGCTTGATGATTGTTTGAAAATGAGGATAGAACCAACCCAAATAAGTCTAAAAATCTGTTTGCTTCTACTGATGTTATCGGTGCAAACATTATGGAGTCAGGACACCATTCCTCCTGTAATCGTTACTCCTGGCCTGTCCAAGACTACCGGATGTGAGGGTGGCAATATTATGGGAGAGTTTAATCAGTGGTACAGCACAGCGGGGGGCACCATAGCAACAGACAACAGCGGTGTATTTGTACTGGTAGCCAATTTACCCTTCAATCTGGCATTGGCAAGATTTAATGCCTCTGCTGATACCTTGTGTGGTAATACAAAAAATGTAGTGCTGGAATTCAGGGCCATTGACCAGGCCAATAATGTGTCAGAACCGGTTATCATTTCATTCAGTGTAATAGACACCCTTGCGCCCATCATCTTTGTAAGGCCAGAGGCTTCGGCCATTGAGTGTACAGCGTCGTCACAGGATTCACTCAACAACTGGATCAAAAATAAGGGTGGAGCCAAGGCCAGTGACATTTGCAGCCCCACGGTTAATTGGACCGTATTTTATTACCAGACATCTACGGGTATAAGAGATTCTGCGTCTATTGCGGATGGTCCTTATCCGCAGATTCCCATTGACGCCTGTAACTGGAACGTCATCGTAAGTTTTAAGGTGCTTGATGAGTGTGGTAATCCAAGTGTAACCCCTATCAGGGCCTTTGATGTAAAAGATACTAAACCACCTGTATTCTCAAATCTTCCACCCAATATCACCGTATCATGTGACAGGGTACCTTTGCCAGCCCTCATCACCGCTGAGGATGCATGTGCGGGTGTTCGCCCCGTTAGTTTCAGTGAAACATCAACCAAACATCCATCACCTGTACAATGCAATCACTACAATTATCAGCTAACCCGAACCTGGACTGTTAGTGATCTATGTGGTAATTCGGCCAGTCATCGCCAGATTATTCAGGTAAAAGATACGATAGGTCCGGTCATAGCTGGACAGAGCCCGCTCACCGTGTCCTGCGATGAAATTGGCTTACCTGACTCACTGCTGACACAAAAAAACGATGCCTGCAGTCCCATTTTTTTAAGTTACACTGATTCCCTCGTTAATGGAAATGTGTGTTCCTATCAAAGCAAACGAACCTATACAGCGACAGATGTATGTAACAATGTGACCCGATTTACACAAGTGCTCAATGTAAGGGACAATATACCACCCAAAATTACTGCACCTGCCCAGAACATGGGACTTGAATGCGATCAGGCGACCAATGTACAGGCTGCTTTTGAAAGTTGGCTTGTAAACAAGGGCGGAAGTGAGGCAGTGGATGGTTGCAGCAGTGGGCTAAATTATTTTGTGGCTGTACCTGGCAGCTATGTTTTGGGCGACACTACCAGTTATCCGGGCATCGCCCCTGGCATGTTGGACCCAAGCAACTGCCCATCTGATGTACCCTTTTATACCAGAGGAGAACGGGTTGATTTTGTTTACTATGATGATTGCGGAAATACCACCGTGACAAGTGCTTTTTTTGGATTGAGAGACAATGTACCGCCTACCCTATCCAACTGTGTACCACAGATAACAGTGCAAACGAATCCCGGGTCTTGTGAAGCAAGTGTTTCATTTGCCATTCCGGAAGCCACAGACAACTGTGCCCAGTTTGCTTCTCCATTGGTTCGGACAGCCACCTCAATTGTTACTTCAGCAATGCCCGGCAGCAATGAAGCAGTAGTATTTAGTGTGAACCTAAGTTTTGGCCCTTATGCTGTTGGCGCTTTCTCACCCACAGATGAATCTACCCTTGTCTTGGATTTGGTCAATTTAGATGCAGATGATGTCTCAGAGTTTTTTAACATCGTCGACGAAGATGGCAATCTTTTGGGGATGACCAATAATACCGATGGGCAATGCGGAGATGGACGTACAGAATTTAACACCATCAGTGCGGCTAAAATTACCCAGTGGCTGGCTGATGGTATGATTAAATTTCAATTGATTCCCAATAATCCGGGAGCCCCTGTTTTAGCTATTAACGATGTTTGTTCCGGATCCCGCATCAATGGGTCCTTATCAATCCCCATTGATCCAAATAATTTACTGACCACACGATACACCTTAGAAGGAAGCGGAGACACAACCGAAATAGTTCCCCCGGCCAACTACAGTGCTACCCTGGAAGCCGGCCTTCATCAGTTGTCATTTTTATATACCGACTGTGGTGGCAATCTTTCAAAGTGCATAACACAAATCACTGTGCAGGACCAGCAAGGTCCCGTAATCAGCTGTCCTCCCGGCATCAACAACCTGAATGCAGATGAAAATTGTGAAGCCCAACTTAATTTACCTCTTCTGCTAGCGGTAACAGACAATTGCGGATTTCCGAGTGACTACGATGAAATATTACCCGTATCAAACGAAGCCAAAAAAATACAATTCAGGTTTAATGAAACCAACGGCAATCACCTGGCCCTTAATAAAAGTATCACCTTTCCATTAGTGCCTTTGATCAAGTACCACACAGATGCGGTTATTGTAGAAGTGAACGCCTTTGGTGACCTCAACGATGTCACCGAGTATTTTGACATCATTGGTGAAGGTGGCTACAGCTTTGGAAAAACGAGGTTCAGCAACGGAACCGGTTGTGGATCTTCTGTAACAAGGTTTGAACTACCGGTAAGTACCTATAATGATTGGGCTGCTGATGGAGAAATTACCATTACCGCTGTTGCCAATAATATGCCGGGTGAAGAAGGAAATGGCATCAACCCTTGTAACTTCCTTACGACGAATCAAACCATCGATGACAATAGTTTTTTAAGCATCCGTTTGATTGTTAATAATCCGGTTATTACTTATAAAATTGATAACGCAGCAGCGATCGCTCTGGGACAAGAAGATACATTACGAGCCACGCTTAGTGCCGGTATTCACAGAATCAAATTTGAAACTAAGGACAATCAAAACAATGGGGCCTTCTGTGAAACGCAGATTCAGGTAAGAGACAACATTGCTCCGGAAGCAAGGTGTAAGGGCTTTGTGGTAAGGCTGCATCCCTCAGGAGCCAATTCCTATCTTCTGCATCCTGACAGCATCAATAGTGGAAGCACAGACAATTGCGCCATTGATACCACCTGGGTAGTCAATGGGGTTTACAATTGTTCCGATATTGGAAATGACCGAACTGCCATTTTGTTTGTAAAAGATGAAAGCGGTAACGTAGCTTCCTGCAGTGCTCCGATCAGAATAGAAGCAGGTGTATTAACACCTACGTTTACGGCCGGACTTTGTGAAGGAGACACATTAAAACTTTTTGCCAATGTACCACCTGGTGGCAATCAAAACCAATATACTTTTGAGTGGTATCGCAATGATGTATTGGTAGCGAATATTGAAAATCCTAAATTTTCAAATGCCGGATCTGGATTTAACGGTGTTTATCGCGCATTGGTGAAAGGACTCAATGGATGCTTTGCAGAAGGATTGGTAACGGTAAACATTCAGCCTCTTACCACACCCGGAGTGACAACTGATTTTGACAATTATTGTGAAAGTGAAGCCATCCTGCTCACCACCAATTCATTTACAGGCGACATCCGATATGAATGGTATGAAGGTTTTCCGCCCAATGGAGTGCTTATAGGAAATACTACCAGTCCTGAATTTACTATTGTGCCCTCTTCCGGTATACACAATTACTATGTGATAGCCCTCAGTCAGAGTTGCACCTCCAATCCGAGTCCAACCAAAAGATTGACCATTTACAAAAAACCCCTTGTGGTCTTGTTGTCTTCATTTGAAAACATATGTGAAGGAGGGGCGATTCAATTGGGCACCACAACAACGGGCCAAGGTTATAGTTATCAATGGACAGGCCCTGATGGTTATTTCAGTGATCTTGCCAACCCTGCCCAAATAACCAATGTAAAAAGTGAAAAACAGGGTAAATATCAATTGGTAATTAGTGTCGGAAATTGTAAATCGGATACCGCAACCACAAATGTTATAATCTTACCTACACCTCCCCAGCCAGAGATTACAGGAGAGAGTATTTACTGTGAAGGAAGTACATTTTCTCTGGTGGTCAACAATCTACCCATTCAGGAAAAGTACACATGGTATAAGGATGGAGAAAAATTTAGAGTAACCAATGAAAACTCGCTTGAAATTTTGAATGTAGCAACAAGTGCTTCTGGATTATGGCAGGTGGTTGTAGAGTCAAACGGATGCGCCTCTGATACTTCAGAGGCCAAACTGATCAGCATCGATAACCTCTCTGTGATTGGAGCTGCTAACACAGGCCCAGCCTGTGAGGGAGATACGATAGATCTTAGTGCCACCTTTGTTCCCAATAGCACTTATAAGTGGTCAGGGCCCGGATCCTTTACCGCAACAGGACAATTTGTAAAAGCACCGGCAAAATCAGGAGAATATTTTGTGACCATCACCACTACTACCGGCTGTGAAAATGTGACTTCGACCAGTGTTGAAGTGAATGTTGCACCTGTAATAACTGCATTAAGCAACAATAGTACCTTGTGCATGGATGGTAAGACCGACATTGTATTTTCACCGAGCATCTTTCCACCTGGATCTTATGAATACAAGTGGCAGGGGCCCAATGGTTTTATGCAGGAAGTAGCCGCAGCCCGACTGATCAATGCCACTCCGGTCATAAATGGAAGCTATATTTTACGTGTTTTCAACAGAAACTGTCCATCAGAACCGGATACCAATATCATCACCATCCAGTTGATACCACCGGCTGCTTCTCTTACTGCGCCGGCAAAGGTATGCGAAGGAGACAGTCTAACCATCAGAACGACTGCTATAGCCGACCTCTATGAATGGCATACGCCTGGGGGTATCATACAAACTACGCTGCCCTTCTTAACCATACCCAATGTAACCGAGACCGCTGAAGGCAACTATCATTGTTTGGTAAAAACCGGGGATTGTTTTTCGACTGCCTTTGAGTTGAGGTATGTAACGATAGAAGCAAGGCCTTTGCCACCAGGTATTGAGGGGAATAAGGTTCTCTGTTTTGGAGATACCCTTAAACTGAGTTCAAACGTGACTGGCATTCAGAACGCAGTATGGAAGGGGCCCAATGGACTTACTGCCGAGGGTCTGACCCTTACCATACCCAAGGTTAAAAACATACACGACGGAGGCTACCAGGTATCCGTTTTAAAAGATGGTTGTTATTCAGCATTTTCACAACTCAATTTTGTTGAAGTAAAAGATTCAATAGTCCCGGCCTCTCCGACCGAAGCCAGTGTTTCACTTTGTAAGAGTGAAGAGAGCACACTCCAGCTTTGTATCCGCGATTATGATGGCAGCAAAGGATATACCTTTGAATGGAGGATCAAGGGAGGAGCTGTATTGGGTTCTACCTTACAAGAATGTATTGAAGTGAGCACTTCACTCTTTATTGAAGGAGAACAACTGGTTGAGGTGTGGGCCATTAAAGATGGCTGCAGGGCGCTGAGTGCCGGAAATGTAGTGGTTTCAAAACGAGCAGCGCCTAGCTTTGCAGCACAAGCCAATATTGAAGAGACAACGGTTTGCGGGGCCAACAACCAAATTGAATTGAATTCTGCCTTTCAGTCACCGGAGGTAGATGTAAATTGGATCTCTTTATCTGGTAAAAACAACATATTAAGTCCCCAGTCTGGAAAAACACTGGTATCAGGTTTTGAACCAGGCCTCAATGTTATCGTACTGAGTTATAGCAAAGAAGGATGCCTGGCCTTTTCTACCGACACCGTGAAGATTTTTTTACTGGACGCTCCCGATGCCATTGATGACAGTTATACAGGAACGCTCAACGGGATTATTAATTTTGACCCCTTGATCAACGATGAGTTTGATGATTTCTATTCATTACAAATTGAAAATCCTGATGTCAGAATTGGCTCCTTAGAACTACAAGGCAATGGTTACAAATTGATACCTGCAACGGGCTTTGCCGGCATACTTACCTTAAAATATGAGCTGTGTGTAGAGGGTTGTGATAATCTTTGTGATGAGGCCGAAATCAGTTTCCAGATAGGTTATGAAACCCCTTGTGTTCCGCCTACCATTTTTACACCTAATGGTGATGGTGTTAATGACAAGTATGTGATACCGTGTATTGAAACAGGCAGATTTGCCGATAATGAACTGATTATTTTCAACCAATGGGGAGATCAGGTTTACCAGGCAAAACCATATGACAATGGTTGGGAGGGCACCTATGGAGGAGATCCCCTGCCAACGGGTACTTATTATTTTATTTTTAATCCCGGCCGAAATTCCAACAGGTTGAATGGCTTCATCATTATACAACGATAATGAGAAAAATAACATTAATATTTCAGCTTCTGGCTTTGTGTTTTGGACTGTCTGCCCAACAGGAGTTGATGTCTACACAATTCATGTTTAATAAGATGTCTATCAATCCTGCATTTGCCGGGCAGGAAAAATATACAGGTTTTACCGTTATGGTACGCGATCAATGGAATGGCTTGCCCGGTGCCCCAAAAACCCAGATGCTAACAGTAAATTTACCCCGTATCCAGGACAGAGTAGGTATTGGGTTTACTTTGAAGAACCAGTCAATAGGTATATTTCGACAAACCACGTTTGGAGGTATCTATTCCTACAAATTTTTATTGGGTGATGGTGCGTTGCTGAGTATGGGAGTTGAATTTAATGGCCGTAATTTTGTTGCCGACTTTACAGACCCTGCCCTTGTGGCTACCCAGGGTATTCCTAATGATCCATCCATTCCACAAGGAAAACAAAGCATCAATATTTTTAATGTGGGATATGGGGTCTACTTTAATGCCCGCAATTTTTATGTCGGAGCTTCGGTACCCCGTTTAATAAAATCAGATCTTGATTTTGATACCAACAACTCTGTTTCAGAAGAAGTGAGGCATATTTTTTTGATGGCAGGAAGTGCTTTTCCAGTTAACAGAGATCTTGATATTCATACACAAACCCTGTTAAAATTCAGTGAAAATACACCCTTTGATGTGGACCTCAGTGTGAGCGCTACCCTTGATAAAAAATATACCGGAGGACTCACCTACCGCACCGGTGGCGGAAGAGGCGACATTGGAGAATCACTTGATCTGTTATTTGGTTTTAAGATCAATGATCAGTTCATGGTTGGTTTTTCAAATGACTTCACCACATCAAAGCTTCGGAGTTTTACCAATGGTAGCATTGAGATAATCCTGCAATATGATTTAGGCAAAAAAAAGGACCGCATTGTGGTTGTTAATCCAAGATATTTCTAAAATGAAGTTTTATAAATTACTACTGATTTTACTGTTGCCTAACTTTTCATTTGCTCAATGGCAGATGGATAGCATGGCCATATTAACAGCACAGTTGATCAATGAAGCCGGCATTAACAGCAAACACCTTGAAACGTGTCCGATCGCTTACAAAGATTTTATCATGCTGGTCAAATCGAATGATGATGGTCCTAAAGACGAGCAGGGTGAATACTATTTTGATTTGGTGTATGCTGCCAAAAATGCCAAAGGTCAATTGGCCAGACAAGCGTTTTTGCCCTTTAGTATAAACAGTAACAAACATGAAGGACAAGCGGCTTTTGATCCACTCACCGATAAGCTCTATTTTACTAGAGCATGGTATGACGAAGAGCGCGGTACACATAAAGACACTATTGTTTTAAAAATTTTTGAGGCCCGCGAATCCAATCAATATGCCAACCCTATTGCCTTACCTTTTTGCAGTGATAAGTACAATGTTTGCCACCCTACTTTGAGTGTCAACGGTAACGTCCTCTATTTTTCCAGCAATATGCCGGGAAGCGAAGGTATGGACCTTTACCGGGTTGATAAAGCCGGAAAATCATGGGGCACACCAAAAAAACTCAGCCCGGCTATTAATGGAGCCCGAAATGAGATCTTCCCCTATCTGTACCGCGACAGTCTGCTATTTTTTAGTTCAGACCGGGCTGGAAGTACCGGAGGTCTTGATCTGTACTTTAGCGTGCTGACAGATTCTATCTGGAGCGAGGCTCAGCCGCTACCCTATCCTGTCAATTCATCTTTTGACGATATTGGATTTTTGATGAATGACTTGACCCAGCAAGCGTATTTTTCTTCCAACAGGCCAGGAGGTAAAGGCAAAGACGACATCTACCGACTGGAATCGCAGAGTCCCATGTTTAAAAAAATGGTAAAAGAAATAGAAACCCAGGTTAGTTGTTCTTTGTCTGTGATCGATAAACTCAGTTTCATCCCTGTTGAAAAAGCAAGAGTAGTTATTGATGAAATAGAAGTAGATGCTGAATCCAAAAACAATTCGCTGCAATGGGTTGGCAACAGTGGAGAAAAGGGAGAGGTTTTATTGAAAATTCAGCCCAATATCCTATCAACAGATGAGAGGTTTTCTGATATTGATGGCATGGTAAATGTAAAGTTAAACAGCAAGAGTATGTACCTGATCAGAACCTTCAAAAACGGATATCAGGAAGATATTCTATTTTTTCAACCAGAAAAAGATGGAAGTGAAAATACCATTGTATTGAACCCATTACCGGATCCTGAGCCTGTTAAAGAAGAAAAGCCAGCAACTGTTTTACCAGCTCAGGCGGCGGTAGGTACGGTTCTTGTATTCAATAGTATATTCTACGATTACAATTCCTCCTCTCTTAAAGATGAAGCTATTTTGGATCTGAATACTATTTTTGATGCCATGATAGCAAGGCCGGAAATGAAAATCCAGCTATCTGCCCATACGGATTCCCGTGGAAATGCCTTATACAACAAGCAGCTATCAGAACAAAGAGCAAAGGCCGCCAAACAATACCTGGTTGAAAAAGGTATTGACCCTAAACGCATCATTACCATAGGTTTTGGTGAATCCCGCATCAGAAATCAATGCAAAGACGGAGTGAGCTGCACAGAAACAGAGCATCTATTTAATCGACGGACAGAAGTGTTGATACTGGAGTAGCTTACTTTTTACTCAACATTAGTTTCTGATAGTAAATATGTTTGTTTCTCTCAATTTTGAGCAAGTACATTCCATCGGCTATAACTGGGAGGTTCAGTGTGGGAGTGGGTTGTACCCAGGTGTAAATAGTTTTTCCAAGAGCATCCAACAGGTTTACCTTGTCAATACCAAATTCCTTGGTTTCAATTTGGTAACTTGCAGGATTAGGAAAATACCAAGGATGTTCTAACATATTGGTTTCATGAATGGCAGAAATAACGAGGTTGGCTGATCTTGCTGATGTTGGGCAAGGTCCGACAGTTGTGTATCCAATAAAATAATAAGTCCCGAAGACTTCTTTTGGCAGATCAAACAATCCTGTATTCGATACGGCCCATAAACTATCCTGAAAGTACATTTCATAATAATCGTAATCATAGCTATCTCCCTTAACAATAACAACGCTATCAGTGAGTGTCGTCCAGTACAAACCATTACCTACAATAAAAATCTGGTCAAGTACTAAAAAGGAATCCACTTCATAAATACAATTTCCAGAGTGAAGCAACAAATGGTAGATACCTCCCATTTCCAAAGAATCAGGAAGGCTGCTGCCCGTGTAAAATAGCTTGTCCTCAAAATAAAGTTGCACGCTATCGATGCCTGTCAAATCACAAATAGATGTATCCAGAAAATACTTTTGATACCAGCAAAAGGTATCTACTATCGGAGAAAAACAGAATTGTGGTACGGTATCAATACCAATGTCAAAGCAACCCGTTTGAATGCAACCACTACCTGTTTCTGTAACCTTATACGAGTAGTTTCCCGGTGATAATGCCGAAGGGTTGCTGTTGTTGCTTAATTCAAATGTATAAGCAGATGCTCCGCTGACCGTATAATTTACAGCACCATCACTAGCCGCCATACACGATGCCGGACTTAGGCTATCAATTGATACACTGAGTAAACAAGCCGGTGTGATTTTGTACACTCTGCCCTCACCTAACATGGCGAGGTACAATTCTCCAAAATTATCTTCTCCAAAAGAGCTCAATTCCTGAGGACCAACGGTGTGGATGTGTTCATTTTTCACTGCTCCACATTCATCTCTTTTTAGTCGCCATATTTTACCGCTGCAAAAATCGCCATAAACATATTGACCATAAAGGTAGGGATTCTGCTGGCCTCTGTATACGAAACCCCCTGTTACCGAACAGCCATCTGCGCCGCTGTTATTGGCATAAACATGGATGGGAGGATAAAATTCGGTTGCACTGTTGCACAACGAAAAATCGTATTTTTCAAAGCCTTCGTAACAACGCCAACCAAAATTTAATTTGGGACCCAGGCCATAGGGAATGTGGTTGATTTCTTCCCATTTTCTCTGCCCCACATCTGCTATCCAAAGGTCATTGGTTGCCCTGTCGAAAGAAAATCTCCAGGGGTTTCTGAGTCCCATTGACCAAATTTCACCGAGGGTATCCGGATTGCCGGCGTATGGATTATCATCTGGAATCAGATAATGTGTTGCCTCTGTGTTGACATCTATTCTGAGCATTTTCCCCAAACGTTCCTTCGGATTTTGAGATCTGTTGCCTGGGTCGCCTCCTGAACCACCATCTCCCATGGCAATGTACAAATACCCATCAGGACCAAAATTAAGGTCACCTGCATTGTGGTTGTTAAAAGGCTGGGCTATGGTCATCAATATTTTTTCGCTGTCCGCATCGGCCTTTAAAGAATCGTTGGCAGATCTTGTAAAACGGGATACCACGGTTTGTCCATTACCTCCTGTATAATTGACAAATACATAACCATTGGCTTGATAATCGGGGTGAAAGGCCATGCCTAAAAGGCCTCTTTCATTGGCGCCCGAATTGACCCTGTCATCTATATCGAGATATACCGTTTGCTGACTGATATCGCCCGTTTTTATTTTTCCTGTTTTTTCGACTACGTACATTCTGTTATTGTAGTCAAAAACGATATCCACAGGAATGGAAAGTCCATTCATTACCGGGGTAAGTTCAATTTTATTTTGGGCTTCCGCCAAAAAGGGCAGAAATAGGAAAGTTAACTTGAAAAAACGCGCGATCATGTCTCAATTTTACGGTGAATGTAGGAAAAAGACCCAAAACTCCTTGTTTAAATGCATAATTTTGTCGGCTAAACAAGAATGCATCGGCATGACTGATAAAAACCGGCAAAAGCTGGAAATGTTTGAAAATCGGTTGAGGAAGGTCATTAAGATCAGATCTAAGGCTGCCCGAAAACAAAATGTGACATGTTTTAGGGTTTATGATCTTGATATGCCTGAGTTTCCCTTTTGCATCGATTGGTACGATGGAAGGATCTATGTTGCCGAATACCAAAGGCAACATACCCTGGATGAAAATCAGTATAAAGAGTGGTTTGATAACTCAATCCAGGTCATAACTGGCGTATTTGCTGTAGAGCCTACAATGATCTTTGTCAAACATCGCAAAGTCATAGAGGAACGAGTGGCTCAATACCACAGATTATCAGATGCCAGTCGTGAATTTTTTGTTGAAGAAGGGGGCCATTCGTTCATTGTCAACCTTTCTGACTATCTAGATACAGGAGTTTTTTTAGACCATCGTTTGACCAGGGCCATGGTGGGACAGGAAAGCCTGAATAAAAAAGTTTTAAACTTATTTGCATATACCGGTACTTTTTCTGTCTATGCTGCAAAAGGAGGTGCTTCAGAAGTAACCACCATTGATTTATCTAATACTTATTTACAATGGGCCAGAAGAAATTTTGAACTCAACGGCATTGACCTACAAAAACATTTATTTATAGCATGTGATGTAATGGAATGGTTGAATGAGAACAAACATGTTCACTACGATCTCATTGTATGCGACCCACCCACATTCAGCAATAGTAAAAAAATGGATGGCATCTTTGATGTGCAGCGTGACCATGTTAAACTGATCAACCAATGTTTGGCGATTCTTAATCCTGGTGGGCGACTGTATTTTTCAACCAATTTTACAAAATTCAGGATCAAAACAGAAGACCTTAATTCAAGTCTGATCAAGGATATTACACGAAAAACCACTCCTTTTGATTTTGAGGGTAAGTTAGACAGGTGGTGTTACCTGATTGAAAAAGAAGAATCTAGGCCATAGCGACAAGGGCTTCAGCCACTCTTTTTGCACTTCCGGCCTCACCCATTTCTTTCATTAAATCATCATAAAAGTGACTATGAACTTCTTCCGTAAGAGAGGCAAGTCGGGTTAATTCATCAACTATAGATTTCGGGTTGCAGTCGTTCTGAATTAATTCTTTCACAACCTCTTTGCCCGCTATGAGATTGACCAGAGATATAAACTTAAGATCAACCAGTTGTTTGGCTAAAAAGTATGTGAAACTTCCTGTTTTATAACAAACTACCTGAGGTACTTTAAACAATGCTGTTTCAAGAGTGGCGGTACCTGAAGTCACGAGGGCCAGCCGGGCATAGCTAAGGAGGTTGTAATAATCGTTTTCCACGATCATTACCCGGGACACCATATCATCAGGAATCAATGGAAGAATGAGTTGTTTATCCAAATTGGGAGAACGGGGAATTACCCATTGGTACTGAGGAAAATGTTTAGCAGCTTGCAACATGGCAGGCAATATCCTATTGATTTCCTGAATTCTACTCCCTGGCAACAAGGCCAAAATGGGTTTGTCAAAACCGTTTCTTATAAGAAATTCCGGGTCTTTTTGGAAAGAAGTTATTTCATCCAGCAGTGGATTGCCAAAATAGCTTACTTCGTAATCGTATTTAGCATAAAAAGCCTTTTCAAAAGGTAGGATGCAAAACATTTGATCCACATATTTTTTAATGTCGTAAACCCGGCTTTTATTCCATGCCCAAACCTTGGGTGATATATAGTAGGCTACTTTCAAATTTTGAGACTTTGCCCATTTGGCAATTCTCAGATTAAAGCCCGGGTAGTCAATCAAAACAACGACATCTGGTTGAAAAGCGGTAATGGCAGATTTGGTGGTTTTGAGCCATTGTAAGATGGAAATTAATTTGGTGATGACCTGGATGAAACCCATAAAAGCCATCTGCCTGATGGGAATTACAGAAGTGACGCCTGCTGCTTCCTCCATCGATGTGCCACCGACAAAAGAAAATTCAGCTTCCGGATGCGCTTTTTTGATGGCTTTGATTAAGATACCCCCATGTTTATCGCCCGACACTTCACCCGCAATTAAAAAAAACTTCATTGGAATGAAAAATTAGGCAAACAGCACATAAAAATATTTGTAAGCCCAAAACCCTACATAGATCAAAGTTGGAAAAACAATGCCCCTCATGGTATCATCGTATCTCCTTCTTCTACCTATTTCAAAGGGTATGAGGTTGCAACATATGGCCAATAAGGCTATCGTCCGCATGCTGCGTGCCATGGAAGCCCCTGCCTCTTGGGGAATAATTCCTGCCATTCCCAGGAGGTTAAACAATTGGTCGATGGCCAAATAACCAATTACGGGAACAATGGCACCAATGACAAGTCCGGTTAAAACTGAATCTTTTTCCATAATTATCTTTCCAAAAATTTTAATGAGTCAATTGCCGGGTATTTGGTGAGATCGTGGCCAGAAGGTACGACCGACACATAGTTATCATCCAGGGCCCTGATATCGGCGATTGGGCTCTGATCCATATTGACAAATTTACCGGTCAACCAGTAGTACTTTTGTCCCCGTGGGTCAGTACCTTCCTGAAATTCTTCTACCCAGCTGCCTTCTCCCTGTTTGCAAACACGTATGCCTTTTATACTGTCTGGAGAACCTTTTGGTATGTTTACATTTAACAAATTACAACCTGGCATTCCTTTGGTGAGTACATCCTGAATGATGGTTGCTGCAAAAATTCGAGCCGCTGTAAAATCTGCCTGAAACGAATAATCCAATAAAGAAAAACCAATAGAATTGACCCCTTCCAGGCTGGCTTCCATTGCTGCAGACATGGTGCCTGAATAGATGATGTTGATAGATGCATTGGAGCCATGGTTGATACCACTGACACACAAATTAATGGTTCTGTTTTTCAACAACACATTTTTGGCTAACTTGACACAATCTACAGGGGTACCGGAACATTCATAAGCTTCAATTCCGTCAAAAACATCGACGCGGGTTAAACGAATGGGCTCGTTTAACGTAATGGCGTGTCCCTGACCGGATTGGGGTTTATCGGGTGCTACCACTACCACTTCTCCAAAAGAAGAAGCCACTTCCACCAGGTTTTTGATGCCGGGTGCAATGATACCATCATCATTGGTAACTAAAATCAGGGGTTTCATTCTCTTTTTTTATCAAAGGTAAACATATTTTAACAGCCAACTGCTACCTTTAACGCGGTCGATCTTGCGAAAGTGCATGAACCAGAAGGATTAAAAGTTGTTAATGAAAAAAAATCATATGCTAGCTGGTAAAAAAGGGATTTTACTTGTAAACCTTGGCACTCCCGATGATCCGGGCAGGTCATCCGTATATCGATATCTGAAACAATTCTTATTGGACAGGCGGGTTATCGACCTGCCGTGGCTGTTGAGACAATTATTGGTAAGGCTTGTTATTGTGCCATTCAGGTCGGGCAGCTCAGCAAAACTGTATCAAAGATTATGGACCAAGGAAGGAAGTCCAATCAAAATATATGGAATGAGTGTTGCCCGCAAATTACAGCAGCACCTGGGTGACAATTATGCTGTGGAACTTGCCATGCGATACCAAAGTCCTGATTTGGAAACTGCTTTAAAAAAACTGATCTTTGAAATTAAGGTCAGTGAAATAGTAGTCTTCCCCATGTTTCCACAATATGCTTCAGCTACGACAGGATCCGTACACGATGAAGTGATGAGATTGTTAAGACAGTGGGATCTGATACCCAATGTAAAAATGATCAACTCCTATCCAGATAATCCCGAAATGATTGACGTATTTGTCCAAAACGCCAAAAAATACGAGGTAACATCTTACGATCATTTTATTTTTAGTTTTCACGGGGTTCCGGAGCGTCATGTCAAAAAAGCAGATCCTTCAGGCAGTCATTGTCTTAAAAAAGAAAATTGCTGTAACCTAGCATGTCTGGAAAATCAGTTTTGTTATTCGGCTCAATGCCATACTACCGCGCATGCCATTGCCACAAAATTAGGTCTTGATAAGGAACAATACAGCATTACCTATCAATCGAGACTGGGCAAGGATCCCTGGTTGCAGCCATATACGGATCAAACCCTTCAAAACCAACTTAGCAAAGGAAATAAAAAGATCCTTGTTTTTAGTCCCGCTTTTGTAGCCGATTGCCTGGAAACTACCATTGAGATAGGATTTGAGTACAAAGAAGATTTTATACACAATGGTGGCGAGCGGCTGGATTTGGTAGAAAGTTTAAATGACAATGAGGCTTGGGTGAAGGCCATTGCCAATATGGTAAAATAAAAAAGGATATAAAAAGGGAAGTTGATGTCAACTTGCCCTTAATATATCCAAAACAAAACAAGCACCCGCAGCCATAGCTTACAACCTGGCTGCCGATATTTTTATACCAACTAAGTTGGGTTTATTTAGCCTTACCGGCCTTCAATTCTTCCTGTAATTTTTTCAGTTGTTCCCATTTGCCTGCTGCTGCCAGTTTGGCTTGCTGTGGCCATGCAGTTGGGTCATGCATGGCATATCTTGAACCTGCATTAGCTAACACTTCAGCGATGGTACTTTTTTTGGATGCTGCCAGTTGTGCAAAATCGCTTATGCCAGCAGCTATCAATAATTCAGCTATTTTGGGGCCAATACCTTCAACTATGGTCAAATCATCTGTGGATTTTGATTTAGAAGTTGTTTTGGCTTTTTTATTTGTTGTCTCAACCACTTCTTTTTTGGGGGCAGCTTTTTTTACCTTATCGGCTTTGATCACAACCTTCTCCTCTACAGCTGGTAGGGACAAAACACTGTTGTCAATGTGGGGATGTAAGGGAGATGACTCAAATCTGTCAGCATCTTTTTCATTGGCCCAACGATTGCCATTTACCAAATAACGAAAATGATAATCTCTTCCGGCAGGAATTTTAAATTTTCCTTCAAAATCACCGTTTTTATTGGCTTTCAGTTCAAATCCATTTTCCAATGACCACTCGTTAAAATCTCCTAAAACGATCACAGAATGTACCGGATTTTCTGGAATAGCATTGTAATGAAAGGTCACGGCATAGCTTGCCTGATTTTTTATTAATTCTTTTTTCATGATGTATGATTAATGAAATACCTGTTTGAATCAGGCCCTAACGAAATGTGACGCAAAAGTAAGTTGTAATAAATTAGTTTTCAAGCTCTTAACAAATTGTTTAAGAATATTGACGGATTGATAACAAATGGATGACCTTGACTGAACGCCAATTGCTCCCAAATGATTCTGTCCATGCATAGGTTTTGGGAATTGGATATTTGATGGGTGACCTTACAATTTTGACATAATGGATTTGAGACGCAGTGTTAAATCCTGAGCAGAGGCATAGCCCCTGGCTAATGTGTGGTACTGATCTCCCCATTTTACTAAAACGGTAGGAAAGCCGTTTGCACCTAATTCTCTGGCCTTTTGAAAATCTTGTAAAACAAGCCTCCTGCCTTCCGCTGAAAGAAACATGGATTCAAACGCATCTGCATCAAGTCCTAAATCAGCAACAATAGACTTATAAGTTGCTGTTGCATAAGGATTGTTATTGTATAGGTAAAAACTTTTTTGAACTCGTTGGAAAAAAGAAAGGGTATGGCCCGGAAACAATGCTTTGACACTTGCTACAGCCCTGCATGCTGGTTCAGTGTTATAAACCATATCATTTTGAAGAATGTCGAACTTAAATTCCATGCCGGTCCGTAGGTTAATTTCATGCCAGTGTTCGGTTAAAAAATCCTTTAGTGAAGCCATACTCTCTGTGCCATCCGGCCTGAGACCTCCCATTAAATAAGTGTATTTTGCATTTGGATGAGCCTCCACAAAGAGGGACCATTCTTTGGTAAATCCATAACACCATGAGCACATGGGGTCGCCAACATAGTATATGGTTGGTTCTTTTTGGGAATTTTGGGCATTCATTTTGATTCCACCAATGAGTAAGATTAAAAAGAACAGTGTTCGCATCGAATAAAACCTATATTTTATAAAACAAGGGAGCCGGCCCCTTACTAATAATATTCTACCTTCCTCAGGAACTTCATCGCAAATTTTAATTCAAGCGAAAGATTGCGTACCACTCTTTCCGGAAGAGTTCTGGTTTGTCCGGGAAAAAAAGGATCAACCACACTTGAGATAGGAGGCTGATAATATTGCTGACTTATGTCCGGATGCAGGCCGATTTCTACAAAAAAGCGTGTAAATTCTCTAAATCCAAATTCGTAACCTCCTCCAAAACTCAGGCCATAGACAAATTTTTTGGCAAAGGATTTATTGGGAAAATAAAGAGAATTCCATTGATCATATTCACTCAAATTGGTGCTTGCCGTAAATTCTCCCCTGATGCCCAAAAAATAATAGGGTGCCTGGGACTGATTTTTGGAAAGCATTTTTTTGGCTCCCAATTCCAGAACTACATTTCTGAACTTGAAATCAAAAGAATTGACATTAAAGGGATTGGTGGATGAAAACCGCCATGAGCTCCCTCTGGTTCTCCAACCCAGCGAGCTGTAAAAGATATTGGTGCCCTCAATGGGTGCTGATTCTATGAAAAGGTCGGCATTGAGGGTAAACAGCGCATCATTGTCTGTTTCGTTCCACTTTTGAAAGCCTAAACCGGGCCCCACTTTGGGTCCAAAATAAAATGATTGGCCTTGTAAGTAAAAAGAAGTACCAAATATGAATAAAAAGAAAATGGATCTCATAATAGGGCTTTAGAACCATGTAAAAATACGGCAAAGAAATTAAACCAGATGGGAGAATGACCCGAATTTGGTAATTAAAGTCCTAAAAGCCTATATTTGTATGAACCAAATAACAAATGATCACAACCATGAGAAGAACCGCACTCTTTTCCGTTTGCCTGCTGCTTAGCCTTACTTTATTTGCCCAAAAAGAGAAAGCAAAAAATTCAAAAAAAACCAATGAAGTGGTAGCTGAAAAAGCACTGCCATCCAGTCATTTTGCAGGACTGAGTTTCAGAAGTATTGGTCCTGCAGTAACTTCTGGGCGGATAGCAGATTTTGCTGTCAATCCATCCAATCACAGTGAATACTATGTTGCATCTGCATCAGGCGGAGTATGGAAAACCACCAATAAAGGCGTAACTTTTGAGCCCCTATTTGATGGTGAAGGTTCTTATTCTATTGGTTGTGTAACCATTGACCCCTCCAGCCATACCACTGTTTGGGTTGGAAGTGGAGAAAACAACAACCAAAGGTCAGTAGCCTATGGCGATGGTGTCTACAAGAGCATGGATGGGGGTAAGTCATGGAAAAACATGGGCTTAAAAAATTCAGAACACATTGCAGAAATAGTGGTCCACCCTACTCAATCCAATATTGTTTATGTAGCTGCCTACGGCCCTGTTTGGAGTGAAGGGGGAGATAGAGGAGTATACAAGAGTACAGATGGAGGTATTAGCTGGACCTGCGTAAAATCGGTCAGTGCATATACCGGATGTAATGATTTGGTCATGGATCCGAGAGATCCTAATGTTTTGTATGCAGCCTTTCACCAGCGCATGAGAAAGGTCTATACTTATATTGGAGGTGGCCCCGAATCTGCCCTCTATAAATCTACCGATGGTGGTGCCACCTGGACAAAGCTTGAAGGTGGTTTACCCGCAGGTGATATTGGTAGAATTGGACTTGCCATCAGCAAAGTAAATCCTGATTACCTATATGCTGTAGTAGAAGCCAATGAAGGCAGAGGAGGTATTTTTAGATCTGTAGACCGGGGAGCAAGTTGGGAGAAAAGAAGTGGTACTTACACTTCAGGAAATTACTACAATGAAATAGAATGCGATCCTAAAATATTAGATAAAATTTATATAACTGATACCTATTACAAGGTTAGTTATGATGGGGGAAAAACAGTTAAAAACCTGGGTGAAATCAACAAACATATAGATAACCATGCCATCTGGGTAGATCCAAGCAACGGCAATCATTTATTAGTAGGCTGCGATGGAGGCATCTACGAAACCTATGACCATGCAGCCACCTGGGATTTTAAATCAAACCTGCCGGTAACTCAATTTTACAAAGTATCAACAGACAATGATTACCCATTTTACAACGTTCACGGAGGAACTCAGGATAACCTTAGTTTGGCCGGGCCCTCACGCAGCAGTTCCGCCAATGGTATTGTTAACAGCGATTGGATTGTTACCTCATTGGGAGATGGTTTCGAAACACAGGTGGATCAAAGCGATCCCAATATAATTTATGCACAGTCGCAATACGGTGGCTTGGTTAGATTTGACAAACGCAATGGTGAATACCTACCTATCAAGCCCATTGAAGGAGAAAATGAAGCAGCCTACCGGTGGAATTGGGATGCCCCTCTTTTGATTAGTAAGTTTGACAATAAAAAACTTTATTTTGGTGCCAATAAAGTATTTCGTACCGATGACCAGGGCAATACCTGGAAGGCGATTAGTCCTGATTTGAGTCGTCAGATAGATCGAAATAAATTGGAAGTGATGGGGAAAATCTGGTCTGTAGATGCCATTGCCAAAAATGGAAGCACAGATATTTACGGTCAAACCACCTCCATTGCAGAATCGCCATTGGATCAAAATATACTGTGGGTAGGGACCGATGATGGGTTATTACATCTGACAACAGATGGAGGTAAAAACTGGACTAAATTTGATAACCTACCCGGAGTACCGGCCCAAAGTTATGTTCATCAGGTTATTGCATCGCAACACGAAAAGAATACCGCTTATGTGTGTTTTAATCACCACCGATATGGCGACTTTAAACCCTATGTGCTCAAAACAGCAGATGGAGGTAAAACATGGACATCCATTTCGTCAGATTTGCCGGAAAGAGGAAGTGTTTACAGCATAGCAGAAGACCACATTGACACAAAGTTATTGTTTGTAGGCACAGAGTTTGGATGTTATTTTACATATAACGGAGGTAGTAATTGGGTAGCTCTAAAATCAGGTTTACCTACTATCGCAGTAAGAGATATTGAAATCCAGAGAAGAGAAAATGATCTGGTACTGGCCACCTTTGGCAGAGGGTTTTACATACTTGATGATTACAGCCCTTTGCGATTTGCGACCAAAGAAAAATTTGAGAAAGACTGTGTTCTTTTTCCATCTAAAGAGGGTTTGATGTACATTGAAAGACTGCCTTTGGGTTTAAGGGATAAAGGACACTTGGGCTCATCTTATTTTACTACTCCCAATCCGAAGCCCGGTGTAGAGTTTACTTACTTTTTGAAAGAGGATGCCAAAAAGTTGAAAGAAAAAAGAAAAGAGAGAGAGAAAAAGGCATATGAGAATAAAGAAAAAGTTTACTATCCCAGCATCGACAGTTTGAGAATGGAGGACAACCAGGCAGATCCATTTTTATTGTTGACCATTACTGATGCGAGTGGAAATGTGGTGAGACATCTAAAAACATCTGCTAAAAAAGGAATGCACAGAATTAAATGGGACTACAGGTATGCCCTCTTTACGCCTGTACAAAACCGCTATACGCCTGGACCTGATGAGTTATTTGGATCTGAAGATGCAGGCCATCTGGCTATGCCGGGCAAGTATACGGCCACATTGCAAAAAGTGGAAGACGGACAAATGACTATTTTGGGAGAGGCCATAAACTTTGAGTGTAAGCTATGGAACAATGGAAGCTTGCAGACCAAAGACATGGCTACCAATGTGGCCTTTTATCAAAAAGTTTCCAATATGATCAAGTCAAGTCACGAGATGAACGATCAGTTGGGAAGCATAGAATCAAAGCTTAAAAACGTCCAAGCATCGGTGTTGGATATGCCATCTCAAGTCAAGCCCTGGTTAGAGAAAATACACTCTTATTCACAAGAGGCAGCCAATCTAAAAACATCCATCTTTGGTGATGTAACCAAAGCCAGAAGAGAATTTGAAACGGCTCCAACCTTTAATGATCGGATTGGGAATATTGCTTATTCACTTTGGAATTCAACGGCTGCTGTACCAGGTGCCGCTGCTGAGTCATTAAAAATAGCAGAAAAACAATTTTTGATGTACCAGCCTCAGGTCAGTCAGCTCCATCAAAAAGTGGAAAGCCTGATCAGAGATGTTGAAAAAGCAGGAGGACCTTATATAGGCAGATAAAAGAATAACAAATGATAAAAATAATTCAGGTAACAATTTGTTTCTTTTTGCTCAACTGCCTGAGTGCCCAGCCTGCTTTTGTCAAAGATAGTCTCCATAGTTTCATTCTTAAAGGGATGAAAAAGTGGCAAATACCAGGTCTTTCCGTGGTGGTAGTGAAAGACGGAAAGGTGGTCATAAAAGAAGGATTTGGAGTCAGGAATTTGGAAACAGGCGAGAAAGTTGACGCGCATACATTATTTTATATAGCGAGTAATACCAAACTTTTTACGGGTATTGCGCTGGCAAATCTGGCTTATGAAAAAAAGCTCAGTCTCAACGATAAGGTCACCCAATATTACCCCTGGTTTCAGTTATATGATAAAACCAGTACTTCATTGGTCACCATCAAAGACATGCTCACTCACCGCATAGGGACAAAGACCTTTCAAGGAGACCTTACCTTTTGGAATTCCAAACTGAAAAGGGAGGAGATCATGAAAAAGATGCTTTTGCTCAAACCTTCGCAAGGGTTCAGAGAAGCATATGGATATTGCAATAGTTGTTATCTGGTTGCTGGTATGGTAATCCCAAAAGTTTCCGGACAGACATGGGAACAATACATAGAGGAAAAATTATTGCTTCCTCTTGGCATGGATGAAAGCAAAGCAAAAAGTAATGAGTTATGGAAAACAGCCAAAAACATGGCTGCTCCTTATACAACTGCGTACACAGACACTTTGATGAGGGTTCCTTTTGATCAATGGGACAACCTGGGACCGGCGGCTTCTATATTGAGCAATGTGGACGATCTAAGCCATTGGTTGTTGTTTCAATTGGACAGTGGGAAATATGAAAACAGGCAGATATTGCCTTGGAGTGTTTTGCAACAAACACGCGATGTACAAATTTCAACTGGAAGTCGAAAATCAGCGGCCCTGCCGGTTCATTTCAGAGGATATGGCCTGGGACTTAGTGCAGCCGATTACAATGGATATCAGGTATATTGGCACACTGGTGGAGCAGCTGGTATGGTTAGTAATGTATGTTTTGTACCAGAATTGGATTTAGGCATTGCAGTCTTGACCAACAACGACAACCAGAATTTTTTTGAAGCTTTGCGTTATCAGTTGTTGGATGCCTACACGGGCCTTACTCCCTATGTCAACAGAAGTGAACAATTTTGGCCTGGACAGGAGGAGGGAATGAAAACCCAAGTAGCTGAAATTGCTGCATTCAGGGCAAGGGTTAAAAGTTACCAAGACCAACCGATTGATTTAAATAAGTACAATGGTAAGTACTATAACGAATTGTACGGAAACATAGAAGTCAACACAATCGACAGTGGGTTACTCATTAAATTTAGCCAACATCCTGATTTACAGGGCCGTTTAGAATATATGGGCAACGATGAATGGTTGTTGAGTTATAACAACATAGAATATGGCATCTATGCCACTCGATTTGATTTGAAGAAGGGTAAACCCAAAAGTATCCGCATCAAGGTAAATGACTTCATCGAATACGATGAATACATCTTTAAGAAAGACTAAGTGATAATAAAAAGACCTTGCCTCATGTTATTGTGGCAAGGTCTTTATCCAATTTTAAAATCAGCTTTGGGCCGACAGATAATTTATCTTGAGGTCGTTAGTCCACCTTTTTGTATAGCTGTGCTGGTCCTCCCATGCAAAATCCGTTGTTGAAATCTCTGCCCAACATACCGGTAACTTCGGGGCCCGGATCAACACCATTGTTAAACAACCTGACACCTTTAATGTTGTCAGTGGTGATGTTTAATGTGAATAATTTAATTTTATCTCCCTGGTTGACATCATTGTAGAATGAAGACGGGAACAAAACCGGACGGACAGCATAAAAATCATTTTTAGGACTGGGCATAGGGGCAATCAGTGGTTTTACCAACTCCCAAATGAGGGGTTTGGTTCCTTTGTATTGCTGGTTGTCCTGAAACGGGTTATGGTTTTGAACAACTTCAACCATGGCCCCTGTTGGAACGATGATGGACACCTGAGAATTGAATTGAACCCTGTGGCGAGTAGTGGTTGCACTGCCTTCTAATACGACAAGGTAAACATCAAAGTGTTTTTCCTTTTCATCGTAAACCAGTTCATAATTTGCTGCTAGTACCTGTGCCTTTAAAGCCGGGTAGCTCAATCCAAAACATAAAAGAAAAAACAAACTTAGTTTTTTAATCATGTTACTTAAAATTTTGATGTTAAAACGAAAAGAAATGATGTTGGTATCACAAATGGAAAATGAAATGCTCATCTCCACCTGATGCACAAAGATAATAAGTTGATCTTATATATTAATATTTCTCATATATTAAATAAATTATTCTTTTAAAGAATACAAATATTATTGTATTTCAGTTATTTAAATATATGATATTTATTTAATAAATGTAAATTACGAGAAAATTGACTATATAATACAAATTTTACACAAAAGCCATGAGTACATCGGCAAAGACCCCTGCGGCTGTCACCTCGGCTCCTGCACCCGGGCCTCGGATGATAATGGGTCTGATTTTATATCTTTCTGTGGTAATAACAAACAAGTTGTCGCTGCCATCCAGGCTATAAAAAGGGCTAGTACTATTGACAGAACAAATATCAATGCTGGCCTTTCCATTTTCCATGGTTCCAATATATCTCAAGACCTCTCCTTTCTGCGCAGCTTCTGCTGCCAGTTGTGACATTACCTGATCAATGGAGGGAAGCTTTGCGAGAAAACTGCTGACGTCAGGAGCTTGCATCAATTCATCGGGTAATACAGCTTTTAAGTTCACATCAGCCGATTCGATGTCATAACCGCTTTCGCGAGTGAGGATAATAATTTTTCTCCTCACGTCGGCACCACTCAGGTCTTCTCTTGGGTCGGGTTCTGTATATCCCAATTCTCTGGCTTTCAGTACCAGCTCACTGAATTGTACCTCAGGTGCAAATTGATTAAAGATAAATGAGACCGATCCTGACATAACGGCCTGGATCTTGAGGATTTTATCACCACTATTGATTAGGTTTTGAATGGTGGAAATGACCGGTAAGCCTGCACCCACATTGGTCTCATATTTAAAGAAAATCTTTCTGTCAGCCGCCAGTTTTTTGAGTCTCTTGTATTCTTCGTTACTGGCAGAGGTAGCAATTTTATTAGGCGTGACCAATGATATATTGGAGGAAAGTATTTCGGCATACAGCGCCGGTATACTGCCATCAGCTGTATTATCAATAAACACACTATTGGATAGATTCATTTCTTTCATGCTTTCCACAAAACGCGGAATATTGGCTTCAATGCCGTGTTGATCCAGACTATCCTTCCAGCCAGATAGATTTACCCCTTCTTCATCAAGAATCATCTTTTTGGAATTGGAAAGTCCCACTACATTGAGCTCCAGTTTGAACTGATCAATCAATTGTTGGCGTTGGTTTTTTAATTGTTCAAGAAAGGCAGAACCTATCAGGCCGGTGCCAACGATGAACAGGTTAACCCTTCTGTTGTCAGAAAGAAAAAAAGAGTCATGGATCATGTTGAGAGCCTTGGCTTCATCTTTTTTATCGATGACAAAACTGATGTTCAATTCTGATGAACCCTGGGCAATGGCCGTTATATTGATTCCATTTTTACCCAAAGATTCAAACAATTTTCCAGCTACACCCGGCACATGTCGCATGCCCTCTCCTACTACAGCCAGTACACATTTTTCTTTTTCAATTTGTGGGCTATCTACCAAAGCGGCCTCCATCTCTTTGATAAATTCCTCCGCAATAGCCTGACTGGCCTTTGCCGCATCGGATTGAGATACAGCAAAACAAATACTGTGTTCTGAAGAGGCCTGGGATATTAGGATGACATTGATTTTTGCCTTTCCTAAGGCACCGAATAATCTGGCAGATACACCCGGCACCCCGAACAAGCCACTGCCCTGCAGTCTTAAAAGTGCAATGTTGCCTAATGAGGTGATGCCTTTTATTACAGCCTTAAAATGGGGATCTGCTTCCTTGTCAATAAGGGTACCAGGAAATGATGGATTGAACGTGTTTTTAATGTAAATAGGAATGCCTTTGTGTAAGGCAGGCTGAATGGTAGGTGGATAAATCACCTTCGCGCCAAAGTGTGACATTTCCATTGCTTCTGCATAACTCAGAGAAGGAAGGGTAAAGGCCTTTTTTACTTTCCTCGGATCACAGGTCAGCACACCATCTACATCTGTCCAAATTTCTAAGGCCTCTGCATTTAAGGCTCCCGCCAGGATGGCTGCAGTATAATCCGAACCACCGCGACCTAAGGTAGTGGTAAGTCCTCCCACATCCGATGCAATAAATCCGGTTACAATTTGTAAGGTCCCGGGCTCTGAGGCGAAGTGATCTCGAATCAAACCATCCGTAATTCCAAAATTAACTTTCGCAGACCCAAATTCTTTATTGGTTTTGATTATTTTGCGAGCATCCAGATAGCTAACTTGGTATCCTCTCTGCAAAAGTGTTTTGGCTATGATAAAATTGGAGTTTCTTTCGCCAAAACTAAGCACATAATCCATAGTCCGGGGAGTGACTTCCATTACCAGGTTTATGCCTTTCAATAGGTTTAAAAGGTTGTGATGCGTTTCATCTAATTCGGCCTTTATGGATGCAAAACCTTCTTCCCCCAATAAAGCCTCAGCTGCTTCATTGTGCCTGGCTACAAAATGATGGTATTGACCATAAAAGGTATCTTTGCCCGTGGCAGCCTGATCGCTCATGGCTATCAAACTATCAGTAACGCCACTAAATGCCGAGAATACCAAGGCCAAACTTTCTCCGGCCTCAATCCGTGGTTTTAGTATTTCAATGATGCCATTGATCCTTTCGGGTGTGCCTACCGAGGAGCCACCAAATTTTAATATCTTCACTTTGTAATCCTGATTTGAACACAAAAATAGGACATTCAGGGTGAATTAAGGACTATTTCCCTTTGGTAATGTATCTAGGCACCGGAAACAATGCTGCAGAAAGTCGAAACAGACCAAAGGCTTTCAAACAAATTTAAAAGAAAAACCCAACGTTAAAATTTAAGGAATTTTTGAATCTTATTTCCCGATTTCACAAAATAGATGCCAGGCTTATATGCTGAAATGTCGATCGAAGTCGGCTTTTGAAGATGAATTAGGAGCTTGCCCCTGATGTCGTACACTTCAATTGTCTCTGGGCTTTCTCCTTTGATTTCAATGACATCGTGAGCAACATTAGGATAGACAGACCAAAGAAGAGTGGTTTCTTTGGTGCCGGTTTCCAATCCAACACCAATTTGATCCAGGCTAAAAGTTTGGATGCCACGTGCAAAGGTTGCGGCTATCAGCTCATTGTTGACCGGATTATAATCCATATCAAAAACCGGAATCAGGGGCATATTGCTGCCTAACCTTTCCCAGTTCGCACCAGCGTCGATGGTAATGTAAATACCCCCGTCTGTAGCTACAAAAAGTACATCATCAAGGCCATTTGGATAAACAAGTACATCATTGATGGCATAAGGAGGCAGGTTTCCTGCTATAGGAGTCCATGTGGTTCCATAGTTGTCGCTGCTGTAAATATGGGCTGTATTATCATTCGCCTTGTATCCCGTAAGTGTTACATAGACACGCGAAGAAAGGGCGGGTGATGCTTTGATTGAGGAAATATATCTGGAGGGCAGGCCGTTGGTTATTCTGGTCCAGGAAGCACCTCCATTGGTTGAATTCCAGACCATGGCATCGCTGGTACCGCAATACAATACCTCGGCATCAAGCGGAGATTCACTGAGGCAGGTGAATTGATGGATCAATGCATTGGATGTTTTGTCAACCAGGTCTTCACTGATTGCCTCCCACAAAGGGATGATGCCTGCGTCTGATTTATAAAATTTATCCGTTCCTGTATACATAACATCCTCATTGTGGCTGCTAATAATGTATTGCATGTCCCAATGTCGGCTGCCCGACAAACCTTCTCTGGCTCCAGACCAGGTATTACCACCATCTTGAGAAACGGCCAGATTGCCATTTTGAGTTTCGGCATAGATGACTCCCGGATTGTCATTTCTAAAGGCCATTTGAAAACCATCGCCACCAAAAATTCTTTGCCAGTTGTTTATGTCAGAGCCATTACCTGAAGAGGTGCCATTGTCCTGGGCGCCCCCATAGTAAAGATCGGGTTGATGCGGATTAAATGCCGTTCTATAAAATTGTGTAGTAGGTATATTTTCTATGTCAACCCAATTAGGACTCCAATTTATATTTGTTTTGTATAAGCCTCCATCTGTTGCCAGATAGAGGGTGTCATTTCTGAAAATCAAATCGTGTTTATCTGCATGTGGGTTCAGTTCTGCGTTGTCATCATTTACTGAAGACCACAAGTTGGTGTTGGCGTCATACCGGTAAATACCCACCCCAAGCAAAAAAAGATCATTTTCATCTTTAGGATTGACCCTGATTTTACCAAAATACCAGCCAAAACCTCCCAATGCATTATTGGGTAAGCCATTTTCATTGGATTGCGAATGTAGGGTCCAGCTATCGCCACCGTCAACAGATTTATAGATGGCTTCAAGATTTAAGGTGCTGGCGTTGGTGTATTGCACATAAACAACGTTGGGATTGCTTTCTGAAATGCAAATTCCCATTCTGGTGAAGATGTCATTGGGCAAGCCGTTATTTAGTTGGGTCCAGTTCAGGCCTCCATCATCGGTTCTGAATACTTTGGCATCGGGCCCTGCCACCAGTGATTTCTCATAATTTCTTACTCTGTTCCAACCGACTGCATACAATCTATTGGGGTTGGTAGGATGGATAACGATCTCAGAGACCCCGGTGCTGTCATTGATAAATAAAACCTGTTCCCAGGATTGGCCACCATTGGTACTCTTATAAACTCCCTTGTCCTGATTTTTAAAAAAAGGAGTACCCATGGCCGATACATAAAGGGTGTTAGGTTGATTTTTGGGCATGACAATTCTTGATATAATCCGGGTTGCCTCCAAGCCCATCAATTGCCAGGTTTGCCCCCCATTTACACTTTTGTATACCCCACCTCCTGCTCTTGGATAGCCGGAAACATTGGGGTCTCCAGTACCAACATAAACGGTGTTGCCGTCATTTGGGTCAATACAAATACTGCCTATACTTTGCCAGACTTCATTTTCAAAAACAGGAAACCAATTGGCGCCACCGTCTGTGGTTTTCCAAAGTCCGCCATCTGCAAAACCTGCATAGATGACATTACTTTGCTGGGGATGCATGGCGATGGTATTTATCCTGGCCCCTATGTTACCGGGTCCCTGTAATGTCCATGTTCCATCGGTGCGCTGTCCTGCATCCATCTTACGTTTAGCCATTTCATGAGCTTGATCCATCGCCTCATAATCAGGCCATAGTGCTGGAAATTGTTTTGCCAGAAAAACGGTTTCAGCTGGTTCAAACTTATATTGCTGTCCTACATGTTCCATCTTTCGCGTACATGAGAAAAACAAAAGCGCCATAACAAAAACGTGGAAAATGGACTTCATAGGTGAAATATGTTTTGGTAAAAATAGAACATCCTTTTTGAAATGTTCTGACTAAATAGTTTAAAGGTCCGTTGGATTGTAATTCTGGCCTTAATAGGAATTGTCCTGGGCAATATCGAGGTATTGAATAGCCCAATTTCCATTGTATTGATGCCAAATAATGCGGAATATTCCATTGCTTTTTTTATGGACACCATTAATGACAATTTCCTGCGCCATTTTTCCGGTATGATTTGACAGCGGGAGCGCAACGGTTATTTTTTCCGATTGCATGGAATAGGAAATTATTTCATTGTTGAAATAGGATTTTAAAACCCTTTTGATTTCCTGCCTGCCCTTAACGTCACCGTAGGCGCCATCGCTTTCAAACATGGACAAAACGGTGTCCAAATCTTTGTTTTTCATGGCTAATTCAAATGCAGTCAGTTTTTGATTGAGTAATTGTTTAATTTCTTCTTCAGTCTGTAAAGGTCGAAAAGAGAAAAGCAAAAAGACAAAAATCATGGAAAAATTCATGCGCAATTTTTTATGCAAAAATAGGGTATTTTGTTAAAAAAGAAAGGCCGGAACTTGTCCGGCCTATCACTCTCAAATCGGTTTTATCTAGGATGGTAGTTTAAATCAATTTAATCGAAGCAGTTTTTTAATTTCCTTTCGCTCACCGGTGGCAATGTGAAGGAAAAAGACGCCTCGTTTGTCACCCAATTGCTCGCGATCGATGCGAAGTTGATTGACCCCTGCATTACAATGACGAACCTGATTGAATATCTTAATACCTGCATTGTCATAGATGGTAATTTCAACCATGCCATCATCAGCAATAAAGTACTTTACCTCTGTATACTCAGCAAATGGATTAGGTGTATTCTGATTGACTGTCAACGCTTCCAGGTCATCACTCATTCTTGCATTCAAATAAACAGGGGCAATGTTTTCATCAACCAGGAAGTTTTCAAAGACAGTTGCATCAAGCGACAACGCTTTTGATAGTTTACCACTTTCCAGGGTTTTAAACTGGAGGATGAACAATACGGCCCCAGGTCTCAGATTAAGTGGACTGGATTCCAGATGGGCAATGTACAGCATGCCGGTACTCAAATCATACCTGTAGGATTCTTTTGGCAAAACGATTGACTCATCCATTATGCCTGCAAATTCAAGGTGTCTTGTATCTATTTTAAGTCCCGTCTGAATGGCTGTAAAACTACCATTGTGGTCTAAGGTCACAGGTACGTTCACATATCTGCCAGCCTCAAAATATTGATCCTTGAAAACGATATCGGCATAATTTCGCGTTCTGGTATCAGCTGCTTTCTGCGAAAACTTATTGCTAACTGTACCATTGACATCGCCGGTTTTAATTGCAATAAAATCATTGTTCATCAAATTGACATCGATGTCATTCAACTCAACTACCTCAGCAAATGGCCAGGGTTGTGAAGGATCTGCAAAAAGGAAGGTTTTTGGAACAAATCTCCATGAGGTATTACCGTTGATTTCAGTTTCCAGCCCAAGTATCAGTTTTCTCAGAGCAACTAAATCTGAAGCACTGATCTTTTGGTCATTGTTGGCATCTGCTGCTATCAATTTATAAGGACTGTTGAGTTTGGCAGCATTCAAAATATGACGTTGGATCATGACCAGGTCGATGGTTGAAATCCCGTTCTGCCATTCATCATTTTTTTGTGGCTTCAATTGATAGTCTCCCATAGGCAGTACATTATCAATCATAAAATTGCCGGTTTCGTCAGATTCTGACCACATTGTATTTGCTGGATCTGCAAGGCTTACTTTAATACCTTTCACCATGGCTTGTTCTTCAGTCGTGATTCGTCCTGCAACCGATAGACCCGGAATACCATTACCTCCTATCGTATCGGGGCACAGATTCTTATTATCTGTAACTTTTATAAAAGTATTACACCTTGCCTGATTGCCATCTTTATCTGTCACCCACATGCTGAGATTGTATACACCTTCATTGGCGCATGTCAAAGTCAAAGATGTGTTGGCTGTATTGGCTGTGAATGAAAATTTCAATTCAGGCTCTGAGGTACAATTATCATAACTATGATTATTAAAGTCTTTGGCCCAGATCAGTGATGTACCACCTGTACCATTGTCTTCCAGGTTGGTAGATAATCCATACAAACAAACCGGGGTTGGTGCTTTACATTCCTTAACGGTTACCAGGTACGAACAATCTGTGAAATTTCCACATCTGTCTTCTACCCTCCAGCTGATTTTGTGGATGCCACGGGGCAACCTTATCGCAAAAGTATCATCTGTGGCATAATGGTCAACGGAACCATTGTTATCGGTATCCACTTTGTAGTCATAAGTCAGGTCTTGTACATCTGTACAATCATCGGTGGCATGGGCACCTAACCTCACTACGGCATCGCACTCTGCATTGACTGCACAAACGGTTCTGTCTGCACATGACGAGGTGAATACAGGCTTAACACTGTTGATCAGGTGAATATTCTGTATGTGTTCCCAAACACCTATAGTTGTATTGGGTACATACTGGGCCCAATCAATGACCTTCCATTTTCTTCTGATGTAAACACAACCAGAAGTTGGATCATCAAATACCTGATCTTTATAAGAGGCAGCAGGTAAGGTACAAATATCATCATTGTCAAAAAATGGGCTTCCGGTAAGGGTTGTATCAGGTGGAATAGCAGTGCAATCTGTATAGGATGTATCAGCCGGCCAATGAATATCATCAATGGTTAAGGGGTCGGCATCAACAATGGTAATCGTTTGATTAATGGCAAGGGTATTTCCAGCTCCATCAGTGACAACAAATCTTCTGATGATATTGCCATTGTTGTGTGGTCCACGTTGGTCTAATGGAGGTAACTCTGTTAGTTGAAGGCTTGAGACACAATTATCAGTAACCCAGCCATCGTATTTAGGACCTATAAAAAGAGGATCGTCGATTTCAATCTCTGCTCTATCTGCAGAATTGAAAACAATGGTTCCAAATTCTTCGAGATCATTTAATTGAATATCATAATCACAACTTACAGTAATGTTAGGAAGTGGTTCTTCAAGTACCGGAGCCAACTTATCTTTTACCGTAATGGCTACCATACAGGTATTGGAATTGCCAGCTGCATCCGTAACCCTTACGATTACTTGTCTGGTAAGGTTCACATCGGCACAGCAGAATCTCACAGTGTCTAGCCATTGGTCACCATTGGGGGCGCACACCACATCCATTCTTCTCGCTTTAACTATCAACGGAAGCTGGCAATTATCAGAATAACTCAATAACAAAGACAGAGCTGTTTTGTAATTATCTCCGTAACTCAGATTAAGGTCAAGAGGGCCTTTACAATTGATATTGGGGGCTTCATCATCAACCACCGTTATATTTTGGGTTTGGGTAGAAGTATTTCCACATGCATCTGTAGCGGTCCAGGTTACTATCGTAACTCCCGATTGAAAAACATTGCCTGACGGATTCCTCACGAGAGTAGTACCCGCATTACAGTTGTCTGTCACAGTAGGATTAAGAAGATTCACAACTGCCTGGCAGACTCCGGGATCAGTACCCGCTGTAATGTCAGACGGATCTGTAATCACAGGAGGCGTGGTATCATTTAATGTTATGTTTTGCTGACAACTGGATGCATTGCCACTTTGATCACTTATAAAATAAGTCCTTACAACTGTTTTCGGGCAAGTTCCTACTGCAGGACTGTCAATGCTGGAAATACTCGCCGGGTTGATGGCACAATTGTCAATGGCAAGACCACCTTGTGCTGTATACTGAGCAAAAGTTATGGCTGCTGCCGGCACAGTACATTGGATGGTTACATCAGACGGACAGCGCAATACGGGGTAAATACTATCAGATACGATTACCTGTTTGATGCATTTAAAAGTATCATTACACATTGTAATAAGTGTAAAGGTTACATTTGTTGCACCTAATGGAAAGGTATTGTTGGAAGGTCCGTTGTTATAAAAAGAATCTACTTCACAATTTTTATGAATAGGCACATTCAACAAAACTACAGCCGAACAGAGTCCAGGATCAGTATTCACTGTTGCAGCCGGTCCACAATTAAGACCATTTGCATCCTTGATTACAAAAAATTGAGAGCAGGTATCTGCATTTCCGAACCAATCTTCAATTCTGTACTGCCTTTCTATGGTTCGATTACAACCAGTTGAAGTGGTATCATCTCCAATCCAGGAGAAAAAGGATGCAGGAATAAACACACTAAATGTTTCGTCACTTACATCTCCCCCTGCTGCTTCAAATTCTGCCAATGTGCCAAATGGAAGAGGTACCAGACTTAGGTCACAAACTGTGTCAGGCAGTGGGCAAAATATTTGGGGTGGTAAGGTATCCAGGATACTGATTAAGATCTTGCAGTTCAGACTATCCCCACAATCATCTTTTGCGGTAAGCACAATGCATGTTGGAGGATCAAAAAGGTCATTTAAGCCATAGACCAGTGAATCCGGTTCTCTCCTGATGCTGTCGTATAGAAAAAAGGAAAGGGGTTCGCAGGCCGGTGTTGTAGTAGCGCTGTTATATAAATCTCTTGCCCTAATGACAATGCCCATGGAAGTGACATCATAAAAAAACACTGTATCCGTTTTACAACTCAATTCTACCGAGTGGTTTACACTCAGACTGGCAGATCTGGAATCATTGCTTCCATCATTGGTTACTGTGCAATTTGAAAAATCATTGGCATTCACGGTCGATATCGCGGGAACACCGGTTATGACCAGTCCTTCGACCGTAACAATAATATCTCCTCCAGCGCCTGCTGGTAGGATGACGTTGTTGTATCCATATAAAGAATTGTCAATGGCACTATAGGTCCACGTAAAAGAGGCGCCAAAGCCCATTGCAGATACCGCAGCAGCTCCTCCTTGAGGAACATACTGTTTTGGGGCTGGCAAGGAAATAACAATTTCAAGGCAACCAACTGCCAATTGTCCACCTCCTGCCGGAGAAGTAGGATTGATCATTACATTGGAAGTCAATGTAGCTGTCTCGCCAATTGATATGTTGGTTGGTGAAAATACAGCCGAATTGACTACAAAGTCAATTTGTGCTGATAAGCTATTCGACGCAAATAAGGTGCAAACAGCCATTAAAAGCAGATGCACATACTTTTTTGTTTTTACAGCAAAACTGTAAATAATCGGTTTCTTCATGGGAAAAGATTTAAATCCAAAATAAATCGGTCGTTGTTTTGGGATGGGACCTGGATTTCCAATCTTGTCAATGCACTTTTGCATCGAAGTTCAAAGGTAATCATCAAATAACATATTACAAATATTTTTAATATGTTATTTAATCATTTTTATTTCTATATGTTTAATATATTGACAAATAGCCACCTATATCCAAATAAAATTATCATATACCTTAAAGTCGAGCTACTGTAAGTGGCACTATATGGAAAAATCCAGATAGGGTTCCAGCTTCCGGATTTCTTCATCATCAAACAACTTGCTTGCTACCAGATCGGTGAGCGATTGCAATCGGCCTTTGTTTTTGATATATCTGGTCAATATCACTGCTTTCTTTTTACCAATATAAGGATGGCCGGCCATTTGACTTTCGGTACAATGATTGATCTTAAGTTTTGTAATTTGTCCTTTCTCTACACTCAATAGGTGAGAAATAGCAAGAAAAGTTTCAGGCCTGAGGCCATAGACTTCCTCCAATTGCTCAATGGCTACAAATCCTCCCAGACGCTCTTTGTATCTTACAATTCTACCCGCCAGTTTTTCTCCTATGCCTTTTATCAATTGCCATTCAAAGCTATCGGCTTCATTGATTTGGATGAATCGGATTTTTACTGTAGGTATGGCACTTTGAGAATTATTGAATTTGGCATCTGGAATTTTTTGATTTGAATATTCATTGGTTCTTGAAGATTCAATTTTTATATCACCCGAATTAAAAACCAGAAGGGAGTCCAGCCTTGATTTATATTTCTGCATTCCGTATACTTTATAAAACTGTTCTCTGTTCTTAAATTTTGCTCCTTTTGAGCGGTACTTCACAAAGATTTTTGAAGTTTTGGCATCCACACCAAGCATCTTTAAACTATCCTCACTTATCGTATTAGGGTCAAAATGAAAAGCCTGACCTGATATCCTAGATTTTTGCTTTCTTTCAATGACTTTGATAGTAGAACGCACCCTGGGTGCAGCCTCTTTGGTATCTATGGATTGAGATACCGCTTTTTCAAAAGGGATGGCCTTGGTTTTTTCAAATCGGTACATAGCGTACATCATAGAAATAAAAAGGGATGCCATCAGAAAAAAAACAAACAATGATTTTCTTTCTGCACGGGTAAAATAAATTATACTGTTATTTTTCATGACTCAGGTATTTTAAAGGGTGGGGTCAAAACAATAGATCCGCTTTCATGAATTGAATACAAAATCAGATCCTGCTTAGCTGCATAAATTTTCCACTGCTCCAACATTTTCCCTTTAATCGTGGCATTTAATACAATGCAAGCAGGGCGGGTCAGTGGCTTTTTGGGAGGCCATAACTTACCTAAAACAAGGTAAATGTTGGGTGAATAAGAAGGGAAAAAATCATTCTTATCCATTACCATTGCTATATTTAAATCATCCTTGATTATTCTTTTTGATTTTAATTCAATATCCCCCAAAACCCAAGTCTTTGTAGTGTCGCTAACAAAACGGATCTTGTCGATGTGATGTCTTGATCTATGTGCCGAGTATATATAATCTGCAAAAGAAGCAGACAATGTAGAATCACCATAGGAAAAGCAGTTGTGACCAATAAAAACATCTGCCACCACAACTTTTTTATGGTCATACAACGTCAAAATAAACTGAGAATTATGTGACCAACCTGATCCAATACGCCAAATCAGGCCAAAGACCAAAAATGAAATCATTGCCGTCATCAACTGAATGGATTTGAATTTCACAAAAAGCATTAAAGTAAAAGCTGTAAGACTGAAAAAAACAAATTCGGGAACACTCAGATAAAGATCTTCAATACAAGCCATGGGAAGAGATTCTACCCACTGAACAGATCGGATAAAATAGGTAAGCATAAATTCTAGGCCTATTGCTATCAATTCATTGAGTTGAGGTAAAATAAATTCTGTTGCCAGCAAGAACAAGCCTAATTTCAAAGACAACGCGGACAACCACACCGGAATAAAACCAGACAATACAAAATAAAGCGGAAACTGGTTAAACAAAAACACCGTGAGAGGCCCAACAAGCACTTGTGCCGCAATGGAAGCTGAAATGTATTGCCACATCCAATTGGAAAATAAGTCTGATGGCTGCCACCAACTTTGCACAAAGGGTTGAAAGTACAACAGGCTTAGCAAGGCCAAAAATGAAAACAAAAATCCCGCATTAAAGAGTTGAGCCGGATTATAAATCAGCATGATGGCAGCACAAAAGGCCATAATATTGTACGTGGAGTGGTGATGTCGGAGGGTTTTGCCATATAAAATCAAAGTAAACATCAAAACAGATCTGATAATGGCAGATTCTGCGCCTGTCATGAATGAGAAAAACCACAACAGTGCTATGATAACCATAGATGGGATGATGCCGCTTTTGCGTCGTCTAAAAGTGATCTTATCCATGCCTTTTAACAGGATCTCAGCGATTACGGCAAGGTGCATGCCCGATACCGCAAGAATGTGCATGGAACCCGAAGCTGAAAAAGACTGGTATAGTTCATCCCCTACATCCTGTCTGAACCCCAGGATCATGGCTTTTGCAATGGCAAGGGCGTCGTCATGTAAATATTTCTCAAAGATTTTCAAACACCGATTTCTAAGGTTCATGCTGGATTGTCTGAAAAAGCCAAGTTGGTTGGATGCTAATAGCACAACATCATTTGGAATGTACATTTGATGCGTTATTTTTTGCCTACTTAGGTATTTGGCAAAATCAAAGGTCGCCGGGTTGGTATTTTTAGTTACCTTATCTATGGTACCCCATACACAAATTCTATCGCCAGGTGAGGGTAAGAAACCACTAACAGCATTTCTTCCAAAGGAAAGTTGTATTGGATTTCTTGCTTTGTAACAATTGTTGTCATAGCAAATATACTCCACCTCCAGGGTAGTGCGGTAGTTTTTGCGCTGATTGGGATATTCATTTATTACCCCAATGACATTTACTTCTTTACCCTCATTTACAAATTGGCCATAGTGTGTATTTCCTAGTCCAAGAGTGTGCAAATGATGAGAGAAAAATCCCAAACCAAAAAACAACACCAAAATAAAATAGCCGGCAACAAATGGATACCTAACAGATGAAGTGTAAAAAAAATCGTTGGTAGCTACGAATGCCGCTGCAAGTGTCAAACAGAGCACCACTGTCCAAATCTCAGTGGTTACAAATTCTCTAACCAGGATTCCGGCAATTATGGCAAGGCAGGGTCTGAGGTAGGGAAACAACCTCCAGGGTATCATAGCATTCGTTTGCGTTCAATGCAAAAATATATCACCCTGTGAACTGCATCAAGGGCTGTCAGGTTAAATAACTCTTAAAACTTTAAATTAGTGGGGGCTTGCAGCTCCGTCTTTTTTTCGCCTTTTATACCACACATACCCAAGAAAACCAACCAAAAGATAAGGAAGGGCAAGCATATACAATATTCCTGCGTTCAGAGATCTGCCTTCTGTTCCTCCATTTTTCAAATTACTTTCGGCAGACATTTTACACATGGGGCACTGAGCCTCCAGCTCCGGTACCACCAAAACCATCAGAATTAAAAGTATGCCGAAAAAAAGCAATAGTTTTTGTAAACGGTACTTTTTCATGAATAACAAGGATAGAGCATGAGATAACAAAGGGGGCCTGTAACAGCTACATAGAGCCATACAGGATAAACATATTTAGCAATCTTACGGTGCCTTTCAATCTCATGGGTGTAGCCCCGTATGAAGGTAATCAATATAAAAGGCAGGGAAAGTCCAGCCAAAACGATATGGCTAATCAAAAGTATAAAATACATGGTCCTGGAAGGACCCTCAAAACAGTATTTAGTTTCCTCGGTGGTAAAGTGGTACAAAACATAACACAATAAAAACAAGGCAGAAAAGATCATTGCACCATAGATTGAAAACTGATGCAGGCGAATGTTTTTTTGCTTTACAAACCAAAGGGCGGCAATCAGACATATGGCTACCAACGTATTTAAAATAGCATGGATGGGCGGTAAAAAAGAAAAATCAAATCCAAGATCAATTTTCACTCTTCTCATAATGCCAACCAGTACCAAAACCAAAGCAGATACAATATAGGCTACTCTGTTAAGTTTGGTAGCCAGTTCTGGTCGGGGATTCAATTGGAAATCTTGTGTTTGCAAAGTAATTATTTTTCTTTATATAATGGAAGAAGGACGGTTATGTGCCCTGCCAGCTTTTTCAAGTCATTCTCATTGTCCGTATACGAGTAGCGCATCTTACCCAGAGTGTCAAGGATTAGATATTTAGAAGTAGGATAAGCCTGTTTCAGAGTGCTAATCACGTTTGAATCTAATTGAAAGTAATTGCGTATATTTTTAGAATCTACAGATTGTTGCTTCTTTAATAAGTAGGGCATGACCAAAGTAGTATCCATTTTGCCAGCCAGTTGAAACCCTTTGGCGTCTTTAAATTGATCAAACAAGCTCAATTGTTGTTTTTGATTTTCGGTAAGAGCTATCACCGTACATCTACCATTTACCATAACAGCAGCACCATTTTCCGTTAATGTACCTTTAAGGGGCGTTGATGTTTTTAAATCATCGATCAGGTTTTTACGAAAAGTAAAGCCTTGCCTCAGGTATAAATAGGATCCCAGTGGTAGGCCAATAAGGACAAAGACAAGAATAATTGAATTGAAGTATTTCTTCATGAAGTCAAGTTGCTTTTTTAAACAATTTAAAAAGCATTAAGTTGAGGGTAGTACTTAAAAAAAAAGCGGGAAAACCCGCCTTTTTTATTATTTGTGATCTGTGTGTTCCACCACAGTTGAAGATTTAAGATTGTGGGCTTTGGCTCTGCTATTCTGCCAGTAACTACCTTCAAAAGTAAAGGCTATAATGGCCCACACCAATAATAAGGTAGGAATTAAAACTGTTTTAACCAAGGCAGGTACCTCGTATTTCATGTGCATAAATTCGTAAATGATCAGGTAGGCTTTTACAACACTCATGATGATCATCACACCACCAATGAGCCAGTGGGGCATATGAAAGCCATCGATGATATATCCCTTACCTGTAAGAGCAAAAATAACCTCTGCAATGGTGATAACTGCCAAAACAAGGATCGTCTTTGTAGCAATTTGTTTAGATTCTGTATATGAATGTCCCATTTTTATTAATCTTTGAAGGTATTAGAGTAGATAAAACAATAAGAATACAAAGACCCAAACAAGGTCTACAAAGTGCCAATAGAGTCCAATTTTCTCTACCATCTCGTATTTATTCTTTCTTTTTTCATATAAGCCAGAGGCAGCATTTAAACAGATAATCAAAAGAAATGCTACACCTGAAAATACGTGAAATCCGTGAAATCCGGTTATGAAAAAGAACAAAGCTCCAAATGCTTTTGGACCAAACTCTAGCCTTTTAGTTTGACCTGCATTGGGACCATCAGATACTTTATAGGCTAGGTGCTGAAAATGACCATCGTGCTGATGGATCAAATAAGATGTACCTGCTTTGAATGTATCTCCTTTTTTAACATCATGGCCATCTTCCAGATATACACCATTTTCGGTGTGGGTACCAAATGGATTTACTTTAATGGTCATGTGTTCTGAGCCCATCAGGGTTGTCCATTCCCAAGCCTGACAGCCTAAAAACATCAAACCACCAATAATGGTCAACAACATCCATTTAACAACGCCATTCTTGTTTTCCTGTTGACCTTCCTGAACGGCACGCACCATGGTAAATGAACTTGCGAGCAGCACAAAGGTCATAATGGTAACAAAAATCAAAGGCTTGTGATGAATACCGCCGGGTAATGAGCTGAATACGAAGTCAGGTACAGGCCAGGAAGGCATACTAAACCTTAAAGCACCGTAAGCAATCAAAAATCCTGCAAATGTAAAGGCATCCGACAAGAGAAAATACCACATCATCAGTTTGCCATAGCTGGCCTTAAACGGCTCACTACCACCACTCCAAGAGGGAGCTGAGTGATCTCCGTGCAATGCTATTGTTTCTGAAGCCATTAGTTAGTTTTTATTATCTTATTACATTTAAAAATACAAACAAATATATCCACAGTCCTCCCAAAAAATGCCAGAAATGGAGAACCATCTCAATCTTATTTTTCCTGGATTCACTGTACTTTAAGGGCAGGGTAAATGCCAATAAACAAGTGACCGCCAATGCCGTGATCCCTCCTAAAACGTGGGCAGCATGAGCGCCTGTTATCAAATAAAAGAATGAACCTCCTACATTGGCTCTGAGATCAACCCCACTTTCAAATAGGGCAATCCAACCTTCATATTGTAGTACCATAAAAGCAAAACCCAGGGCAGTAGCCAATAACAACATGGTTTTGTAACGTTGCCACTGAAATGCTTTAAATGCATTATATGCCATATGCAGAAAAATACTGGATATGATGATAACACCAGTACTTACATAAAATACCAAGGGCATTGAAAATTGCAACCAATTTCCTGCACCTTGTTTTACAATATAGGCGCTTGTAAATGCACCAAATAGCATGATCATGCTCGCCATGCCGACCCACAAAGCAAAAAGCTGAGGGTTTAACCTGCCAGATCCGTCTTCTCTTTTGAAAATTGTTGCTTCCATTTCTTATCTCAATTGTTAAATAATGAAACCAATAAAATCAAAGGCATATAAAAGAATGAGGAGAACATCAAAATGAGTCCACTCTTTCTGTCAAATCTTCTATAAAAGGAAAGGCTGAAATAAGCAAAAGCTATGGTCAATATCGCATTAACCACAAAAGCCATATAATTCATATCACCGTTGAGATATAAATAGCTCAGCACCGGTACAATTAAGGCAGTATAAAGCAGGGCATATAAGCCAACATTGCGATCAATAACCCCATCCTGTTCTGGCAACAGTCTGTAACCTGCCTTTTTATAATCCTCAAAGCCAAGAAAGCCAATGGACCAAAAGTGGGGAAACTGCCATAAAAATTGTACTGCAAACAAACCTAAAGCCAGGGTTGTTATTTGCCCCTGCGCAGCGGTACAGCCAATCAGAACTGGTAAGGCACCTGGAACTGCACCAACAGCCACTGCCAGGGTAGAGTATCTTTTTAAAGGTGTATATACAAATGCGTAAAGAACGAATGACAACATGCCCATAACCGCTGTGATGGGATTGATCATGGATAGCAGGGAAACACCTGCCAAACAAGCCAATCCTGCAAACAAAACGGCTTCGCTGATTTTCATTCTTCCTGTTGCCAAAGGACGCAGCTGGGTCCTCTTCATTAATGCATCATAATCCTTTTCTAAAACCTCGTTGATGGCATTGGCCGCAGCAGTGATCAGAAATCCACCAATACCCAATAAGAGTAAAGTAGTGGTATGAATCGTTTCTCCTGCAGCGATGGCATAACCCAACAGAGAGGTAAAGACAACCGTGAGGCTCAACCTGGCTTTCACCAATTGAACGTAATCAGCCCATTTGCTATAGGACTGTACGACAATCTCCCTGGATGGATTTTGATGATTCAAGATATTGAAAAGCTTGATTATTAATTAAATATTAGTGATCACCTACTTCACCTTCTTTCAAAGGTTCATATTGTGGCACAAACTCCCTTTCATCCTTGTTATAGTCATAAGCCCAACGATGAACTGAAGGAATGTTACCAGGCCAGTTGCCGTGAATAGGTTCAATCGGAGTTGTCCATTCAAGGGTATTGGCATCATATGGATTCTTTTGTGTTAACTTTCTACCTCTCCAAATGCTGTAAAAGAAATTAACCACAAAGATCAATTGAATTACAAAGGCAAGGATGGCTGATACGGTAATGAATTTGTTCATTTCCGCAAAGTGTTTGAAGGCATCAAAAGTATCAAAACTATAGTATCTTCTTGGTACTCCCGCCATACCCAGATAATGCATAGGCCAGAAAATAGCATAGGCCAAGATCAAGGTACCCCAGAAGTGGATCTTACCTAAAGTTTCATTCATGAATCTCTGATACATTTTTGGATACCAATGGTAAACACCTGCAAACATTCCAAAGAATGCTGCAACACCCATTACAATGTGGAAGTGGGCAACCACAAAGTATGTATCGTGCATTTGAATATCGATAGCTGAGTTTCCTAAAAAGATACCGGTCAAACCACCAGAAATAAACATGGATACAAATCCAATTCCAAAAAGTGAAGCCGTATTAAATCTAATACTTCCTCCATATAGAGTAGTAATCCAGTTGAAAACTTTAACCGCGGAAGGTACCGCAATGATCAACGTAAATACTACAAAGAAATTACTGATAAAGGGATTGACACCCGCCATAAACATGTGGTGAGCCCACACAATAAATGAAAGGAAGCCGATGGCAAGGATGGAGTACACCATGGCCCTGTAACCAAAGATAGGTTTTCTGGAATGTACAGAAAGTACTTCAGAAACGATACCCATGGCAGGTAAGATGATGATGTACACTTCGGGGTGACCCAAGAACCAGAAAAGGTGTTGGAACAAAATAGGGCTACCCCCAACTCTATCCAGTGCCTGGCCACCAATAAAGATATCACTCAAGTAAAAACTTGTACCCAAGCTTCTGTCAAATATCAACATAAAAAAGCCTGAAGCCAAAACCGGAAATGATAACAAACCTAATATGGCAGTTACAAAAAAGGCCCAGATTGGCAGTGGGAGTCTCCACATGCTCATGCCCTTTGTACGTAAATTCAAAATGGTAGTAATGTAATTAATACCTCCCAATAAGACGGATACTACAAACAAGGTTAAACTCACCAACCACAGCGTCATACCTGTACCGGAACCTGCCGATGCCTGAGGCAATGCACTCAATGGAGGGTAGGCTACCCAGCCACCTGAGAATGGTCCGGTGCTGAGGAAAAGTGAATAAAACATAACCACACCAGCTAAAAAGAAAAACCAGTAGGACAACATATTGAGGAAGGGTGAAGCCATATCACGGGCTCCAATCTGGAAGGGGATCAGCAAGTTGCTAAAGGTACCACTCAAACCGGCTGTCAATACAAAAAATACGATGATAGTGCCGTGCATGGTTACCAATGCATAATAAAACTCAGGTGAAAGCTTACCTACGCCTTCAGCGTCTACTACAATCCACTTACCCAATACTGGTTTTAACCAAGCCAGACTCTCTTCCGGAAAGCCCAACTGAAGCCTGAATACAATTGACATTGCTGCTCCAATTATGGCCCAAATAATACCGGTAACCAAAAATTGTCGTGCAATCACTTTGTGATCCATAGAGAACACATAGTGGTTCAAAAAGCCAGACTTGTATTTATCACCATGGTGATGATCATGGAAGTGATCATTGAAGCCTTGTTCTTCGATCAGGATATCTTCCCTGGTTTTTACACCTACTTCTGCCATTTTATTTATGGTTGTATTTTTATAATTAAATTACTCTCAATTCCGTTCTTCGATTCTTCGCTTTGCCTTCTTCGGTATCATTGGTATCCATAGGTTTGGTATCACCATAACCATTGACCACCAATCTCGATGCTGCAACTCCCTGGCTTACCAATCGATCTCTTACACTGGTAGCTCTACCCATTGAAAGTGCCCTATTGGCTGCTGGATCTCCTACATTATCGGTATGTCCGGCTACTTCCAACCTGATATGAGGATGTTTTTTTAATAAGCCGGCGATGTAATCCAATTCGTGGTTAGAAAGTGCATCCAGATTGTTGGATCCAGTATCAAAGAAAACGTATTTTAATCTTAGGGTCAATACTTCTGCTGTCATGGTAGTGTCTCTACCTGTTGCCAGTTTTGACCAAAGTGGGTCTACCGTTGAATCCAATTCTGCTTTGCGGTCTTCAATCTCGAAGTCTAAAAGTTTTTGATCTTTAAATGGATCTGCATCTGTTCCTCTGATGCTGGCTTTATAGAAAGACGGCAAGCCTGCAGCCCACGCATCATATTCTTCTTTGCTAACAATTTCCACAACTCTCCTCATAGAATAGTGGCCTTTTCCGCACAATTCTGCGCAAGCCAATTCATAGTTAAATTTCTCCCACCTTTTGGGTCCTTCCGGATCTGCCGGATCATAAGGCTCATTCCATTCAGGATAAGCGCTCAGCTCCTGTCGCATCTGGGCCGTAGTCTTGGTAGGCTTAAAAATAAAATAGGTTGGGAGTCCGGGAACCGCATCCATTTTAACTCTGAAATGGGGCAGGTAAAAGTTGTGCAATACATCTTTAGCCGTAATTCTAACTCTTACCGTTGAATCCACCGGCAATTTGATTACATCCGAACCAGAAAGGATGGCATCATCCATACTGGCTTTATCATTAAAATTAACACCCAAAGGGTTGTTAGACATATTTATGAGTCTGAAATCTTTGTCTCCGATTTTACCATCTTTACCAGGATATCTGATATCCCATGCAAATTGATAACCAGTGGCCTCGATTTCAAGGAACTTATCTTCTGGTCCCAAATCAGGCATTACATTGTTCCAGACTACCAGACCGTTGGCCACCAAAAAAGCCATCACTACGGCAGGAATTGCTGTCCAGATGAGTTCCAGTTTGGTATCGTGAGCAAAAAAGGTAGCTTTTCTTCCCTGCTGCATTCTGTATTTGTAAGCATACCAAAATAATAAGATATGCGTGATTACAAAAACAATGCCTGTGAAGATCAGGGTCACATTGAACAAAGAGTCAACTTCTTTGCCATGCTCTGAAGATGCTTCCCAAGGACCATAGCCCAGCATATAATCTCTGTAATACCATGCAGAATAGATACAACCTACCAGGAAGACTACCATAAACACTACCAACCACCTGCCGGTACTGTCATTGCCGGCCCTCATTACGGCCTCTTCTCCTCTGATCTTTGCGGCTAAATCATTGACTTTACCCAGCTGAACTGCAATTACAGCAATTAAGGCAAAAATGATGAGTGCACCAAAAATAGTCATTGTATGTCTTTTTTAAATTCTTTCTAAGTGATTATACGTGATGATGTAAACTCTCTTCTACGTATGGATCTTTTTCTGAAGTAAGCCTTGTTTTGGATAATGCATTAAACATTACAAACAGGAACAAGCCAAGAAAGCCCAGCATGGTTCCCAATTCTAATAATCCAGGGAAGGTAAAGCCCTGTACAAATGAAGATACATGTTCGGCGGCATGTCCGTGGGCCTCTGTTGCACCATGTTCAGCTCCGTGTCCACCAACTTCATGCGCGGTGTGCAGTACTCCCGGTTTCACCATCAGGAAAAAATCCAGCCAGTGTCCAAGAAATACAACGATGGCGACAAATGAGAGTGAACCATTTTTCCACTTGGTATCATTCCTCATTAAAACCAAAAATGGCAGTACAAAGTTTATGACAAAGTTGCCAAAAAACAATACCGGATAATTATCATATCTTTCTTTGAAATAGATTGTCTCCTCCCCGATGTTGGCATACCATATCAGCATAAATTGTGAAAACCACAAATAGGTCCAAAATACTGAAATACCAAAAATAAATTTACCCACATCATGCATATGGTGTTTGGTAAGGTTTTGGTAATAACCTTTAGACCTTAGATAAAGTAAGATCAAGGCTACAAGACACATCATGGCCACAAACAAGCTGGCCAAAGAATACCAGGCAAACATGGTTGAATACCAGTGAGCATCAACGCTCATAACCCATTGCCAGATCAATACCACTGATGTAAATCCGAATATCGGCAAAAACATAGCCGCAAATGTTCTGATTCGACGGTGAGTGGCGAAATTTTCCTCGCCGTGAGCCGACTCCTCTGCAACTGATAGTGACCTGAGTTTCATGGCAATGAACACGTAGGCTGCGCCTATCACGATGGTGCCAAATAAATACCAGTTTTTATTGAGGAAGCTTGATTTGCCTTTTAATATTTCGTCTGTTGCAACACTTTTATCATCTGCCCAATGGTATAGGTGGTTCATGTGCATGTAAACTGCCACTCCTATAAGGGTCATGATGATAAAACCCGGCAATAAATAGGCTGATATTGACTCAAATACTCTTTTGAAGGCTGTATACCAACCTGCATAGGCGGTGATACTGGCAGCCATAAAAAAAGTAGCCATAATAGCAATGCCTGTAAAGAATACGGAGTTGTGCAAAACATTTGACCAAAACCTGGTGTGGCTGTGATCATCACCCATCCATGTGAGTACCAGACACAACAATCCTATTCCCATCATGCTAAATAAGATGGTTCTTAATGTATTGGTAATGGTATATTGATTCATTTTTCTTTGCCTGATTTTATTGCCAATTAATGTTTTTCACCTTGTCCGCCTGCAGAATGTGGCATCGCTTCCTTTTTGGCTGCTGTATCCTGAACTGCTACCTGAGGTGCTGCTTTTGGAATTGAAGCAAAAGGGACATCAACAGAGTTCAATGTGTTTGCTTTTTCGTTATAGACAAGATTTTTTGATGCAGCCTGCAGTGATCGGATGTAGTGAATTACTTCCCATCTTTCTTTGTAAGACAGCTTATCTGAATAACCACCCATCAAGTTTCTGCCGTAGATAATCGAATGATAATATCTTCCATTTGAAGAATTGATGAAATCATCCAACAAGAAGTTTGCCGGCTGAGCAGGGTATTTTCCATCATCTCTAATCAGATAACCTGCACCATCTCCTTTTTCACCATGACAGATACCACAATATATATTATAGAGTGCCTTGCCATTCTCTAGTCCCGCTTTTGTGATTGGATAGGGGTTGTTGATAATCTCTGCTGTGGCTCTCAATCTTTCCTCTTCTGTATCAGCATAATAATAAGGAACACTGCCATTGGGTGTAAACTGACGACCACTGCCCATACCTGAAGAGCCGTCGGCGCTGCCAACATAGCCCCTTGCTATGGTACCTGCCACCGGTTTACGAGGTGCAGAAAACTCGTAGAGATCTTTTTCCGACCCCCACCTGTTTTGATAATAATAACTGTAAGTATTTGCCTCATATGCAACAGAATGTCCCATATCAGGCATGTATTCGCTACCTGTGCTGTTTCCACCGGGTTTTTGACATGATAATGCCAAAAAGGATACCAGGGCTAAAAACAGGATGTATTTGCTGTTATTCATCTTGTTGGAATGCATTATAGGTTTTTTGAATTTACCTCAGCCGCGCCTGTTGCACTAAATAAAGCACGGGCATCAGCCTCATTTACATAGGCCTTGTCAAAAGCAAGGCAAAACTTATCGTCTGAAATACGATCATCCAGCGTAGGGTTGGTAACTCCAGGCCCTAAACCACAAATGATGTAAAATGTCACCACCATACCTACACAGGCAAACAATACCGTTAGTTCAAATGTAATAGGAATAAAGGCAGGTACTGACCAATAGGGTTTACCTCCAAAAATAATCGGCCAGTCTTTGGTAAAGATCCAGGTCATACTTAGGAATGCTGTTAGAGTGCCTAACATTCCATAAATAAAACCTGCAATGTGAATTCTGGATTCCTCCAATTCAAGAAGGGGATCGAGACCGTGGATAGGAAATGGTGAAAATACATCCATTATTTCCATGTGGCCAGCCTTGGCTTTTTTTACCGCTTTGAGCAAGTCTTGCTCATCATTGTACAATCCGAAAATTACTTCTTTATGTGCCATGTTAAATTTTCCGCTAAGTGATTAATGGTGATCGTGATGAACTTCTTCCTGGTGACCGTCATGGTGGTGAGATACACCTTTGTATTGGTTTCCAGATGCTTTTAGAATACTCTTAATCTCTGCAACCGCAACAACAGGGGCAACCCTTGAAAAGATGAGGTAACAAGTAAAGAATAAACCCAAAGAACCAAGGAAAATACCAATTTCAACCCATGTTGGTGAATAGTATGACCATGAAGATGGTAAATAATCTCTCGCCAATGTGGTAGCAATGATAACAAAACGCTCAAACCACATTCCTATGTTAATAACAATAGACAGGAAGAAAGTCAACCAAATGTTTCTTCTCCATGATTTTTTCCAGAATAACTGTGGTGAAACCACGTTACAGAACATCATTCCAAAATAAGACCACCAGTAAGGTCCCAAAGCCCTGTTAAAAAATGCAAACTGCTCATAAACATAGCCTGAATACCAGGCAATGAACAATTCTGTAAGATAAGCAACACCCACAATGGTACCTGTAAGTAGGATTACCTTATTCATGGACTCAATGTGCTCAATGGTGATATAATCTTCTAACTTCAATAGTTTTCTTGTAATCAGCATCAGGGTCAATACCATGGCAAAGCCTGAAAAGATCGCACCCGCAACAAAGTAAGGAGGGAAGATGGTAGTGTGCCAGCCTGGAATTACAGAAGTGGCAAAGTCAAAACTTACGATGGTGTGAACCGAAAGTACAAGAGGTGTTGAAAGACCTGCCAGTACAAGTGACAATGCTTCCCATCTTTGCCAGTGCTTAGCTGATCCTGTCCAACCAAATGAAAGGAAATTGTACACTTTTTTTCTCATTCCTTTGGCCCTGTCTCTTACAGTAGCAAAATCCGGAACCAAACCTGTGTACCAGAACAACAAGGATACCGTAAAGTAGGTACTGATGGCAAAAACGTCCCACAACAGGGGTGAGTTAAAGTTAGGCCATAGTGGTCCTCTTGTATTGGGATAAGGAAAGATAAAAATAGCAAGCCATACCCTACCCATGTGGATAATTGGGAACTGACCCGCACATATTACCGCAAAGATCGTCATTGCTTCTGCAGCCCTGTTTACACCTGTCCTCCATTTCTGGCGGAAGATCAACAAGATGGCTGAGATCAGGGTACCCGCGTGACCAATACCTACCCACCAAACGAAGTTGGTGATATCCCATCCCCAACCAATGGTTCTGTTTAGGTTCCAGGTACCGATACCGTGATAAATTGTCCAACCCACCGTAAAAACAAATACTGCTAAAAAAGTTACGGCTACAATAAAACCTAGCATCCACGACATCGGTGGCGTCTTTTCCGTGGGTGATATAAGATCCTCCGTAATTTGGTGGTAAGTCTTATTACCCGTGATAAGTGGTTCCCTTATTAAGCTTACTGGTGAACTCATTCAATGGTATTTTTAAAAATTAAGCTTCTAAAGATTCGTCTCTGTTATTGACTTTCATTGTATAGTTGACAGAAGACCTTACGTTGACTTCTTCCAATACAATGTAGTTCAGTGGACTTTCCAACTTCGCAGCCAGATCGTCTTTGGCATTCATATCACCAAAAGTGATGGCTCCGGTAGGACAAGCTGTTTGACAAGCTGTTCTGACATCTGCATCCCTTAAAGTTCTTCCTTCGTTTTTGGCGGTAAGTTTACCTTCCTGTAACCTCTGTACACAGAAGCTACATTTTTCAATCACTCCCCTGCTTCTTACAGTAACATCCGGGTTCAACACCATACGGGTCAGATTGTCTGCGCCATACGGAATCTCTTCACCAAATTTTTTAATCTGGTTGGCCGGGAATAAATCTGCAGTTGTGTAATCCAACCAGTTAAACCTCCTCACTTTATAAGGACAGTTGTTGGCACAATACCTGGTTCCGATACACCTGTTGTATGTCATTTGGTTCAATCCCTCGCTGCTGTGGTTAGTAGCATTTACCGGACAAACGTTTTCACATGGTGCATTGTCGCAATGCTGACACATCATCGGCTGGTAAACCGTATTAGGGTTTTCAACACTGCCGTAATAGTATCTGTCTATCCTCAACCACGCCATTTCGTGGTGTCTTGAAACCTCCCGCTTTCCAACAACAGGTACGTTGTTTTCAGACATACAAGCCACTGTACATGATCCACAACCTATACAGGCATTAAGATCCACGTGCATTCCCCAGTGGTGACCTTTTGCATACAATGCATCGTGTCCACGGTATATTTGTTTGCTATTGAGAAACTGTGCGTGTTCTCTTTTTTCTTTGACTTCGGCTACACTTTCTTTCAGGTCAGCTATGTTGGTAGTATAAATGATTGACCTATCCGTAATAGCTCCCTGGAAGCCTTTGGCTCCTGTGAAGTAATCAAAAAATACAGTAGCTGCTTCGTCGGCATTAATCGTTTGACCGGTTGCCTTATCTTTATCAGTTACCCCATAAGTATGGTGGTACTGCACACATCCAAATTCTTTTTCTTTGCCCTGCTTTCCAGATACCGTTACTTTATCACTAAAGTACTGAGGATAACCTCCGTTTCTGGCAACACAGGCATTCACATTGACACCCACATTGGTACCGCAGTTGCCTGCTTCCATTCTGCCGTAGCCCAAAGCCAAGGCAACGGTGCCCTGCATCTGACCAAACTGCTGAATGACAGGAACTGTATATTTGACATCTCCTATGGTAATGTCCACCAGATCACCATCTTTTAATCCATTGAGGGCTTCAAAGGCTTTGTCACCATCAAATTTAACAGGAACTGCGAGGTAGTTGCCCCATACTGTTCTGTCAACCGGATTGGGCATTTCCTGCAACCATGGGTTGGTAGAATGTAAGCCGTTTCCAACTCCAATGGGCTCAAAGAATGAAATTTCCATTGGTGATTTGGAAGGTGCTGTCACCTTAGAGAAATCAATTGCTGCATTGGTAAATGCCGGATTGCCAGAACCTGCTGAGGTAATGACCAAACCATTGTGAAGTGAATTGTCCCAAAATGCCTGGAAAGAAGCGAATTGATTTTGACTGTTAAAAACAGTAGACTGCCAGTTGGCTTTCAAATAATCATAATAAGAAGGAGTGGCCACTTCAGCCCAGGTCAAAAATGACATTTCCGCCTGTCTTGAATCAAACAAAGGAGAAATGGTAGGCTGGATTAGGGTTGTACACTCATCTGATATTTTTACATCACCCCATGCTTCAAGGAAATGAGGAACTGTAGCGACCCAATCGCATAATTTAGTGGTTTCATCATTGGCAATCGACAAAGCAATTTTGGTTTTCGCTTTTCCAATGGCATTGGCCAAAGCTTCTCCTTTGCCGTGAGTATATACCGGATTGGCTCCATAAACGATCAATACGTCTACTGCGCCACTATTTAATTCATTGATCAGTTGGTCAAAGGCAACATCATCACCTTGCTTTCCATAATAGCTGGTTCCTGCTAAAATAGTGGTACCATAGTTGCCCAGGGCCTGATTGATGGCATTGACCATTAATTGTTCTGAAACATTGGTAGATGCGCTTAAAACAATTGATTTTCCGCCATTGGCTTTCAATTGTTCTGCTACTTTTGACAGTGCTTTTTTGGCATTGGCATTTAAGCCCATGTCAGGAGCACCACCACCTGTAATAGCGTTGTAAAGGAATGCAATGGCAGCCCCTTGTTCAGATGGCTTAACCAATATTCTGTTATCCGCATTGGATCCGGTAAGGGTCATATGACTTTCTACCTGATAATGTCTAGACATTACCGGTGCATTGACATCTTTAACTACTCTTTTCTGAACGTAGTCTGCTGCAAATCTTTCCGGAGAAATCCAGGTACCTAAAAAGTCAGCATTGAAGCTCACTACCAGGTCTGCCAAATTGAATTTATAAGTTGGAATAGCCCTTTTGCCAAAATTGATGGCGTTGGCATCTAAGACGGCACTGTAGGAAACTGCGTCAACCGCTAATGCTTTGGTAGCAGGATATTTTGCGGTAAAATCTGCAATTGATTTCTGAGCGGTTGGACTTGACAACGACTCAGTAATGATTCTGATATTTTTGGCTGTAGCCAATTTTGCTTTTACTTCCTTGTCTAGATCAGCCCAGGTGGTTGGCTGGAAGCCAGTGCCCGATTTTTTCAAAGGTGTAGCAAAACGATTGGTATCGTATAAACTTAAAACGGAAGCCTGGGCTCTCGCTGAAGTTTTGCCATAGTTTGATGGAGCCATGTCATTGGCTTCAATTTTAATGGGCCTACCTTCTCTGGTTTTTACCAGGATAGAAGCTACATCACCTCCATGTACAAAGGTACTGGCGTAATAATTGGCTATACCCGGTACGATGGCATCTGGCTTGGTAACATAAGGCAATGCTTTATTTATTGGAATGTCACATCCTGCAGCAATAGTTGCCGCTCCTAAACCAAAACCAAGGAATTTTAAGAAATCTCTTCTGTTGGATCCCAGGGCCGCTGAAGTTTCCTCATTGGCCATGGTGTCTATGAGTGACAACTCCTGATTGCTTTGCTCAATGAACTTTTCACTGTGTGCCAGATCTTGTTCGCCGATCCAAATGTTTTTTACCTCTTTTCTCATTATATCAATTGATGTGGTAATTCAATTTAAAGGTTTGATCAATAATGGCATTTTTGACACTCAAGACCTCCGATGTCGGCCACTGTCACTTTTTCTCTCTTGCCAGATTTGAGTTCTTCGTGCAAGCTGGTGTAGTTGGCATAGTAAGGATTGTCTTTGAATTTTACTTCTGCCTCTCTGTGACAGTTGATACACCATCCCATTGAAAGTGGAGCATTTTGAGCAACAACTTCCATTTTCTCAACAGGACCGTGGCACGTCTGACAGGCAACTTTACCTACGTTGACGTGCTGGGCGTGGTTGAAATAGGCGTGATCCGGTAGATTGTGTATTCTTACCCACTCAATCGGACCCTGAACTTTTTTGTCTACATCACTGGTAAGTGATGAAACGATGTCTTTCCATTGCTTCCTCACTTCCGCCTGTCCATTTTGATCTAATGTGGTCAGGTTTTTAACGGTTTTATATTCCTGCTCTATCCAGGCTGTAAATACCGCCTTGATTGAGTCTTCTGGATAATTTTCATAATTATCAATGTACTTATTGGTAATTGGGTTAAAACCAACCGAAGCAAAAATTTTGGTAATTTCTGCGGTACCATATTTAGAGCCTGTTTTGATGGCTTTGTGACAATTCATACAGGTATTGGCTGCCGGAATGACACTGTGTTTAGACCTTCTGGCGCCATCATGACAATATTGACAATCAATCTTGTTGAGTCCGGCGTGTGTAGCGTGAGAAAACTTAATTGGCTGGTCGGGAGCATAACCCTGCTGTCTTCCCAAATCTACTGCTCTTGTTACAGTTGTATAACCACCTAAAATGATACCTGCAAAAATCAGGAAGGAAACCATTCCTTTGGAGGTTAATTTTTGCCACAAAGTTTTATCCTCATAAGTCTGTCCTTGTTGTGCAGCAGCCAACTTGTTAAGATTGCCAATGATCAGGGAAAGTAAATAGGAAAGAAGGGCAAGGAAAACAGTTATACCGATGTAAAACCAGGTATTGTCCTTTTCCACTTCAACAACCTCTGTGCCCGCGGCTGCCCCAGCTTGTTTTGGAGGATAGGTACCGTCTGCAACACCCTGGATGAACAATAGCATAGACGCAATCTCATCATCTGTAAGATTGGGAAATGCCGTCATCACTGTTGGCTTGTATTGATTCCAGACTTCTACCGCCCTGGGATGCCCTTTTTTGATCATGGCTTGAGAATTCCTGATCCAGGCATAAAGATTTTCTTTACTATCCCACTTTGCTTCTACTCCACCCAATGCAGGACCCGTCAAAGCGGATTTCATGTTCTTGGCGTGACATGCAGCACAGTTGGCTGTAAACAAAGTCTTTCCGGCATCTGCTGAAACCTCTGCGCGTAGCAAAGTTCCGAACATCACCATCAAGACTACTGAAAGATGCTTGAGAACTGACTTGTTAAAAACCATCGTTTATCGACTTAAAATCTTGATTATCAAAGATAAATATAAAGAATTTGAGACTATCTTTAATATTTGTTGCAAAAATAGAACTTGATGACAATTATTACAACTAATAACCACGATCATTTTTTATTTAGACATTTTCTAAATAATTTCTTAATTTTTGACACATTTTAGTTACAAAAGGCTTAAAATCAAATCAGAAAAAAGTCTAATTTGATTACCTTTGCCCCACAATAAATTAATACCCTTGGTTAACCAAAAAAGGTCATTCGCTGATTTTCTGAGAGACAATCCCAGAGTTAAACACCTCCTTGTACTTTTGGGCACCATTATAGTTATTTTGTTGATTGTTTTTTTATGGCTTCGATTCTACACCCATCACGGTCAAAAGTTGCCTATGGTTGACCTGGTCAATAAAAACATCGACGAAGCCCGAGAAGAAGCTGAAGATCAATCGTTTAATCTAATTGTCACCGATTCTGTTTTTGTAGTGGGTAAAAAAGGTGGAATCATCCTCGACCAAAACCCAAAGCCAAATGCAGAAGTTAAGGAAGGTAGAAAGGTTTACGTAACGATTACCAAATACGATCCGGATAAAATTCTGGTTTCAGAACTGCCCCTCCTATATGGTAACGATTTTAGTCAAAAATCAGTAGAACTGAAGCACAGGGGCTTGCTCAGCAAGATCAGGGGTAAAAAATACGACGCAGGAGACCCCAACCATATTTTGGAAGTTTATTACAAGGGAAGCCTCATTATCGATCAGAATGTCATCAAAGGGGGTGTTTCTATCAACAAGGGTGATGAACTTGAATTTGTAGTGAGCGATAAAGAAGGTGGGGAGATTACCATACCTGAATTGATCTGTTACACTTATGCAGAAGTGGAGTTTCTTTTACAGCAGCACAACCTCGAATTGGGTGAGGTGACCACCAAAGGTACCATCAGAGATACCGCCGCGGCTTTTATTATGGATCAATTTCCACCATTTGACGGCATCACCAAGGTGCCCATGCAAAGCAAAATCAATATTACCATCGTTTCGGGCCAACCCGCAAAATGCAATTAAACATGGAAGACATAACCGTATCAGAGTTGAAATCCAGGATGGATGCAGGTGAAAATCTCATCATTATTGATGTCAGAGAGCCATTTGAATATGAAATGTATAACATTGGTGCCAAATTAATTCCACTTGGTCAGCTCAATGAAGCTTTACCCCAATTGGAAGAATGGAAAGACAGTGAAATCATTCTACATTGCAGGTCAGGTGCCAGGAGCGGAACGGCGAAACAACTAATGTTGCAAAATGGATTCTCCAGCCCCAGAAACCTGCTTGGCGGCATGCTGGCCTGGCAGCAGGCCTTTGAACAGATTCAATAGTTTACTTTTGATCTAAGCCGGTAAATTCCACTTTTCCTCAGTAATATACTTTTTTTCTTAAAGTATAACATCAACAGAATCAGGTTCTATCCTTGATTACCCTGCATTTAAAATGGGTGAATTCCCCTATTTTTTCCGCCTTATCCTCCAGTAAATTTGTTAAAAATATCTGGAGATGTACTTAAGTCACGAAAAATTCAACACCACGTACAGTGAGAATTTTAACAAACTGTACAATTACCTCAAAGCAAAATGTCAAGACAGCTGCGAAGCTGAGGACCTTGCTCAGGAAAGTTTTGTCAAATTATGGCAACACAGAGAAAAAATTGAAGTAGGCAAAGAATGTTCTTTTCTTTACACCATTGCCTACAACCTCTTTATCGACCAAAGAAGGAAAGACAGTGTGCGTTACCGATATTGCCAGGTCAATAAAAATGAAGTCAATAACGAAACACCCGAGTTTAATGTACTGACGGCAGAATTCAACGCTTATGTTCAGCAAAAAATCCAGAACATCCCTAAACCTGCCAGGGAAGTTTTTATCATGAATAAGATTGAAAAAAGAACCTATTCGGAAATAGCCGGCATCATAGGTCTTTCAATCAAGTCGGTAGAAAAAAGAATGTCCGTTGCACTTAAAACCTACAGAGAGTTGAAAAAGGTTTGTTAACCTTTTAAAAACTGATGCTGTAGTTTAAGCCCCTGAAAGTTGGATTCACCTGGCTATTATAGATGGATCCAAACGTATAACTAAATCCTATACCTACAAAATAGTTGTACGAGGTCGCGATCAGCCTCCGTTGAATGAGGAGGTCATCGCGACTGGCGTCGAACTTAGGCAAGGAGATTTGGTCGTGGATCAAATCGTAAGAACCCCCAACTGAAAATCTGAAGCCTTTGAATACGTTCCAGCTGATGGCTCCACCCAGGGAAAAATTGTTTTTTGAAAAATCATCCAGGTAGTTCGACCAAAATGCCCCCAGATTGATAGTACCCCACGATTTGGTGAATGAGGATATCATACTGAGACTGTGCTGAAACAGCAGTTCACTGGTCTTAAAATAGATGGTGGTATCTCCATAATTGAAATATTTGGGTCCGATGGAATATCCCAACACCCATCTTCGGTTGGTAAAATCTGAATATGGCAGAATGCTGTACTCCACTTGTGGCAGTAGGGTAAACTGATAGTCGATATTGTCAAAAACACTTCGTTTGAAACCACCTTGTAGTCCAATGCCCCAATGTTCATTCCTTTTGGAAATATATCGGGTAAAAATATCCTGGCGGTCGTTGGTCGCCTTTACAACCTCTGTAGTATCCCGATCGGGGTTGTAAAAATTAAATCTCCGCCGGTTGATGGAGTTGTACACCTCAAAACTAAACTTACTGATCTTGGTTTCCCTGCCCGCAGAGAGACTGTTGTTGATATTAGAGTCGCTGTAGTTTTGGTCGCCATTGAAAAAACCGGATGCAGAAATCGAAAACTGCCATTGCTTCCATGGGTCTTGGGTTGGGGCCGTATCCTTTTGCATTTCATCGTGTTTGATGTTTACTTCAATGATATCGGCATGGCCTTTTTCCAACAGGTATGGAAGCAGGCCAATCTGCAAGTGCTTCAACATCCTTTTTCTTTTGATGTCATCGGTGGAGGTTACATCGTTGAAATATTGCAGGGTATCTTTTCTTTGGGTCTGGTGGTTTTGTGGAATAAAACACAATAAATTGGATTCCCCTCCATTGCCATTAAATTGCACATTGGATATTATTTGTACATCACACAAAAAACGATCCCGCACAAAATCAACACTCCCAAATTCTTTTCTTAAAAAATCCATGTCGCAAAGCCATTGTTGGTTGCAGTCCACGTAAATTTTCAATTTGGCTTGTGCAGAAATAGCAGTGGCAAAAAGTAATAGCAATAGAATCCCTAACAGGTTTTTCATCCTTTAAAATAAATTTGATTTAATAATGGTGTGAGTGCTTTGTTTTTTTGGCGAAGACTGCCTTAATCTTTGGTTACATTTTTAGTCTTGATAAACGATTTGTCCATCTTCTTCCCGGTGATTTCTTCTGCCTTTTTAATATACTTGATTACATCTTCCTGATCTACATTTTCTCCATCGACTACAAACATTGATTTGGTCCATACGTAGTTGTATTCTTCAATGTCAAAGATGTATCCATCCTTTTCCAGTTCTTTTTCGAGCCAATCATTAAAGATATCATCTGCGCTTCGCAAATTATTTACTCCGGAAGATTTTACATCCTGTTTCTCTTTTGGCTGGATGTTATTTTCTTTTCCCACATCCTGATTATGATCCAGGCCTATCAAATTAGCCTGTAATACGGTTCCATTTTCATCCGGATAAATGTCAATGTTAATTTCAGGTTGATCGGGCATGTCATTGGATTTCAATTGGTGGTACAAGTTGATATATCTTTGCCATACTTCTTTGTCCTGCGCCTTTCCATTGATGACCAAAGCCGTTTGGTTAAACATAACTTTATTGATGTTACTATTCGGCAACAACTCATCTTTTATTAATTGATTGGCAAAGACATCATAGAAGTGGGATGGCTCAGAAACAACTTTTTCTTTGTGACCTGTTTGTTGTTCTGCTAACAAAATATCACGAATCAGATTGCCAAAACGATTGACATCACTCCCTGAAATCTTAAGTCCGTTCAGGATCAGAGAAACAACCTTACGATTGACTACTTCCATTTCAGCGTGGTAGTAATGGTCATTGTAGTGATAAACGCCATCATTGATCGCAAAGTCAAGTGCCAGTGAGTCGAGGCCATATTCACCATCGTATTTAAGGTAGTTTTCATTACCTGGACTCGAAACTGGAAGACAATGGGCCGCATTATCCACCGGTTTGGAAGCCATTGCTACTACCAATACCATAAATGCAGTTACTATCGCCGCCATCGATTTTTCCCGGATACTCATTGACACAGAATTGGGACGGATAAGTCTGTTGACCCGCAAGAAAAAACGGCTCTTTTTTTCCTTACCTGCAAATTGCATAGCAAGCCTGGGAGCCATCATGGTCATTTCCTGAACGGCCACTAATGATTGCGCATACTGAATGGGTTGACCAGTAGCACGGATCGCCAGATCATCACAACAATGTTCTCTCTCTGCCCTTATTTGCGCCGTGAGCCACCACATGGCAGGATGAAAATAATACAGAGATTCAATACAGCTGACCAACAGGTTGATGATGTAGTCATTTCTCATTATATGGGCCAGTTCATGCGCCAGGATGGCTTCAACCTCCTGCGCCGACAACCGGTTGATGGCACCCATGGGAAAAAAAATCACCGGCTTGAGGTGACCAATTACCATAGGCGACATCACCAGCGCACTTTCCAATAATTGCACATTTTTGCCAATGCCCATCTTTGTTTTGAGCGATTGGAGCAATTCCTCCCAGTAGGGGTCTACAGGGAAATTAAATTTACTTTTCAGGTATTCCACATATCCAATATTTCCCAATAGCCTGATTAGGGCTATGACCATGCCCACCAACCACAACATAACAATAAACAGGATGTGTTCATTGACATAAGAAACCACAGCTCCCATGGTAAAAGGATCTTGTGCACCACTCACAGTCAAGGTTGTTTTCAAATCTGTTTCCGAGGCGGCCGCTACTGAGATCTGTGAAGCGTCGTCCAACAGCAGTAATGAAGGGTCGAGGTTGTAATAATACATAAAGGTAGCCACAGAGCCGCCAAGAATCAAGGCCAATGAACTCACCCAAATGGCGTATCTCATGGTGGAGGTCATATTTTTAATAGCGGCCTGGCTGCCTGCAGTTAGCAAAACAACAAGGGCCACTTGCCAGATAGCATGGATCACCGTCCATGCAATGGCATAGTATGCCGGATTTATATAGTTGAATAATACCATGACGTTTTGTTTTAGTTGTTATGATTTTGTTCAATGGCTTCAATGATGGATTTAATGCGTTGTAATTCTTCCGGGCTGCTTTCGCCGTCGCCCAGCATACGCATAACCAATGTAGAAGGCGATCCTCTGAAGGTAGAATGGACAAATTCATCCAACAAACCCTTCTGAGTGATGGCTTCAGATACGGAGGCATGGTAATAATGTATCCGATCTTCTACGGTTCTCGCTACCATGCCCTTGTCCATCATAAGCTGCATGGTTTTAAGGGTCGATGTATATCCCACCTCTCTTTGCTGGTTGATGGTATCATTAACAAATCGCACGGTGCAAGGTCCGTTGGCCCAAAGTACCTGTAAAATTTCTAGTTCTGAATCTGTTGGCAATTGTATATCCATGTTTACTACGATTGAATTCGTAGCAAAGGTACGATTAAAATCGTAGCCTGCAAGTTTTTGTTACGATTTTTTTCGTAGCACTGGAATTCTGATAAAAATAAGCCAAAAATTATGGCATTATTAATTCATTTTCAACAAAATGTAAATTCCGCACCCCCAGCATTAATAATTTATTATGGTTTAATATCTCCTGTATTTCAAATAAAATCATTCCTAATTTGACAATTCAGAATTATACAAATGCAGACACAAGCAGTACATCCTCCCTATAGAATTCAAAAAATACAGCCCTTAATAAAGAGTGCAGATATTGAAAAGGCCTTACCCGACATGGCTCCCAAAGCTGTAAAACCTCTTCTCTCGAAGCTGGCGATGGACTTGCTTAAGCTAAGAGAAATAAATCGAATTTATGCAAAATATGAAAACCTAAGTGGGTTGGATTTTATTGATGGGGTTTTAAATGAAATGGAAATAAACCTTGAAATACATGCTAATACGATAAAAAACTTACCGAAGAATGGAGGTTTTGTCATAGTGGCAAATCACCCTCTGGGTTTATTGGATGGTTTAGTCCTGACAAAGCTCATGCTTCAGCACAACCCAAACACTAAATTGTTGGCTAATTTTTTACTACAAAGAATTGAAAAGCTAAGTCCGCATATCATTCCAGTCAATCCCTATGACACGGGTCTTGGAACAGGCTCTAATACAATGGCGCTAAAACAGGCCATTCACCATGTAAGGCAAGGGCACCCTCTCATTGTCTTTCCAGCCGGTGAAGTTTCAAGTCTACACAAAAAGGGTACGAGAGAAGTGTGTGACACCGATTGGAAAATCTCAATTGCCAAGCTGATCATGAAACTAGATGTGCCCATTGTTCCGGTATATCTCCATGGTAAAAACAGCTCTTTTTTTTATGCGATGGCCAGGTTAAATCCCATGCTCAAATCTGCTGCCATACCCGGTGAATTCATCAGATCTAAAGGAAAGTCGGTGGGTGTTATTATTGGTCACAACATTTTACCGGAACAAATAAAATTGTACAAAAATCCGGCTGACCTGGCATTGTTCTTAAAACTAAAGACCTATTTCCTACAAAACTGTATGTCGCCTGTTAATCCTATCGATGGGAATGCTGTGGCTCACACGATAGGTGAAATTGATGATCTTCCGCTAAAAGTAGCAGCAGAAATGGATTCTTTCCTCAAAAGCGGGGAGTCTGTTGTGTCGACAGAAAGATATGAGGTGGTATTCGTTAAACTATCGAAAGACTCAAACATTTTGCAGTTGCTGGGTATTTTGAGAGAAACCACCTTTAGAGAAGTGGGTGAAGGCACTTTATGCGAATCTGATCTAGATCAGTTTGACACCCATTACCATCACCTCATACTTTGGGATAAGGAAAAAAATACCATTGCCGGAAGTTACAGAATGGGCTTAGGAAGAGATATTTTAGCATCTCATGGTATCAAAGGGTTTTATACCAGTCAACTTTTTCAATATGCCCCCGCGATGGAAAGTGTTTTACAAAAATCTGTTGAAATTGGCCGATCATTTATTACCAAACCCTATCAGCAACGCCCTACCCCACTTTTATTGCTTTGGAAAGGCGTTGTAGCTGCTACCCATCGTTTGGGCCACATAGATTTTATCTTTGGCGCTGCCAGTATCAGCAATCAGTATTCCGACTTCAGTAAAACACTAATGGTTGATTTTTTAGAAAAACACCATCAAAACCACGATATAGCACGGATGGTAAGGCCTATGGTCAGCTTTATACCTGTTTTTCCAAAGGAAGGAAAAGAGCTAGGGGCTTATTTTAAAAAAGATGAAATACACTACTATGATCAATTGATCCGGGATTTGGAAAACGATCAGAGAGGCATTCCTATTTTGGTAAAAAAGTACATTTCCTTAAAAGCACAATATGTGGCTTGTTCGGTAGATCCTGCTTTTTCATCTTGTTTGGATGCTCTGCTATTGATACGCACATCTCAGCTATTTGAGCATACCCTATTCAATAAGGGCCAATGTACCACGCCATAGACTAATATCCAGATCAAATAAAATTTAGAATTTTATATAAAGATCACGGTCACCCGGTAAAATGATCATACACCCAAATCAGCAAACAAAACAAAAAACTACAGATATTTAAAAAATGAAATTGAATTCAAAATATATCAATCAAATCCTTGCGGAGCTTACCGACATTGAAAACCATATGAAAGCCAATTTTGCATCCCTACCGGATGCAATTACTGAGATTCATCACTCACATAAACTCTCAGCCCAAAACCTCATTCATTATTTAAGTCTGCGCGACATAGATATTCGGAAATTACAGGATGAATTACATGTGATGGGGCTTTCTTCACTGGCAAGCTCAGAGAGTCACATCCTAAGACAGGTCCAGGAAGTAAAGATGCGGTTAGGAGCAAGTTATAGGTCCACAGCATTATCCCCCATAACAGAAGAAAGGGCAACGGAAAACCTTAAGCGCAAGATTCACCACCTCTTTGGAGTAAATCCAGAAGCCAATTTACCTTTCATCATGGTCACCTTCGATAAAAGTTTTGGCGATGATTATGCCGTAATCAAAAGTTTACTGCTCAACGGCATGAATGTTGCGAGGATCAACTGTGCGCATGACAATGAAGAAATGTGGGCCAGGATGATTCACCACATCAGGAAGGCAAGCAATAAAACAGGCAAACAGTGTAAAATTTACATGGACCTGGCTGGGCCCAAAATCAGAACAAAAATATTGACCAAAAAAAAGCACCTTAAAGGAAGCCTGGAGCCGGGTCAGGTAATATGGCTGGCAGAAAACAAAGATGACATAACCACAGATGAAATTGTCATCAGCCCAGGAATAGAAGGAATCATTGAACAACTTAAAAAAGGGGAACGCGTATTGATTGATGATGGAGTCATTCAGGGAGAAATAGAGTGGGCCGACCACCACAGGGCCGCGGTGCGAATTACCCGGGTATCCAAACCAAAATTAAAGTTAAAAGATGATAAAGGCATCAATTTTCCGGATTCCGATATCAACATTTCCGCCCTCACAGAATTTGACAAACAATGCCTGCCATTTATGTCAGAGCATGCAGATATGGTTGGGTATTCATTTGTAAAAACACCCGATGACCTGACAGCACTGCGAAATGAATTTAATGCCTTCAACATCAGGATGCCTCATTTTATCATTAAAATTGAAACTACCCAGGCTGTAAAACAACTTCCTGCCATTTTACTGGAAGGTATGAAAGACGAGACCTTTGGTGTGATGATTGCAAGAGGCGATCTGGCCGTGGAAATAGGGTTTGAAAGGACAGGAGAAATTCAGGAAGAAATACTCTGGCTTTGTGAGGCCGCTCATGTTCCCGTGATCTGGGCAACTCAGGTTTTGGAGTCGCTCAACAAATCAGGGCTTGCCACCAGAAGTGAAATTACGGATGCCGGGCATGCGGCGGCGGCAGATTGTATCATGCTCAACAAGGGCCCACATACCATTGAAGTATTGGAAACACTAAAGGAGATCATCAAACGCTCTTCAGAACATAAAAATAAAAAGCGGTACTTATTCCGCCCGCTCAGCATTGCCAGGGATTTTATTTCTTCCCTAACAACAGAGAATCAGACATAATAAAAAAGCCGGATCAATATCCGGCTCACCGTTTTAAGGGAAAGTTGTGGTAGCTTAATTCTTAAAAATCATTTTGAATTTGAATTCTGGGATTCATATAAAAAAAATAGAAGTGCCAATCCCATTGACGGCACTTCTAACCACTTAAGATTGTTGTTGATATTTTATATTCTTCATTAAAGCTTTTGAATGCATCGTTTGTTATTGAACTTGGCTAACTTTGAGTGAAAATAACGGTGCAAATCAAATACTTATGCTATAAATAAGGAAATCAAAAAAATGGGTATTTTAAATTTCCAGATCCGATAATTTTATCTAATCTGTTCATTTTCAGCTATATAAAATGGATCTATTCGCGCTTATCAAATCACTCAAACCCTCTGAAAAAAGGTATTTTACCTTGTCGGCTGGCTTGATGACTCCCGCCAAAAAAAACAACTATCTCCGCTTGTTTGAAGTCCTCGATGCAATGGACAGTTATGATGAAAGCCTGCTTAAGACCAAATACAGGAAAGAAGCTTTTTCCAAAAACCTGGCAGTGTACAAGTCACAGCTATTTGATTCCATTCTGGCCTCCTTACGCAATTACAACGAAGAAAACATCGAAGAGTGGGACATAAGAAAAGACCTTTATAAAATTCAATTGCTGGCACAAAAGGGACTCGACAAAGATTGTGAGGTGGCCATTCATAAAACAAAAAATAAGGCTTGGCAATATGAACTTTATCACATCTTATTGGAAATCCTAGACATTCAATTGTATTTGTTTGGCAACTGCAGGATTGGTCATTTTGACCCCGAATACAGAAAAGAAATCCAATTAGAAAAAGACCGGGTTTTACATAATGTAAAGATGTTTGATCTTGCCTTAGATGGCTGGCATCGCATAAATCTATATTTTCAGTTGCCGGCAGAAAATCATACTCAAGCAGCTTCGCAGGAAATTGATCGGCTGATCCAAACGCTGGAAGACCTCCGTGCCGATATTCCAAGTGATGCCTATTTACTAATTAACCGATACCTGGCATGTTTTGAATTGTACTACAACGGCACCGGCAATGCAGAGCGTTGTTATCACTATAATTCTTTGTTGGTTGAGAACCGGCATAAACTGGATGAAAAGATGCCCAATCTTTCAACGGATGCCATGGCGGTTTATTTTAATTTTATGATCGCCTGTTTTAAGTTCAGGAAATGGGATGAGATGGAAACTTATCTGGAAAAAACACTTCACTACCCCATCCAGTCCTTACAACAAGAGATTAGGCGAACCCATAATTATTGTTACTGCGGCATTCTTCTTTATCTTTCTACCGGAGCATTGGACAAAGCAGCGGAGGTTGTTTCTGCTTTTGAGCTGGCACGTAAAAAATACGCCGGTAAATACAGAATCGACTTTTTGCTATTTACCCTCTGTCAATGTGGTTGGTTTTACTTCTTAAAAAAAGACTACGACAACGCCCGTCTAATTTGGAGAGAAATCACACAGGGGCCTCGCTACAGCGTGGAGACAAGGGCCCAGGCCATGACACGCTTCTACCAACTGATCTTGTTTTATACCCTGGAAGTCACAGACCTTCTTGCATCAGAATTGGTCAATACACGCCGGTATTTACAAAACCACCATCTTTTGGGAGAAAACGAACTAACTTTTCTCAATACCTTTAAAAAGCTCAACCACTCCCCTACCGACAAACACATCCTAAGAGAGATGATAACTACCTTAAAAAGCAGTAGCCAGGTGATGACGGAGCGGTCTGTGTTAAATGCTTTTATGGTGGGTTACTTTGAAGTAAATCTGAGCATTTAAAGGAAGTACCTTGTTAATCTTCGAGATTTCAACTAACCCAACAATCTACAACACTTTGCTATATGAAATTTGCCTGCTAAACCCAACAATTAAATCTATCCTCTTCGAATGAACTATCAAAGTAAATTTTAAATGACACTGATTAATATAATATAAAGTGCCTTCATCCTAGGAGGAAATCATATGTTCAGAAGTAACTGAAAATATCTGCTGTAATTAAAAAAACCTTTCAAATGAATTAATGATCTTTTGTAACACCAAGAGTTGTTGCTAAAATATGTTTACTCTTTTATACACCAAATGGCATTGTTTGTCAATGTTGAATGTACACTCGCTTTCGTCTCTTGAAAATTTAATCTTGTAAGATTCGATTTTATCATTGGCGCAGGAAACCTGGATTTTGGCATTGTCTTTCATTTCGTATGTCCCAACATTCCATGTATAAACCACCGACTCCGGTTTATCCAGTGCCTGATAGAATCCATTTTCATCAAATATAATTTTTGCCGGATAGGACTTGTCACATTCGTTTTTACTTATTTTCAACCAAATACCAATTATGGATACTGTTCTTGTCTTGTTCATTTTGGATTAATATTCTATATGGTAAATTCAAATGATGCAAAACTGCCAAAAAGCATCATGGATTACTGTAAGAATGCCATTAATATGATCTTGATTAGCATTCAAAACTCAAATTACTATTTATTTCTCGCTTTTATAGGAAAGAACTCGTGCTATTTGGAAATGACTTTTTCGTTTAGTAGTTTTTCCAATGATTTCAACCTGGATTTTTACCTTTTGTCACTACACAATGGAGACTAAACAAATATTGTTTCATTACACTAAACCGTTGAAAGCAAATGTTTATAGGTCAGTAATAGGTCAAAAAATCACAGTCAAGGTTTCCCTCACAACGGAGTATTTTTGATGATTTCGGAGGTGTCGGAGGTGTCGGAGGTAGCGGAGGTGTTGGAGGTGTTGGAGGTGTTGGAGGTGTTGGAGGT
>CALMSX010000026.1 GCA_937872515.1 uncultured Bacteroidota bacterium
CATGTGGCGATCTACCGTATGTCAAGATGGTTAAAAACCTTGGCACAGTTACAGCTAATGCCAATGGAACTTACACTGTTACCTACCAGGTAATCGTAAGCAATGTTGGAGGAGCGTCTGGTAACTACAGTTTGAAAGATACTCCAGCCTTTGACGATGATGTCACTATTTTGTCAGGCAGTTATAGTGGGCAGGCTAGTGGTTCAATGAATATCATAGGTAGCACCACTCTGGCAAACAATGCATCCATAGCAGGTGGGGCAACTCACATTTACAACATTAGCTTCAATGTAAGCCTGAACCTGGAACCAGGCTCAGCAGATGGTGGCGACAATATTTATACACCATGCACTGTTGTAGGAAATGGACCAGGTTGTAGTCCGGGTCAGGGCTTGTATAACAAGGCAGAGTTGGATAGAACAGGAGATGGAATTACAGATATTACGGATGATGCTTGTGGAGATATACCATATGTAACCATGGTTAAAAATCTGGGATCTGTTGTTGCCAATGCCAATGGAACTTACACCGTAAACTATTCAATTGTAGTTAACAATGTGGGTGGAACAGCCGGAACTTATAGTCTGAAAGATACGCCTCAGTTTGACAATGATATTACCATCAACAGTGGAAGCTTCAGCGGTCAGGCAAGTGGTGCTATGAATACTTCAGGCAGCACAACTTTGGCAACGAATGCGTCCATCGCTTCAGGTAGTACTCACACTTACAATGTAAGCTTTAATGTTAGTCTGAACCTTGAACCAGGCTCAGCAGACGGAGGCGACAATGTATACACAGCTTGTGGTGTATCAGGAAATGGTCCGGGTGGTCAACCAGGTCAGGGCTTGTATAACAAAGCTGAATTGGATAGAAACGGAGATAACATTACGGATGTAGTTGATGATGCTTGTGGGGATCTTCCATACGTGACCATGATTAAAAACCTTGGATCAGTTACAGCAAATGCCAACGGAAGTTATACTGTGACTTACCAAATCCTGGTTAAAAACAATGGAGGAGCAACAGGAAGTTATAGCCTGAAAGATACACCACAGTTTGACAACGATGTTACCATCAACAATGGTAGTTACAGTGGTCAGGCCAGCGGTGCGATGAATACCAGTGGCAGTACCACATTAGCAACCAATGTTTCAATTGGTGGTGGTACTACCCATACTTATAATTTAAGCTTTAATGTCAATTTAAATCTTGAACCAGGTTCAGCAGATGGTGGCGACAATATCTATACACCTTGCGGTGTGATAGGTAATGGACCGGGCAGCCAACCAGGACAGGGCTTGTACAATAAAGCAGAATTAGACAGAAATGGTGATGGTATTACAGATATCACAGACGATGCGTGTGGTGATATTCCTTACCTAACCATGAAGAAAAACTTTGCCGGAGTGTTTGCTAACTCCAACGGTTCGTTCACAATAAACTATCAAATCATTGTAAACAACCTTGGTGGTGCAGCAGGAACCTATACTCTTAAAGACAGCCCTGCATTTGACAATGATGTTACCATCTTGAATGGTAGCTTTAGTGGTCAGGCTTCAGGAGCGATGAATACCAATGGTAGTACTACACTGGCAACCAATGCTTCTATTGCAGCGGGATCAAGCCATACTTACAATGTCAGCTTTAATGTTAACCTAAATCTTGAACCAGGTTCAGCAGACGGTGGCGACAATATCTATACACCATGTGGTGTGATGGGTAATGGACCGGGCAGCCAACCAGGCCAAGGCTTATACAACAAAGCAGAGTTGGATAGCAATGGTGATGGATACACTGATATTACAGATGATGCGTGTGGCGATATTCCTTATATCACCATGTTAAAGAATCTGGGCAGTGTCACAGCCAATGCAAATGGAAGTTATACCGTCAACTATGAAATCGTGGTCAAAAACGTGGGTGGTGCTGCTGGTACCTACAGCTTAAAAGACAGCCCTGATTTTGATGATGATGTAACCATAGTAAGTGGAAGTTATAGTGGACAGGCAGCAGGTAGCATGAATGTAATAGGTAGCACAACACTTGCCAACAATGCAACCATTGGTGCAGGAGTTACTCATACTTACAATGTAAGTTTTGTAGTAACCATTGATCTTGCCCCTGGCTCAGCAGATGGTGGTGACAATATTTATACACCGTGTACAATTGCAGGCAGTGGTCCGGGATGTCATCCAGGTCAAGGTTTGTACAACAGAGCAGAACTGGATAAAACCGGTGATGGTATTACCGATATTACAGATGATGCTTGTGGTGATCTTCCTTACATAACCATGGTTAAAAACCTGGGCACCGTAACAGCCAATGCAGACGGAAGCTACAATGTGAGTTATGCAATCCTAGTTTCAAATATTGGAGGTTCAACAAGTACTTATACCTTAAAAGATACTCCGTTGTTTGATGATGATGTTACCATCTTGGGTGGTAGCTATAGCGGCCAGGCAAGTGGTTCAATGAACCTGACAGGAAGTACAACCTTAGCAACGGGTGCCAGTATCTCAGGTGGTGTTAACCATACCTACAATGTAGTGTTTACTGTAAAACTTGATCTTGCAGCCAACTCAACTGACGGAGGAGATAATGTTTACTCTCCATGTGAAGTAGCAGGCAATGGCCCTGGTAGCACACCAGGTCACGGCTTGTACAACCTTGCACAATTGGATCTGAATGGTGACGGAAACGCAGATTTGACAGATGATGCTTGTGGAGATATCCCATACATTACCATGATCAAAAACCTAGGTACCGTTACACCTGCAGCCAACGGAAGTTACAATGTTACATATTCTATCATTGTTAAAAACTTAGGTGGTACTGGTGGTTTCTATACCTTAAAAGATACGCCAAAGTTTGATGACGATGTGGTAATTAACAGTGGATCATTCAGCGGACAAGCTAGTGGAAATATGAATTCAATTGGATTCACAGTTTTGGCTAACCATGTCAGCATCGGAGCAGGAGCTACTCATACTTATAATGTAACCTTTAATGTATCACTTGACCTTACGCCATCTTCTGGAGGAGATAATATTTACTCTCCATGTACAGCAGTAGGTAATGGACCAGGATGTACTCCATTGTATGGTCTTTACAACATGGCAGAACTTGATTGGAACAATGACAACATTCCGGATATTACGGATGATGCATGTGGAGACATTCCTGCTTGTGTAGGCAACTTTGTATGGCATGATCTTAATGGAAACGGAATTCAAGACAGCGGTGAGCCGGGTATTTCTAATGCAACTGTCACTTTGACTGATGCAGGTGGAAACCAGGTTACGGATGCAGCTGGCTTGCAGGTCACTCCGGTTACAACGGGAGTAGATGGCGCTTACGAATTCTCCAATCTGGTACCAGGTCAGTACATTGTGAAATTTACGGCTCCTTCAGGATACCTTGGCACTGCAGTTGACAAGGGCACTGAGGCTACAGACAGCGATGCGGATCCAATTACGGGTAAGAGTCATGTTATTAACCTGGCACCAGGTGTATGTGATGAAACGGTCGATGCCGGATTCTTCAAGTGCGCAAGCATAGGTGATTACGTTTGGGAAGATTTCAACTCAAATGGTATCCAGGATCCAAGCGAATTCGGATTAGAAAGCGTAGTAGTATTGTTGAATGGAACAACAGGAAGTGGAGCTTCTGTTTCAATGACAGACACCACCGATGTGGACGGACATTACTTGTTTGCTTGTCTTGCTCCAGGTACCTATACCATCACATTTGGTACACTTCCGGGTTATACATTTACCACTCAGGATGCTCCGGGTAGCAATGATACAAATGACAGTGATGCCAATCCAACTACAGGTCAGACCGTGGCTGAAGTGCTTACTTCAGGTGAATCTAACCTTACTTATGATGCAGGTCTATTCAACCTCGGAAGTATAGGAGACAGGGTTTGGCTTGATGTCAACGGAAATGGTTTGCAAGATGCTGGTGAAGTGGGTGTAAATGGAGTCAATGTAAATCTTTACAAGGATGATAACATGGACAACGTACCTGATGGAGCTGCAATAAAAACAACAGTGACAGCAACCAATAGCAATGGAGCGGGATATTATTTATTCTCTAACCTTGCTCCTGGTAAGTACATTGTTGAATTTAATCCTGCAAATACATACAAATTCACAACGCAAAACGTAACAGGATTTGCCACTGATGCAAACGATGTTAATACAGATAGCGACGCAACACCATTTACCGGTCTTTCACATACGATAGTTTTATTGTCTGGTGAAAATGATCTTAGAATCGATGCGGGTATCTACAAACCACTGTGTGTCGGTGACCAGGTTTGGGAAGATCATAATAACAATGGTGTGATTGATAATGGAGAGCTTCCATTTGCAGGTGTTCAACTTGCACTATGGAAAGACCTTGACAATGATGGACAGCCAGATACTGACACAGGAATGAGAGATGTAACCGGCGGAAATGGTAAATACCTATTCACTGGATTGGCACCAGGTCACTATGTAATTCAAGTGACTCCGGCCAACTTCCTTCCAGGAGGTGCACTGCATGGATACACAACCAGCACCGGAAATGGAGTTATGGTAGACCCAGATAATGATGTCAATGATGATGATAACGGTTTTGATCCGGGCTTGTCATTGGGAACCATTAGTAAGGCAGTAACCCTTATTACGGATACTGAGCCAGCAAACGACGGAGACACTGATATCAATACCAACTTAACCGTCGACTTCGGCTTCTTTAGAGTCAGTGCAATCGGTGATTATGTTTGGGAAGATAACAATGCCAACGGTATACAGGATGCCACAGAAAGCGGAATCAACAACGTGAAAGTTTACCTCTTCAGGGCAGACCACACCTTGGTTGATACCATGAGAACAATGAGCAATCCTAATCAACCGGCAAAACAAGGTTTCTACTTATTTGATAACCTTCAGCCGGGTGCATACTATGTGAAGTTTGATCTGCCAGTAGGATATTTTATGTCTTCAGCCAACAAAGGTACAGATGATGCCAAAGACAGTGATGTGGATGGCACCAATGGACCTAATACTACCAAAGTTTACACTCTGGCAGCTTCTCAAAGAGATCTGTCTGTAGACGCAGGTATTTACAAAGAAGCCAGCCTTGGTGACTTCGTATGGATTGATTACATGAATCTGGAATCAGGTGTTTCAAACAATGCTGTTCAGGATACCAATGACATCGGTCTGAATGGAGTACTGGTAAGCTTGTACAACGCTACTACCAATACCCTGATTGAGCAGATGTTGACTATCAACAGTCCGATCACTGGTGAGCCAGGATGGTACTTGTTCGATAAACTGCCTTCTGCCAACTACTACATCAAAGTTGACCTGCCTCAGGGTTATATCTTCGTAACTCCAAATGCAGGTGAAAATGATATGTCTGACAGTGATATAGTTGACTTTATCAATGGTACATCGCTTCCATTGCAGTTGTTGCCGGGAGAACACATCAGAGATCTGGATGCAGGTATCAAACAGGAAGTAGTATTACCGATTGTATTGGTTGAGTTCAGCGGAAAACACAATGGCCGCAACTTCTCCAACGAATTGTACTGGAGTACGGCATCAGAAGTCAACAACGACCACTTCGAAGTGATGAGGTCTTTGGATGGAAACAAATTTGAATCTATTGGCAAAGTAATGGGTGCCGGTAGCGCACATCAGCTGTCTTCTTACAACTTAGTAGATGACAAGTTGATCAAAGGACAACCTATCTATTACTACCAGTTGAAACAAGTTGATTTCGATGGCAACACTACCTTGTCTGATGTAGTAACCATCAAGGTGGGTCAAAACATCGACAGAAATGTAGAGTTGTATCCAAACCCAGCCAACGAATTGGTGAACATCAGAATCAACGGCAATGCAGGTGACATGGTTACCGCCAACTTAATGGACAACACCGGTAAATTGGTTATGACCATGATTCGCACTGAATTAACCCAGTACACTGAAATGTTCAGATTTGATGTAACTGCTATCCCATCAGGGGTTTATATGGTGAATATTGCAGTCGGAAACAAAGTGTTTACCCAGAAATTATTAATTATGGAGTAAGCCAGGTTTCAGGTACAGATAAGATTTTAATACTTATAAGCACAATAAACGGCCTCACATTCAGTTGTGGGGTCGTTTTTATTTTTGGCAAATTGCCATTTTCGCATTTTTTTATTTTTAATTTGCATAAAAAATAAAAAATTATTTTGCAACTTTCAGTTACAGGACTTGCCAGGTTGAGGTTAAATATTGCCGTATTTCTTTTTGGATTTACAGCTATTTTAGGCAAACTTATTTCTACCAATGCCATAGCCATCGTCTTTTGGCGCATGTTTTTTGCCCTGGGATTTTTACTGCTATACAAGAGGTGGCACTCTAAAAATTTTGAGAAACTCACCTTGCCTGTACAATTGAAATTATTTGCCATAGGCTGTATCATTGCCCTCCATTGGTTTTGTTTTTATGGATCGGTAAAGTTATCCCACGTTTCGGTGGCCCTGATTTGTATGGCCCTTACCCCTCTTTTCACCGCCCTGATTGAACCTATCATTTTGAAACAGAAGATACGGATGACAGACCTGTGGGTTTCAGCGGCGGTGACGCCTTTGATTTACCTAATGATTGGAGGTATCCTTGAATTTCAATGGTGGGGATTTGTGCTGGGTGTACTGGCTGCCTTATTAGCTGCTGTTTTTTCTGTTTTGAACAAAGCAAGTCTTGGTATTACAGATTCTGAAACTTTTATATTGTATGAATTTTTGGGTGTTTTCTTCTTTAGCGCTATTCCCATGGCATACCTTCTTACCAATCAGCCTTTGCATGTTCTTATTCCTTTAAATGTTTATGACTTGATTTACATGTTGGTGTTGTCTTATTTTTGCACCCACATTGCATTTAAACTAACCATTAAAGGAATGAAGCACGTTTCTGCTTTTGAAACCAACCTGATTATCGGACTGGAGCCCTTATATGGGATATTGATGGCTGTTTTTATTTTTAAAGAATATCAACACTTTACAGCCCAGTTCTATTTTGCTTCCTTATGTATCCTGGGTATCGTAATTTTGTATCCAATTTATCGCCTTAAAAACGTTTAACATGGTTGTATCTGATGATCTGCAATCTTATCTTGATAAACACATCAGTGGGCTTGACCCTTATCTTACAGAAGTGGAACGCTCCACCTATGTCAATGAATTGCAGCCGCATATGGTTAGTGGCATTCACCAAGGTATGTTTTTATCCATGCTGGTAGTATTAAAACAACCAAAGCACGTAATTGAAATAGGTACTTTTACCGGCTTTGCTGCCATAGCTTTGTCAAAAAACCTTAGTGAAGAGGGAAAGGTGGTTACAATTGAAAAAGACCCTGAAATGGCAGAAAAAGCCCGGAAAAACATAAACGAATCTGAATATGGAACCAAAATAGTTCAAATAACCGGAGATGCCGCATTTGAGCTACCACTGCTCTTGAAAGAATATGTTTTTGAAATGGCCTTTATTGACGCCGACAAAGCTAAAAATAAGGAGTATTATGAATTACTTGTTAATGCCATGCCTTCACAAAGCCTCATCTTAATTGATAATGTTTTGTGGAAGGGTAGGGTTGTGGATGAGAACATTAAAGATGCAACAACAAATTCCTTTAGAGCTTTAAACGAATTTATCACCCGAGATCCAAGAGTTGATGCTTGCATCTTACCTATTCGGGACGGAATCTGGATGATACAAAAAAAATAAGCCCGTATGCAATATGGCACACAGGCTTATTAAAAAACATCTGGATATTTTATATAGTCAGAAATCCAAGTGGATTTCCACTACCTATGCTATAGAAATTGCCAAGATTAGGATATAGATCTAATAAATTGCTATTAGGTACACCAAACCACATGGCCAATTCCGCAAAATATTCTTCTGCGGCAGTAGTTGGTATCATTACACCTCCTCCAACTTCTAGTGGACCATTGAGTTGTAACATTGGATATTCTCCATAAATTTTTTGCCCGTTGACAGCTCCACCCATGACAAAAACATTGGTTCCCCAAGCGTGGTCTGTTCCATTGCCATTGGAGGTAAGGGTGCGATTAAATTCCGATAATGTAAATGTGGTTACTTCATTCAACTTGTTGATGCTTGTAAGTGCCTGGTGGAATTCTCCAATTGCATTGTCCACTTCTTCCAACATTATTTCCTGATTGCCCAACAACTCATCATGGTGATCCCATCCACCATAATCAATGAAAAAGATCTGCCTGTTCATTCCCAAACTGCTCTGTGAGGCTATGATTTTGGCAACCATTTTAAAGGAATCAGAAAGATAGCTATTAGAAAATACCCCTGTGAATGCTGGTGCATTGGTCAGGGCAGTTGTTATCTGCGCATTTCCGGTACGGGCACTTTTGGTTATGTTTTTATACGTTTGCTCAAAAATATTTTGATAGGTAGCATCCAACATATTGGTAATGTTGTTCTTCCTCAAAGAATTATACCACCAGCCATCGTTGTCATCATTGATACCTACAGGGCCGTAAGGACTTAAGGTAAATTCAACACTATTATTACCCGTTTCAAATAAATTAGTGCCGGACAGCGACATGGCCATTGAAATATTGGTATTCGAATTACAGGAAGTGAGCAAATCTGCCATCCTGCCACCCCAACCGGTTGCAGCTCTTGCATGTGAGAATCCCGTCTGCCAGTGCATCTGTTGGTCAGAGTGTGAGAACAAGCCCAGTGGCGCAACTACACTCTCATTGTAAAATTCTTCTTTGGTAATAGGGGCTACAAGAGCACCTATATTCGATATAAAGGCTACATCACCTGAATTGAACAATGCCTGGATCTTTGGCATAGACGGATGTACCCCAAACTGCCTGCCCGGAGTATTGATGGCATTGATGGCTCTGATCTCATTCAATGGTAAAGCCAGATTGCTGCGCGTAGCAGCATACATGTTGTATTCTGATGTGGTGCGGGGCAATAACATATTAAACGCATCCAGCCCCCCGGAATTAAACAAACACACCAACGCTTTGTAATCAGTACAACTGGCCACACTTGAGTTGTTGATTGACATAGCATTCATTGCTTTTAAGTTGAGCAATGATGACAGAAAGGTAGTTCCACCCACTGCAACACAACTGGCCTGTCCAATAAATTTTCTTCTGCTTATTTTATAGCTGTTGATCATGGTACCCTTATTTTAATATGTTGAAATCAGGTGAAATAAATAAAAAATACATCATAAATCTGACTTTGTGCCTTCTCTCTTCTGCATTCAGCGGTAAGCCTACATTCTGATCAATGACATCAGATACATTGCGTAAAATGTTTTTTGTACCATCACTCATTTGACCGTGAGTAAATAATTTGTCCAGTTCGTGGATTAGTTTTTCTTTATTTTCTCCCAGTGCTTCAAACTTAGTGGTTATAAGGTGAATCGTGGAATCCAATTCTGTATTGCCATAACCTTCCCAGCTATACATTACCCAACCACTTTCTCCCTCCAGATTGGTCCAGGGAGAAACCCAGCCATGAACAGAATTGATATAGTTGATAGACGTATTGGAGTTATGGATTTTAAACTCAGGAGCCTTTAAACCCTCATTGGTTATTGGACCAATGGGAGCGTAATCAGGGGTGTAAAAATTGAATACGGTTGGTGACATCAAAGGATGATGCCCTGTAGCCTCTCTGAAGTTGTAACCATTGTTCCAAAATCTTCCTAAATCACTGTCCAGGGTATTGGCTTTGCAAAATTGGGTATACCTCAAGGTTGGTGCCAACAGCATGCCATTTTGTGGATCTGTCAGATAGTTGCCGGTTCGTGCTTCTTCGTCCATTAATATGGCTTTGATAACGGCTTTCATATCGCCTCTCACTCCGCTTCCATTGTTGATAAACTTAGCAGCAACTCTCTGCACATAGGCAGGTGATGGATTAGATTTTACCAATCTTTGTATTAATCTGAAAGAAATGAAAGGAGGCGTGTTTTGATGATTAAATAGAAAATCGATGGCGGCATCTATTTCTGCCATGCCATTGTTAGGCACGTTGATCACTGTTATTCCATCAGGCATGGTCTTAGGTCCCGGCTCATGCTCATCGTTATCCATCAGCATGGGTACAGTCTTGATTATAAAATAAGGATCCAGACCAAAATAGGGTGCTTGTGGCCACCATGGCGGACAGTTGGGAGGACAGGGCATGACATCACCACCATACAAGCCGGTGAAGATTTTTGCCATCTCCTTGATATCATTGTTGTCATACGTTGGTATAGGAAAGCCATTGCCATCCAGTTGCTGTGTGCCATCAGGATTGAGCATAAACAGGCCTATTGAAAATAACTGCATGATTTCCCTTGCATAGTTTTCATCCGGCCTGATGTTTTCAACTAAATTGGTCTTTGGATTGTTAAGATGACTCAAATAGTAGCCCATTGGAAACGAAACAGAAACTGACTTTAACAAGTCTCTGTAATTACCAAAGGAATGCTGTATCAGAATATCGTAATAAGAGGCCATAGCTTCTCCCCAGTCTCCTAAATTAGAATTGGCAGATACCACAAATATTTCACTTAATGCTAAGGCCATCCTTTGTCTTAATAAATCTTCATTTTTACCCGGAAAATGATTGCTCACATTTACCTGCCACCAAGCATAATTGAAATGAAGCGCAGAAGGGCCAAATACTTCTTCTTCCGGTTGACCCGCTGCTACCCTCGCCGCTAGTGATTCTTCCCATATGTCTATCATCGTGGGCAGTATGTAGGTAGGTGTTTTTCCAAATTGTTCATCTATCCATAATTCGTAGCCCTTAGACAATATGGGGTTAATCACGCTTGAATCGCCACCCAAGGTTGCCTGAGCCAAAAATCGTGAAGCCTCAAAGAACCGGGAGTCCATTCCTGAACCATTAATACTTTTTAGTGGGCTTGATACCCCGTAGGTGCTACTGGCGGTGGCAGTCAATCCTGTGGCGTGGCCTGCTCCAATATAATCTGTATAAGGTTGGGCATGCAGGGTAAGCCTACCCACCATTAGCAAAAGAATAATCTTGAAAGTAAAATTATTAAACTTCATAAGGCTTATTTTTTTAAGGTTGATAGTCAAGGGTGATGGTCTTAATTCCACCCGCATGGATCAGTGAAAAATAGTAGACCCCGGCAACTAGTCCCTGGCCACTCAATTCTATCTGGTTGCTATTGACCACGCCATTGGCCACCAATTTGCCGGTTGCATCCGTACATTGATATACAAGGCCGGTTAAATGATCAAGGCCATTAAGCTGCAACATCGTTGATGAACTAAATGGGTTGGGCAGGGCCTTGATCTCAACATTTTTCAACAGATTGTCCTTGACCGATACGGTTGCCGGACTGACATCAATTTTGATTTCTGCTAAACCTCTAAGGTTGGCATGTCCGTGGTTGCTGATCACGTTGATCAAAACAAACCTGGCCACCAATCCGCTGAAATCAGGTCCATCCACACCTTCGTAAAAAGTGCTGCCGTTAGATTGAGGTAGGGTATATCTTCCCCATTCATACCAGGTAAGGCCATCGATAGAGTAATCAATGATGATAAAGTTGGCTCCTGCATTGGTCAGGCCTGGGGTGTTGATGTTCCAAAACCGGGATTGGTGCATAGCATACGTTTCTCCTAAATCATACCTGATCCAATGTACGCTGCCCCTGGCTGTATTGGGCGACTGACTGGCAGTTGATGACAACCAGGCATCATCTGTTACGTTGGAGTGTCGGTCAGGATATGCCTGTCCACTTCCTGTTTGAACAGAGAACATCCAGAGCATTGCCAAGGTGAGAAGGGTAAATTGCTTCATAAGTAAGCTATTTATGGTTTGTGATTATTCAACGATGTTACAAATATTTTCCCTACCCGGAAAATACAAATCCAAAAATATTCAAAATATTATTAAAAATTAATATACGTAAGTCGGTGCTCTGGTGTAAGGCCGGAAGAGGTGAATATTATTAATGACAAAGGAAATGTACTCCTCCCCTTATAAGATGTGTTAAACTTTAAGACATCTTTTTCACAAATTGGGTAAGAATGACGATCTGTTGGTCATTTACTTTTCCTTCAATCTGCCCGGTATTTCCTTCTACCAACCGGATGTTTTTGACGGTAGTACCTCTTTTGGCAGTAAAATTAGCTCCTTTGACATCCAAATCTTTGGTCAGACTTACAGCGTCTCCGCTTTGTAGTATCTGCCCAAATGCATCCTTGTGTACCTCAGCCGACCCCTGGTCCAAGCCGGCTTCTGCCCAACTTTGTTCGTCTTCGTCCAGGTACATAGACATCAATAAATCATTGGCCCAGTCCTGGTCATTAATTTTACTCAATATTCTCCAGGCGGTAACTTTGACCGGTGAATGTTCACTCCAAATTGTATCTGTCAGACATCTCCAATATCCCGGATCGCTGGCTGGATCAACTCTTTTTTCATCGCATACAACGCAGCAGTGAACCTGATTGTGCAACTCTTCAGCTAATGAGGGACCAACCAACATTTCAATGGTGGCTGTTTGCCCATTACACAATTCACAGTTTCCGTGACTCCTTTCCGAAATATTATTTGCCAAAACAAAGTGATTTATATTAAAAATTTCACTTATGTGAAACCCTTCGCAAGATAGGAAAATTTTCGAATTTTTTACATCACCGATACTGTAAAGACAATGAATCTCGCCAACCTGAATCAGTCGGGGCATTGAGCTTCCAATACGGAATTCTGAACTGCCGCTTTAATTTGGCCTTGGATGTCAGCACTTTTCCTCCATGTTCGGCATAACTTTCTTCCCACCCATAGATAGTAAAGGGGAAGTCTTTCTCACTATAAATTACCAGTTTTCTTTCATCCATATCCAGGGTCAAACGCGCCACCGATCTGGCTTCCCAAAGGGTGCCTGCCTTACTGATGGTGCAAGATGTCATGCCCGGCTTTTTGTGGTGCAATCGATGGATAAGGCCACTCTCAATTATGTTTTGCTTGCCCAAAGGAATGGAGTTTGGATGTAACCTGAGCAAGGTCCAAATTTCATCTTCCAACAATGCTTCAGGCAAGGCTTCGTCTGTGTCGCCTTCACTTTGGAAATAGGAAAAACCTCTTACCCGATATCCATTTTTTTCTCTGTTTAATTGTGAAAAAGTATGACCACACCATTCCTGGACAGAATGACTTGTTTTTAATGTTTTTGCTTTCTCAACTTCTGTGAAAACGGAGGTCATTAGGTGGTACGGATATATTCCAGTCCTGAACTCTTTAGTGCTATTGAGTTTTAATACTTTAATGGCGTCATTTTTGTCTTCATCCGGCCAGTCAAGTTTAACATGTTTTGATTTCGAAAAGTCTTCTGTTACATAAATCAATACAGCATCACCCTGTCTTAATGCGCCATACCGGTTTTGCGTCAAATTGTAACTACTTACTTCCGCATTTCCATCATTCCAATGGGCATTGAATTTTTTATCCTTTAATCCCACATCAGCTTTGTGGGTCAGCCTGCTGCCCAGCCCTATTAACAAAACAAGACCGATGCCAATAAAGATGATTTTCTTTTTATATGCGTACATATTATTAAATTAGACAATCAGGAAAGAATGGATAATCACCGCTGCATAGGCCCCTGCCAATGGTCCTGCCACAGGGACCCAGGCATAATGCCATGAACTGCCTGATTTGTGTTGGATGGGTAAAATGGCATGCATTATTCTGGGACCCAGATCTCGGGCTGGGTTGATGGCATATCCTGTTGGTCCACCCAATGAAAGTCCGATACCTAAAACCAAAAGAGCAACCGGCAGTGCTTCTAAAGATCCAAGGCCCGATGTAGGCGCTGTGAGCAACAAAATTGCCAATATAAAAATCAAACTTGCCAGGGCCTCTGTAATAAAATTTTGCCACGGCTTATAAATCGCAGGGGCAGTGCAAAAACAGGCCTGAATAGCTTCCGGTTGAGTGGTAGTATTAAAATGATCGCGGTATACTACCCACACCAATCCGGCGCCCATCATACATCCAGCAAGTTGTGAGCATACATATTGGGGCAACAGTGCCCAGGATAACTTGCCAGTTACAGCCATGGCAAAACTCACAGCCGGATTCAGGTGGGCACCGCTAAATCTGCCCACACAATAAACAGCAATAAAAACCGCAATGGCCCAGCCCCAGGCGATTACAATCCAGCCTGAATTCTGACCTTTTGATTTATCCAGGACCACATTGGCTACCACTCCATTACCAAAAACAATGAGAAGGGCACTGCCCACAAACTCAGCTACTATTGCATTCATATTTTTTTTACGATTGTGTCCATCCTATGCTTGCCTTGATAGCCCTTGCCCAACCATTGAGCAATAGCTGCCTCTTTTCAGCATCGATGGATGGTTTGTATTCTTTGGCTATTTCTGTAAGTTGACTAATCTCTTCGGTATTTTTCCAAAAACCTAATGCCAGACCTGCCAGATAAGCGGCACCCATGGCTGTGGTCTCTGCATTGGCGGGGACCATGATATTACAATCCATGATGTCACTTTGAAATTGCATCAAAAGATTGTTGGCAGTAGCCCCACCATCTACTCTCATTTGCGTAATATTGATTGCAGAATCTTTTTCCATAGCCTTCAAAACATCATGACTTTGATAAGCGATCGACTCCAGAGCCGCTCTGGCAATGTGCGCATTGGTGGTGCCCCTACTGATGCCAAAAATACAGCCCCTGGCTTCCTGATTCCAATGTGGTGCACCGAGTCCTGTGAAAGCAGGAACAAAGTAGACTCCCTCATTCTCCGGGGCCATCAAAGCAAGGTTCTCTACCTTGGCGGCAGTTTCAATAAGATGTAAACCATCTCTAAGCCACTGTACTACGGCTCCTCCAATAAAAACAGATCCCTCGAGGGCATAGGTGGTTTTTCCCTGAATCCTCCAGGCCACTGTAGATAAAAGCTGATTGCTGCTTTTGATGGCAGTTTCACCCGTATTCATTAACATAAAACACCCGGTGCCATAGGTATTTTTAACCATGCCCGGCTCCAGGCAGAGCTGTCCGAAAAGTGCAGCCTGCTGGTCACCTGCGATTCCACAAATGGGTATGCTGATGCCACCTATGAGGGCATTGGCAACATGCTGACTGGAATCTTTTACCTCGGGCAGGAGGGATGGTGGAATGTTAAATAAGGATAATAATTCCGAATCCCATTCCATGTCATGGATGTTGTAAAGCAGGGTACGCGATGCATTAGACACATCCGTGATGTGACTTTCTCCCTGGCTGAGTTTCCACACCAGCCAACTGTCTATGGTGCCGAATGCCAGTTCTCCTGTGGCTGCCCTTTCCTGAAGCTGGACATCCTGATCTAGCATCCATCGCAATTTGGAGGCTGAAAAATAGGCATCCACTACCAACCCTGTTTTAGCCGCAATTATTTCTGCCCATCCGTTGGCCACCCATTGATGACAAATTGTGGCGGTTCGCCTGTCCTGCCAAACAATGGCGTTACCAATCGGATTGCCGGATGACCTGTCCCAAAGCACGGTGGTCTCTCTCTGATTGGTAATACCTATGGCTGCCACTTCATCAAGGCTAACTCCTGCCAAATCAACCACCTTTAAAAGGGTGTGGTATTGACATTGCCAGATTTCTTCAGCATTGTGTTCTACCCAACCTGGCTGTGGAAAAATCTGCGTGAACTCCTTCTGGGCTACAGCCACCACCTTTGCATTTTGATCAATGAGCAGCGACCTGCAACTGGTGGTTCCCTGATCAATAGCAAGAATATATTTTTTTGAAATCAAGTCCAAACGAAATTTTATTGCATAAAAATAGAATTATTTTTATGGTTTTTACCATTTTTAAATCGGGTAATACCCGGGTGACTCAAAACAAAATTTTTATTTGGTATGTATAAGAGCTTTTTACCTCAATTTTATTTTGTTACATCGTTTCCAAGTCAAGTTTAACTCTAAAATTCAACAACTTTTTTTTGTTTGACAACGTTAGATTTAATATAGAATGACTTTTTAATTGCGCATTACAAGTGTTTTATATTATTGATATTCAATGATTTGGGATGTCTTTATATTTTCCTTTTTTAACCCAATTCCAGATGTATTTTTTAGTATATTTGCACTTCATTAATAAACCAAATAATATTCTGTTATGGCTTTTGACATAAACATGATCAGGGATTTTTACGCTTCAATTCCTGCAAAGGTGGAGGCGGCACGCAAAAAATTAGGGCGGCCACTTACCCTCTCAGAAAAAATACTATACAGCCACCTTCATTCTGATTCAGCCCTGGCTGATTTTCACAGGGGCAAAGACTATGTGTTTTTTGCTCCCGACAGGGTAGCCATGCAAGATGCTACTGCTCAGATGGCCTTGCTTCAGTTTATGACTTGTGGCAGAAAAAAAGTAGCGGTTCCTTCAACAGTGCATTGCGACCACCTTATCCAGGCCAAAATTTCAGCCGAAGTGGATTTGAAAGGAGCCATGGATATCAACTCAGAAGTTTATGATTTTCTGGAGTCAATCTCCAATAAATACGGCATCGGTTTTTGGAAACCAGGTGCAGGTATCATTCACCAGGTGGTGCTTGAGAATTATGCCTTCCCCGGAGGTATGATGATCGGTACTGACTCTCATACCGTCAATGCAGGTGGTTTGGGCATGGTTGCCATTGGTGTTGGTGGTGCTGATGCGGTTGATGTCATGGCAGGCATGCCATGGGAGTTAAAAATGCCCAAATTAATAGGCGTTAAACTCACCGGCAAGCTATCAGGTTGGACCTCTCCCAAAGATGTCATCCTTAAAGTGGCAGGTATTCTTACAGTAAAAGGAGGTACAGGCTGCATCGTAGAATATTTTGGCGAAGGTGCTGTATCCATGTCCTGCACCGGCAAGGGTACCATTTGCAACATGGGTGCTGAAATTGGCGCAACTACCTCCACTTTTGGATATGATGAAAGTATGGAACGTTATCTGCATTCTACCGGAAGGGCAGATATTGCGGAGTTGGCCAACCAGGTCAAACAGTACCTCACCGGAGATGACGAGTGTTATGCTCACCCTGAAAAATATTTTGACCAGGTAATAGAAATCAACCTGACCGAACTGGAACCCCATATCAATGGTCCTTTTACACCGGACCTGGCAACCCCAATTTCAAAAATGAAAGAAGTGTTGCAGGAAAAAGGCAAAGACTGGCCGGTTGAAATCCAGGTGGGCTTGATTGGTTCATGTACCAACTCATCTTACGAAGATATTTCAAGAGCAGCCTCGTTGGCCGCTCAGGCAGTAGCCAAAAATCTGAAGACCAAATCCGAGTTTACCATTACCCCGGGTTCTGAATTGGTAAGGTTTACCATTGAGAGAGATGGCTTTATCGAAATTTTTGACAAGATCGGTGCCAAGGTTTTTGCCAATGCATGCGGACCCTGTATTGGACAGTGGGATCGTTTGGGCGCGGATAAAAAAGAAAAAAACTCCATCATCCACTCTTTCAACAGAAACTTTTCAAAAAGAGCTGATGGCAATCCCAATACCCATGCCTTTGTAGCGTCACCCGAAACAGTGACTGCAATTGCCCTTGCAGGTAGACTTGATTTTAACCCAATGACCGATACCCTGATCAACGAGGATGGCATTGCTGTAAAATTGGATCCACCTACAGGAGAAGAATTACCACCAAGAGGCTTTGATGTGGAAGATGCAGGATACCAGGCTCCCATTGAAGATGGTTCTTCTGTGACCGTAAAAGTAGATCCCAATTCAGATCGTTTGCAGTTGTTGGCTCCATTTGTGCCTATTTCAGCAAATGAAGTTCAGAATATGAGATTGTTGATCAAGGCCAAGGGCAAATGTACCACAGACCACATTTCAATGGCTGGTCCATGGCTTTCTTACAGAGGACACCTTGAAAACATTAGCAACAACTTGTTGATAGGAGCCATCAACGCATTTAATGATGAAGCCAATAAGGTGTGGAATGCCGTAACCGGTGAATTTCACCCAGTTCCGGATTCTGCCAGGACTTATCAGAAAAATGGCATCGGCACCATCGTTTTTGGAGAAGAAAACTATGGAGAAGGTTCATCCAGAGAGCATGCTGCCATGGAGCCAAGGTTTCTCGGTGTGAAGGCTGTAGTTGTAAAATCTTTTGCCAGAATTCACGAAACCAACCTCAAAAAACAAGGTATGCTGGCTTTGACCTTTGCCAATGCAGCTGATTATGATCTCATCCGCCAGGATGATCAGGTTTCAATAGTAGGCTTTGAGACCATGGCACCGGGCAAGCCTCTTCAGATCAAATTGGATCACGCCGATGGTAGCAGCGACACCATTGTGGTTAACCATACTTACAACAATGCACAGATTGGCTGGGTAAAATCCGGCAGTGCCCTCAACGAAATCAGAGAAAAGTTGAGCAAATAAATAACTTTGCCATTGTGATAAAAGAGCCGGATCCGTCCGGCTTTTTTTTTACCCGTGAGGAAGATGCCCAATTAAGGGTGCAAAATTAATTTTCTTCATCTTGTAGCGTTTTGTGCCTATTTTGGATTTTCATTATATAACACAATTGAAAATGCAGAAGATCGGTACCTATTTGTTTTTAATCCTGGCAATGACCTCCATCCTGGCCTGCGGCAAAGACAAAATTGAGGAAGAAACCTGGGAGGTCCCCGACGAGCCTCGGATTATCGTTGAATCTGCCCGTATGGTTACCGGTATAACCGATGAAAACGGGCTTCCTTTGGATGGACTAACCGCAGCCTTTAATGATACCATTAGATTGGTGGACAAAGGTGATTATTTCCAGTTTAAGGGCACGCAGCTCAATAAGCGCGGTGAAATTTTGCGACTTACCGATAAGGAGGGCAGGCAATACCATTTTACCCAGCGACCCATTGAAAATGATGTGGCGTATTTTCAACAGGTAATTATCCGAAACAAACCTACACTTGTCCTAAAAAGCCACAATCCACTTGAACTGTCATTGACCAATGAGACCCAAATAGAGATTGCTCCCAACCAATATCGCAAATCCGTACAATCCTATTCAGGTGATGTTATAGTTGAATATTTTACCTATGATGTCAAGCGTGAAAATCATCGGGCAGCATTGCCGGGTGGGGTAACAGGGATCGATAAAACTGGCAAAAGAGCACTGTTGAAAATGATCACCGCGTTTAGCATTAATTGCAAAACTCCAAATGCGGAGAACCTCGAATTTACTTCAGCAACCTTAAGTTCTTCTCACTTGAATCAGGATAATGCCCTTTTTTATTACAATGATAAAATAGGCAATTGGGAATTTGTAGATAATGAAATCGCTACATTAAATTCAGCGGTTCTCTCAAAGCCCGGTCACTACTGCATCGCCAAGCCTGTACCCTATGTTCAGATAAATGGGATTCTATTATTAGGAGGCAATCCGGCACCCAATCAAAAAGTAACCCTTAGTTATTCTGACTCAGGTCAGACCATTTTTACCACCAACTCCGGAAAATGGGAAGCCCTCGTACCTGCTGGTGAAGAACTAAGTTATACCTACGATCTTCCCTGTTTTGCTGGTTCAAAAACGATAGGACCTTCCACTGCCGACATCCTTTTACCAACAGACAGCCCTTCTGAAACTACTCAAAGTACACGATTTACAGGTAGATTGTTAAACTGCCTTGGACAAAAGATCGATAATGGCTTTCTTCAGGTTGAGGGAAATGACTTTTATAAGACCATTTACCTAGAAGGAGGAAGCATTGATTTTGTATTACCTCATTGCCAATCGGATAAAATCACTGTAAGGGCTTATGACGCAGATACAGGTGAATCGGGTTCGCAGATAGAATGGAAGCCCGGATTTGATAATCAGATGTACAATGTTTTTGCTTGTGCTAAAATGTCAGATCCCTACTTTGAGATCCACAATAACGAAGGAAGTGTTATTTATACTCAGCTTCTGCAAACGAAAATGCAGGACCGTATACAGCTGCAAGCCAAAAACTCAAATAGTGGCAATAATGCACTTACCCTTGTTTTTCCAGCTTCACAGCCAGGTAGCCAACCCAACGGGAGTATCAATTTGTCATGGTATGACAGCAGTTTTGCCGGTAAAGGCATCTCAGTCAACTGCGATAATTCTATTAACTGTGGCTTTGAAAACTTTGATATCACCCACCTTTCAGAGTTGCAGGATGGCTGGATCCGGGCTCATTTTAGGGCGAGGATGTGGAGTAAAATTCTCAATACGCTTGAAGCTGGATATGTGGAAGTTGAAGGCAGTTTTCAAATCAAGAGAGCTTTTTAATCTATTTTGAATGCTTACTGATCAGGAAATAATTAAGGGATGCAAAGAGGGTAAAGAAAGAGCTTACAAGGCCTTGCTTAACCGTTTTGCACCCAGATTAATGGCGCTGGCACTGCGTTACCTAAAAGAAAATGCCAGTGCAGAGGATGCTGTTCAGGAGAGTTTGATCCAGGTCTTTCAATCGATCCACAGATATGAACACAAGGATCAATTGTATCCATGGTTGCAAAAAATTACGGTGAATCAATGTCTCAAAATGTTGAGAAACAAGGTCATCTGGCTCCATCAGGACGAGATCAGGGAGGAAAGTGAGTACGATGACAACATCCAATTTTCTGCTTACGGGGATAGTATGATGAAGGCATTGAATGAACTCCCCGAAGCCTACAACCTTGTTTTTAACCTCTACATCGCGGAAGGTTATAGCCATGCTGAAATTGCAGAATTATTGGGTATTTCTGAGTCTTCAAGCAGGGTCTATCTTACCCGGGCCAGAGCGTTATTGAAATCCTATTTATTAAAATCTAACAACACCGGATATGTATCAGGAATATCGTGATTGGGAAAAGGCCTTCCAAAAGCAGACTGCAGGTGAAAGTGCCAACATAGATACCAATAAGTTGTGGCAGCATTTAAAAAGCCATGTGCCGGAAAATAGAAAACAAAACAGGTGGCTCCCTTTTTTGTTGATTGTAGGGCTGTTGTCGCTGGCCTTGCCTTCTTGGTTATGGGTGCAAAACACAAACCTCAAGGCAGCCAATAAGTCGTTAGGGCAAGAATTGGCTGCCAACAAACTGCTTTTGCTGGAATGTAAGGCTCTGGCACAAAACAGCAATCGCATGAAAGATCCATTTTCTGTTCCCACTAACGTTTTGAAAGCTGAAAGCGGAAATAGAGAACAAAATAAATATGTTTCTCAAAGATTAAATAATTTTTCAAAAAGTGATACACCCAAATTAGTAAGCCCGGATCAACATTTTTTGCAGCTATTTGAAAACACAACTCCATCAAACCCTTTAAGAGAAGCCATCGTTGTGAGCAATCTTAATCCCCGAAAATTGGGAGTGACTTTGGAACCAGAACTTTTCGAAATTGCGATAAACAAACACAAAAGAAAAAACACCATTGCCCCACCTTCTGGTTTTGTTCAATTGACATTCACTGGGAGTGGATCTGGACTAAAGGGAAATTATCTTTCTTCCGATTTAGCATTTTTAAATAATGTCAACTACCAGCTTGGTTTGCAGTTAAACGCTGCCAAATTCCTCAACCGAAATTGGTTTGTAGGCGTAAAGGTAAATTACAACTACGTAGGCAATGTAACTAACTATACCTCGACCACAAAGGATAGAAATGAGACTACCGGAACTACCCAGATTTTGATTGATGGCAATGGTAATATAAGCTCCTCAGAGGGTGTAAAAGGTACCACCATTTTTCATCGGGTTAAGGCAGAACTTTATAATGTACACCATCAAATATTATTGGGACCTGGTATAGGTTATTCATTTATCCAAAGTGACAAAGTCAATGTAAATTTATATGCTTCAGCGCAATGGCTGCTTTCGTCCCATTTTTCAGGCAAAACACCCTTGGGATCAGAAACGTTTGCAGGTGGTGAATCGCAGCAGTGGTTATACAGATTGAGATACCCTCAACTGGGTTTGGGTGCAGATTGGAATCAACAATTATTCGGCAAGCTATACATGAGTATCGGCCTCCACACCGGGTTTCAGTCAGATCAATTGGGTCTGGCCGGAAGGGTTTTAAGCAGAAAGGGTTTCTTTTATGGTGGCCACCTTGGATTGCAGAAATATTTTTAAAATAATAAGTGAGTAAAGTAATTGTGTCAAACAATTTTTTTAACAACAAACTTTCTAAAATGAAGAATTTATTACCCCTTTTTACATGGCTGATTTGCCTCTTAACCATGGATGCATACGCCCAGCAGGCATCATGCCGCTCTAAATTGGAATTAGATGCACCGGCATTCTCTTGCTCGGTGACCATCACCCCTGACATGATCAATTTTGGCTCATTTAACTACGACCAATTAGTAGTGATAGATCCGATTATTGGTGCGGGTACCCATCAGGTAGGGCTGGTCGCCATTTCAGGTGCAGAGTCTGATACCTGTTATACCACTGTGACAGTTTATGATAAAACCAAACCAGTGCTCATATTGCACCAAAACATCGTATTGGATTTGGGAGCAACCGGACATGTCAATCTAATACCCGGTATGGTAAATTCAGGATCCTACGACTATTGCAGCCCTGTCAGTTTTGTTTTATCGCCATCTTTTGTTGACTGCGATTCTCCAAATCCAACCAAAGTTACGGTGGTCGCTTTTGATAGCACAGGTAACTACAGCGAAGGTACAACCTTGGTTTATGTGGAGAACAAGATTGTGGCAACCACGTCCTTAGTTTGTAATGATGGTGTTGTTGTCAATGTGGGACCTGCAGGATCCATTCTACTGGATGCTGATGATATATTGGAAGGGGGCCCCTATAAATGTCCATCTTATTACCGACTTGTTTTGCTTGAAAATAGTGTACCCCGACCAAAGGCCGAAGTGAATGCAGGGGATGTAGGAAAGGTATTTCAGGCTGTGGTTACAGACCCTTCCACGGGAAATTCTTGTTGGGGAAGTTTGACCGTAGCTTTATCCCCATGCACCGGACCCGATCTCTGTGATACAAAATCCAATTGCGAACCGGTAACGGATTGTACCGGTGGTCACTCTTCAGATGACAACATCGAATGGCCATGCGACATTGAGGCTGGTTATAAGTTGGTTTTAGATGAGAAACCTACGCCCGCTGTATTAAAAAATGTGCTTGGCCTGCCCTTGTCAAATGTTGAACCCATAACTGTCAACAATGAATGTTCTCAAATAGTAACTACCTATACTGATCAGCGAATTCAACTTCCTGATGGCGTAAAAATATTGAGAACGTGGAGCGCCCTCAATTGGTTAAGCGGTAAGGTAGTAAGTTACCTTCAAACCATCAGGTTGATCAATGTTGAACTCAATTCCTGTTTTATCTGTGATACCCTGGCCTGGAACACACCCATTACCGATTGTGCTGGTGGGCATACCGATCAGGATGCGGTCGAATGGCCAGCAGACATTACTGTGCACACACAGCTCATTTCGCCTCAAGACCTGGAGCAAAACCCGGAAGTGAACATTCGTAATGCCCGCCCTGAAATAACGGCATCATGTGATAACTACTTCTTGAGTTATACGGATACCTATACCGTTATTAATGACTCTACCTCATTTGTGGTAAGAAATTGGAGTATTTTTGATTTTGGAACGCTGGAATATGGCACTTTTACTCAGAATATTACCGTAATCTCGGATGTTAATGCTAACCAACGCACAGTTTGTATTAAATCTATGAATGGATCAGCTGTGGAGGGTGTACAACTGCAAACCAATGTTATTACTACCGGAGATGTTTGTACCTCTTTTGATTTTGATCCTTCGCAGAGCCTTGTTGCACCTTCAAAAATGGGCGATGCAGCTGATGGTATTGACATTGAAGATGCTTCTATGTTGTTGGACCATATTTTAGGAATTGAACCCTTAAATGATTTTCAGAAACTGGCTGCTGATGTCAACCTTGATGGCCAGGTCACTTCTTTTGACCTTTTAACCATATTGAAATTAATTACAGGAGATCAAACTACCCTGGATAAGGTTTGGAGATTTTTCTATCTGCCTGTAGGAGAATCCAATTTTTCCCTCCCACTCAGTGAGCAAGCCGATGTGAGTTCACCTTTTCAAACTTATTTTTTTAAAGGCATAAAGATGGGAGATCTCAATGACGACAATTCCAGCAATGGAAATAGTTCATATGAATCAGCGAATCTGATTTTAAAAGATGATATTGTCTATGCCGGCCAATCTACCAAATTTGCCATCACAACGGACCGTGACCATTATGCATCTGCCTTACAGGTTGAATTTGTTAAATCCGATGACATGGATTTTTTTATTCCCATTTGTGATCTTGGTTTATATGGTACAGAAACCATCAAGGATCTGGGTGACAAGTATATTTATTCATGGTTGGCAAATGATCAAATTGCAAAAAGTGGCGGCGTTTACCTTCCCAAAGGAAGCATTTTGTTTAATGTGAAAATGATTTCCAAATCCAACTCTATTTTGAGCAACATGATCCACATCACCAGCGAAATCAATAATAAACTTAGGTCAAACAAAGCCATCCCTACCTATCTGTTAACCCTGAAGGTAGAGGACCAGATTACTACTTCAGTGGTTGATCAGAATGATCAAAACAATTGGATGCCGGTACCCAATCCTACTTCCGACCAGGTGGTTTTATTAAATGCGCACAACATAAAGGCCATTGATCTTTACACATCAACAGGCCAATTGATTGAAAGCTGGAACACAGCTGTGACCCAACTCAACCTCTCCCATGTTGCACCTGGGGCTTACCTGATCAGAGCTAGTCATAACGATGCTACTACCTCAGTAAAACCCCTTTTTATCATCAGGTAAATTACTTTAACTTACTTTTTCCAGACAGGCGGCTTTTTTGAGCTGCCTGTTTTTTTTATACATTAAGAGATCGGACCATCACATAATCATCCATCACATAGTTGTTCCCTATTTCAAGTACTACCGCCTTTTCTACTTCAAAGCCCTGTTGGAGATAAAAATCAAACGCCGGGTTCTTTTTATTCACATTCAATTCTAAACCTTTATCTCCTTCATTTTCTGAATGCTTTAGTACAAAATTAAGCATCATTTTCCCCAAACCTTTGCCGTGTTGATCGGGTAAAAGATATAACTTGTGCAGCCGTGTTCTGTCATTTTTGTCACCATAATGCAGACTGAATGAAAGAAAACCTATGGCAATGCCGCCATCCTCCAGCAGGTAGATTTGATGCCCTTTTGCTCCAATTTGATCTTCCAGCGATTCAATAGAATACATTTTTTCCAACATATATTCAACTTGTTCGTCTCCGATAATAGGGGGATAAACTACCTTCCATATTTTATCGGCAAGCTCTTGCACAACCACTAAATCGCTTGAGGTGACATTTTTAAATGTGTAGGATGTCATCTTTTTTATTTGTGTAAAAGTAAGAACTTGGATCAAGTTATTTCTCTAATTTTATCCGATCATTTCCTATGCAAGCCATCTTTAAAAAAAAAGTATTATTGGAAAAATTCCCCGGCAAAGGTGGCTGGACCTATGCTGCCCTGGATGCTTTATATGAAAAATCAAGTCGACACTTTGGTATGCTGAGGGTAAAAGGGAGCATTGATCATTTTGCCTTTGAACAATTTAATCTCATGCCAATGGGAGATGGAAGACTGTTTCTACCTGTAAAAAAAGCCATTCGTCAAACGATCAGAAAAGAAGCTGGTGACTGGGTGGAAGTGGAGTTGTTTTTAGATACCTCAGATGTGGTGATTCCGATGATAATCCTGGATTGTTTAAAAGAGGATCCTACTGCTTTGGTAAAATTCCAGCAGCTATCACCCACCATTCAAAGAAGACACATAGAACACATCATGGCCGCCAAAAACGACGAAACCATTGCCAATAGAATTGCTGATTTGATGCGTAAAGTAAACGATGGATATAAAGCCAATTTAATTTTACGGTGCTTAAAAATTTAAAATAATATTTTATGGATATTTGTTAATATGCGCAAAACAGAATTAAATTTGGATGTCTTGACAGCTTCCGAGTTTTGAATATCTTTGTTGATAGTGAAACACAAAAGCATATCAATCTGGTTTTTATCTGCCCTGGCCTTACCTATGATCTGGGTGGCCATCTTATTTGTTTTTGGCATTCAGGTGCACAGGCAAATGGTACAGCAACAAATGAGGCAAAACAAGCTTGCACTTTCAACCTTTATATTTACTTGTAATGAATTTGCCGCACTCGAGTGGGAGCATGCCAAAGAATTTAAGTGGCAGGGCAACATGTATGACGTAGAATCCATTTGTGAATCCGAAACAGAAATAGAGATCCTCGTTTTTAAAGACCTTGCAGAAGATGAACTCATGAAATTTTTACGAAAAGGTATTAAGTCAACTTTAGGTAAAGGTGAAAACAGCAAAGAACAATCACAATTGGTAGGTCTTTGGTTCAAATCGCTTTATTTACCTCCAACGGAAATGTGCCTAAACTTGGCTAACTCAATTAATAAGGAACCAAAAATTTTCTATTATAAAATGGAAATAGGTTTAGACAATCAATTAGCATTGCTCCATCCCCCGGCTGCTTGATTTTTATTATTTTCTGCAGATGCCTATGGCATCCGGAATCGCACAATTCTATCTTACAATCAGCAAAAGGTTGATATTTTCTGTCAGCTTACTGCTTTACATGATTTAAATAATGAAACAAACCTATATGGTGTTTCTGTGTCTGCTGTTTTTATCAGCAGTTGCAGAAGCGCAAATCATAACCATCAAAGATGCCCATTCAGGCGAGCCCATAGCCTATGCTATGGCTAAATGTGAGGGTCAGAACCTTGTTCTCGAATCCGATACAAAGGGACAATTGAATCTTCAAACCATTGTTTCTTGTCGCCAACTTATACTAACCCATTTGGGATATGATGACAAAATAATCAGCTTATCGGAGGGAAGCCCAGTACCAACGGTGATTGAAATGCTACCCACTGGTTTTTCAATCGATAATGTTGTCATTTCTGCCACCCGGTGGATGCAACGCACACGAGAGACCCCGTTTAAGGTAAATACGATTACCAAAGACAGAATATATTTGCTCAATCCGCAGACAGCGGCCGACTTACTCGGTGCTTCTGGTGAGGTATTTATTCAGAAAAGTCAGCAGGGTGGGGGAAGTCCTATGATCCGTGGCTTTTCTACCAATCGCCTGTTGTATGCGGTAGATGGCGTAAGGATGAATACGGCTATTTTCAGATCCGGAAACTTACAAAATGTAATTTCATTAGATCCATTTGCCACCGAGCGCACAGAGGTACTTTTTGGCCCCGGATCTATCATTTATGGAAGCGATGCCATTGGGGGTGTGATGTCGTTTACCACTTTGACGCCTGAACTGTCAGCTGCTGAAAAAGTGAAGGTCAGAGGAAACGCTGCCTTGAGGTTAAGCTCTGCCAATAATGAAAAAACCGGCCATATTGACTTTGGCATGGGTTGGAAAAAATTTGCCTTTGTCACCAGTTTCAGTGCCAACGATTACGGTGATTTAAAAATGGGTAGTAAGGGACCCGATGAATACCTCCGTAAAGTATATTCGGAATACATCAATGGCAGGGATTCCATTTTTAAAAATTCAGACCCTCAGGTACAAGTAACATCGGGTTACACGCAATACAATCTGATGCAAAAATTCAGATTTACCCCCTCAGAAAATTGGGATGTGCAATATGGTTTTCACCATTCACAAACTTCTGAATATTCAAGGTACGACAGACTAATTCGATATCGAAATGGGCTGCCCAGATCCGGAGAATGGAACTATGGCCCTCAGATATGGACCATGCACAATTTTTCTGTGGCGCACAAAACAGAAGGTGGTATCTATGATGAAGCAGTGGCCAGGGTGGCTTACCAGTATTTTGAAGAAAGCAGACTTAGCAGAGACCTCAACAAAAAAGATCGATTGGTACAGACCGAAAAAGTGGATGCCTACAGCTTTAATCTGGATTTAACCAAAAAAATCAGCGATAAAAATGTTTTGAGTTATGGTTTGGAGTGGGTCAGAAATGAGGTTACTTCTTTGGGGCATATCGAAAATGTTTCTACAAGCAACATAACTTCAACTTCTACACGATATCCATTATCGGATTGGTCGTCTTATGCACTCTATGTTACCAACAGCTACAAAGTGAATGAATCTTTGACTACCTATGCCGGAGTGCGTTACAATCATTTTGGCATCAATGCCCAATTTGATACAACCTACTTCCCCTTTCCGTATCAAACAGCAAAAGTGAGCAAGGGAGCCTTTACCGGTAATCTGGGCTTGAATTGGAGAGCCAATGAAGCTACCCAGCTAACCTTTAATTTATCGACCGGCTTCAGATCTCCCAATATCGACGACCTTGGAAAGGTATTCGACTCCACACCGGGTAGCGTTACTGTACCCAATCCCGATCTGGCAGCAGAAACAGCTTACAATGCAGAAGTAGCCCTGACACGCGTTTGGGGCAATGTCTTAAAATTGGATGTTGCTGCTTATTATACATATTTGAAAAACGCACTGGTAAGAAGACCTTTTACCTTCAATGGGCAGGACTCAATTGTGTATGCGGGTGAATTAAGTAGGGTAGAAGCCATCCAAAATGCCGCTAAGGCTACCGTTTATGGCTTTCAAGGAGCCATTGAGGCAAGACTGATTCCGCGACTCTTTGTTACGGTTAGATACAATTATCAGATCGGTGAGGAAGAGCTGGATGATGGTACTACCTATCCTTCCCGACATGCAGCACCTTCTTTTGGCCAGGCCTACCTCAGTTGGAGGGCTTCCCGCCTAACCCTGCAGGCAGGTATGGAATTTATGGGTCAAAAAGACTTTGATGAGCTTCCACCAGAAGAACAGGCCAAGGATTATTTGTATGCCATCGATGCCGAAGGAAAACCGTATTCTCCTTCATGGACCGTTTTTAATGTAAAATCAATGTATAAAATCTCAAAAAACCTTGTCGCTTCCCTGGGCGTAGAGAACATTACGGATGTACGCTACCGACCCTATAGTTCAGGTATCTGTGCAGCCGGCAGAAACTTTGTGCTTAGCTTTAGAGCAGGTTTTTAATACAGAATGGGGTAGTTGACATAATTAAAACTGCCCCATTCTTACTTTACCCAGGTAATATCTCCGCTTACTAATTTTTTTTCTCCGCTGAATATTTCAACCTCGGCCACAAAGGTGTACACACCTGTTTCTATTTGGGTACCATTGATGGTGCCATCCCAACCCAGTGAAGGTTGATTCAGGCAGTTGGTCGTCGTCTGCCAGATAGCATTGCCCCATCTGTCAAAGACCTTTATTTCATTTACCTTTTTTACCTGTTCATTGCCATATATGGTGAATTGATTGTTTCCGCTGATTTCCTGCGCTATGATATTGGGTGCCGTAATAATGACATTGCGCTCGATTTGAACCCTGATGCTGGCTTCTGCCTCACAGCCGTTTTGGTCTACCGCCTTAAAAATAAAAAGCCCATCTTCTATCCCCTCAATCCATACTTCCATACACGAAGTACAGGATACTTTTTCTTCCGGCAACCAACCATAGGAGAACAGTTCAGTCAGACTTCGGTTGACCTCCGCCCGGAGCTGGGCCGTTTCTCCATATTGGAGTTGTACATCTGCTCCTATCTGGATCTTTAACTCTACTGCTGCCCCTATAGACACAACTGTGTCAAACACACATCCAAGCGTATCTTTTGATTGTACAAGGTATTGGCCAGGTGCCAAACCATCTGCACGCAAACCGGCCTGTAGTTCTCCATTCAGGCTCCATTCCAGAATAGGTTCGGATGCTCCATCTAAAAAGAGGAGGCCATCATTTTTATCAAAACAGCTTTCATCTTTGCTTTGCCAAACCAATGGCTGACCGGCTCGCGCTTCTACTTCTATGGTATCTGTTGCTGAACACCCATCTTCTTTTCGTATCGCAGTCAGTATGTAATTGCCCGCTCCTCTGGCCTTAAAATATAAACCCGGCTCATTGGCCAGCCATGTACCATTGGTAGCACCTTTCAGAAAGGTTAGATTTTCTTCCTTTACTACTGTACCATCTTGCGCAGTAACCTTTACCGTAAAGGCAAAACTATCTTGTGAACAACTTAACAAGGGGATGTCAGATGCTGATAGGGTCAAGGTTTCGGTAAGGTCAGTAACACTTACTACCGTGTCTCGACTACAGCCTCCCGTTTTATTAGTAACCCGCAACCTGTATTGCCCGGCTTGATGCACCAAAAAGCGGGTACCCGACCACCAGCTGGGATTGATTTCTTCTCTAGCCCATTGGTACTCCAGGCCTGGTTCCAATGCGCTTTTTAGTTCCAAATAAACTTCTTTTTGTTGGCAGGTCAGTGTATCTATAGGTAGTAGTTGTACGGGACCGGGACCCAACGGACCTTTTAAATTCAGCAAAAGAGAATCGCTGCAACCATTGCGATTATTTTGCGCCACCGCCCATACCATGGCTGGACCCTCAATTTTTATGCTATCCTGGTACCAATTTTGGGCTTGGTATGTCCAGTGGTAAGAATATTCCACCTCTGCATTTTGGGTCAACCAATATTGTGCTGAAACACAAAGGTCAGTACCTATGGTCTTGACCTCTACCTGGGGTAAAACCAAAGCAGTGTCGATCGATATACTAAGCGTATCCACTGCACCCGGGCATCCATTTGCCGAGTAAGTATACACCAAGGCATAATCTCCCGGTGTACAAAGCCGGATGCTATCATCCGCAGATGATTCTCCTGTTTTCAGGTTTTTCCAAAGTGAGTAAAAGCCTGGTTTTTTTTCTGCAACCAGGGTGGTAAAGGCATTTAGACAATTTAAAACCACATCGGCACCCAGGTCTACATTGACTTCGGGGTTTTGGCTACAGTCAATGCTACATGCCGGAGGAAGTGACCAAGCCTTGTGCAATACACAATCGTATTTTTCCTGATCTTCCATTTTTATACTTAAGGTATCGGATGGATAGGGTAGGGTGAGCCGCATCGTATCTCCATACCCATAGATGCCGAACAGGGCTTCATCAATATACAAAGAGAAGGAGTCCGAACCTTTGTAATCGGTAATTACGGATACAATATGGATCTGGTCGTCAGCAGGATCAAAGAGTGTACCATTGTTGTTGCATTCAATTGTGAGGTATTGTTCTTCAATAAAACAATCGGCAGAACAAGGCACAAATCTTCCCAGTAGGGTGGTGAAAAAACAAACATCTTCCCGCGTGTCTCGGAATTCAATCTGATGATGAAGAGAGTCAGCAGGCCGATTGATGTAATTGAGTTGGTTGTACGGGAAAACACCCATCGAATCACCGTCTATGTAAACATAGTATCCTGGCTTGGTACTGATGCTGGCTATTTCAAATGATACGGAATAATAATCGTCGCTGGTATTGTTTATGGTGGTGGCATTATTGCAATGAATTTCAACATGAACCGAAGTGTCGAACCTACAGGGGGCCGAACAGGCAAATAAAGCGGGTGTAATAAAACTGTCAATACAGCTTGCATCTTGTTGGTCGGTAGCGTAGATCGTGTACTGCAAGCCTGTAGAGGGCAACTCCAACTCATGGTAAGTACCATAAGCAAAATGACCCGCATCTAGATTGCCATTCCAACTGATGTGAAAAGAATCGGTATCAGAACCACTGCCTCCTACCACCCAGAAACACAGGTGGTAAAAATCGTCGGTGCTGTCCAAAGGAGTAAAATTGTCATAACACAAAATGCGCAGGCTATCAATATGGGACATGCAGGGTGCCTGCTGAGCCAGGGCTACCCCACATGTCGACCAAACATACAAGCACATTATTATTTTGGAAATCCTTCCTATCATCTCTCTTGGTTCATCATTTCTACTACATCAATGCACAGCACAACATTTACCCTACACGGTATAAATACATTTTATTTTTACCAATAAATACAAAAAAGGATGTATATATAATTTATAATCAATGTCATATGTATATATAATTAATTTATGTTACATTTTTCAATACAAATTGTCAATGCAATCAGCCGTCTATACATTTTGTTTTTTTTAATGACAATTCCATTTTTTTTAGTTTTTTTATTGAAGGGCGGCAAAAGCAGGCCAAATATTTATCTTTGAAAAAAAATATTGCCATGCGCCACATCCTACCTCTTGTGATGGTTTTACTCATCGTTTCTGCCTGTAAGCAACAACAGCAGGATGCAACCTCCAGACCTCACGATCCCTGGGTTTTTCGTTCGGTCTTAGACTGGAAGCCAAGGGTGATTACTATGGCCCTGCACAAAGATTTGTGGGTGGCATACAGCACCGAAAATGCGGCCCTTTACAAGGCGTGGAAAGGAATTGTATATTTTGACGGACCCGTTTATACCCATGCCCACGGACCGCAACCCATTTCTATTGGTGATGGGTATCAGGTGAGTAAATACGATCAGCCCTGGTTTTGGTTGGTTAACAAAAAAGACACCTTAAACGCGGTGGTCCAATACAAGGGGCACAAGTTTGTGGATGGCCACGTGCAATTGATGTACACCCTATCAGACAGTACCGGATCGAGGTCTGCTGTCATTACTGAACAGGTAGAAGCCGGCACTTCAACTGGAGGGGGAATGGTTTTAAACCGCGTCTTTGAAGTTAGTGATAAAAAGGGAGAGGGCGACCTGGGCATGTACACCAATGTTTCTTCGGTGGCAGTTGAACAAAACATAGATGCGAAGGGTGCCTTTGTGAAAAAAACTTCCACTAATCGTGCTTTTGGCAACCAGCTGCAGACCCTTGACATTGATGGGGTTCTTTTGCTGAAAGAAGGAAAGAATGAATACGCGATTACCTTCATGCAACCTACCATTGTCAATAGTAATCAGGCGGGTGAAGACAATGAAGCCAAAGAAGACAAAGACCTACCCCCGGGTGCGAAGTTGATGGCAAGGAGCGATTGTAAGACGTGCCACAATGAAAAAGTAAAAACGGTGGGCCCTTCCTATGTTGAGATTGCTGAAAAATATGAAACGAATGCATCCAACCTTCGCTCTTTGGTGCAAAAAGTAAAGAATGGCGGCAGTGGGGTTTGGGGCCAGGTAGCCATGACAGCCCATGCTGATTTGCCGGAAGCAGATATTCTCCTTATGGTGGAATACATTCTTGGTCTCGATGCCAATTCAGAATTGAAAAGTGAGTCACAACAAAAAGTGTTTTCATTCAAAGCTTCCACCATTGCAGATACCAATGCTTTGTTGCCCGGATCTATTACCAGGATTTACAACATACCGCCAACCACGCAAATTCTTCCTTCTGTTCCGGCAGGAAAAAAACCGGTCCAGGCAGGGATTAAAAATAATTTTGACAACATCGACGGTGCAGAATTTGCTGACCTCACCGATCACTTTTCTCTCTTTGCAGAAGGCCTGATCAAAGTGGACAAAGAAGGGGAATATACCTTTGAAATATGGAGCGATGACGGCAGTAAATTATTTCTCCACGATCAACTGATCATTGATAATGATGGTGCCCACGGCACGGTGGGTAAATTCGGAAAAGTAAGCCTAACGAAAGGATACCACCCCTATAAATTGCAATATTTCCAGGGCGGTGGCGGAAAATACCTGAGCCTCAACTGGATCAAACCAGGCGATAAAGCGGCAGAAGTAATCCCGGTTAGCAATTTGTTTCACAACAGCAAGAGCCAGATGGACTTTACCGGGCTCAGCCTGCCCATGGCCAATGTCAGCCAGATTCCCGGCAATAAATCAGCCCTCACTTCTGTGCACCCTGCTTTTACCCTTAGCCAGGCCCGACCCGATGATTTTGAACCCAAGGTAGGTGGCATCGATTTTAAAAAAGATGGTCGCATGGTTATCAGTACCTGGGATGCAGGTGGCAGTGTGTGGATTCTGGAAAATGTACAATCCGGCGACCCCTCAAAAATCAAGGTCAAAAGAATCGCCTTTGGTCTCGCCGAACCTTTGGGCCTCAAAGTGGTAGACGACACCATCTTTGTAATGCAAAAGCAGGAGATGACCAAACTGGTTGACAACAACGGAGATGATCTCATTGATGAATACCACACGCTGTGTGATGACTGGGGGGTATCTGCCAATTTTCATGAATTTGGTTTTGGACTCGAATACAAAGACGGCTTCTTTTATGCAACCCTCGCAACGGCCATTCAACCGGGAGGGGCAAGCACCAATCCACAAATTCCCGATCGCGGAAAAGTAATCAAGGTCAATCGCAAAACCGGCAGCCTGGAATTTGTTGCCCATGGCCTGCGTACCCCCAATGGCATAGGTATCGGGTACAAGGGAGAGATATTTGTAGCCGACAACCAGGGTGATTGGCTTCCGTCCAGCAAAATTGTACACATCACACCCGGTGCCTGGTTTGGGTCGAGATCTGTTGATTTTGAAGGTACGGCCAAATTAAAAGAAAAGTGGCCTGTGGTTTGGTTGCCTCAGGACGAAATTGGGAACTCACCCAGCACGCCATCCTACATCGATGTAGGTCCTTACAAAGGACAGATGATCCACGGTGAGGTCACACATGGTGGTGTCAAAAGGGTTTTTGTAGAAGAAGTTAAGGGCCAGTTGCAAGGCTGCGTATTCCGATTTATCCAGGGACTGGAAGCAGGCGTCAACCGTATCAAGTGGGGACCCGATGGAGCACTCTACGTAGGTGGAATCGGCAATCCCGGCAACTGGTCGCATGCCGGTAAAAAATGGTTTGGATTACAGCGGCTGGCCTACAATGGCAAACCAGTTTTTGAAATGCTGGCAGTACGCGCCAAATCCAACGGCATGGAAATAGAGTTTACAGAACCCATTGCAGATGGAGAAGGTACCGATCCGGCTTTGTATGAGGTGCGGCAGTGGTATTACAAGCCCACGGTGGAATATGGAGGACCTAAAATGGGAGAACAAAAACTGAAGGTAAAATCAGTGACACTTTCTGCAGACCGCAAAAGGGTTTTTCTTGAAGTAGATGGCCTTAAAGCAGGACATGTGGTATACATCCACATCACAGATGGTCTCATCTCTGCACCTGGCAATTCCATTTGGTCAACAGAAGCCTGGTATACCCTCAATGAGTTATCTTCTGATATCGGTAAGGTGGCACCTTCAGGTGAAAAATTTGGAGCCAATACCCTATCTGACACTGAAGTTAAACAAGGATGGAAACTCCTCTTTGATGGTAAAAAAATTGACCAGTGGCGCAATTTCAGAAAAACCAGCATCGGCAGCGGCTGGGTCATCAACGACAATGCCATCCACCTCAATGCCGTCAAAGAAAAAGGAAAATGGCAGGCCAAAGACGGTGGCGACATCATTTCTAAAGAGACTTATCAGGATTTTGAATTTAAAATGGAATGGAAGATTGCCAATTGTGGCAACTCTGGCATCATGTTTAATGTGGTTGAAAATGATAAATATGATTACGTTTGGCAAACAGGTCCAGAAATGCAGATACTTGACAATACCTGTCATCCGGATACCCGATTCCGAACCCATAGGGCGGGCGATTTGTATGACATGGTAGAATCGGCCTTTCCATGCGCCAAACCTGCAGGTCAATGGAACAAAGTAATGATCCGCAGCAAGGGAGGAAAAGTAGACCTGTTTCTCAATGGTTACAAGACCGTGAGTTTTGAAATGCAAACACCCAAGTGGAAAGAAATGATTGCCAAAAGTAAGTTTAAAGAAATGCCGGGCTTTGGGCTGGCCAAATCAGGACACCTTTCCTTACAAGACCATGGCGACAAAGTTTGGTTCAGAAACCTGAAAATCAGGAAAATTTAAAGGAACCAAGCTATAAACTGGAACTGTTGACAGCCTATTGGTGTTATGTGGGTGAAATAATAGTTGGTACCAGGCCTAAAAAACCATGTTTCACGGTATTAAATATTTAATATTTTTCTCCTACGAATAAAAATTTGCCGAAGTCTGTATAAATCTCAGGTGGGCAACCAATTGCGCATATTTTTTGTTAATTTTGCACCCTAATTCAAAAAAGGCATGAAGTCTAAACTTTCGAATTTTAATTTTGATCTACCCGAAAAACTAATTGCTCAGTACCCGTCTAAAGAAAGAGACCAGTCAAGATTGATGGTACTCAATCGCCAAACCGGCAAAATTGAACACCGTCTTTTCAAAGATGTATTGGATTATTTTGATGACGGCGATGCTATGATTTTTAACAACACCAAGGTATTTCCTGCCCGTTTGTATGGCAACAAGGAAAAAACCGGTGCTAAAATTGAGGTGTTTTTGTTGAGAGAACTCAACAACTCAGCCCGCCTTTGGGACGTTTTGGTAGACCCCGCGCGTAAGATCAGAGTAGGCAATAAGCTGTACTTTGAAGATGAAAAAGGAAACGACATCCTGGTTGCTGAAGTAGTAGACAATACCACTTCAAGAGGCCGTACCATTCGCTTTTTCTTCGACGGCGATGACGATGCTTTTCGCGATGCATTAAAATTGCTCGGAAATACACCATTGCCCAAATACATCAATAGAAATCCGGAACCCATCGATGAAGAGCGTTACCAGACCGTGTACGCCAAAGAGTTGGGTGCTGTAGCGGCACCTACCGCCGGCCTACACTTTAGCAGGGAACTACTCAAAAGACTCGAAATCAAAGGGGTCAACTTTGCTGAATTGACACTTCACGTAGGACTCGGTACCTTTAGGGCCATCGATGTGGAAGACCTGTCTAAGCACAAAATGGATGCGGAGTATTACAACATCAACGAAAAAGCCGCTGAGGTTGTCAATAATGCTAAAAACCTGGACAGAAAAGTTTGTGCTGTGGGAACTACCAGCATGCGTACCATTGAGTCGTCTGTTTCTGCATCAGGCATCTTAAAACCATCAGAGGGGTGGACCAATTTATTTATCTACCCTCCTTACGATTTTAGCATTGCCAATGCCATGATCACCAATTTCCACCTGCCCAAGACCAGCCTGATCATCATGGTTTGTGCCTTTGGCGGTTTTGACCTGGTGATGGAGGCCTACGAAGAAGCCATCAAAGAAAAATACCGCTTCTATAGTTATGGCGACGCCATGCTCATCATCTGATAAAGCATAGTACTAATATAAAAAACCCTGCGGCCAGGCTATTGCTCAGCTGCAGGGTTTTTCTTTTTCTCGATGGTTTGGATAGAAGCCATACACAAGGCCCTGATTTCTTCGGCCTCCTTTTTAATTGGGTAAAGGTCTCCCGCTTTTTCAGGTTTCCATCTTTCCAGGCATTTTGCCCAATAATCCAATCTACAGGCTGCTGATACTACCTGCCGGAGTCCGTCAGTAAATTCTTTTTTGTTGCCCGATCTGCAGGCCATGTTGTATTCTACATAAATGTCGCAACCCGATTGTAAAAATTGGGTGTACAACACTGTGGGTCCTGATTGGTCAATTTCTGACAAGCCCACCCAGCGAGCAAATTCTTCTTGTAAGAGTTGTGTTTTTTCCTTGAGGATATTCATATTCATAGCTAAATAATTTACAGATGATATAAAAGGCAATACCTTTTGTATCTAAACCCGAAATGGGCCAAGAGCGATGCCCGGCCAAGTGTTAATTATTTATAAAAATTGTGACTAGCCCGGACTTGTTTGGCAAATCATCTTTGCCATATAAAAACCATCCATCCTTCCGGATAAAAGTTCTGATTTTTTCTCTTCCGCGAGGGTAAACTGTGGATGGCCGGCTAAAAATTGGGCCACTTGTTTTTCGTTTTCGGATGGCAGTATACTGCAGGTGGCATATACCAAAACCCCGCCGGGTTTCACCATAGCAGCATAGCTGCTCAGAATCTCCGCTTGTTTGATTTTTATTTCTTCAATCGATTCCGGTTTGAGTTTCCACTTGGCATCGGGATTCCTGCGCAATACACCCAGTCCGGAACAGGGCACATCTAAAAGAACAACATCGGCCGATGCTCTTAATCTTTTAATTACCTTGCCGGTGATAAGCCTGGTTTCTATATTGTGGATGCCATTTCTGCGGGCTCTTTTTTTCAACTCTTCCAACTTCCATTCCTCAACATCCATGGCAATGATGGTACCTTTGTTTTCCATCATACAGGCAAGCTGAAGGCTTTTACCACCTGCCCCGGCACAGGCATCTACCACCCGGAGACCCGGCTTTGCCCCAGTGATTAGCGGAATCAATTGGCTGCCGGCATCCTGGATCTCAAACAAGCCTTCTTTGAATTCATCAAGGGCAAAAAGATTGGACCGCTCTGCCACCAATGCAGCATCGGGCAGGCCTTCAATTTTGATCAACTTTACCCCCTTTTTTGACAATATAGCAGCCAGGCTGGCAAAACTGGTTTTAATCGTATTGATCCTGATGGTCAGTGGAGCCGTTTCATTGAGCGCCTTTATCGTAGCTTCCCAACTATCACCCAACTCTTCTTCTCCTATTTGATCCAACCAATCAGGCAGAGATTCTCTGATCTTGCGCGTAGCCTGGGCAAGATCGTATTTTGATTTGATGTAGGCCCGGCTCAATCCTTTAAACTCAGGCCAATCAGGTAGGTCTACCCCCTTCATTCTCAAAAGTATGCCAAGTAACCTCAATAAGGTTTGTGGGTGCAGATTGTCGACCCTGGTTTCATTGATAAAATGCAGCATCCTCCACCACCTCACCATCTCATAGCAGTTTTCTGCTATGAAGGCGCGGTCTCTGGAGCCCCACTTTTTATTGCTCCTCAAAACTTGCTGGATGGCCTTATCTGCCATCTTTTTGTCGTGAAAAATGAGGTAAATGGTGTCAGTAACCGCTGAAAGTAAGGAAGGATGGAGTTTCATATGGAGGGCAAAAATAGAACTTTAATGGCGATCATTTCTGATTTCTAGCAGATCTGCCCTTTTTTTGAAATGAAATCCAACATTTTAGCGTTTCATCGATCAATTTTAGTCGTTCGTATAGTACTTGGTGCAGTTAGGGTACTTTGTATTGCATGGTACTGTATTGTGATGTATCTTTGTTTCATAATTATTTACCATGAAATTGGAGAACACAAAAGCGCAGATGCGCAAAGGAATTCTGGAGCTGTGTGTTTTGGCCATCGTTTCGAAAGAAGAAGCTTATCCTTCTGACATCATCGAAAAGCTGAAAGAACACAAACTCATAGTGGTAGAAGGCACCCTCTACCCCTTGCTCAACCGGCTGAAAGATGCCGCATTACTGGATTACAATTGGAGGGAATCCACCGCAGGCCCCCCCAGAAAGTATTACAGCATTACCTCACAAGGAACCGACTTTCTTCAGGGTCTCGTTGAAACCTGGTCAGAACTGAATGAAGCCGTTAATCAATCAACCAAACAAATCGTAAATCAATGAACAAGATCATAAACATCAATTTGGGTGGCATGCCCTTTGTCATAGACGATGATGCCTATGATTACATGTCGCAATACCTGGGATCCATTCGAAAACATTTTTCTTTTTCTGAGAGCAGAGAAGAAATCATGTACGACATCGAAATGAGAATGGCCGAGTTGTTCCAGGAAAGGCTTAAATCGCGTCAAATCATTACCATGACAGAGCTGGAAGCCGTAATCCGTATCATGGGCAGCCCCGAAGAGTTTGGTGGCGAACCCATGGAAGATACCGCATCTGATTTCAGAGAAAGGCGTTCTTCTGAAGATTATAAATACATTAAAACCGGTAAACGACTTTTCCGCGATCCCGATAATAAGGTGGTAGCAGGCGTTTGTTCGGGTATTTCCACCTACCTGGGCATTGAAGACCCCATCTGGGTTCGACTGGCCTTTGGTTTGGCTACTGTAGCCGGCGGTTTTGGTGTGATGTTGTACTTCTTCCTGATGATTGCAGTGCCAAAAGCCAAATCATCCAGCGATAAGCTTGCCATGAAAGGTGAGCCTATCAACATCGACAACATTGCCAGAAAGGTAGAAGAAGAAATTGATACCTTGTCCAGAAAAATCAATGAATTTGGAGAAGACCTCTCCAAAAGAAGCAAGGAGAAAAACTGGAGCTTTGGTAAGCACAAAGACGAGGTATAGGTTCCGACTATAATTCCATCTCAATAAAAAGGAAGCCGGCTCAACAGTGAGTCCGGCTTCCTTTTTTTTAATCTGCCTTGATAAAGGGAAGCACCGTATTTTCACCCCTGTGGCCCACTACTTTGAGGTAGTAAATATCATTGGGGAGTTGGTCTATTATGATTTCGGGCCCTGCCATGGCCTTCAAAACACATGAGCCGCCTGTATTGTAAATTTCTAAAGTATGTGCATCTTCCCATCCTGAAAGCCTTAGGACGCTGGAAGCAGGATTGGGGTAAATCCTAAGTTCTTTTTCACTTATTTCTTTTCCGGATGTCATCACTTTTAAAACATCTTTAATTTTTACTTTTTTATGGTTCAAAACCCTTCTGTTTTGGTCCATGACAACGGAAATTAAATAGTGTTTGTCGGTAATGGACTCCAAAGCCATCTGGTCTGTAGAGAGATAGGTAGTGCTCTGTCCGGCTTGCATGCTGGTAAATACCTTTGAACCATAGGTACCATTAAACGCTTTTCTGCCTACAAAACGATAGACCATTTCACTGGCTGGAATGTATTGAGGCTTATCAACGTATCCGGGAAGAGAGCCAAAAATCCCTCCGGAAAAACTATTGGCCTGATCATAATAACTGGATGTGCCTGTTACGCTGTCTTCTACTAAAACTACGGTATGGTAAAGCGGGTTTTCATAAGCTTCTAAAAAGTCTACCCTTGTCTCACACTTCAATTGATTTTCCGATTTGTCGTAGCTTACTTCCAAACCCATGTCAATGGCACTGTCTTCTTGCAATACAGATATCCACTCATCAATAGACGGCAGTACACTGATCTCCCTTCTATTGGCATAGAGCTGGGGTATGTAAAAAGGCCCTGCAAAGTAATAATCTGGCGAGTACATGGGGTCGTTGCCGTGCATATTGATTATGCTTACAAATTTATCATACAATTGAGTCATTTTTTCCGCCCCAACTATCGACATCGGGCTATAACCATGAAGCGTTGATGTAGTATATTCCAGTAATACCGGTTTAGTGCCTTTGTATTTGCCAACTGCTGTGAGAACAAGGCGATTGTCAGAGTAGTCAGACTCAGTATTGTTTTTACTTTCTATATCAATGGTAAATAAATTAGCACCCCGGATTAGTTCAACCTCAGCCAAAAATACATTGCTGCTGCTACCGGGCTCAAGTTTAAAATCAGGCTTGTCTAGCACATGGTCGGTCCCATTTTGACTCCAGCGTATTTCCAAACCTTCTACCGGCTGTGTTCCTTCCTGAGTGACAGTTACCCACAATGAGTCTTTTATTTGCTCGAGATTTAGTTGGCTTAACCGAAAATCGCTGATCAACAAATTGATTTTTGGTGTTGGTAAAATGTTGTTTTTTGCTTTAAAATCATCTAGATAAACTTCTCCTCCGGGATAATTATTGATGGCCAAAATATTTCTAAAAGCCGATTGATAAATTCCTCTGTCTATGATCACATCATTAACCCTGAAATCAAAGTAATTGAGATCCTTATTAATGTGAAAACTTATTTTATGCCATTTTTCAGGTTCGAATTCAAGGTAACCACCTTCAGAATTTACATAAGAGGTCACATAATTGTTGGACTTAAATTTAATATTTGGAAAGGCGAAGTTGGGTGAAATAGTGATAGATGCTTTTTTTTCTCTCCAAATGTAAAATTCAAAATCCATCGTGCCGGTAACAAAATCATCGTATTGCAACAATTTTACGGCAGATGAACTTGGTGTGGCAATTTTAATACTCTGGCTGCCACTTCTGGATCGGGTATTTGAAACAAGTACCTGGTCTGCTGTTTTCCAATTTTCGATGGATTGAATATTGGTTGATACAGGGTAGGATTCAAAATCATCACTAAAATTGAATTGACCCGCGCACATTGTGACAATGCCGAGGTTAAAAACAATTGAGATTAACAATTGACTCATTAATTTGCATATAGTTTTCATGGCTCAGAATTTTACAAATTTTAAGGGTCTTATGCTGGACTGGTCGGAATTGAGATGAAGGAAATGTAGGCCAGGCATAAGATGATCAATCAAAATGCTATTGTTGTTGACTTCACAGGGAAAATTGTAACCATGTTGATCAAAAATTTGACAGGAGGATATTGGCTTTTCTACGGCAAATGAAAAGTGGAGAGTATGCTGGCTTGGATTAGGGTAAAGTTGAGCAATGTCCACAACCCAATGGGTATCATCAGTATGCGTAATGTTTTGAGGCAATAAACGATATACCTGTCTCCCGGTTCCGGGTGAATTAGCCATAAAATACAGGTAATTGTTGTGCACGATGGCTTCGGTAAAGGTCAGCTGGTTGCTGCTTACACCAAGCTCCAGGAATTCTCCATTGTTTTTGATCAATTTTACATATCCTGCCCGTGTAACCAGAACAAATTCATCAAATTGCTGAAAACTCATGCCATAATCATCTCCATTATAGGGAAGACTGGCTACCTTTTCATATTGTGTGTACAGTTTTTTGAGTTTATATGAAACAAGTTGATTCCCTTCCCTGAAAATGGCAATGGTATCCTGACCTCCGTCAAAAATATATTTCCACCGAAGTACAGTTTTATCCGGAGGCAATTCAATTACTTTATTTCTGTCAACATCAAATATCCTGGTGTGTGAATTGTTCACCTTTAATAGCCCAAATTGTTCATTGGAGGCATCATTAAAGACATCGCCGATCAGGCCTTCAAAATAAATTTCATCGACCTGCAACAGATCGTTCACAATGAAAAAATGATATCGGTAGTCTACTTCTGAAAATCCATGATACAACAAATACCTTCCTATCCTGCTGTAATTAATGGAACTCAGATTGTAAGGACTGACAAAATTAAATTTTCCATCTTTGATTGAATACAACTCTCCGTTGGAAATGGCCAAAACATTTCCTCTATAGCTGAAAATATTGTATCCGGCAGCCTCACTCATTTCTAGATAATAAGGCACAATAACGGCCCCTTCATTCAATTCATATAACAAATTATTGGCTGTAAAAAACAGGCTATTGCCTACCTCTTTAAAGCCGGTTATACCTTGCTGAATAAATTTGAATTGATCGGTATCCGGATTGTATTCACGTATGTCATCATCCATGGCAATAAAAAATCGGTTGTTGATTTTTTTGACGAGTTTAACAATGGATGTGATAGTGGGCAACTTACAAAAAGTGTCGATTTTTTCTCCATCGGTATAGAAGATATGTTGCCTATTGTTGATTTTTTGCAAAAAATAAAGTTTGCCGTCATTGACATTGATCACATCTTCTGTGAACTGAATTATTTTGTGGGGACCCAGTTGGGATTCTTTTTCGTCTACACGGTAAAGATGATTGTCGCGCAGCACCAATTGGTTGTTTAAAGGGTAGAGCCGGGCATCCGATATACAGCCGGTTTCATTGGTAGCAAAGGGCATTTCTTCTGCCACACCATTGCTAACGCTGAAAAGTGTGGGAAGGTCTGTATTTGTAAACGTAGCACTAAAGATCAGGTCATTATTTGCAGAAACCAGTCGTAAGTCTCTCAGCGGCGACATGTCAAAGGGCATCTTGCTTTCTATGGTGGCACCAGTATTCAGATCAGCCCATAAAAATCCATTTTTAACAGGCACAACCATTTGGTTGTCGATGACCGGAAAATTTTTACCACTGTAATTTCCGTAAATATCATAAGACCGAATCTCCTGTTGACCACTTAGGTCAACTACAAATACTTTATTTTTTATGGATCTGATAAAAATGCGCTGCTCAATTCTGGCTACCCGATCATATAACACGCCGCCATCTATCGGAATTTTAAATTCTTTGACCTTTGTCTTATTATTGGTATCAAACAATTCGATATAGGTGGTATCAGGTGCAGATTGAATTACAGTTACAACATCTGCTGCAGGCAAAACAATATTTTTTTTCTTGGGAAAAGCGGAATACAGACCAAACTCTTTGCGATCGGTTTTAGAAAGATCTATCCGGACTAGGGCCATGTCTTTGTCCAGGTACCAAAAATGGTTTTGATCATCAAAATTGCCTATGTGTTCAAGTGCGGTTGATTCTACCAGCAATTCTGTAATATCACTGGCTGTATTCTGAAAATAATAGTTGCGCAGGCCATTTGGCGCTTGGCCGGAAGAATATACAAATGGATATTGGGAAGCATGGGGGGAGTAATATCTGTAAATCTCTGTTACATTTTTGGTCTCCACATTGTAAATAAAGGGCTCCGATTTGCTGTCAAAAAACAAAGCACTTTTGGGGCCATAATTTATCCAGGAACCAAAAAGGGTGAAGGCCGAATAATAATATGCATCCGGCCCCGAATTTTTCACAAAATCATAAGAGGTGATACCAAAGCCAGGACTAAACACCAACCTGTTGTCCAATATAAAATGATTGGTTTGTTTATAAGCCCAGCTTATATTCCGGGACCATAGATACTTTATGTTTTCCTTACTCTGCACTTCGTACACATTGACATCGTCATCTGGGGTGATTTCTACCACATAAATCCGACCTTCATGGGTAGCCAAATACCGGAGGTTAGGCGTAGATTCAGCTTTAATATTACTTACCCTTTCTTGTGAAAAAAGGGGAAGATGCAGCATCAAAAATAAAAATAGGGTAATTGTATTTTTCATGGACATTGATTTTCATGCTCTCTCTATTCGGTTCAAATAATTGGGTGAAGTAAATTTATTACAACATTTTTAAATAATTCGTAATAATGAATAAAAAAAATATCAAAGCAATACATTTAATTCTATTCGATTGAAAATTCACAAAATCAAAGCTGGTGCAAATGGTGTGTTGGTAGCCTATAATTTTAACAGTTTTTTAGTTACTTTTTTTCCAACTTTGGATTCAATTATAAGAAAGTAGGGGCCAGCAGGTAGCATGGTCACATCAACTGTGCCATTTTCATGCCTGAGTTCCCGCATTTTGCCTTGTATATCAATAACCCATAGATTTTTAATCTCGTTGGTGCCCACAATCGTAAAATAGGCAACACAAGGATTGGGGTAAATGAAAACCTCTTTGTTTTCAGTCAATGTGGTGGTTGAGGTAGTGAGGTGCTCAAAATCTATTTTATATACCTGCCTTACTTCAAAGGAGTCGGCGGCTATGCAGTAGTAATTGTTTTGCCACTCAACCAATGGGTTGTTTTCCAACAAATAAGTATTGAGAGGTAAAATGGAAGCCCTGCCTTTGGAGTCAAAAACGATCATCTCTGCCAAGCCCATCATGACCAGGTGATTGGGAATTTCGTACACCTTTAGCCTGTTGACAGAGTAGTCAAAGGGAAGTGAATGCAATAAAGTCTGACTGCTAAAAGACTGACTCAGCTGGTAGGTATAGAGGACTTTGTCATGGAGCACGTAAGCCAGGGTGTCGATGCCATCTTGGTACAGGTAAAGACAATTTTTACCCTCTATTTCACCGGTTAAAGGTGATATCCTGTTTTTATCGTAATCAAAGACATAATTTGTCTGGTCATTGGATTGTAAGATTAAAAAATCTTTGCACTGCCATTGGTGTGTGGTAAAGTAATTGGTTCCGGGGTCAACAAATTGGGTAAGTTCTCCCATCGTATCCACACTGAACCACCTTTCCTCAAAATCAGGGGTTGAAATATAGGCTATAATAAAACGATTTTTGGCATAATGCAGGCGGGTGATGATAAACACATCCTGAATCGTCTGTCGTATTTTCCCATCCTTCATCACGGTGATTTCGCTGAAATTGCTTCCAAAAATCTGTAGGCCGTTATGACTGATAAATTCAAAGGGAAGGGTACTGTTTACCATAACATCGTATTCATGGATATTACCCTGTTCGTCTAATAAGCCCAGATGATTACCCAACTTAAAATACATAAGATCGCCTTCTTCATACACATACCGGATCGAAGATTTGAGGAGGGTGAGCGTTTTATCTGCCGGATCTAAATTGTACAGGCTTTCATCTGCAAATACAAAGTACTGGTCAGCTACCTGGGTAATAAATTCATATTTTTTGGGTGTCCCGGCAGATGTAAAAAGGGTGTCTTCCTTAACGCTATCGTGGGTTAGTAAATAGGAATAGGGTTCTGCATGTTTTAAATAATAATGCTTTTTTTTGGAAAAATTGAGGTATCTGTTTTCGCCCTGTCTGAAAGAAGTATTGGTTATCTGCTGTTCGTGGTCAGTGATGGAAAATAAGCTGTGGTCAATCAAAAATAAATGCTCATCACTTGCCTTAATTTGAGCATCAATAGAACAGCCAGTGTTGTATGGTTGTATGTTTTTAATAAACAGACTATCATTTTTAAAGGAAAATAAGGTGGGCAGTTTTTTGTCAATAAAATGGCACGAAAAAGTTATTTCAAAATTGTGGTCACTGCCCTCCAGACCGGTGAGTTGGTTGAGACCAAAGCCTACATTTTGTTTATGTGTTTTTTGTGTCTGCATATTGAAAAAAGTAAATTCGTTCTGGTTTGGTACAACCAGGTAGGGGCCAATGACAGGAATTCCGGTTTGGGAAAAAGAAGCACTTAATTCAAAGGTGTGGATAAAAAATTGATTCGAAACATCCAGGGTAATAATTTTTTCGCGAAGGGTTCTAAGTAAAATATAATTTTGATACAGGGAAACCTGGTTTTTTTCCACTCCACCTTCCAGATTGATTGTGTTTTCCCACAGCCGAGTACCATTGATGAAGTCAAATGCCTCCAAATATGTTTTTTCGGGATTGGTTTGACAGACCAACAAAGTCCTTCCATCCGTAAATACAATATTACCTGCATTTTTCAGATCAGTCGACATGCCAGAAGGAAAGATGTTTTTAGTCTTAAGATTCATCACCATGACATCTCCTTTTTTATCCAAAAACCAGATTTGATCATTGAAAAAACAAACGTTGTGCTTTCGGGTCGTTCCCTCTATAAGTAGGGTGAATTCACCGGTGAGGGCATTGTAACAATAATAATTATTGCCCATTGCATTTCCTGCTGACTTATACACAATGAGGTATTGTTGATAGGTCTGCACAAAATTGTAATTCAGAGGAAGTGGAATCAGCGTTGGGGAAAGGGATGTAAATAAATGGTAGGGTTGACCGCCCCCCAGGATTTGAGATCCTTCTCCCGGCAGAGGAAGGATGCCTGCTGCCAGATTTATGTTCGGGTTGCTTATTTCTTTAGGTGGGCTGTCTGTTATGAAATCATAAAAGTAATTTTTTCCATTGCTTTCATAAAGAAGAGCCCGCTCGCCAATGTGGATGTTTTTAAAAAGTCCAATACCCGGGATGTTCCTTACAGAGATTACCTTACCTGTTTCCTGTCCTACCCATTCATAGACGAGCACATCATCGCCAGGGTATATTTCAATTAAATAGGGTTGTTCATTGTGGGTAGTGATGTACTTCAGGCTGTTGCTGTTGTCTGTAACAATAGAGCTTACTTTTTCCTGTGCCAGAACCTGAACCAAGGTTAAACACAAGCCGATGAGGAGCCAATTTTTCATTAAAAAGAGATTTACATGAATAAAAATAACACAAACATCAATACATCAATACTTTTTCTATACAAAGGTTATTGACTATGAGGCGATTTTGGAATTATACTACGAATAAAAATAGTACATATAATAACATGACAAAAAATGACATATTTTATCAAAATACCTTAATTTTGGATTTAAAACAGCCATGGAAAAAACCCTCCCCCTTGAATTGCGCAGCTTGCGCAAAAAATGTGGCTATAAAATGATGGACGTAGTAGCCCGTACAGGCATTGATCAGGCACTGCTCAGCAAATTTGAAAAAGGTAGCCGCCTCCCTACAGATGTCCAGCTCAAAAGGCTGGCAGATTGTTACCTGCTTGATTTTTCAAAGCTTAAGGTCCTGGCATTGGCAGAAAAAATCTACAAAATTTTAGAAGATGAAGATCTGGCTTCCGAAGCAATGGCCCTGGCTGAGCCCCGCATCCAATACCTGAGTCAGGCCGCTGCTGTCCACCAGCTTGCCATTTCGGCGTCTACCCGCCAGCTCCTCCGGTCAGTAGATGATTTACATAAGCAATGGTTTTCTATGGCCATTCCATCGGGCACCCAAAAACAAAAGATGGATGAATACTTTTCTGTACAATATACCTATGAAAGCAACCGCATAGAAGGCAATACCCTTAGCCTGGGAGAAACTATGATGGTCATCAAAGAAGGCATAACCATCAGCGGTAAAACAGTACACGAACATCTTGAGGCCATCAATCACCACGAAGCCATCGAAATGTTATACGAATGGGTCAAGGGTTACCTTCCATTTAATGAGCGTTTACTGCTTCAGATCCATGGCTTGATCCTAAGAGGCATTGACAGAGCCAATGCAGGTGTTTATCGCAAGGTGGAGGTCCGCATTACAGGTTCTGAGCATCTGCCACCTCAGCCCTTTATGGTGCCAAAACTGATGGAAGATTACTTTTTATTTTATCAAAAAAATGCGTCCATCCTTCATCCGGTAATTTTAGCTGCCGAAATGCACGAGAGGTTGGTCAGCATCCACCCCTTCATAGATGGCAATGGTCGCACCGCCAGATTGGTTATGAACCTCATTTTGCTGAGCCATGGCTACCCCCTGGTCATTCTCAAAGGGGATCAAACTTCCCGTCAGCAGTATTACCAGGCTCTTGAGCAGGTACAGGTGCATGGAGATGCTGCGCCATTTCATGAATTGCTTGTCACCTCTATGCTCAATTCATTGAAAGAGCACATTGCCCTCTCAAAACAGGGAGTGTAATTAAGAAATCTAGTTAATAATTGTTAATACCCCCTAAAATTTAGGGGGTATATTTTTAAAAATTATAAATTATCCTACCTTTGCCCCCATAAAACCTAATCCAAAATGGCAATAATCAGATACCAGGCCTTAAAAGAGGCCCTCAACCGCAAACCCGTTGTTATTGTTGAAAATGAAAAAAGATCCGCCTTATTTGGGCAAAATGTCTTCAATGATGCTGCTATGCGACAATACCTTACTCCGGATGCGTTTAAAGCTGTAAAAGCGGCCGTTGACCACGGCACCAAAATCGACAGAAAGGTGGCAGATTACATTGCCATGGGCATGAAAGAATGGGCCTTATCAAAAGGAGTTACCCACTATACCCACTGGTTTCAACCACTGACGGGCACAACAGCTGAAAAACATGACGCCTTTTTTGAGACCAATATGGACGGCACCGTGATCGAAAAATTTGGTGGCTCACAGCTGGTTCAGCAAGAACCCGATGCTTCTTCTTTTCCCAACGGAGGAATCAGAAACACCTTTGAAGCAAGAGGTTATACTGCATGGGACCCCACTTCTCCGGCTTTCATTTTTGGAACCGCACTTTGCATACCTACGGTTTTTGTCTCTTACACAGGTGAAGCCCTTGATTATAAAACACCTTTGCTGAGAGCACTTCATGCCCTGGATCAATCAGCCACTGAAGTAGCCAAATTTTTTGATAAAAATGTACGCAAAGTAGTGCCAACTCTCGGATGGGAACAGGAGTATTTTTTGGTTGACAAAGCGCTGGCGGATGCCCGACCCGATATCACCCTCACAGGTCGTACTTTACTTGGTCACGCTTCTGCCAAGGGTCAACAACTCGAAGACCATTACTTTGGCTCCATTCCTTCAAGGGTGTTATCTTATATGAGAGACCTCGAAGTAGAATGCATGCTGCTGGGCATTCCGGTAAAAACAAGGCACAACGAGGTAGCCCCCAATCAATTTGAATTGGCCCCTATCTTTGAAGAAGTCAATCTGGCCGTCGACCACAACTCTTTGTTGATGGATGTTATGCAAAAAGTAGCGGAAAGGCACAATTTTAAGGTATTGCTGCATGAAAAGCCTTTTGCAGGAGTGAATGGATCCGGCAAGCACAACAACTGGTCAATGGCTACAGATACCGGTGTCAACTTATTGAGTCCCGGTAAAACACCTATGAGCAACCTGCAGTTTTTAACCTTCTTTATCAACATTATCAAAGCTGTTCACAATTACGAAGAGCTGGTCAGAGCCAGCATTGCCAGTGCCAGCAATGACCATAGATTGGGTGCCAATGAAGCACCACCGGCCATCATTTCAATCTTTATTGGAGAACAACTGACCAAAGTACTGAAAGAATTGGAAGGGGTGTCTGATGGTAAACTTTCACCTGAGGAAAAAACAGAACTTAAGCTCAATGTAGTGGGTAAAATTCCGGATGTAATGCTCGACAATACAGACCGAAACAGAACTTCACCGTTTGCATTTACGGGCAATAAATTTGAGTTCCGTGCAGTCGGTTCCTCTGCCAACTGTGCCAATCCAATGATTACGCTCAATACCATCATGGCCAAACAACTGAAAGACTTTAAGGTAGAAGTTGATGCCCTTGTTGAAAACAGCGGCATGAAAAAAGACGATGCCATTTTTAATGTGTTGCGAGAATACATCAAACAAACCAAAGACATCTTGTTTGAAGGCGATGGGTACAGCGATGAATGGGCTGCAGAAGCAAAAAGGAGGGGCTTGAGCAACAATAAAACAACACCAGCCGCCCTTAAGGCTAAGGTTTCAAAGCAGGCTCACGAACTTTTTGCAGAAATGGGCGTCATGAACCATGTAGAAGTAGAAGCCAGGTATGAAATCGAGGTAGAAGAATACGTTAAAAAAATTCAGATTGAAGGAAGAGTGTTGGGTGACATTGCCAGAAACCATGTGATACCTACCGCCATTCGTTACCAAAACATGCTCATCGAGAATGTGAAGGGACTGAAATCTATTTTTGACGACGACTACAAAAAGATAGGTAAAGAACAGATTTCTCTGATTCGCGAAATTTCGGAACACATTTCAGCCATCAATTCAAAGGTAGAAGAAATGACCGAAGAGCGCAAAAAAGCCAACAACATAGAGCATGCAGCCGAAAGAGCTGACGCTTATTGTAATCATGTAAAGCCCATTTTTGAAACCATCAGGTACCATTGCGATAAGCTGGAGCTATTGGTTGACGACGAAATGTGGACCCTGGCCAAATACAGGGAACTGTTGTTTACGAGATAAAAAAAAAGGGTGGCCCATTGGACCACCCTTTTTTTATGCCATTTCTTCCGGATTGGTTTTTTTCATAATTGCAGCAATGATCAGTGCTATTAATGCGCCTGGAAAGACCAGGGTAATGGCAATGCCCATTAAGGTCTGTTGTATGCCAAATGGATTCTCATTTTCTATTTTTTCAATGGCAGCCTGGACACCGTCTTCACCTAAAATTCCTGACATTTTTTCAATGGCTTCGATGGATACTTCTTTTGCCATAACGATCAGATCGGGGTCAATGAAGTTCATCAAAATGTAAGAAAAAAGGCTGGACAATACCGCGTAGAAGAGGTAGGTGATCCATGCGGGAGTAAAGGCTTGTCTCAGGCTGATAAAGCCCCCATTTTCATTGCGCGTTTCTTTTACAGCAGATACCATGAAATACAAAATGGGAATTAGCGTGAGCCAGCTTCCCCATGACAAAAAGCCTTTTGGGTCGATGAGATAAACAACCAGCCCCAAAATAATGGCAGCACCGGCGGCCATCAGGCCATTTTTGATTACGATTGAGTTCATAATTAAGAGTTTTATGACTTCAAACATAATGAAAATTTGAATTGTCTTGCGTTGATTTAGACGATCGTTCCATTATATTCTTTCAAATTAGCCTTAAATTTGATAAAATTGGCCGGGCATGCAACCCAGGCATATAAACCCACGTCATTATGCACAAATCATCCATACTCTTTGGACCTTCGGAGTGAACTGGACTTGGTAGCGGGCTGTCTTGCTGGTAATAGGAGCGCGCAATATAAGCTGTATCAGAAGTATGCAGATGCAATGTATAATATTTGTTGCAGAATGACCAATGACCCAGAAGCAGCCAGCGAGGTAATGCAAGACGCTTTTATGACTGTTTTTGAAAAAATTGGCAGTTATGGCCAGCAAAGTACGCTCGGGGCATGGATCAAACGCATAGTTATCCATAAATGTATCGATTACATGCGTCTGAAAAAAATGGTTTACATAGAAGCTACCGAAACCCTTGCTTCACTTCCGGATTTGGAAGAAGAACCGGTTTCTGTAAATATAGGCCTAATCAAAGAAGCCATTGCCCAGCTTCCGGAAGGATATAGGGTAGTGTTTACTTTGTATGCCCTGGAAGGATACGATCACGACGAAATTGCGCAGATCTTAAAGATATCTGAACAAACTTCGAAATCGCAATACCACCGGGCTAAAGGAAAAATAAAAGAATGGCTGCTGAAAGATGGCAATAGACAATCATTGTACAATTAAAAACAGCAGTATAAACTTAAGTAGAATGGAAAAAACCAGGTTGACATGAAAAAAAGAGATTGGTTGGAGGTTCATGTAGAAAACCACCGTTCAGGGTGGGACGACCTAAAATCTCCGGAAAGAATTTGGAATGGCATCGAGCACAAGCTCGATAAAAAGAAAAAAGGTACCCGGTTTATCACCCTCTCCGTCTGGAAAATGGCGGCCATCTTTTTAAGTGTATTGGTAGGGGGTGCCATGATGGGCAAGTATTATTTTTCCAACTCTACCACCGGTATAGACCCTGCCTACGCAACAGAGATGCGAATGGTAGAAGACCATTACTCCCGAGAAGTTAGCCTTAAAATCAATGAAGCCAAACAACACAATCTCATAGATACAGAGGTAGCCAATGATCTTGGCCAACTGGACAAGGTGTACCTCGAGCTGAAATCAGAAATGATGAGCAAAAAGGACATCAACAACAAAGAACTGATGACCGAAATGATCAACAATTACAGAATTAGACTTTCACTATTAGAGACCTTACTGGAAAGGCATCGAAAGTATGAAGATGAAAAAACACATACAATCTATTGATAAATAAAAATAGTATGAAATGAAAACTTGGGGAATTTTATTTTCCGTTTTATTCACCCTTCCACTGTTGGCCAATCAGCCCATTGAGGAAAAGGTAGAACTCCGAAAAAAAATCACAAAGGCCTTTGATGCGCCCGTCAGTAAGACCATATCTGCCTCCAATAGATATGGAAAAATAACCGTGGTTACTTACTCGGGGCAACAAGTCAAATACGACATTGAAATCGTAGCCAAAGCATCCTCCCAGGCCAAGGCCCAGAAGGAACTGGACAGGGTCAGCATCATTTTTGAGGATTCACCGGCGGTAGTTTCGGCCACCACCGAAATTGAAGACAAGACAGCCTGGTTGACCTGGTCGTGGTCGGGCAATGCAGAGTTGGACATCAAGTACACTGTCTACGTACCGGATGGCCGTAAATTGGACCTCAACCAAAAGTATGGCAATATTTTGATGCCCGTTTACAATGGTGCCTGTACCCTCGAAACCGCTTACGGCAACATCGAAGCTTCAGACATCAATGCCCCCTATGTAGTCAATATCAGGTACGGCAACGGACGATTTGGTTGCATAAAAAGTGGTACCATCAATCTAAAGTATTCAGATATGACGGCCAATAGCGTAGAAAAAGCAGAAGTGGATATTAAATATGGCAAGTTGCTTGTGGATAATGCCCATTATCTGAATGTCAATTCCAAATACTCAAACTACAACATTGGCAATTGCAACACCCTGAGTTTTAGCGGAGGGTATGACCATGTCATTGTAGGGGAATGTGGTAAGCTCAATTATGAAAACAAATATGGTGAGCTCGAAATGGGGACCCTCTCCGGCAACGCCAGCATTATAGGTTCCTATCACACTACCAGTATCAGAGAGATTCGTTCCGGTGTAGCCTCTATCCAAATCGAAGGCAGCTATGGAAATGTCAATCTCAGCTCGCAGGGAGGCTATCAATACATGGTTGAAGGCAAGTATACCTCTGTTAAAAAACCGGGACAGGGTGGTGATGAAGATGAAGACGAGGATGGCAAAACCCTGGTTAAAGGTTCCAAAAAAGGAGGAGGACCCAAAATTAGCATCATCGGATCTTACAATTCGGTTGTACTAAAATAAAGAATACAATTTACTATGTTTCATAAGGGCATGCTGATTACCCAATCAGTATGCTTTTATTTTTTAATTCAAGTGTAAAAGCAAATAGAATTCCGCATAATTGTTGATCTTTGTTGAAAATCAAAATTTATGCGTTGCTACATCTCCTTCCTCTTACTCTTTGTGGGCGTAATTGTTGGTACTGCCCAGGTGTCTTTGATTCATTGTGGAAAATTGATCGATGTTGAAGCGGGTAAGGTCCTTGAAAAAATGACCATTGTGGTCAACGCCAATATCATTGAAAAAGTGGTTTCTGGGTACCAAACACCCACGGCGGGAGAACAGGTAATTGATCTTAAAACGATGACGGTGATGCCGGGCTGGATGGATATGCACGTGCACATCGAACATGAAAGCGGGCCCAGGAGATATGAAGAGACCTTTCGGGAAAATGAATCTTATGTGGCGTTGAAAGCTACACAATATTGCCGTAGAACCTTAAACGCAGGATTTACGACTGTCAGAGACCTGGGTGGTTCAGGGGTGAATGTATCGTTGCGAGAGGCCATTAAAAATGGCTTTATCGACGGTCCCAGGATTTATACTTGTGAAAAATCGATAGCCACCACGGGAGGACATGGTGATCCTACCAACGGTGTAAGAGACAACCTGAAAGGTGATCCCGGACCCAAAGAAGGAGTAATCAACAGTCCTGAGGAAGCCGCCAAAGCAGTTCGTCAGCGTTACAAAAATGGAGCGGATTGTATCAAAATAACCAGCACCGGGGGTGTGCTGAGTGTAGCATCTGATGGTTCTGGTCCACAATTTACCACAGATGAAGTAGCCGCAGTAGTGAAAGCCGCCAATGACTATGGCTTCGTGACAGCAGCCCATGCCCATGGTGCAGAAGGCATGAAAAGAGCTGTGTTGGGAGGTATCCACAGCATCGAGCATGGTACCTTTATGGATGAAGAAATCATGAATCTGATGAAAGAAAAAGGTACCTATTATGTGCCCACCATCGCTGCCGGTAAGTTTGTGGCTGAAAAGGCAAAGATTCCCGGTTTTTACCCTGCCATCATTGTGCCCAAGGCTTTAAAAGTAGGTCCTCAGATCCAAAAGACTTTTGAAGCAGCCTATAAGGCAGGGGTTAAAATTGCTTTTGGCACAGACTCTGGGGTGAGCATCCACGGAGAAAATGCAAAAGAGTTTATTTTTATGACCGAAGCCGGTATGCCGGCCATGGAGGCCATCAGGGCAGCCACTAAAAATGCGGCCAGCTTATTGCGCATTTACGATAAGGTAGGCAGCCTCACGGCAGGAAAATGGGCCGACATTATAGCTACACGCGAAGACCCTACCCAAAACATCCAAACTGTTTTAGAGGTGCCCTTTGTGATGAAAGACGGAAAAGTTTTTAAGCAATAATTGAATGCCTTCGCTTGCCCCTTTTCGCATCTACGCGGTTTCACTGGTTTTTATTGGGGCACTTTATTTTTTATTGTTTTATGTGGGGCAGCAGGATTTTTCTTACATAGTAGTCGGGTATAGTATCTCTTTTCTGGCATCGGCTTTTTTATCCTTTTACTTACCACCTGGTGTACGCATTTCCAGCTTTTTAGTGGTATTGTCCACCTTAATGGCGGTGTTTTCTTTTCCGGCATTGTCAGACGATGTTTATCGGTTTTTATGGGACGGCCACCTCATTTCAGATGGCATTGACCCCCTCAGGTTTACCCCTGCTGAATTACAAGCCGGACTATCATATGAACCTTATACCAGTCTTTATCCTAAGCTCAACTCAAAAAACTACCACACGGTTTATCCTCCGGTTGGACAGTTAATTTTTATACTGTCTATTCTGGCGGGAAAATGGGGCCTGCCTGCTGTGGTTGTCATGAAAGCCATTTATGCCACCATTCATTTGTTGGGATTGGCAGCCATTACCCAATGCCTGAAAGTGGAGCACCGCAGCCGGGTACTTACTTTTTATGGTTTAAATCCTTTGGTTATCACAGAAGGCATAGGCAATCTCCACGCAGAAGTGGTGATGGTGGGTTTTTTGTTTGTGGCTTTTTGGTTGTTTAAAAAAAGTAAAAGCGTTGCGTCCGCTTTGTTTTTTGCCCTGGCAGTTGCTGCCAAACTTTTGCCCTTAATGTTTTTGCCTTTGCTGTGGAGTTTGAGCAAAGACAAAGGAAAATGGATGGCGTATGTTGTTTTTTTTATTGGGCTCATTTTTATTCCCTTCTTTTGGATGTATTACGCCGGGGGATTTGTTGACAGCCTGGATCTGTATTTCCGAAAATTTGAATTCAATGCCGGTCTATACTATGTCTTAAGATGGGTGGGCAGGGCAATAACAGGTTACAATCTCATCCAATGGTTGGGCCCTATGTTGGCTTTGCTGGCGCTGGGTGCTATCCTAAAGGTGTCTTTGAAATCGCGATGGTTGGTTGTGCGCGGTACTTCTGTGGCAGAGTTGGGCTTCGTTATTGTATTATTATTTCTTTTTTCACTAACAACCCTGCATCCATGGTACCTCATCTTACCATTGGCAGTAAGTGCTTTCACCCAATTTCGCTTTTTATGGATTTGGTCTTATCTCATTACCTGGACCTACATTTTTTATGATGGGGGTCAAAACAGTGAAAATTATGGGGTGATTGTACTGGAATACAGCCTTGTCTTGATACTGATTTGGTGGGAATGGCGGGTCTATAAAACAAAAAAGAGCGACCCGGAAACCGAATCACCCTTTTTGATTTGAGAACGGGTAGATTAGAATTTGTAACCTACTCCGATGTTAATTGCATTGTTTTTCCAAGATTCATCATCAGTTGCATTATTCACCAGATTGGAAAGCCCTAATACATAACGTACATCTACTGAAATGTTTTTATTGATGTTTACGCCTGCACCAAATTGAGCACCGAAGTCAGGATTTTTAATTTGTTCTTCATCACTGCCATATTCTGTTTCTTCTGTTTCGCAATCTCCTCCGTCAACGCAGCTTTCCGCTTTTGCTTTGCCGATTCCCATACCTAAATATGGACCTGCTTCTACAAAGAAGTTTAATTTCTCCATGTCACCAAAACCGTATTTTACCAGGATGGGAACCTGGATGTAGTTCATGGTAAAAGTGGATTCAACTTTGCTTCCTAAAAAGTCAAAACTGAATTTGGTGCCTTGTTGGGCAAAGTTGATTTCAGGTTGAATGGTAAGGCTACCACTTTGGATCTGATAAAACAGACCTGCTGAAAACCCTGGTCTCATTTTAAATTCTCCTTCATCGTCACCACTTACAGACGCATTGGCAAGGTTGGCGCCAATTCTAACACCAATTTGAGCGTTGGCTGTGGTAAACAGAGCAACAAATCCAGCTGCTACAAAAAATTTTGTGATTAACTTTTTCATGTCTAGTATTTAGATGGTTATTAAATGCAAATATTCGGTAATATGTAGTTCAGTTTAAAAAAAACCCCAGTATGACTACCGGGGTAAAATCAAGAGAATTACAAAACTTATTCTTTAAAAATCAAAATGTGACTCGATTTGAATTTCAGTGCAATTTTAAATATAAAAATTGAATTTGGCACATTATTAACAAAAATATTGTGAATATTTTTTTCAGGACTAAATAAAATTTGGTTCTCCTTCCAAATCAACTTACCAGAAATATCGTAAATTTTGATATCTGCTTCCTCATTTTTATTGCCTGAATATCGAATGACCAAATAATCTTTTACCGGATTGGGGCCAACGGAAAATTCTTCTAATCCGGGTGTTTGGGTTCCGGAAAACACCACCCTTTTTTCACTGGAACAACCATCAGCATCCACAACAATAAAAGTATAGTCTCCTGCAACCGTAGTTTTGTATATACTGTCTTCCAACGGATTGTCAAGTGTATTGACAAAAATTTCATAAGGGGGCTGACCTCCGCCAACCTGTAAACTGGCAATATAGCTTTGTGTATTCGCCTCGTATTCCACCAAAACATCCTCAATCAGCAATTCAGGTGGTCCGGTAATGGTTGTGGTATCCTGCCAGCGGCATTGGTCGCTATCCAGGACAATCAGGGGATAGGTTTTGGCCCCTAAATATGTAAAGATGGGCGACAGGCTGAAGTGTTGGCCATCAATGGAATAGAAATAAGGAGGCCTGCCACCGTTAGAGGAAAATTGGATCATTCCAGTTTTGTCGCCGAAACAAAGGATATCGGTTTGGGTAAATCCAGCCTCTAGTAGGGTGGGTTGAACGAGGGTCATGGTATCGAAGGTGGTGCAGCCCTGGGCATCAACTACATCAAATTGATAAAAACCCGCCTTCAATCCGGAAACAACTGCTGTATTGACAGGACTGCCATTAACAGAAACGTTGACCGGCGCTACGCCACCAGATAGGGTAATAAAAATAGCACCGGTAGAATCCCCAAAACATCGGATACCTGATACCTTGGTCAGGTTTATTTCTATGGGAAAAGCAGCTGTAACTTCAAAGTTTTGGCTAATGGTGCATCCCAGGCTGTCGGTTATTACTGCGGTATAGCTTCCCGGAAACAAACTGTCGATGTAAAGGGCTGGATAATAAGAAACATTGTTGATGCTTATATCGTATGCCTGATTGTTAAATGAAGTGCCACCGGAAATATAAAACTGTATAGAACCAGCATCACCAAAACACATGGGCTGTTGGAGTTCAAAACTATCAACCTGTATAGCTGGTGTCTCTGGAATTTGGATGGTTAAGATTACGCTGTCTCCCAGGGCATCTTTGGTCACGAGTTCATAACTGCCGCCGGTAAGCATCGAAAATTCACCTGTATTATTGGTCTCTGTTCTTAAAGTATAGGCATAAGGGGCTATACCTCCTGTGGCGCTCACTTTCACAAAGCCGGTTGCCTGTCCAAAACAATTGACACCCCTAATGGAATCAATAGAAGCCACCAGGGCAGCTGTGTTGCACTGAACTTCTCCAGATGCCATCAAAGAATTTCTGATTCCCATTAAGATGTTGCGCATATGGTTGGCTTGCATGGCCGAGAAGGCATTCATACAATTGTCGTCGGTATAGTCCATGTAATTCATAAACATATCCCCGGTATTATCACAGCTTGGACTGGGATGGACCGGACATCCATAATTTTCTACATCTTGCAGGGGGGTGTCGCTAAAACCGTCATCGCTGTTGCATCCCGAGCCACGCCAAATATGCTGAAGACCCAAAAAATGGCCGATCTCATGCGTTGCCGTCCGCCCCAGGTTGTATGGTTCTTCTGCCCCAAAGCCGGGGCCTCCAAAGGCAATGGTATTGACTACCACCCCATCGAGGGTAGAGTTGGGCAGACCATTGAGCGAAGGGATGTAGGCATAGCCGAGGTCTTCTATCTCTGCTACCCAGATGTTGAGGTATTGGGATCTGGACCATCCCGTTACTGCCTTGATGTCAAATTCCTCTTCATCAAAATTGGCTGTGCTGGGGTAGCGGGTAATGCCATCGGTAGGGTTGCCATCCGGATCAAGGCCGGCCATACAAAACTGAATCATCGGATTGCCGGTAGCAAATACAGGCGGTGTATTAATGGTGTCTACATTTTTGCGGGAAAAATCAAGGTTGATGGCGTTGATCTGAGAAAGGATCCTGCTTTTTGACAGGTTGGTTCCCTGGCCGACACCATGATTAGGTTGGTGAACAATGATTACATGTACGGGTATATATAGGGTATTACCAGAAAGTAAGTGCCTGTTGGCCATTCTTTGTTCAGCCATCCCAGGTTGGAGCAATCTTTCGATTTCTTCTAATAAACCAGGCTGAAGGGAAGACATGCTTTCCATTTTTTCTTCCTGACCACATCTGTGATGGGTTTGGGCCAGTAGGGGGGTCATACAGGCCATCAGGGCCAGGAGCAGGTAGGTTCTCAACTTAATAACGCTTTACATGTAAGCCAAATGTACAACCAATTTGTTGACTACAAAAGTCCGGTAAACCATGAAATGAGGGTAAAGAAGAATTTTAACAAATTTTATTTCATAATCTGCCCAAAAATAAAGAAGAGTACCAAAGGAATGATGGAAAACCAAAACATTACCCAATAAAATTTTCTTCCAATCTTAGAATTGTCGAGGCGGTCGGCAATGAGGGAGATGATGAGAACAGCTCCAAAAATCGGGCTTAGTACGGCAGTAAGCAATTTGGCAATGTAAGGTTGAAGTATCCAAAACACGGTGAAAAAGATGCCTTCCAAAAGGACCCATTCTACAACCGCCATTTGTTTAATTCTTTCCCACATGTTTTATTCAGCTAAAAATTATGGATCAAAGGTAAGATTTAACCACGACAGCCGCCGTCCCTATTCTGCTGCCCTGTGGTTTTTTTCGATAAATTGGGCTTTATAGTGAACCAAAAACAAAAGCGGGTACGTTTAGCCTATGATGAAAGTTTTGACAACATGGTTAATGGGTGTACTGTTGATGTGCAGTGCCTGTCTTTGTGGGCAAAATCGGGCTCAACTTATAAAAGAGGCTGATTCCACGTATCAAAGCAATATTTTAAAGTCAAGGATCAATGGAGTTTACATACCCAAAGACCTCGACGATGCTTTTGCGGAATTGGACCGACTTTCTCCTCCCGAAGCCTTGGATAAGATCAGGGTAGAGGATGAAAATTACATCGCGCAAAAACTTCATTTTGGCCTGGGGCGCTGGATGGCTTACAATTGGAACTTCGATGAGGGTTCCCGTTTCTCCCATTATTTAAAGGGTCTTGGCTTGTTTTATAGCTCTGAAATGATTGATTTTGTTCTCATTTCATATCACCGTTACCTCAATAAAAAGCCACAGGACATCGAAGTCAGGGTAAAACAATACATTGAGAAGCGCAAAAAAAAGAGTTGATCGGGCTTTCCAGACCTGCCTGTTAAATACAAACCACACGATTTCACTGCTTATCGTTTCCCAAGCAAATTAATTTCTGATTTTCATTTACGAAGAGCAGCAAGAAAGCATCTGGGCTGTGCACCAAACCTATAGTCATTTGGCTACACATCACCTTGGATAAAATCCATAGAATCGGATAATTTAATACCTTTGCCCAACTTTAAATCCGGAATCCCTTACAATTTATATAAATTACTATCTTTGTGTGTTTTATATATTTTACAAATGTTTAACGTAAAATTTTAGCCTCCCTAATTTAGCTAAATGGCAAAAAAATTATTGATCGTAGAGTCGCCGGCAAAGGCAAAAACGATAGAAAAATACCTCGGAGACGAATTTTTTGTGAAATCCAGCTTCGGGCACGTGCGCGACCTTGACAAGGGCAACAAAGGAGTTTTGATCGACAAAAACTTCGAACCCAGCTACATCATTTCACCTGAAAAGACCAAGGTTGTAAAAGAACTCAGAGAATCCAGTAAAAAGGCCTCAGAAGTATGGCTGGCAACGGATGAAGACCGGGAGGGAGAAGCCATTTCATGGCACCTCTGCGAGGTTTTAGACCTTGATCCCCGGCACACCAAAAGAATTGTTTTCAGTGAAATCACCAAACCAGCCATCCAAAAAGCAGTAACAGAGCCAAGAACCGTAGATCTGGACCTGGTCAATGCCCAACAAGCCAGGAGGGTTTTGGATCGTTTGGTAGGCTTTGAACTCAGCGAGGTTTTGTGGCGAAAAGTTAAAGGCAAACTTTCTGCCGGCAGGGTCCAATCGGTAGCGGTTCGACTTGTCGTTGACAGAGAAAGAGAAATCACCTCATTTGAAACTACGCCTTACTTTAAGGTTCACGCCTGGTTTGATGTATTGAATGACAGGGGAGAAAAAGTGAGCCTGAAAGCCGAACTGGTCAAAAAATTGGATGAGGTCAAACAGGCAGAAGACTTTCTCAATAAATGTAATGGAGCCGCATTTTCTATTGCGGACATAGAAAAGAAGCCGGCCAAACGCACCCCTCCAGCCCCCTTTACCACATCAACCCTGCAGCAGGAGGCCAGTCGCAAATTGTATTTTGGCGTAAACCGCACCATGCAGATTGCCCAAAAACTATATGAGGCCGGACATATCTCTTATATGCGTACCGACTCAACCAACCTAAGTGATACGGCCATTGCCGCGGTGACCAAAGAAATTGAAACCAGCTTTGGCAAAGAGTTTATCAAGGTCAGGAAATTTAAAAGTAAGACGGCCAATGCACAAGAGGCCCACGAAGCCATCAGGCCCACCTATTTTGAGAAAAAAAATGTAAGTGGTGATCGCGATGAACAAAGGTTGTACGAACTCATATGGAAACGAACCATGGCGTCTCAAATGGCAGATGCCGAATTGGAGAAGACCATCGTTTCTATTGGCATTTCTACCATGAAAGATACCTTCCTTCAGGCAGAAGGAGAGGTAATGAAATTTGAAGGTTTTCTAAAAGTATACATGGAATCATCAGACGATGATGAAAATGAAGATGTCAAAGGCATTCTGCCGCCGCTAAAAGTGAGTCAGGTGCTGGACCTCGACAAAATGACCGCAACAGAAAAATACACCACTCCTCCATCGAGGTATACAGAAGCCAGTCTGGTGAAAAAACTCGAAGAACTAGGCATCGGTCGCCCTTCTACTTACGCTCCAACCATTACAAAGATCATGGAGAAAGACAGGGGTTATGTAGTAAAAGAAAGCAGGCAGGGCACACCGCGCAACTACCGCATATTGGAGTTGTCAGACAACAAGGTGAGTCAGACGACGGCTACGGAAAACACGGGAGCCACTTCATCCAGATTGTATCCTACCGATATAGGTATGATTGTTACTGACTTCCTCAATGAACACTTTGAGGACATCATGAATTACCAATTTACCGCCGAGGTAGAAGAAAAATTGGATGATATTTCCAATGGTACTGTAGACTGGAGGAAGTTTCTGAAAGAATTTTATTTTCCCTTCCACGAAGGAGTTGAGAATACAGTAGAAAATGCAGATCGTGCCAAGGGCAAGAGGGTCTTAGGTGTAGATCCTGCCTCCGGCAACTCTGTATTGGTGCAGATCACCCGATATGGTCCTGTGGTGCAGATAGGTACCAAAGAAGAATTGCCCGAGGACGAAAAGCCACGATTTGCCAATCTCAAGCCAGGGCAATCCATGGAGACCCTCAGTTTTGAAGATGCCATGGAACTCTTCCAACTGCCCAAATCATTGGGAGAGTACAAGGGAGAGGAAATGATTGTCAACAATGGCAGGTTTGGTCCCTACATCAAGATTGGCGACATCTATGCCAATATACCCAGAGGAGAAGAAGCAGCCAGTATCACCAGAGAGAGGGCCATTGAGTTGGTAGAACAAAAACTCGATGAAAATGCTCCACTCGGTTATTATAACGATCTGCCCATCACCAAGGGCAAGGGCAGATTCGGTCCGTTTATCAAGTGGAACGATTTGTTTATCAACGTACCTAAAAGGATTAACCACGATACCATCAGCCAGGAAGAAGCGATTCCCCTGATCATGGACAAGGTCGAAAAAGAGGCCAACAGGTACATTGCCAAATGGGACAAAGAAAAAATTTCGATCGAGAATGGCAGATGGGGTCCTTACATCCGATATGCCAAAAAGATGATTAAGATCCCTAAGGTGGATGGTGTCAAAATGGAAGCAGATCAATTGGTCAACACACCATTGGAGCAGGTGAAAGCATGGATTGAACTTGAAATGCCGGGTGTGTTTAAAGAAAAAGCCCCTGCCAAAAAAGCTGCAGCCAAAAAAGCCCCTGCAAAAAAAGCGGTAGCCAAAAAAGCACCCGCCAAAAAGCTAGCGGCCAAAAAGACAACCACCAAAGCCAAATAACAAAGCTTGGAAAATCAATACGGTGAAATTGTTTTGCAAAAGGGTAGGGAACAAAGCTTGCACCGCAAACATCCGTGGATTTTTTCCGGCGCCATCCATTCCGCAACTAAAGGATTGACAGATGGTGACCTCGTAAAGGTGTACGACAAACAGCGCAATTGTCTCGGTACGGGTATTTTTGCACCCGGTTCTATCATGGTGCGCATGCTCAGCTTTGACGATGTAAACATCGATGCACAATTTTGGCAGTCAAAGATCCAAGGAGCCTATGAATACCGCCAGCATATCCTCCATTTTCCTGCTGTCTCTACCAATGCATTCCGCCTCATCCATGGCGAAGGTGATGGTGTGCCAGGCCTGATCATTGATATCTATGGCAAGGTAGCCGTTGTTCAATGTCATACTCTGGGCATCTTCCGTTGTTTACCGGATATCGTAAATGCACTTACCAACGTACTGGGTGATCAGGTGACTACAGTGTACAACAAATCCAAAGAGAGCCTGGGCGGCAAAAACGAACTTGCCGATGGCGTATTATGGGGCAAAGAAGTAGAGAGTGACACCGTATCAGAAAATGGCCACCTTTTTAATGTCAACTGGGTAGAAGGCCAAAAAACAGGCTTTTTCCTAGATCAGCGCGATAATCGCAGACTCGTGGGGGAGTACAGCAAAGACAAATCGGTGCTTAATTGTTTCTCCTATACAGGAGGCTTTTCTGTCTATGCTGCAAAAAATGGTGCCACCACGGTAGTATCCGTGGATATTTCTTCGAAGGCCATAGCCCTCGCCGAGCACAATGCCACCCTCAATCAATGTACCAACCACCAGGGCATTACCGCTAACGTGCTGGAATACCTCACTCAAAACAAAGATGTCTACGACATAGTCATCGTTGATCCACCCGCCTTTGCCAAAAGCATGAGCAAGCGCCATAATGCTATACAGGCATACAAAAGGCTCAACACCCTCGCCATCAAAGCCGTCAAACCCGGTGGCCTGCTCTTCACTTTCTCCTGCAGCCAGGTTGTCACCACTCAGCTATTCTACGACACCATCGTTGCTGCCGGTATAGAAGCAGGCCGAAATGTCCGTGTTATGTTTCACCTCAGCCAGGGTGCTGATCACCCCGTCAACCTCTTTCACCCAGAAGGTCATTACCTCAAAGGCCTGATGCTTTTCGTTGAGTAACGGAGGTATCGGGGTATCGGAGCATCGGAGGTATCGGAGCATCGGAGGTATCGGATACCCGGTTACCTCGTTGCCGGTTGCTCCGCTCCTTACAATGACTTCGCCATTATATGGACAAGTGCCGGATGCTCAGTTCCCTACAAAACTGCGTTTTATAGGCACACACATTAAGGTAATTGAGAGAATTAAAATTTAGTCCTTAATTCCCTAAATTTTCTGAATGTTAAAGAAAGAGCCGAATCTCATTTTCAGTATAAGGCCTTTACAATGGAGAAAACCCTGATCTGGCAAGATTCCAACATTTTATGACAACATAGTCCCTAGCCCCTAGTCCCTAGTCCCTATTCACAATCGTTTCAAAATCTTTGATAAATACATAGTATGATACCTCAGTCTACTGATGTAATTGGGTAAATCAGGAGAGCCATTCCAGCAGTGTTCAGCGCGGTCACCGTATTTGACTTCACCATTGTAGTATGGATAACGTGTGCCTTCCAGGAACGATTCAGCGAGGTAGACGGCATTGTTGAGGTAATAATTGTCCATGTCACCGCAGTATATATGGATCTTTCCTTCCAGCTTGGGACCCAGCGTCTTCCAATCCCTTTTGAGGATGTGAACCAGGTCGTAGTTTTCTTTCCAATAGGCAGCCACTTCTTTATTGATCACGCCCGTTTCCTTGTCGAAGATGCGTTGAGGATAACCATCCGGGCCCATTGGCGAGTAGGTGGCCTCCCAAATATCCCATTGCTGACCGGAGCGACTTTTATCACCCAGCAGGCGTTCAAAATGATTGCTTTGTCTGACCGTAGAGGAAATATGGCCAAGGTAGTCGCGTTTGGCCGGTTTTTCTATTTTGTGGTGTGGGCCATCCCATGTATAGGCATTTTCATCATCGTATATATTAACGGTACAGTAGGCCCTGAAATCGATGGGATCCGGACAGGCAGCGAAACAGCCGTTGTACTCTTCCGGGTAAAACACCTGGGCAGCCAGTGCTTCCCATCCGCCGGTGGACCCGCCATATAAAAATCTGGACTTACCATTTCCTTTGCCCCGAAACATTTTTTCGATGTAGGGAATAAGCTCATAGGTGATGGCATCCCCGTACGGACCCTGACACGCAGAGTTGACGGCATAGGAGTCGTCGTAGTAAGGTGTGGGATGCTGAATTTCTATGATGATAAATCTGGGAAAAGTATCGTGGGTCCATTGTTGGTAAAAACGATAGGCTTCTTCCTGTTGTAATTTTTTGTAACCGTAGATATGAAATCGACTGCTGTAATCTGAGGTATCCATGTCTGCCGGCACCGGCTCTGTCCGAAAACCTCCAAAATCTGAGGGAAAATGTCCGTGGTAAATCATCAATGGATAATTGCGGTCGGTTTCTTTATCCCAGTCTCTGGGCAGCAACACATGGGCCCCAAGGATCACATCTCTGCCCCAGAATTTGGATAATTTTTCACTTTTCATTTTTATGTGCCGCACCCATTGGGTGTTTTTTGGCTCAGGCAATGGCGCTATGTACTGATCCAGCATTAGATTTATTTCTGTTGCCTGGCCTTTTTTTAATTGAACCTTTACGGGCTGGCTGTAAATATTGAGGGGCTTGGTATTCCAGTGCTGTCCTTCTCCCATATCGGGTGGCAATTGCACGGCATGCCCGGTGCTGAGGTTAAAGGTTTCATACCGGTTGATCATGGCCTGCACCTGGTACTCACCCTCCGGCAGATCCTCCCATTTATTGATTGGATACAAAACCTGATCCTTGTGAGGAAATGTCACGGCGGTGCCACTGCTTTTTTCATAAATATTGACTCCTGCCGCCACCTGACTCTTAACATCATCTGTAATCTGAAACCGTGGCTCTGCGCTGAAATCATTGGATATCATCAATATCAACCTCCCTTCTGTGGGGTCGGGATAAGATACATTGACCTTCAGTTGGGTCTGCCCATAAAGGGAAAATGTGACTAGCAGAATGGTAATGGTGGATACAAATTTGCCCATAATTTGAAATTCACTTTTAAATGAATGAAAACCAAATCTACGAAATTTTATTTTGTCTGGATAAAAAGGAAGTCCACACAATTAGAATGGCATTTTATTTGAAATGCTCTACAAAACTGCGTTTTATAGGCACACGCAATAAGGTCATGAAGACACTTTAAGTATTATGGAGAGTATCAAATCTTAATGCCACTAAATGCTCTAAATGTTTAAGTAGAAAATACCAACCTCTTCCAAATGAGTAAAGTCTATACATGGGATTCCTTACGAATTACAACCCCACAAAATTTTTTTTCACTAATAAACGAGAAAAGTACTTTCTTTTGAAACGCACTACAAAACTGCGTTTTAATGGCACACGCATTAAGGTCATGAAGACACATCAAGATTTATGGGAGAAAATTTAAGCTTAATGCACCTCAATGCTCTAAATGTTTAAGTAGAAAATACCAATCTCTTCCA
>CALMSX010000027.1 GCA_937872515.1 uncultured Bacteroidota bacterium
AAAAGCTGGATTACATCGGGGTGGATTTCATTGGCAATGGGACCTAAGTGTACAATTTGGGGGAAAGGAAAAGACGGTAAAGAGTTTGCTGTTATTTGGGAAGCAACTGCACAGATTTTTTGTTTTCTGCCTTCATCGCTGGGTGTGTTGATAAAACAGGTAGTTTGTTTAGAAGGTAAATTTAGCCATTGAATCCCGGCATCTCTAAAAAGCTGTTGAAATAAAAAGTCAGGTCCCGTACTTGTAATTACGGTTACTTCTGCACCCAGATTTTTTGCCAAAAGAGAAGCATAAGTCACTGTGCCTCCCGGGTGATAGCCCTCATTGACAAAATCATGACATGCGTGGCCCAAACAGATAACCTGAATCATGTTAGTATCCATGATTAAGAAATATGACCCAGGGTGAGATAAACCAGGAGGGTGAGAAGGACCAAAATAATGCTTAAGGGAAGCGCATATTTCCAGGCAGCCATTGCCACAAAACCTTCATCTTTTATTTTAAATGTGTTTTTGTTTTTGTAAACCCTGCTGACAAGTGTCATTAAAGCAATATTAATTACAAATTCCAAACCCCAAATATGAACAAAGTGGAGATCAACTTTAAAGACAAATTGCAGCAGGATGTAAAACAGCAAACCAAAAATCAGCCCCACTTTAGCAGCCAGCGACGAAATCCATGGCATAAATAAGGCTGCCAGAATGAGGGTGGCCATAGGTATAAAAAAGATACCGTTGAGTTGTTGTAGGAGTTGATACAAACCGGCTGGGGCATTGGCAACAAAAGGTGCTGCACCAATGGAACACACAGCCAAAACAATGGAAGTTGTTTTTCCAATTCTTACGATTTCGGGAGCTGTTGCATCAGGTTTAATGGTTTTTTGATAGATGCCAAGACTAAAAAGGGTGGCGGCACTATTGAGTCCACTATTGAAGGTGCTTAAGACGGCACCTGCAACCACAGCAATAAAAAAACCGGTTGCCCATGTTGGCAGAACCTTTTTTACCAAAGCGGGGTAAACACTATCCGGATTGTCAGCATAAAGGTTGCCAAAATATTGAAAGGCAATGATACCTGGCAGAATAATGATGAGGGGCATGAGCAGTTTCAGAATGCCGGTATACAACAATCCTTTCTGTGCCTCTTTAAGACTGGCAGCACCTAAAACCCTTTGGACGATGGATTGGTGCATGGCCCAAAAGTAAAGTTGGTTGATGATCATACCAGTAAATAGGGTAGAAAAGGGTAGAATGGCATCCCGGGCACCAACACCCACTGAGGGCTCAGAACTAATGACGTTAAACTTTTCCCTGCTCCCCGACCAAACGATGTTCCAACCATCAACCATATTGCCATCACCCAGTTGCGAAAGTGCTAAAAGAGGTATGGCAAGACCTCCAATGATAAGCCCGGCTCCAAACAGCGTATCTGTAATGGCTACCATTTTTAAGCCTCCGAATATGGCGTATATGGCGCCAATGGTGCCGGTTATGATGACTGTAATCCAGATTCCCGTTTTTTGACTTACATGTAGTAGATTGGATAGGTCAAACAGATGTTCAATATTGATGGCTCCCGTGTACAGAACAATGGGCAGCAAAGTAAGGGTGAAAGAAACAATGAGTAAGCCGTCAACCCAACTTCTGGTCCGGGCATCAAATCTTTTTTCCAACAATTCTGGAATGGTAGTAAGGCCTAATTTGAGGTAAGAAGGGGCAAAAAATAGAGCAGCAAGGACAAGAGCGATTGCTGAAGTTACTTCCCAGGTTATTACCAGGGCACCATTTTTATAGGCCGATGCATTCATGCCTACCAGGTGTTCGGTTGAAATATTGGTCATGATAAGAGAGCCGGCAATGACGATTCCGGTAAGACTTCTGCCTCCCAGAAAATATCCATCCCGCGTGGTATTGTTTTCAGTACCCATCAAACGATTGCCTAACCAGGAGACAAAAATCATGACAAGTACAAAGGATAAAAGGGTCAACCACATATCACCAAATTTTGATAGTTAAAACCAAGGTAAATAAAATGGATGTAAATCTACCTTTGATTTGAAGTTTTTTACTAAATAAAAAAAACTTGCTTGGCTGAAAATGCTCGATGGTAATGATTTGGGTTTGGGAGAGGAAAATATATGAAATCATAGATTTTTTAGAATCCCCATAAATGCTTGTATTTCTTGGTATTTTTACGAGAAATATAGAGAGCATTGAAGAAAATGAGATGTCTGTTTTTGTTGGTATTCTTTCCTTTTCTACTGAATGGGCAATGTGAAAATTTACTTGCCGAGTTGGATACTACCAAAAATGAAGCAAGAATAAAAGAAATTTATAAAATTATTGCAGTTGAACATTTTGGAGGCTCAGTCTGTGAATTGGCTGTATTTGAACGATTCAAAGCTGCACCCAAAGAACCAAAAATTATGGATTTAATGTTAAGAATGATTTCGAATTCTTTAACTGGATCTGACAATAAAAAGATATTTAATTGGGGCTTGCCTGCATGGAAAGCTTTAAAAAATCAAAAAGATATTGACTCCAAATTGGCCATGTTGACCAATAACATATCCAATGGTTACATCAACGTGGATAAGCTGGACAGTGCACTGTATTTTACCCATTTATGTGAAGATTTTTACAGTAAAGGATCAGATCAGGAAGTTTTGTGGCGACCCAATTTCAATAAATATAGAATCTATTTGGCATTAAAAAATTACAAAAAGGCTGATTATTATCTCAATAAAAGTTACAGTTATGTGAAGGATTCTCCCAATCGAATGAACAAAGGATTTGTCCTTCACTCAGTATTGGTTGCTCTAAAAGCCAGGGGAGACCAAAAGGTTTTCGAAAAATATTTAAAAGAATATATATTGTTTAAAAAGCAGGGCAAGGGCTTGAGCGATATGCGTCACTTAGGCATGGATGATTATTTCACCAATCAGGAAGAGGCAAAACAAACCCTCGAAAGAATCGTACAGACCATGATTAAAGATAGCATTTCTGCAGAAAGAGTGAGTTACCGCAGCATGGTGTTGAGTGAATTGTATGAGGAAGATAATGAATTTGCAAAAGCAGAGCAACTTTATCTCAAAATGTTGAATCTTAAACCGACAGCTCAAGAGAAAAAAAATCTGTACATCAATTTATATCGAATGTACAAAAAAAAGGGTGATCAGCAAAAGGCATACAAGGCCATTGAAAATTACATTGCAGTTCAGGATTCCAGTTTTCAACAAATATTTGATGGTAAGATTGCAGATTATGAAGTCAAATACCAAACCCAGGAGAAAGAAAGAGAACTTTTAAAAAAAGACCTTGAATTGACTAAGTCTAAAAACAGACAAAGAAGCCTGATTGGTCTTGCATTTTTTTTAACTACACTGGGAGGTGTAGGGTATTATATCTATCGAAGAAAATTAAAACATCAGCGTGAAATGGTGGAAAAAGATGCACTCATCCAAAAACAGCGGATTGCTGATCTTGAACAAAAAAACAAGTTGTTGGCACTCAACTCAATGATTGAAGGTCAGGAGTCAGAAAGATTGAGAATAGCCCAGGATTTGCACGATGGACTGGGAGGGCTGCTCACTACCGTGAAGGCGCATTTCAATGCCATTGAGAGGGAAATTGCCAACATCAAGGAAATGAACATCTATGAAAAAACCAATCAATTAATAGATGAGGCTTGCGTAGAAGTAAGGAGAATAGCCCATGATATGGTGCCCTATTCACTAAAAATGAATGGACTCGAAGGCGTTTTAGCTGACATCCGACAAACTGTTTTAGGTAAGGGCATTCATTGTGATGTTGATATTCACAACGTGAAAGAAGAAGTTTTAGGTGAACAAAAAGTAGTTATGATTTATCGCATCATTCAGGAAGTTGTAAATAATGCTTTAAAACATTCTGGCGCAAGTCATATGCTTATTCAGTTAGTGGGCCATGAAAGTGGTTTGAATGTAATGATTGAAGACAACGGTAAAGGATTTGACGTAAACCAATTATTGCAAGGCAAGGGGCTGGGACTGAAAAGTATAGAATCACGGGTAAAATACCTTGAAGGTAACTTGAACATTGACTCTACGCCAAATCAGGGTACTACCATCAATATTGAAATTCCTTTGTACCCAATAAATACAGACTAAATGATAAAAGTATGGATCACAGACGATCATCAATTGGTATTGGAAGGCCTTCGTATCCTATTGGATGGTGAGCAAGAAATACAGGTAGCTCAGTGCTTTAGGTCGGCACCTCTTCTCATTTCAGCTTTAAAAGAAGGATTACCAGATGTAGTATTGCTGGATATCAATATGCCTGATATGAATGGAATTGAGGCTTGTAAAATTATAAAAAAAGAATATCCTGACCTTAAAATCATTGCTCTTTCTATGATCAGTGAATCCAATCTGATAAAGTTGATGCTCAAAAATGGTGCAGATGGATATTTGCACAAAAATGCAGGGAAGGATGAAATTATTGAGGCGATAATGGATGTACAACAAGGTAAAAAATACTTAAGCCAGGAAATTTCTGACATCATTATAGGCCAGGAGCACAAGGATGATCACAAAGTTTCAAATTCACCTTTTCCAAAATTATCGAGAAGAGAAGAACAGATACTTGAAATGATTATTGATGAAAAAACCACCCAGGAAATATCCGAGCAACTCTTCATCAGTTTTGGAACTGTGGAAACCCACCGCCGCAATATTATGATCAAATTGGGGGTCAAAAACACCGCAGGAATGGTTAGAACAGCCTTAGAATACCAACTCATACCCGGCAACAAATAGAATTTTAATTATATATAAATATTTTAAAATTAAATTAATACATATTATTTATTAATATATATGAATTTAAATTCAGGGTTAACCCCCATAAAAAATCTTTCAAAAAAAATGTTGATTTATCTATTCTAAACTATTGTATTTCAATATTTTGGTATATATTTGAACGTTGATGTTCCCTAAGACCATCAACAGAACTCAATTAACAACCAAAACTAGAATGATGAGCCTAAGAGGAGCCACGTCCCTTGGGGTGCGTTTTCAGCACCATTTCACCCAAATTATTTTGTTATTTCTTTTTCTTGCTGCCTTGATCTCTCCAAATCAATTGAGGTCGCAGATTTTGTTCAGCGAAGATTTTGACAACGTTCCAGGTCCCACTGCTGGTGGGCCGGGTACCTATGTCTTCCCTTCCGGATGGACCCTGGTCAATGTAGACAATAAAATACCTGACCCTGGAGTAGTTTATGTAAATGATGCATGGGAGAGAAGAGAAGATTTCTCATTCAACGTTGTTGACTCAGCTGCGTTTAGCACATCATGGTATGCTCCTCAGGGCGCGGCTGATGATTGGATGTGGACACCTGTAATTGGTCCACTTACCCCGAATAGTCTTCTTTCATGGAATGCAGTAGCTTATGACCCTGCTTTTAGAGATGGGTATGAAGTTAGAATCATGGTTGCCCCCAACGTACCAACTGGCAGTGCCGGCAATTTGGGCAATATGGTAACTAACTCCACTGTTTTATTCAGCACTTCTGCAGAGAATAGCACCTGGACCACAAGAAGTGTTTCACTGGCGGCCTTTGCAGGACAAAATGTTTACATTGGATTTAGAAATAATTCGAACGATAAATTTCTTTTGTTGATTGATGATGTCGTGGTAGAAAACATCAACAACATTGATATTTCGCAATTTTCCTTCAAGCCAAGTTCTGAATTTTCAACCATTCCAGGCTTTATGAATTATCCGCTTGTTGTTGAAGGCACCTTAAAAAACATTGGTTTTAGTTCGGTTAGCAATCCGCAGATGCAAGCAAGGATAACGGACGGAGGTTCGATGGTAGTGTTCAACAATACTTCTACCGGTGGCGCTGCTTCCTTAGCGCCCAATGCTACTGTTGTGAAGACTTTGACAAATTATAGTACCACAACTCCCGGAATTTATAACATTGAATACATAGCCAAAATTACAGAAGCAGACGAAGATACTTCGAATGACACATTATCAGATGCATTTGAAATTGTGGATTCAACCTTTGCTCGAGACATCAGTCCTATAACTGGTGCTCTCGGTATTGGAGCCGGGAATGGCGGTTATTTAGGATCTGAATATTATATTACCGCTGATGCCAGGATGACTTCAGTGGGAATCTACTTAAATGATTTGAAAGCCCCCGGCCAATATGGACTGGCTGTATTTAAAATTCAGAATGGTGTCCCTACCACTCAACTGTATGCTTCACCTGCCTACACATCAGGTGGCATCTTAGATTCTTTCTTCATTATCCCGGTAGATCCTCCATTGAGTGTATCAACAAATGACTCGGTAGTTGTTTGTGCGGTTGAAATTGATTCTACACTTTCTGTTGGCACAACCCAAGACATCTTTACACCTGGCGCCAACTGGGTAAATTGGCCGACAAGCCCTTTCGGTGGCTGGGCAAATGTGGAACAATTTGGAGTTTCATTCCAAAGAGCATTTGTCATCAGACCTAATTTTGCAGATCCATTGGCTACGGTTGTAGTAAGTCCTGAAAATCAAACGGTGTGCTCCGGCGATTTGATAACCATATCGACCACTTTATCGCCTATCACATCAACAGTTAGTTGGACTAGAGATCAGACCATGGCCGTCACCGGTTTGGCAGCCTCAGGTTCAGGACCAGTCAGTGGATCATTAACCAACACTTCTGGTGCTGATGTAACCGTCATGTTCATTTTCACACCTACATTTAACGGAATGCCTGGTGTACCGGATACCGCCTACGTTACCGTTAAACCCAATCCAATTATTTCTTCCGTAGTTGTAAATCAACCTGTATTTCCGAGTCCGATGGGCAGCATAGTAATAAATGCAACCGGAAGTTCACCTCTCAATTATTCCTTAAATGGAGGTAGCCCTCAGGCTTCCAATATATTTAATAATTTAAATGCGGGCAGTTATAATGTGGCCGTTTCTTATGCCACTGCACCTGGCTGTCAGGTTGCCTATGCATCTAACCCAGCCATCATCAATGGAGTAAATTACAGAAAGACCAATTTGATAGCAGGGGCGTCGCCATTTCAAGATTCTATGTGGTTGATAAACCTGGATTTGTTGACTGTTGTGAGGAGACTTGCCCCTAGTCTTGCCGGATTCACCATTACTGGCATCAATGGTTTGGCTACCCATCCAACTACAGGCGAACACTATGCCATCTTAAAAGTATCTGGAGTTAGCGGAAGAATCCTGGCTAAAATTAATGCCCTTACTGGAGTGTGTACCCAAATTGGAAATTTGGGAGACAATTTTTCTTCCATTACGTTTAGAGATGACGGACAACTTTTTGGTGTAACTGGTGATGGGGCAACCGTTCCTGAAACCATGTATTTAATTGATCATACCAATGCCACCAAAGTCTTTGCGACATCCCTTGGAAACGGTGCAGATGGTGAGGTGATACTTCACGTGCCAGAAAGCAACGCTTTTTATCATTGGAGCGGCAACACCACTATGGTATTTGAAAAAATTCAAGATACACCACCTTATTTGATTACAAATATTCCCGTTTCAGGGACCCCAGGTGGTGAAACATTTGGAGCCTATTATCTTGGAGGCGGAGAAATTCTTGTAAGTAACATTGCATCCAGCTTTAAACTCTGGGATACCTTAGGAGTTGTTGCTCCTAGTTCGCTGATGTCACTTCCTGATGATTTGAGGGGCCTGATCAATCAATGTTGTTCTTCATCAGTCACAGCTGTAGGCTCCACCATGTATTGCGGAAATCCGGTTGAACTTGAAGTTATCGGAGGTGAAAGTGCCTTCCAATGGTACTTGAACGGATCTGCAATTCCGAATGCAGATAATTCGACCTACCTGGCAACGGTCCCGGGCTTGTACAACTGTATTTACACAGATAGTTGTGGTGTAAGGGACAGTGTAGACATAGGCATTCAGGTTACAACGGGCAATGCCGCCACTGCCAACGCTGGCCAAGATGTCACAATATGTGCATCTACCACAAGCATCAACCTTTTAGGAGTCATTGGTGGCACCGTAAGTACGGGTACCTGGTCAACAACTGGAACGGGATCATTTACTCCTTCCACATCAACTCTCAATGCTATCTACACGTTCAGTGCAGCAGACACTGCTGCCAATGTGGTTACTTTAATATTGACTTCCGCTGATCCAACCGGAGCTTGCCCTACAGCTATTGATTCAATGGTTGTTACCATAGATCCGGAATCCATTATCAATGCAGGTCCGGATCAAAATGTATGTTCCTCTGATACACTTTACCTCAATGCTACCTTAAGTGGTATGGCCACCTCAATGGTATGGCAATTAAATTCAGCTTTTGGTAGTTTTGTGGGTCCTGATACATCTCCCAATGCCAAATTTATCTTAAATGCCAACGGCATGGCTCAGAGCAGCATAAGTTTTGGTGCCATGAGTAATGATCCAGGTTCCAATGTATGTCAGGGAGGGGTGGATACCGTTGTTTATATTATTGGGTCGAGCGCGATAGCTAACGCAGGCAATGATACCACTGTTTGTGCATCGACCATCCAAATACAGCTACATGGTAGTATTGGAGGCGCAGCTTCTAATGCCAGTTGGACCACCACTGGAACCGGCACATTTGTTCCGACCAATACAGCACTCAATGCATCTTATGTATTTTCTACAGCAGATACCGCAGCCAATGAAGTTACGTTGATTCTTACTACCAACGATCCTGCCGGCTTATGTGGTCCGGGCATTGATTCTGTGCACATTCAGATTGATCCAGCATCCATCATCAATGCGGGCCCTGACCAAACAGTTTGTGCCACAGATACCCTCTACCTCAATGCTACCTTGAGTGGTGTGGCTACCGCTATGGTATGGCAATTAAATTCAGCCTTTGGTAGTTTTGTAGGTCCTGACACATCACCCAATGCCAAATTTGTCTTAAATGCCAATGGAATGGCACAGAGCAGCATCAGTTTTGGTGCAATGTCCAGTGATCCTGGCTCCAATGTATGCCAGGGTGGGGTAGATACGGTTGTCTATTTTATCAACCCTAAAGCCACTGCCAATGCCGGTAATGACACAACTGTGTGTGCATCGACCATTCAGATACCATTGCACGGAAGTATAGGGGGGGCGGCTTCAAATGCAAGCTGGACCACCACTGGAACGGGGACATTTGTACCGTCCAATACAGCACTTAATGCATCCTATGTATTCTCAACAGCAGATACCGCTGCTAATCAAGTATATCTAATTCTTACTACCAATGACCCTGTAGGTCTGTGTGGACCGGATATTGATACAGTGCGAGTTCAAATCGATCCAGCATCCATCATCAATGCCGGCCCTGACCAAACAGTTTGTGCCACAGATACCCTCTTCCTAAATGCTACCTTAAGTGGTGTGGCTACCGCTATGGTATGGCAATTAAATTCAGCTTTTGGTAGTTTTGTAGGACCCGATACCTCACCCAATGCCAAATTTGTATTGAACGCCAATGGAATGGCCCAGACAAGCATCAGTTTTGGAGCTATGTCCAATGATCCGGGCAGCAATGTATGTCAAGGTGGAGTGGATACGGTTGTTTATTTTATCAATCCTGCTGCCATTGTTGATGCTGGCGCCAATCAAACGATTTGCTCAAGTACTGCTTCTGTAAGTCTTTCCGGTTCAATTGGTGGTTCAGCTTCTTCAGCAGCTTGGTCAGGAGGTAGTGGAAGTTTTGCCAATGCCAGTTCTTTAAACACTACCTACAATATTGGAGCGGGTGATATTACAGCAGGTTCAGTTAAACTTTACCTGACAACCAATGATCCCGCAGGACCTTGTCGCCAGGTAAGAGATTCAGTAATCATTTCAATAGAAAGAGCCGCATCGGTAAATGCAGGAGCTGATCAACAACTTTGTTCCAATAGTCCTGTCATTTCTCTGACAGGTAGCATCGGAGGTTCAGCATCATCCGGTACCTGGATGGCACCACCATTAGCTGGTTCTTTTAGCCCTTCCAATCAACCAGTATCAAGTTATACACCCACTTTAGCTGAGATCAACAGCGGTTCCATAACATTTACCCTGGTCACCAATGATCCACAGGGCGTTTGTCCATCTGTAAGCGATGTTATGGTTGTGCTAATCAATCCTGTTCCCAATGCAGTAGCCACACCAGCCTCTCAAACTTCATGTTCGGAAACGGCCTTTACAACGATCGTTCTCTCAGGTAATGTGGTTGGCACCGTTTATACATGGACCAGAACTAATCCGGCGGTTACCGGAATTCCAACTTCTGGTACCGGAAATATTGCAGGCACCTTGATCAACGCGGGGAACATTCCTGAAGTGGTTACATTTACCATCACTCCAAGTTTCACACGCAATGGCTTTACCTGCACAGGAACGGCCATTAGCGCAACCATCACAGTGAATCCAAGACCTCAAGTAAATGTTGTTGCCAGTCAATTGGTATGTGCCAATACCTTAACTCAGGCCATTTCTTTTACGGGATCTCCTCCATCTGCATTCTATACCTGGACCAATAACAATCCAACCATTGGTTTGGCGGCCAATGGAAGTGGTAATATTCCATCATTTACAGCCATCAACAATACAGGAGCAGATGTGGTCGCTACCATTACGGTAACACCTAATTTTACAAGCGGCAACATTACTTGTCAGGGAGCACCCAGGGTATTTACCATCACTGTATTCCCTTCTCTAACTATTACACCTAAACCTGATGTGGAAGTTTGCGAAGATGCGGCAATAAACCTAGGTGTTAATTTTGTTCAATTAGGCACGCCTCCATATAGTTATAATTGGACGGGGCCTAATGGATTTACCTCCATTGCAGCAGCGCCCGTAATTGATCCTTCCATTTGGAATATTCATACAGGTGTATATAATGTTACGATAACCGATGCCAAAGGATGTCGCGGAACAGCTTCCATTGATGTTATCGTCAACCCCAGTCCCGAATTTACGGAACAACCTCAAAATATGTATGTATG
>CALMSX010000028.1 GCA_937872515.1 uncultured Bacteroidota bacterium
AATACAGGGATTGATGCTAACGAAAGAATAGAAATTGCAGGAGCCAGCGGCACCAATTTGGCCGGATGGTCCATCTATTATTATGATGGATCGAATGGCCTACCCTATGGAAATCCAAGTCTCCTTAGTGGCACTTTACCTATAACCTGTAATGTTTCAGGTGAAAATGTTGGGGTTGTGGTTATTGATGTTCCCGGTACAAATGGTGGTTTTGCATTCCAGGGAGGTGGCGGCACGCCTGATGGATGGGCACTTATTGATCCTAATGGAGGCGTTGTAGATTTTTACTCGTATGAAGGTACCTTTACTGCACTTGGGGGACCTGCCAATGGTAAATTATCTGTAGATATAGGCGTGCAGGAAGACGGAACAGGCACAGTTGATGGATCTATACAAAGAACAGGAGAAACCACCTGGGTAGTTGGTGCTTCTGCCAATACTTTCGGGGCATGTAACAGCACTCAATTTTTCCCTATTCCACCATGCCCTATGTTTTCTGGTGCTCCTGCCAATGTAGGTATTACCAATAGCAGTTGTGATCCAATGTGTGCTGTCAATGGTGGTTCCATCACAGCTCCGGGTGGAAGTCCCTGCCCTGCAATGTCAACCTTACAATATCAAGTAAACGGAGGGTCATGGACAAGTGTACTTCCTACCTACAATCAAACAGGTCCGGTCCAAAACATCAAAACGCGTTGTTCTTGTGACAATGATCCAATGGTGGTGAGTGCAGAATCAGGAACGGTTTCAACTGCTCCAGGTACTTGTACTTTCTCAACCTGGTACCAGGATATGGATGGAGATGGATATGGTAATCCAGCAGTAAGCCAAAGCTATTGTAATCAACCCATGGGTTATGTTAACAATGCCAATGATTGTAACGATAATGTATTTGCTCTTAATCTACCACCCTATTTAGTAACCTTAAACGGTGTTTGTTATGCCAGTATAGAAGCAGCCCTGGCTGTTGCTATGTCCGGCAATACCATTGAAGTGGTTGGCAATGTATCTTCAATTGGTGTGAATGTGATTCCAGTTGGCGTTACAGTTCAGGTCAATGCCGGTGCAACCTGGTCTAACTCGATGATGTTGACCAACAATGGTACCATTACCGAAATAGGTTCCGGTAACTTCATCAATGCAGCAATGGGAGTATATAAAGGTACCGGTTTATTCAATGGTACCCTTGATAATAGTGGAATCGTTGCTCCAGGCAATTAAACAAAAAAAATAGAAATCAAAGCGAAAAGCCCCTGTCATTGACAAGGGCTTTTTTTATTCCAACAACTAAATACTTTCTTTTAAAAAGGGTTCACCCCGGCAACGGTGGTGTATTTAAAACTGAGTTTTTGATCCGGGTAAATATACCTAAAAGCAGATTGTACCATCAAAGTACCTTCGTGAAAGCCACAAAGTATCAACTTTAGCTTTCCCGGATATGTGTTAACGTCGCCAATCGCATAAACCCCCGGCAAATTGGTGCTATAATCAAAAGTATTGACCACAATGGCATTTTGATCAATTTCGAGGCCCCAATCAGCTAACGGACCCAACTTTGGACTCAAACCAAAAAGAGGGATAAAATAGTCTACATCCACTTCCTGGTTGTCCTGGTCATCGATTTCTAACACTACTTTTTTCAACCTTTCATCCCCTATCAGGTCTACAGCCTGCGCATTGGTTACTAGTTTCACCTTGCCCTGATTGACCAGTTCCATTACTTTTTCCACACTGTCGATGGCGCCTCTAAAAGAAGTTCTTCTATGGATCATGATTACTTCTTCTGCAATGTTGGCAAGGATGATGGTCCAGTCGAGGGCAGAATCACCTCCACCTGCGATCAATAGTTTTTTGCCCCTGTATTTTTCAGGATCACGGATGATGTAGTCGATGCCCTTGTCTTCAAATTTTTCGATGCCTTCGATGGGTGGTTTCCTTGGTTCAAAACTACCGAGTCCACCTGCAATAGCTACCACGGGGGCAAACAATTCGGTGCCTTTGTTGGTGGTCACCTTGTACTGGTTATTGCCTACTTTTTCCAATTTTTCTGCCCTTTCCCCAAATGTAAACGTGGGATTAAAAGGAGCGATTTGTTTCATCAGGTTTTCTACCAGATCTGTGGCAAGGACCTCCGGATATCCCGGTATATCATAGATGGGTTTTTTGGGATAAATCTCATTTAGCTGGCCACCGGCACTGGCGAGAGAATCAACCAAATGGCAACGCAACTTTAACAATCCTGCTTCAAAAACGGTAAAAAGTCCAACCGGACCTGCGCCGATGATGAGTATGTCGGCTGTATTCTCCATTGTCAATTAATTTCCCGCAAAAATACTCCCTTTCATGGTTATATCCTTTGAATAATGATGGTTCTCACTCCAGACTTTGACCTTACTCATTTAGAATAGACTTCATTCACAAATCATTAACACAAGTAGTTAATTGATACTTAAACGAAGATGCTGGTCGTAGCACAATCCATCCAACAATCGTCACAACATTACATTCACCAATTCAATCAACAGAAAATGAAAAAAACCATTACCCTAGTTTTTTGTGCACTATTCATGTTTTCCTGTCAGGATATTGACGATGAAATTTTACCTATTTTAGGACTTTATGATGCCCATGTGGTGGGAATAGCCGGACCATTTAATATCAATGTTTCAGCAGCCGGCAATGATGATATACTCATCGACGCACCCTTTGATGGAGAGATATGGTCTACAGTCAGGACAGACATAGATGAAACCGATCGATTGAAATGGGACATCGATATTCACAGACAAAGTTTGGCTCCGGGGGTTGAAATCTGGGGTGATGGTTTTTACTATGATGGAACCTTACAGTTGGATTATACCATGCAGTTTTTTGGAGAAAACTTTGATTTCAGGATGGTAGCACAGCAATAAAAATCTGGCCGCGGCGGTGCTTTCCATTGATCACTTTCGCAATAATTGAGTCCGGGCAGCCAGTCGCGGTCTTTTATCCTTTTAGTTTTAAATGGGTGGTTTCCACCAATTTTGAAGTAATGTCTTCAATGAAATAACTACCTGCCAAAGCATCCTGAAAGTAGTGGAGTTTTCCTTCCTGTTTCATCAAATGCTGGAGGTTTTGCACCAATCTTGAATAGTTGTTTTCACTTCCTTTCCAATCAGGCCCAGCCAGGTAATTGGCACCACCCAAAACAGCAGATAAAGAATGATAGGTAAACCGAATCAAATCCTGATTCGGGTCCAGGCCAGAAGGTTGGAGTCGGGCCAATGTATACATTTTTTTGGTTCCCTTGTTTCGATCGATCAAGTCAAGGAACAAGGATCTGAGGGCGCGTAACCAGGCAATTTCTCCATAAAAATCGGAGCCCACATCATGGTGGACCAGCCAACCCTGAGTATCTTCTTCTTCACTGGCCATCATCCTGCTCATGACATCAGCCAGGTCATCAGGCGTGCTCGCCAATGCCGATAGGTGGGAGATATTTTTGTGAATGGGAGTTCTATTAAAAGGGATGATAACCGCAGTTGTTGATTGGTTGTTTAACCAGTTTTCCCAGACAACCATCTCAGATCCATTCAATGATGAAAAATCCAGGAGGGTATGAATGTAATCCAAATGGACGCCGGCCAACAGATCAGCAGGTAAGTCCTCTTTACCGGGAGAAAGCCATAATGCTTCAGCACCATTTTGAAGGGCCTGCAGGCAAGAAAGATTGTCATGGCAACGTGCGGTAATTTTCCATTCCGCAGAGGGCAAAAATCCTTCTACCTGGTTTTGGGGTCCTGGCCATGAAAAGCCATCATGGTTGTACAAAGGTCGTTGGATAGCAAGCTCCTGCAAAGTCTTACCTTCAGGTAATTCGTTTTCTACCTTTTCAAGCCAGGCTTCTTTGGTGTGATGCGGAAAATTTGTATCCATGAATGCAAAGATAATGAATGCCCACAAGTGTACACGGATTCATTTTTAACAAAACATTGTTTGTTTCCCTTTCGTTTAAATACGGGATTTTGTTAATTTTGTCGCTTGTTTTTATTCTTAATTATTGAAAATTAAACATTTATGTATAATTCTGACGTTGCAGCCGTTGATGGTTTGGCCAGTGCTTACCAGGAGCTTAAATCAGAAATCGGCAAGGTCATCGTAGGACAGGATGAAGTTGTTAAATCCGTTTTGATTTCCTTATTTGCCAACGGACACAGCTTGCTGGTTGGTGTTCCCGGTTTGGCTAAAACCTTGCTGGTGAGTACCATAGCGGATGTGCTTGATCTGGATTTCAAACGTATTCAATTTACACCGGATTTAATGCCGTCAGATATTACAGGATCGGAAATTCTGGATGAGCACAAATCCTTTAGATTTAACAGGGGACCGTTATTTGCCAACATCATTCTTGCCGATGAAATCAACCGTACCCCACCCAAAACGCAAGCAGCCCTGCTTGAAGCAATGCAGGAAAGGTCGGTAACGATCAGTGGCACCAAACACATTTTAGCTAAGCCTTTTTTTGTGTTAGCCACCCAAAACCCCATCGAACAGGAAGGTACCTACCCCCTACCGGAAGCGCAGTTGGACCGTTTTATGTTTAATATCCAATTAGACTACCCCAGCTATGCCGAAGAACTCAATGTGATAAAAAGCACAACAGGAGCGCAGTCAACTTCCTTAAAATCGATACTGAACACAGAACAAATTTTGTTCTTCCAAAACCTGGTCAGGAAAATACCAATTGCTGACAATGTGCTGGAATATGCCGTTTCGCTGGCCTGCAAAACCAGACCTGGAACGGACCTGGCTACTGCGGAAGTCAACAAATACATTTCCTGGGGAGCAGGACCAAGGGCGTCTCAATATTTAGTTTTAGGTGCCAAGTGTCATGCTGCCATTATGGGCAAGTATTCTCCTGATATAGAAGATGTTAAGGCCATTGCGGAAAACGTGCTAAGACACAGGGTAGTAAGAAACTACAAGGCCGAAGCAGAAGGCATTAGCCTGCAAACACTTTTAAGAGCTTTATTCTGATTAATATCAGGGGAAATCGAGAACTAAATACTGCCGTCAAAGCGTTGAAACAGAGAATGTACTCACTTAAACTTATCCTTGTCTGACATGAAGTTATTTCGTCCTTTTGCCTTGGTTATATTGGTTCTGCCTATCTTTTTTTTGGGATGTAATGATGATGATCCCATTGCTGGAAGTGGTGATTTGAAGTTAAAATTTAAACTCAGGTATGGAGACCAAACCCTGGTCATGTTTGACAATTACACCTACCCTAGTGGTCAGAAAATGACCTTTAGCAGGTTCAGTTTTTTCTTGGCGGATGTAAAACTTAAAAATGCATCAGGTTCTGTTGGCATCCACGATATTTCGTACCATAATTTAACCAATTCGCATACCGGTGCCACACAGGCAGCCAATGGATACGACTATACCATTGGGGGTGTTAAGCCTGGTTCCTATAATTCCATACAATTTACCTTAGGGGTGCCCAAGGCAAGCAATGACAAAACACCGGCTGATTTTTCCAATGATCATGTGCTGAGCAATCAGGCAGAATATTGGAGTGGTTGGAAAAGCTATGTTTTCACCAAAACTGAAGGATTGATAGATTTGGATGGTGATGGCACATTGGAATCAGGTTATGCGCTCCACACAGGTGCAAATGAATCACTACGAACCATAGAATTGCCTGCCAACATTGTCATTGAAGAGGGTAAAGAAGCAGGACTTACCATTATCATAGATGTTAAAAAAGAATTTGGCAGCAATCCGGTCTACGACATAGAAACCAACCCACAAATTCACTCCTTATCTCAAATGCCATTTGTAAAACAGCTGATCGATAATCTGACTACGGCATTTTCAGTAGAATAAGTATTTTAAAAAAAACCAGCAATTGCTTAACTTGTCCCGGAAACTCCAGTAACCGGTGGACAAAGAAACTTTCAGGTACCTGTTTGATACGTACTACAATGCGTTGTGCAACTACGCCTATCTGACACTGGGGATGAATGATGATGCCGAGGATGTAGTGATGGAGGTATTTACGCACATTTGGGACAAAAGAGAGGGTTTAGGGGAATTAGACAATCCAAAAGCCTATCTTTTCAAAAGCGTGTACCACAAAGCAATGGAAAAAATCAGGGCTAAAAAATTGGTTTTTGTTGCGCTGGAGGGTGAAAAAATTGTCGTCCCGGATTACAAAGAGGAGATAGCGGACGATTACCTGTTAAAAGAAAAGATCTTTCAATCTATACGACAATTGCCTACCCAATGCCGCGTTATCTTTGTAAAATCAAAAATAGAGGGCATGAGCCACAAAGAAATAGCGCAGGAGATGCAGATTGCTGTAAAAACCATAGAAAACCAGATTACCAAGGCCTTCAAGCTGATTAGAAAACAATTGGACACCATTTAAGCGTTATTTACAAGTAAGACTATGAACCTAAGAGACAACATATCTAAACTAAGGGAAAGCGACGGACATAAGCAAGCTGACCTGATCCAAATGTGGAAGGACGAAGCTTCCACAAATCTTCAGTCCATGAAGGCTGAATGGGAAGGTCAACTTCCAGTGGACCAACTTAAAGGCTACCAACAATATCCTGTTGCCGATGCTTTTGAAAAAATAACTTCTGAGCCATATCACAAAGTTGTGCCCATGTGGCGAAAATGGGCGGTTGCGGCATTACTTACGGGGTTGTTAGCTGTAAGCGGGCTCTATCTCTACCAAAGGTCAACCTCAAATGTTACCCTGGTAGCTGAAGCAACAATTTACAACAGCAAATTAAATGATGGAAGTGAGGTGACCCTAGATAAAAATACCCGCCTGGAATATAATGGAGAAAGAGGGGTTGCTTTGGCAGGAAGAGCCTTTTTTAAAGTGGCCAAAAAAGAAAGTGGTGCTTCTTTTACGGTGGCACTAAATAAAGGAAAGGTTACTGTTTTGGGTACCCGGTTTTCTGTTACCTCCTTGCCCGGTGAGACAGAGGTAGCTGTCGAAGAAGGCCGAGTTAAATACGAATATGAAGGCAGATCCATTATCCTCAATGCAGGGGAAAGGATGAAATTATCGGGTGAAGATATCGTTTCCAGTCCCATTCTCAGCCCCAACCAATTTAGTTGGTCGGCACAGGTGCTTGAATTTAAAAATACCCCACTGGACCGCGCGCTTCAGGATATTGGCAGGCATTTTCATCAGAACCTAAGCCTTGCCTCTGAAATTAAATCGGCCAGCAAATGTTTGCTGACTACCCGGTTTACCAGTGAAAACATAGATCAGGTGCTGGAAGAACTAAAACTTCTCTTCCAAATTCAATACCACAAAAGCGGAGATCGCTACGTTATCACATCAATGAAATGTTGATGCACGGTGACCTTGCGTTTAATTCTGGTTCTAAGTTTCTTTTATTGTAGCCAAGCAGTTTGGGCACAGACGATTCCTGCTATTCCGATTGATCCGGCAGACATTCCTTTGCCCGCCCGTCGCACCCAGGTGTTAACTTCACTTGAACAGCTTTCCGGTATTTCTCTTTCCTACGCCGCCAACCAATTCGACAATATTGTCATTACAGAATTGCCTTCTGAATCGTCAGATCTTTATTCCATCCTAGGAAAAGTATTTTTCGACTATCAGGTACATGTTTCAGTTACAAGTCAGGAAAAATGGGTGCTTCAAATAAAAGAGGCCAGAATTAGTATTTCCGGGTATACCCTTGATGCCACCACGGGTGAAGTGTTACCGGGAGTATTGATCTACCAGCCTACCACAGGCAACTATACCACCTCAGACGTGAAAGGCTTTTATTACATAGAATGCAGGCCCGGGCAATTAGAACTCGAGATACGGATGTTGGGTTACGAAATCATGAGACACAGAGAAGAGCCCTATAAGTCCATCATCCGCTCATTCCGTCTGTCGATAGTGCCGAATACCCTACCCGCTGTTGTGATCCAGGAAAAACAGTTGCTCGATCCTCTGAGTGAGGTGATGCCCAGAAGTACCGGAATTGAAAGAAATACCGTATTGGGAGAGCCTGATCCACTCAATGTACTCAAAACATTGCCCGGAGTATCGCCTGGTGGAGAGGGTCAAATGGGCATCCACGTGAGAGGTAGCGGACCCGATCAAAATCTGGTAATGATGGAAGGCATGCCTATTTATGAGGCTTACCACACAGGAGCCTTGAGTTCCATCTTTATGGATGATGCTGTAAGAACGGTAGATTTTATGAAAAGCGGACAGCCTGCTAGGTATGGAGGCCGATTAAATGCAGTTGTCAATGTGTTGATGAAAGATGGCAATCGGCAAAAGAGAGAGAGCATCCTCCACCTGGGAATCCAGGGATTGAGTTTTTTTACCGAAGGGCCTTTGGCAAAGAAAAAATTAACCTATGCCCTTGCAATGAGAACTTCGTGGATTAATACCGCTTTAGATCCTATCAAGTCAAAAATTACTTTATACGACGATATCTTTCTTCAATACCGCGATATACAGGCAAAGCTCAATTACAGGTGGAGTGAAACCAGAAAGATGAGTGTGAGTTATTATCGAGGCAATGACCGACTAAGGCTTTACAAAGAAAATAAAAATATATTTAGTGCAACTGTAGCCAGCCAATCCAACCAATTTAGCAGTGGCAATGAAGTGTTGAGTGTACAATATGACCACGTATTGAATCACAGCATGAAATACAATCTGCAGGCCGGAATGCTGAACTATGGTGTTTTTTCAAGGGGAACCTATCAATTCCCTGTGAGCCTGGCAGACAGTACAACGGGCACTCTGGATGTAATCAACAATAGTAAAGTCAGAGATTGGCAGGCAACCTCTACCCTGGATTACTTTGTGAGTGACAATATAAAACTAAGTGCGGGTGCAGGCTATATTCATCACACCCTCAACCCTGCCGTCAAACAAAGTCTGGCAGTGGTAGAAGGAATAGCGGAAGGTTTTGGAAATCCGGACTCATCGTATATTGCCACAGAATTATTCAGCTTTGTGGAAGGTAACCTGGAACTTGGCAATCGGTTTTACCTCATACCGGGCTTGTATCAGGTGAATTACAGACAGGCTCAGTTTTCGCATACCAGCTGGCAGCCCAGGGTTCAGATGCAGTATCTCCCATCAGAGAAATGGTCGCTTCAGCTGTCCTATACCCGATCAGCCCAATACATCAATTTATTGGCCAATTCTGGTTTGGGCCTACCTTCAGAACTGTGGATACCTTCCACTCAAAAGACAGGACCCCAATTTGCAGATCATTATTCTTTTGATACCCGATTTGCACTGGATTCAATTCATAGCGTGGGTATAAGCGCCTACAGGCGGGATTTACAATCATTAATTGAATACAGTGAACTGGTAGATTTTTTTATCAATCTTTTTCCCCCCAAAGGCAGCCCTCCCATTGTTAGCACAGAGAGGGGATGGGAGAGCCAGGTGCAAACCGGCAGTGGCAGGACTACCGGCATTGAACTTTCCATCAGGGCTGACCGTGCCAATTGGCAGTACTGGGTGAGTTACCACCAGGGCAAAAGTACACTGACTTTTGCGGGGCTTAATGAAGGTAAGCCCTTCGTTTCCAGGTATGATAAGCCCCAACAAATCAATGCCGGCTTGCTGTATAAAAGCAAAAAGGGTTGGCGAATCGGCGCCAACTGGACCTATACAAGCGGTCAGCCATTTACGCTGGCAGATGAAAAAGTAACCTTTTATTCCGGCTTGGATACCCTGGGCATAACCCTGGTGCAAACCGGTAAAAAGAACAATTACCGAATGCCTGCCTTTCATCAATTGACCGTAAATGCAGCTTATGAGATAAAAATCAAGGACATCCTGTGTACCTTTTCTTTTGGAGCCTACAATGTATATAACCGACTCAATCCTTACTTCATATACGCTACCCGAAACGATGCCAGCAACACGGTTTTTAAAAAAGTCAGCCTTTTTCCCATCCTACCCCAGTTGGGCGTGCGCTTTGTTTGGAAGTAGCTAAACCATGTGAAAAAGAGGTAATTGTAATTCCTTTAAAGATTAATAATGGCCTTTTTGCGAAAATCAAAATAATTTTTGTTAAAAATAGACCGGTCTGTCTATTAATCCTGTATCTTTGTCAAAAAAAGAAAATGGACAAAGTATTTGAAGTAACAAAAAACAATCGAAAAGCCGTTCTGGAGCTCGTTAAGACTTTGCATCTGGATCAACTGAACTACATACCGGCCGGTTTTAACAACAACATATTATGGAATGTTGGCCATATTGTAGCTATTCAGCAGTTGATCGTTTATGGTTTGGGTAAAGTGCCATTTATAACCGACGATGCCCTGGTGATGGGATTTAAGAACAAAACAAAGCCTGAACGTCCCTATACACAGGAGGAAGCCAACAGGATTTTTGAGGTATTTGTTGTGACAGCAGATCAGATGGAAGCCGATTATAAAGCTGGAAAATTTGTTGACGTAACCCCCTTTATCAGTAAGTCGCACAACGCCACCTATGAAGGTTCTGAAGGCCTGATTACCTTCAATCTCTTTCATGAGGGCTTGCACACCGGAGTGATCCAAAAATACATCCAACTCTTACCATGAGTTCCAGAGATAGGCTGGTCCAGGTAACAGCGCGCTTGATCCGAGAAAAGGGAATGGCTGCCACCGGAATAAACGAGATAATTACGGAGGCTGGTCTGCCCAAGGGTTCGATGTATCATTATTTTCCGGGGGGCAAGGAAGAGCTGGTTAAAGCTGCACTTCATTCTTACAAAGAATGGCTTGGTCAAAGTTTTAAGGCAAGAATGAAAGGGAGCTCAACTGCAGAGGAGGGCCTTTGTGGCATTGTGGATTTTTTTATTCACGACCTCACGTCCTCTGATTTTGTGGCTGGCTGCCCTGTAGCAACGGTTGCCTTGGAGAGTGCCGGTACTTCACCTGGTGTATCTGATGGTGTAAGAGAAGTAATGGATCACTGGATCGCCGGTTTGTGCGCCTCCCTGCAATACAAAGGACGGGCGGGAAATAAAAATACCGCCATAGATTTTATCACCCATCTCGAGGGGGCCCTGGTGATGGCCCGAATCTATCAAAGTACCGAGCCACTGGAAAGGTTAAAATTAAAAATCACAGAATTACTACAAAATGACTACACCACTTCCTAAGTTATTACAATCTGAAGCAATCGTCAGATTTCAGCACTGTGATCCATTGGGTCACCTCAACAACAGCATGTACATAGATTACCTCCTAAATGCCAGAGAGGATCAACTGTCGCAACATTATGGACTGGATATTTACAATCATGCGCGTGAAACGGGCAGAGCATGGGTAGTGGCATCACATCAGTTGCAGTACAAGCGACCTGTGAGTGCCATGCAAAGAGTGACCATTTCGTCCTCGTTGAAAGGATATAATGATAAATCGCTTCAGGTATATTTTGAAATGAAGGTGGCAGATCAGCTGTGCTGCACCATGGAAACCAGTTTTGTTTACATTGATGTAAAAAGTGGTCGACCGGTTGACCATGGAGAAACTCTGATTGCCTTATTTGAGCAAATAAGGTTACCATAAATTAACGTTACAACGAGGGTAATCTTTGTATCTTGGCAACAAAAAAAGAATGAAGATTAACGTTGTTCTTATCCTCTTGTTTCTGCCCTTTATGATGACAGGGCAGTTAATTTCTGGTCCTATGTTGGGTCACGTAACTTACCAGGAAGCCACAGTGTGGGTCCAATGTAAGGAGAGTTCAAATTTACAATTGAGGTATTGGCCGGCAGATCAGATTAAATCGGTAAAAACGACAATGCCGGTGGTCACAGCAAGCGACCATGGTTATACTGCCCATTTGGTAGCAGGTGAACTGATGCCAGGAACCACCTACGTATACGAGATATGGGTCAACGGAAAAAAGGTAAAAGAAAAAAACGAACAGACCTTTAAGACACCGGCTGTTTGGAAATACAGAGGAAACGCACCAGATTTTGATTTTGTAGCGGGTTCTTGTTTTTACATCAATGAAGAGGCATTTGACAGACCCGGCCAGCCTTATGGTGGTGATTACAAAATATTACAGTCCATCCACAAAGACCGACCTGATTTTATGGTATGGCTGGGCGACAATACGTACTTAAGAGATGCAGATTGGGACAGTAAATCAGGTGTATACCACCGATACAGTCATACCCGGGCGGTAAATGAACTGCAGCCCCTAATAGCCAACACACCCCAATATGCCATTTGGGATGATCACGACTACGGTCCAAACGATTCTGATCGATCCTACTATGGAAAGGAATGGACCAAGGCTGCGTTTCAGGATTTCTGGGCCAATCCGGTGTATGGTGCCGGTGATACCGAGGGCATTACAGGTGCTTTTTCGTACAGTGATGCCGACTTTTTTTTAATGGACAACAGATGGTACAGAAGTCCGCAATCTCCCAGCGGAGAAATTCTGGGCGAAAAACAATTGGATTGGCTGATAGAGGCCCTGAGATACAGTACTGCGACCTTTAAATTTGTATGTATAGGTGGGCAGACCCTCAGTGATGCCAAGGTTTTTGAGAACCATGCCATCTATGTTTCAGAACGACAAAAATTACTCACTGCCATTGATCACTATGCTATCAAAGGGGTAGTTTTTTTGACAGGCGATCGTCACCATTCAGAATTGACAAGTTGGATCAGTCCAGGCGGAATCAAAGTGTATGATATTACCAGTTCAGCCCTCACATCTTCTACCAACGCTCATCCGGAAGAGCCCAACACTGGCAGGGTGGAAGGATCGATGGTGGGGGTGCGCAATTACGCTCAGATCAAAATAAGTGGGGACAAAGCCACCAGGATGTTAAGCTTACATTTTAAAGATGCCGATGGCAAAATCATATATACAGATACGATAAAACCATGATTCGGGTCAAAATAAGACTGACTCAGATCATTGACAAACCTTAGAGAGTGAGTGCATTTTTGTGATATCAAAAACCGAGGAACATGAGGCAACGGATATAAAGATCCAGAGTCGAAGGGTCATAGGAGAAGGTTGAATCATGGTATTGGTTAATCTTAAAAAAAGCAGTCATGAAACCACAAAAATTCTTTAGAGATTCTGCCGATATTTTACCTGTATTCGGCGATTTTTTTGATGATTTTTTCCCAACAGGCTGGTCTAAAAAGTTGAATTTGAACAATCATCTACCACCCGTTAACATCAAGGAAACCGAAAAAGATTTCATTGTAGAATTAGCAGCACCCGGATTTGAAAAGAAAGATTTGGACATCAATCTGAAAGACGGTATGCTCACCATCAAATCTGAAAAGAAAGTAGAAAACAAAGAAGAAAAAGAAAACTACTTCAGATCTGAATTCAACTACAATTCTTTTGTACGCACATTCACAGTACCTGAAAATGTAGATGAAAAAATGATTGAAGCCAAGTTTGAAAACGGTCTGTTAACCCTGTTTCTGCCAAAAACTGCGGTTGAAAAGGTAGAAGAAGCGCATAAAATTATGATTTCATAATGGCTGACAGGGAAAACCTGAACTCAAATTAACACATCAAAGGGAGTCAATCGACTCCCTTTTTTATTTAAGCTTTTTAATTTTAATTAGTAGTTTTGTTATATCCACCAACCGATTTAATCATTGGAAGAAGTCAACATTTATTTTTTAATGCTCAGCTTATTGGCTGAAATCATTGGCACCGTAGGCGGTTTTGGTTCCTCGGTTTATTTTGTTCCAATTGCAGCATTTTTCCTGCCTTTTGATCAGGTATTAGGGTTGACAGCCTTGTTTCATTTATTTTCCAACACCACCAAAATCACCCTATTTCGCGAAGGATTGGACAAAAAATTGTTGTTATACATTGGAGTACCCTCAATAGCAGGAGTAATAATTGGAGGTTGGATGAGCAGTTGGTTTGACAATGTGTTGCTGGAATACCTTTTATATACTTTTCTACTGCTTTTTGCCATTTTTTTACTTTTTCGCCCGGAAGCGAAATGGGAGCCTAGTCTTTCCAATGGTGTCATTGGAGGTTCTATTTCCGGATTTGTGGCAGGAATGTTGGGTACCGGAGGAGCCATCAGAGGACTAACCATGTCTGCCTTTGCACTTTCGATCCAGGGCTTTGTAGCCACATCCGCGGCCATTGATTTGGGGGTGGATTTAGCAAGATCGGTGGTGTATTACAGTGAAGGCTATATGGTACGCCAGATTTGGATGTATATACCTTTTTTGTTGTTTATCAGTATCATCGGTTCCTATGCCGGTAAATACATTCTACAATTTTTAAATCCCGATAATTTTAGGAGGTTTTCACTGGGCAGCATTGTTGTCATTGCTATCGCAGGCTGGGTAAGATTGATATGGTTTAGTGCGGATTCACTTCTTTTTTAAAGCCCACAAAAAGGAGAACTCCCCTACCCTTTCTCCTGCTTCATTTGAAGCTGTAGAATGCAGCCAAAGGGTGGTCTGGCCACCGTTTTTGTCTAATTGTTGAAGAGTGGCAGCGACTTCCTCACCCTGCGTGCAGGTGAACAACAATTTACCTTTGGCTTTTTTGTGAAATTGAGCCCTTGACTCAACCACCAGCATGGAAAAAGGAGGCCGGCCCTGGAGGGCAGCCTGCACAAGAATACCCGTTGAAAGTTCGGCTGCTCCATTCAGCGCAGAAAAATAGACCGACCCAAAAGGATTTTGATTGGTCCATCCGTGTTTCATTGCTACGGTTGCAGAGAGAGCATCGATACTTTTTACCTTAATCCCCCAGAAAATCAAACTAGGGAGTCGCCAAAGCATATAAAACCTGTATTTTATAGGATGGAGAATGGCCTTGCGGTAGGCTTCGGGCGAAGAGGTCATGGCAGTTGTTTTTTTTCAAAACTACTAAAAAAAGCAATGACAATCAAAAGTAGGCAAAGAATGAGGGCTTTTGCGTAGTTTTGCCTAGCAACGAATACCCTAAAAAATGGAAGTTATCGATACAAAATTGGATGGCGTCAAAGTAATTTATCCAGCTGTCTTTCACGATGAGAGGGGATATTTTTTTGAAAGTTACCAGAAAGAAAAGTGGCAATTGGATGTTGATTTTGTGCAAGACAATGAAGCCTTTTCAACCAAAGGTATTTTGAGGGGGTTGCATTATCAACTCCCCCCTTACACACAAAGTAAGTTGGTCAGAGTTGTCCAAGGAGAAGTATTGGATGTGGTGGTTGATATCCGACCCGATTCACCCACCTATGGTGAACACCTTTCAATTGTGTTGAGCGGCACTAATTTTAAACAACTCTTTGTACCTAAAGGCTTTGCACATGGATATGTAGTGCTTACTGACACTGCTATATTTTCCTATAAATGTGACACCTATTACCAAAAAACGAGTGAGGCAGGCATCAGGTGGGATGATGCGCAGCTCAATATTGACTGGATATTACCACCCTCATCATTGATATTATCGGAAAAAGACAAGGACCTTCCCAACTTCGGGGCACATCAAAAATATGAATAAATGAAGATACTGGTAGTTGGATCCGGTGGTCAGCTGGGGAGGGAGTTAAAAAAACTGCATACCGCGGAAGACATTCATTCATGGATGTTTGCCGGCAGAGATCAAGTAGACCTTCAAAAGGCAGAAGATCTACAAAGGTTAGATGAATGGCAACCCGATGTAGTGGTCAATTGTGCGGCCTATACCCAGGTTGATAAAGCAGAAGCAGAAGTTTATACGTGTTGGGAAATCAATGCGCTTGGTGTTGGCAGATTGGCAAAAAAGTGCAATGAAATGGGGAGTTGGTTGATCCATGTTTCCAGTGACTATGTTTATCACCACAATCCTGGTCGCCCTATAAGAGAAGAGGATCCTCTTTTTCCGAGGGGAATTTATGCTGCGAGCAAGGCAGGTGGCGAAACCCTGATCAGGGAGTTTAATCCCAAATACATTGTAATCCGCACATCGTGGTTATATGGAAATGAAGGGCCCAACTTTGTGAAAACCATGATCCGGCTGGGAGAAAGTAAAAAGGAGTTGCAGGTTGTAGCAGATCAATGGGGCAGTCCTACCTATACTTATGATCTGGCAAAGGCCATTAGAAAAATCATCCGAACCCTGGCGGATTCTCCCAATGGTGAGTTTGCCGGAACGTACCACTATGCCAATGAAGGCATTATCAATTGGCACGGCTTTGCCACAGAAATCATGCAGGAAATGGGCTTTGAAACCAAGGTTCTTCCGATAACAAGTGCAGAATACCGTGCAGCAGCTCCCCGACCGGGATGGAGTGCACTGTCGTTGAGCAAGATCAAAAGGGTGTTTGATATTTTCCCACCCCATTGGAGAATTTCATTAAAATCCTATCTGCAAGACCTCAAAAAAAACACAGTAAACACCTGACCCACAACTTTTTAGCCACAGTGTAAATATGCATATTTAAATTCATTTAAATCTATATTTAAACCAATCGAAATAATATAATTTAACTAGCTTAAATTTATTAACAATATTTTACTAAATCTTGGATCAGGGAGCAATTAGTTCTCTAATTTTGTATTAAAATCAGAAGTAACATGAGTGTAGTTGAAATGAAAGTACCCACCATAGGTGAGTCAATAACGGAGGTAACTTTATCGCAGTGGCTAAAAAAAGATGGAGACTACGTAAACATCGACGAGCCCATTTGCGAATTTGAATCCGACAAGGCAACCCTTGAATTTCCGGCTGAAGCGAGTGGCAAGTTAATTCATGTTGCCAAAGAAGGGGATGATCTTACGATTGGCGCATTGGTAGCCAGAATTGACACCAGTGTGAAAGCCGGGACACCTGTTTCGGAGCCAGTCAAAGAAGTGACAGCCACCACCCCACCACCTGCCGAAACAAAGGTGGCAGCGGGAGGACATCCGTCGCCAGCTGCGGGTAAAATACTCAGAGAAGGAAGTGTAGACCCGGCAACGGTAGCGGGTAGTGGAAGAGAAGGCAGGATTACCAAAGAAGATGCCATAAAAGCCGTGGAACAAAAAACCACAGCGCCAGCGGTTACACCCGTTTCCACACAAACTGTCAGTCCTATTGCCTCATCAGTAACGATTCCGGGCTCAAGGGTAGAGAGAAAAGAAAAAATGAGCCGGATGAGGCGCACCATAGCGAGTAGGCTGGTAAGTGCGAAAAACCAAACGGCCATGTTAACTACTTTTAATGAGGTAGACATGAGTGGCATCTTAAATCTGAGAGAAAAATACCAGGAGGCTTTTGTGGCCAAATACGGTATTAAGCTTGGCTTTATGTCGATATTTTCTAAAGCCTGTGCCCAAGTATTGATGCAAATGCCGGATGTGAATGCCAGGATAGAAGAAAATGACATTGTTTACCATGACTATGTTGATATTTCTGTGGCAATCTCCACACCAACAGGACTGGTAGTGCCCCCAGTGCACAATGTAGAATCATTGGGCTTACACAAAATCGAATACAAGATCAAAGACCTTGCGGTAAAAGCACGGGATGGAAAGTTGAGCATTGACGAGATGAAAGGAGGCACATTTACCATCACCAATGGGGGTGTATTTGGGTCACTTCTTAGCACCCCAATCATCAATGAACCACAGTCTGCAATTCTGGGTATGCATGCTACCAAAGAAAGAGCTGTGGTAATAGACGGAAAAATAGAGATCAGGCCCATGATGTACCTGGCCCTCAGCTATGATCACCGGATCATAGATGGTAGCACCTCGGTAACATTTCTGGTAAAAGTAAAAGAGTTGCTGGAAGACCCAATGAAGTTGATGATGGGTTTATAATCCAGGATATTAAAATCAAAAGGCCGGATCTGAATCAGATGCCGGCCTTTTTTTATGCTGTAATATTAGAGTCAATTAACCATTGGCCTTTTTGTGGTCGGCCAAAAATTGCGCAAGGCCTATGTCGGTTAGTGGATGTTTCAACAGCCCCATGATAGGTGCCAAAGGCGCTGTGATCACATCTGCTCCTGACTTAGCTGCCTGGACAATGTGTAAGCTGCTTCGGATAGAAGCTGCCAAAATCAAGGTATCATAGTCCTGGATGCTGTAAATTTCAGCGATTTCCCGGATCAGTTCCATTCCATCCCAGTTGCTGTCATCAATCCTGCCAATGAAGGGAGAAAGATAAGTGGCTCCAGCTTTGGCAGCAAGAATAGCCTGACCTGCAGAAAAAACCAAGGTGCAATTGGTTTCAATGCCATTTTCAGTAAACCATGAAATGGCTTTGATGCCTTCTTTGATCATGGGTACCTTCACCACGATATTTTCGTGTAAATCGGCCAACCTTTTGCCTTCTTCGACCATGCCATTAAAGTCGGTGCTTATAACTTCTGCACTCACTGGTCCGTCAACAATCTGGCAGATGGCTTTGTAATGATTTAAAATGTTTTGTTCGCCGGTAATTCCCTCTTTGGCCATCAATGATGGGTTGGTGGTAACTCCGTCAAGAACACCTAAATCTTTAGCTTCCTGAATCTGAGCTAGATTGGCGGTATCAATAAAAAATAACATGGTGGAAATTTGAAGGTGAAAAAGAGAGCCAAAGCTAACCGCTCAACCACCTACCCTTGCTGTATTTCTACCCTGGGGGAGTTCAGCAGGAGCTGGCCCTTCGACTCTCAGGCCGCAAAGGTAATAATAATTTGGAAATCTCAAAGGGAGATGTGGAAAAAAGCAGGGAAGGCACTCCACATGACTTTAATCGTAATCGTTTTGGTTTTAACCCTTTCGTACCATACCACTATAAAGCAGGGCAAGGTATTTTTTCATCCCTTCGGTGTTTAGGTGGTGGTGATCGTAATAAAAGGCATTGCCAATGACAGCTTCTGAATGATCCAGGATCCGTCTGCCCGGGTATTGGCGCTTTAAATGGGCCAAAACAGCACCGTGGCCAGGCCAGAAGCCAAAGGCTGCCGGAGGAATGACAAAGGTAAGTCTGGCACCATTGGTCTCCGCAGTATTTACCAATTGGGCCAATTCCTGACAGCGGTTCTGAAAGGTTTTGAGATCAAGTCCCTTGGGATAGGCAAGTTGGAATCCTTCTTTCATTGCCTCAGCATCAATAGCTGTCAGCACGCCGTCAAAATGGGTTTTGTTATCGGGTTTGAGCATCCACCAATGGTGGCCCAATTTGCTTTTTATATAAAAAAAGAGCTGATGCCATTTTCGCTTATTTCCCATTTCAATCAAACGGTTCATCATTGCCAGCTCCAGTGGCTCTCTGTACAGCATAATATCTGATTGATCTGTGTCTGCATTGAACATCAAACTTGGAGAAAGCACTAAAATGAGGTCATTGGTTTTGTTTCCCTTTTCATAAAAAGTGCGAAGGAAGAGGTGTTGGTTTTCGAGTCCACCCAAAGATTCGCCTTGAGACAGGTTTACCATGGTGGCGTTAAAAACGGATTCAAAAAGTTCGTGATGACTGCGTCTGGACAGATTGCGACCATGAGAAATGCCCAAAACAAGATAGTCGACTCCATTGCCATTGGGCATTATAAGTAAATTTCCTTCGGTGTTGGCGTTGGTAAATTTTTGTCTTTTTACCCACAGATGAGAAAAAAAGATGGCGGATCCAATCAAAAAAAGCCATAGGGTGACAAAAAAAACAACTTTGATCAAAAATCTTTTCATGGCTAAAAGTCAAAGTAAATAAAAGCTTGTTCATCAAAATTGGCATAGACCAGCCAAAGGGTAAGTAACATTAAATACAGAGACCATCTTACTGGCTGTGCTATACCCGGCTTAAGATCAAGTCCAAAATTACGATGGCGATGCACCCATTCAAAAATCACAAGGATGGCCAGAGACATCAATAATTTTGCATCCACATAATGGATAGCAAAACCCCTTTGAGGTGAGAACATGCCTTCCATAAAAGTGCCAGCCTGCCCTATATCAGCAGCTCTGAAAAATACCCAGCCAATCAATACACAAATGAAGGTAAAGAACCAGGCAAACAAGCCAGGTATTCTGATTTGCCATTTAGCCACCCAGACCACATAGATCCCGTATAAAACCGCATGGTAAAATCCCCACCCAAGGAAAGTAAAGTTAGCACCGTGCCAGAGACCACTAATTAAAAAAACGATAAAGATATTGAAGAGTAGTCTGCCCTTGCCTACCCTGCTGCCACCCAGAGGTAGAAAAATATAATCTTTGAACCACGTTGTAAGAGAAATGTGCCAGCGCTTCCAAAAAGATTGAATATTGGTAGCAAAGTAAGGATAGTTGAAATTCTGCATGAGTTGAAAGCCCAGGAGCAGGGCCAGACCCATGGCCATTTCGCTGTATGCCGAAAAATCACAATAGATTTGAACACCAAATAAAAAAACACCCCACCACAAATCAACAAGCGAGGCAGTTTCATAATTACTGAATACAGAATCTACCACTGGAGCACAGGCATCTGCCACCATCATTTTTTTGATCAGTCCCCATAATATCAGCTGGAGTCCTCTGCCTGCATTTTCAAAATTAAAAACTCTTTGCTTTTGAATTTGGGGTAGCAGGTTGCCGGCTCGTTCAATGGGGCCAGCCACCAGCTGCGGGAAAAAAGAAACAAAAGAAAAGAATTCTATCCATGACCTGCTGGCTGTCAGCTTTTGACGGTAAACATCAATAGCGTAAGACAGCGATTGAAATGTAAAAAAACTGATACCGACCGGAAGGGCTATTTGCAGATAAATAACATCTACATTAAAACCTATTTTATTCAATGCCAGCAAAAGAGAAGAGACAAAAAATCCTGCATACTTAAAATAAGCCAACATGCTCAAATGCACCCCTAAAACGACAAGAAGGATTGGCTTTTTATAGGATGGTTTGTCTTCTATCCATTTAGCTCCCAAATAAGAGGTAAGTGATGCTATGGAAATCAAAGAAAGGTAGCGCCAGTCCCACCATCCATAAAACACATAAGATGCCAATAATAAAACAGCGTTTTGCCAATAAAGCGCTTTTCGGGGCATCGACCAATAAATGGCAAAAAACACCGCAAAAAAACAAAGGAAAACAAAGGAATTAAACAGCATGGTACGAAGTTAAAACAAAAAGACCAAACCCCTTATGGTAGCAGAAAATTTACCCGGTCCTGTTATCATTCAACAAAAAAGGGGACTAGCCATTGTTAAAAAAAATTAAACACAGGAAGCAGAGCGAATGAAATACGAAGACTTTCGTTAATATTGCAATAACAAGTCTTGTACAAGAGAAGACTTGCGCCAGCATTGACACAAAAAACTGATAAAGACCACATTATCAAGTCAAAACAACCATTTCAAATTTAGCAACACGAACAAATGCCTTTAAATCATACAGAAATAGAAGCCATTCACCAACAGGTTTACCTCGACAGTGCCTTTTTGGATGATTTGAAAACAGAAATCAGCAGGATCATTGTGGGCCAGGACGCCATGATAGATGGCTTGCTAACCGGACTGCTTACAAGGGGGCATATCTTATTAGAAGGGCTCCCAGGGCTTGCCAAGACCCTGGCCATCAAAACATTGGCCAGTACCATGAATGGCAGTTTCAGCAGGATCCAGTTCACGCCCGATTTACTGCCATCTGACGTAATAGGTACCATGATTTACAATGCCCAGCAGCATGAATTTACCGTTCGAAAAGGTCCTGTATTTGCCAATTTTGTCCTAGCAGACGAAATTAACCGGGCTCCTGCCAAGGTGCAGAGTGCATTGCTGGAGGCCATGCAGGAAAAGCAGGTTACCATTGGCAAAGAAACCTATATTTTGGAAGAGCCATTTTTAGTACTGGCCACCCAAAATCCAATAGAACAGGAAGGCACTTATAGTTTGCCCGAAGCACAGCTCGACAGGTTTATGCTTAAAATTCATATCGGATATCCCGATAGAGAAGAAGAAAGGGTGATCATGCGTCGCAATTTGCATCCTTCCTCCATGGAAGTGATTAAGCAGGTGGTTTCATTGGAAACCATATTGAAAGCCAGAAAGACGGTTGAGCAGATTTACATGGATGAAAAAATTGAAAACTATATTCTTGACATTGTTATGGCGAGCAGGAATCCTGAAAAGATAGGGCTAAGCGACTTAAAAAACCTGATCTCCTATGGAGCTTCGCCACGAGCATCAATCAATCTGGCTTTAGCTGCCAAGGCACGAGCATTTATGCAAAGAAGGGGCTATGTGATACCAGAAGATGTCAGAACGGTATGTCAAGATGTAATGAGACATAGAATTGGACTAAGTTATGAAGCAGAGGCTGAGAGTGTAAGTCAGCAAGACATCGTATCCAGGATTATCAATCAAATACAAGTGCCTTGAAAAAATATATAATAGTTCTGTTGATGATGTGGCAGGCTGCACCTCACCTTGTGGGCCAGCAGGATCTGTTGATGGAGATGGCAATGGAGCATTTTGGAAAGCCAGACCCTAAAAGTGTTTGGTGGTTGAAAGACCTAAAAGGGAATTTTGACCAGACCCACGAAATCAGAATGGTGCTGGCTACTGACAACACTTTGTTTAAAGGGGCCTATGAGATTTTAAGCAGCAAAGAAAAATTTTATCTGGACGGCAACTATGATGGAGAACAAATTGTATTGGTAGAATCAGATAGCCTGGGAAGGACAACGGGAATCATCAAGGGTGATATGAATGATGATATTTTATATGCAGAATGGTCGGATCCAAAAAACACGGTTCAATTATCCGTGTATGCCGCAGCAGGAGGCATCTCCCCTTATCCATGTGGCAATATCGGTTGGGCCCACTATTTGTCGGTTAAGGGGCCTGATTCCCTCAAAAAAATATCGGTAATAAAATATGAAGACAAGGTCGCCCTTCAATTGTTTTATCCGGCAAGTTCTGTCCTCCATGAAATGGAATGTCTTGACGATGAATGCAGGCTTTTGTCGCATACTCCTCAGGATTTAGAAGACCAAACTCTTTACCAATTGGACATTGATAAAAACACCCTCATTGGGATTTTGGACACAAAGGAGACACTTTATCAATTAAAATCTATCAAAAGTATTTATTTCGATTGCAGTACCTATATGGATTTTGATGAAAAATTCAGCCTAGTCTACCCTATTTCTGCCAGTCAAAAATTCAATACATGGATCGTAAATGAGTGGGTAGAAAAATATGGCGCAGCACGACATCATAAGCGACAACAGGGCAATTTTAGTGTCTCTGAAAGGCTAAGTCACGAAGAATATGGAAGTTTCCGCCTCGATTTTTTTAATGACAAAATCTTGAGTGGGCTCTTTACGATTCAGTCATCAAAATATGCACAAACAACTGAGATTCCGATAACGTATTGGTTTGAAAAAGAAAAATCTATTGCCATACAAGATCTTTTTCTACCGGGTATTGACGCCCTTGCTGTTATACATGAACAAGTAGACTCGATCAAAAAAATGCGTCTGGACAACGATGAATTTGCCACGTTTTCGGCTGCCGACTATCAATACATTACATGTACCACATTGGGCTTATTATGCAGAACCACGTTTAGCACGGTTTATGGACAAGACACCATCCTGCTGCCTGTGGAAGACATAAGGAAGTACTTGCGAAAAAATGCTTTGCCGATATGGTAACAGATACCGCTTCACTTTTGAAAAAGGTCAGAAAAATTGAAATCCTGGCCAAGGGAAAGAGCAGAGAGGTATTTGCAGGAGCCTATCATTCTGCCTTCAGGGGAAGGGGAATGACATTTAGAGAGTCAAGAGAATATCAGGCAGGGGATGATGTACGTGATATAGACTGGAATGTGACTGCACGAACAAATGTACCCCATGTAAAACAGTTTGAGGAAGAGAAGGAACTTACGGTTATGCTCCTTATTGATACCAGCGCCTCGGTATTCGTTGGGCAGGGTGACAAAAAGATTAACTATATGGCAGAGCTTTCGTCATTGTTGGCCTACAACACAGTAAGAGAGCAAAACAAACTTGGTGCCGTTTTTTTCAGTGATAAAGTTGATCTCTACTTACGACCTGATAAAGGAAGTAAGGCTATGCTGAGGATCATCAGAGAACTGATCACTGCTCAAACCGGCAAGGGAGGTGCCGGGATAGCAGCGGCCCTACAGTTTTTGATATCGACCCACCGCAAACGCACCTTGTGTTTTATCATCTCAGATTTTATTCAGGAAAGCTATGCGGATATATTAAATTTGGCTTCCAGGAAGCACGACGTGATTCCCATTAAAATTGTAGATCCTCTCGAGCAAATGCTGCCTTCGTCGGGTATGATACCGGTTTACGATGCAGAGCAAAATATTTTTAAATGGCTTGATACAGAAAGTTTAAAAAATCAAAAAAATTGGGAAAAGTATTTTGAAAAATACAACCAATACTATCAGCATACCCTTATAAAATCAGGGATCACCGGTATCGAACTTCAAAACGGAAGCGATTATCTACCGGTGCTGTTAAACTTTTTTAAAACCAGATGAGGACCATTAATTGCCTTTTCGCTATATTTTTTTTCACTGGCATTGCAGAAGCCCAGGAGTTGAAATTGATGGAAGATAGTGTTGCCATTGGAGCAACCATTACTCTTCAATGGAAGACCAGCGAAGTAAAACAGGCCGACTCACTTTTGCTTGTGTGGAAAAAATGTGATGACCCAAACAAGCCGGTTCTCCAAGCAGGGCCTATTGCACAAGTCGACATAGAAGTGCTGGATGTGGATCCTGCTAAGGTAAAGGTTATTGGAGATACGATCGTATTAAAAGAGCCCTCAACCTATGAAGAGATAAAATTTCGTTTATTTGATGTAGGCAAATTTTGTCTGTGGCTGGGAGATAGTCTGGTGGAAAGTATTACAATTGTCGGCCCCCATCCAAGCAGCAGCGATCTTGAAGACATTCACCCCATCGAACCTTTTCAAAACCGATCCTATAGTTCAATTGTCTATTGGCTGTTTTTAGGTTTAATCCTGGTGGCAGGTCTTTGGTATTTTAGAAAATACTGGTTTCAAAAAAAAGAAAAAAAAGTTCAAAAAATCGATCTGCCCGGTGCCAGGGAATTGGCTTTGGATAGACTCAAGCAAGTGATGTTCGTCCTGGAAAAAGAGGGAAAAAAGGAATGGGCCGTAGATGAAATGACTCAAACCTTAAGAAATTACATCCACTTCGCTTATGCTATACAAGCTGAAGAGATGACCAGTGATGAATTGATTTCAGCCCTCAATAAATCAAATCACCCTATAGTTTATTTGGCACAGGTGAAAGAAGTATTTCAAAAAACAGATCTTTACAAGTTTGCCAAAATGCCTCTTGAAATTGAAGAGTTAAAATCTTTTGTTGGCGTGTGTATTGAATTTGTTCAAAAAAACCCTACTGTGTTATGAACTGGTTACAAGAACACTTTCAACATCCCTACCTTTTGCTTCTGTTGCTGCCCGCCTTTGGTTATTGCGGCTATGTTTGGAGGAAAATGAGGTCTGCATTACCCACTGTTCAGGTATCATCACTTCCGAGCAATCATTTTCCATCACCATGGAAAGAAAGGTGGGTTTATCTGCCAGAATTGTTATTGGCTTTCTCCCTGCTTTGCACTATCATTGCTGCTGCAGGCCCCAGGAAACTCCATGCTAAGGGTGTAGAAGAAGGCAGAGGGATAGACATTCTAATGACCATAGACGTTTCCAACTCTATGTTAACCCAGGATTTCGAACCCAACCGAATGGAGGTATGCAAGTCTCTTGCTGCTACCTTTGTAGAGCAGCGGATTGCCGATCGAATTGGACTGGTAACCTTTGGTGGTGCCGGAATGACCCAATGTCCCCTCACCATTGACCACGTGGTATTGACTGAAATGATTCAACAGCTACAGGCGGGCATCCTGGGTGATGGCACAGCCATAGGCATGGGTCTTGCTACGGCTGTGAACCGTTTAAAAGACAGTTCCTCAAAATCCAAAGTGATAATCCTGCTTACAGATGGTGCCAATAATACGGGATCCATTGCCCCTAATGATGCCGCACAACTGGCCAAAAACCTGGGAATTAAGGTATATTGTATTGGTGTAGGTAGTAACGATTTTGCCTTGGGTCCTACTCAAAAAACGATACAAGGAGAACTTATTTTTGGTTATAGAAGATCTGATCTGGATGAAGAACAACTACAATACATTGCCAATCATACCGGCGGACTCTATTTTCGGGCTGAAAATGGTCAGGAATTGGCAGGGATATATCAAAAAATAGATGAGCTGGAAAAATCAAAAATTGAGGTAAAAGTATTTAAAAAATACACGGATTTGTATCGATATCCGGCTTTAGCTGCTGTTTTCACCTTTCTATTATCTCCCATTTTTCAATACCTGATTTTGAAGAGATGGCCATGATAAATTTTGAATACCCCGCGGCTTTTTTCGGTCTCATTGGTGCTCCCATTGTGTATGGCGTCCTCAGGAGTTTCCATGCCAAACAAATGAATTTTATTGAACAATGGGGCCAACTAAGGGAAGTTGCTTTGCAAAACCAACAAGAAAAATCTTCCAAAATATTCAGGTGGATGGCAGTCCTGTTTTACGCGCTGCTTTTCCTTGCCTTTGCCAATCCAAGATATGGGCAGGAAACGACCTCAACTACCACTGAAGTAAAAGATATTTTTATTGCAATAGACCTCAGTAAAAGCATGGATGCTACAGATCTCCCCCCCTCAAGGTTGGAGGTGGCAAAAAAAAGGATCATCCAGTTTTTGGAAGATATGAAAGGAAGTAGAATTGCGCTTGTCTTATTTGCCGGTGAATCCTACCTTGGCATGCCATTAACAACAGACTATGTGTCGGCGGTGAGTATGGTGTCTTCACTCAACACCGGTCAAATGGCAACGCAGGGTACTAATATTGGGGCAGCAGCAAAAATTGCACTGGAAGCAAAAAAAAGAATGGGACAGGGCGATGCTATTTTTTTGTTGATTACCGATGGAGAGGACCATGAAGCGGGGGCTACATCAGCAATGGAAGAGATTGCTGACAATGGTTTTGATGTATTTATTGCAGGCATTGGTACTGAGCAGGGCGGCACTATCATGGACCCAGAAGGTGTGGTGACCGACGAAGATGGGAATGTTGTAAGAACCCAGTTGAATGTTGATTTGATAAAGGAAATGGCTAAAGAATCCAATGGAACTATATTGGATGTGAATGATAAAAATTGGAGTAGTAAAGTTGATGCAGCTTTAAAGAACAATCTAAAAAGTGGCACTGTTGAACGAAAGTATCCAAGCTATAAGTCATATGCCCATGTGCCGCTCCTGTTAGCCTGTCTCGTTTTATGTGGTGGCTTTTACCTTTCGCGTATAAGTTTTTCAAAAAAGCTGATGATCCTATTAATCATTGGCTTGTCAACATCATCGAAGATAGAGGCTCAGGATCCAAAACCCTTTGTTGAAGGAAATCAGCTATATCAATCAGAAAAGTACCAGGAGGCTCAGAAGAAGTATCAAGAAGGACTTAAGACCAAGGAAGATGCCCGGGCCCGTTACAATCTGGGCAATAGCCAGTATAAGGAAGGGAATTGGGATGAAGCCATTCAGAATTTTGAGAAAGCTACAAAAACCCTTGCCAACAAAGATCAGCAAGCCAATGCCTGGCACAATCTGGGAAATGCACATTACCAAAAAGGTCAGATGGAAGAAGCCATCGAAGCTTATAAACAGGCTTTAAGGCTTCGACCGGGCGAAAAATCAAGTGCTATTAATCTAGCCTTAGCAAAGCAACAACAGCAACAACAACAGCAGCAACAAAAAGACAAGCCAAAAAACCAGGAGCAAAAAGGGGGGCAAGGCAGTAAAGAAGAAAACAATGATCCTAACAAAAAAAGATCAGATAAGAAGTCTACTTCCGAAAATTCCATAAAAAATAATGAAGAATCGGGTGAGGCCAAAGGTCAGGGAAAAAAGGAGAGTAATTGGTCTGAAGACAAGGCCATGCTGGACCATATTGAACGAGAAGAACAAAAAGTTAGGGGGCAATATAGGCAAGGAAGTGGCAAATCTCCCAAAATAAAAAAGCCATGGTAACAAAACTTTAAAATTTTCCGTTAAACGAAAATGCAAAACATAGTGTTATTTTTGTGTGCTTCCGGTCTGGAAGCTTATATCCTTAAACATTAAAATAGTAGAAGATGAAAAACCTCATGTTATTGTTCTTTTTGCTGCCGATGTGGATGACAGCCCAGGTTTCCAGCTTTTCAGTTGAAGTGGACCGGGATAGTGTATTATTTGGCAATGTAATCAAAGTCACCTACGTGCTAAAAAATGTTGATGGCAAATTTGAAGCTCCTTCCTTCAGTAATTTTTCACTGATTTCAGGACCCAATACCAGTTCATCTATGTATTCCATCAATGGAAATACCACAAAAACAACTACATATACCTACTTTATTAAGCCCTTAAAAGAAGGACAGTGTTTTATTGAAGAAGCCTATCTGATCCATAGAACAGATGAGGAAAAAAACATGACGGCAGATGCCATAAAAATCAAGGTCATGCCCAATCCTGAGGGAATCATTGAGGACGCGCCACAAGGCAATTCACAACAGTTGTTTTTTTCATGGCCAATGGAAACAGACCAGGGGACGCCAATTGAAAAAGAAGCTCCTGCCAAGCCTAAGAGAAAGGTTAAACGCATTTAATTACTGCCATGAAAAAGGCCCTAATAACCAAGCTGCTGGTGCTGACAGCTGCATTTATGTGGGCACAAGAAATAAAGTGGTATGCCAAGGCACCCAAAGAGGTATATGCGGATGGTATATTCGAAATCCACTTTGTTTTGGAGAATGCTGAGGGCAAAAGCGTAAATTTCCCTTCCTTTGATGGCCTGGATATTGTGTCAGGGCCTTCGGTTTCTAACCGATTTAATTCCATCAATGGCAGGGCTACCAGCAGTATTACCTACAGCTTTGAAGCCGTTGCCAGTAGCTCCGGAACTGTGCAATTGGGACCCGCTACCATTCTGGTAGATGGAAAAAAATATGCCACAAAAGTTGCAACCATTTTGGTTAAAAAGGCTAAAAACAAATCCAATGTCCCAAACGGAGAAGTTGCTTTTGTCGACTTGCAGATAAGTAAAGAATCTATTTTTAAAGGTCAACAGCTGGTGGGTGAATATCAACTGTATTTTAACGGGAACCTCGGCTTTGAAGACGCCATTCAGCACCCACCCTTTAATGAATTTACCGTAACCCAGCTCGATCTAAGAAATGAATCCCTGCCGGGAATAGCAAGAGGAAATTTGAATTACCAGGGAATACTTGCCGACGCATTGGCCTTTTTTCCTAAAAAACAAGGACGTTTGAGCATTGGCAAATCTTACTTTCCACTCAAAGAGAGGATCGCAAATGACGATCCCTGGTCCCATCCTTTCGGCAAATACCGTTCTTTCACCTTAACGAGTCCGGAAAAATATATTGAAGTAAAGGAATTACCGGCCCCCATTCCTGCACATTTTAATGGTGTGGTTGGTCAATATGAGGGATCCGCCATCCTCGCAGAAAAAAAAGTAGCCGCTAATCAGACCATTCTGGTGAGAGTCGAACTAATTGGGAATGGTGATCCATCTACCATGAGTCCTCCTACGCTCCAGCTTCCTTCACAATTAGAGGCTTATCCGCCAAAGTTGTTAAAAGAAGAACAATTTACACATGACCGGCAACTCAAACACAGCCACAGCTGGGAAATTCCGGTTACTGCCAAAGAATCTGGCCAATTTGAAATAAAAGTTGCGTTCCAATATTTTGATCCGGAGGCGGCTACTTATCAAACAGTAGATTTCCCTTCGCTGGATGTTGAGGTTACGAAGGCCAGCCAAACTATCATTAAAACCAAGGACCCTATAAAAGATAGCTCTGCCTGGCCCTATTATCTCATTGGCCTGGGCACCATTTGTCTTAGTTTTCTGGTCTGGTTTTACATGAGGAAAAAAGAAGTTCAAAAACAATCTAATGAAGCCTTGGCTAGCCAATTGCCAAAATCAGAGCTACCTATTGCCAAACCCCAGCCACTTATTGATCGTCTTGTATCTATAAAAGCTTTATGGGATAAAGGAGAGTCCATTGCCTTTTATACCAGCTTGTCACACCTTTTGCAAGAAAGCATTTTCGAAAAATTGGGCTTGCCAATTGAAGAACATGATAAAACTACTGTAGTGAAACGTCTTAAAAATGTGATAGGTGCCCCAGAAGCCGATGCACTATATGTATATATAAGGTCAGGAATTGAAAGGGCTCTTTACGGAGGGGCCCTAAACCAGGATGGCCCTGATTTGCTGGCAAAAACGAAACAATTTTTAGAACTATTATTCTCCACATCTAAAGACACCCAAACAAAATGAAATTAATACAAACAAATATCAAACCTCCAAAAACAAGGCATTTTTATCAAGTAACTCTATGGGTTCTCCTGCTTTTTATAAGTGTAAATCTGGTGCAAGCACAGCCTATCAATGACGACTGTGAACAAGCCGTTTCTATTGCTGATCCCACTGCTTATTGTTCGGGAAGGACTGAGTTTACTACGGTTGCAGCTACCGATTCCGGCTACGGCCCATCCGGTTGTTGGGACCAGGTTTCCAATGATGTTTGGTTTCAGTTTGTAGCCAGGGCTACCGGTGTAAACATTGTCATCAATGGCCGCAACATTGGATCTACCTTGCGCAGCCCTCAGGCCAGCTTGTATTTTGGCAATTGTGGAGGGACCATACAGGAGTTGGAGTGTCAAACAGATGCCGTAAATAGTGGTGGTGTATCATTGGTTGAAAATGGTCTTGTCATCGGAGCAACTTATTTTATCCGGGTTAGTGGCAGAGGCAATGTTGCCGGCAGCTTTCAGCTTTGTGTTACCAATTTTAATCCTCCTGTGACACCCGGTCAGGATTGCCGGACAGGAGCCATATTGTGCGATAAAAGTGCCTTTGTGGTGCAATCCCTTACTGGTAGCGGACAATTGACCAATGAAGGAAGGGGTACATGCCTGGAACCCAATCCCGGAAGTCAAAGTGAAGACCAATCTACCTGGCTGAGGTGGACAGCAGCCAACAATGGTACCCTTACCTTTGACATCACCCCTTTAAAAAATGGTGATGACATTGATTTTGCCTTGTATGAACTGCCAGGTGGCATTGATGATTGTCAAAACAAAAGGGTGTTGAGGTGCAACGCTACTTCCTGCGATGGTCCAACCGGGCTTAATCTTACTTCCCAGGATATAACTGAAGATTTTAACTGTGAACCGGGGGAAGACCGATACGTTTCGATTTATCGATATGGAAGCCGGTAAGAGCTATGGATTACTCATTAACAATTTTGACAATACAGGGATAGGCTTTAGAATCCAATGGGGAGGAACCGGCGAATTTCTGGGTCCCGAGCCCGATTTTACCATCAGCCCATTGACCGGATTGAGGTGCGATCAGGATTTTACAGCAACCGATATCTCTGTTTTTTCCAATGGTACCATTGTTGACTATGAATGGAATTTTGGATTGCGCGCCATACCCGATCAGGCAAGTGGCAAGGGACCTCACAGTATTAATTATAGTTCATTTGGCGATAAATTTATTAGCCTCACTGTGACCAGTGACAAGGGCTGTAAGGTAACCAAGATCAAATCACTGTATGCCGAACCATGTTGCGAAGATTTGGAGCCCTTTACCCTGACCCCACAGATAGAAATACCAAGTTGTTATGATGGGGACGATGGCAGCATCACCATTTCAGCAAGCGGAGGTAGCCCTGAATATTTTTATAAGTTTGATGATGGTAATTTTTCCCCTCGTGTGAATTTTAAAAATTTGTCGGCAGGAGCCTACGAGGTGGCTATTGTTGATATCAAAGGATGTACCGATTCTATCGTTGTGGTTGTTGGTGAACCCGATCCCGTTACGGTTGATGCAGGTCCGGATCAGGCGATAGAATTGGGTGATTCAACCCAAATGGATGGCTCTTATTTTCCTGCAGTGGCGGGAGATAGTTTGTGGTGGGCACCACCAAGGGGAATCAGAGACCTCAATGATCCAGGTAGCTATGTGATACCACCCGGCACCACTACCTATGTATTGAGTGTTTTAACTGAAGAAGGATGTCTTGTTTCAGATAGTCTGACCATCCGTGTGACCATTGACAGGACTGTATACAGTCCCAATGTTTTGTTGGCAAACGGGGGAGGCGGGCCCAATAACTTTTTTAATCTTTATGGCAAAAAGGCCGTAGAAAGTATTGAATTGTTAGAAATCTATGACCGCTGGGGCAATAAAGTATACAAAGGAACCGAATTAGATCCGTTTGACTTTAAAGCCGGCTGGGATGGTTTTTTTAACGGTCAGCCCGTTGAACAGGGAGTCTACACATGGATTGGACATGTGAGATACCTTGATGATGTTGTAGAAATCAAAACGGGGGATCTAACGATTATTCGCCCATAATCTCTTTACTTCAAAGAGTTGATCCAGGCAGCAATCTTCAGTCCATCTTGTTTGGGTACCATTGTCATGGGAGCCATTTCGGTGGCGTAGCCCGGCCAGTTTCCCGGTTCTGGTTTCCAAATCAATTTTACAATTTTATCATTGCTGTAATTCCTGGCAGCAATGTCTTTGAAAGAGGGTCCAATTTGTCTCTTTTGGGCATTGTGACAAGCTACACATGTGTACTTATTAAGCAGCGGCTTAACTTCTTCTGCGAGGCTCAGTGTGATTGATTTTGATTTACCTTTGCCTCCTGTCTTTTTAGGAGCTGCCACTGGTTTTACTACATATTTTTTATACGTCGAAGGGTCTGCCTTCTTTCCATCCGGAATTTGATTTAAAGTATAATAAACCGTTGGATGGAGAAGCGCTTTACCTTCTTTATCGCGAAGGTCGGCCAGGTTGATCTCATGGATGTGGTACCTTACCCTGTTACTAACGAGGAGATGAAGTTTCAGCCCATCCTCGCTCCATTTTACTCCATCTATTTTAAGGGCTTCCCGCATAATTGGGGGGCTGCCGTAAACAGGATGGTATTTGTAAATAAAGCTATGGGCATCAATTTTTCCAAGATCTTTTACCTCTTTGATGTTGGCAGGTTTGGTAAATTCAATTTCAAATCCATCCGTTGTTGCTTTTACACTTTTCATTTCAAATGGCGTTTTACCGGTCCACTCCAGTCTCTGTAAGCCTTCATTTTTTTCGCCCGCGGAACCCCAACCTCTATTGGTCTGACCCAGGATCAAAGAGCCGTCATGGGCAAAATCCATTCTCAAAACACCCGATTGAAAATTATTTCTAAAATCGAAAGCAGCCCCCTGGTATTCGCCGTTGATCTTTTCCAGAAAGACCCTCATAACCTTGCTTTGCCCTTGGTCACCAACAAAAAGCTGACCTTCAAAAGGGCCAAATTTACCTCCGGTTTTGTCTTCTTTGATTTCTGAATTTGATACACCCAAAATTCCATGCGGCAGCCAAACCGCAGGCGTCTGTACCTCAGGAAATTTATTTTTAAGTTCATAAAAAGTCTGTGGCTTTTCTTTCTCGATGTTTTCAGGCTTAATGTATTTTCCGTATTTGTTTTTAACCTGTCTTGGGTCTACTTTGGCATATAAAGAATCAACACTGAGACTGATGGGTGAATTAGGCAATTGAGAGGTCCATTTCAATCCTGCAGGATGGCCGGTAAATGCTCCTTTTTTTACATGCCAAACAGCACCTGATCCAATCCAATCGCCCTGATTGTCATCATAAAACAAATCACCGTTTACCATTCCCAGACCACAAGGGGATCTCATGCCTGATGCCCATGGCTCCATTTTTCCATCCGGGCTGATTTTCATTGTCCAGCCCCTCATGGGTACACGGCTTTCGCCACGCCACCATTCTTCGTCGCCGAAAGCAACATTGGCTGTTACATAAAAACTTCCGTCATCTCCCAATACCGGTCCAAAGCTGTATTCATGGTAATGTCCGCTTAGTGGCCAGGCATAAACGGTTTCATAGACATCACAATAGCCGTCTCCATCGGTATCCTGGAGCCTGGTTAATTCACCCCGTTGAGCAGCGTAAATGGACCCATCTTTGTACACACATCCCAATGGCTCATGCAATCCTGAAGCAAACAAACGGTAATGAGGAGCTCTTCCCTCCGCACCCTGAATATTGTCAATGATCCATACATCACCCCTTCTGGTAGCAACCGCTACGGTACCATCGGGTAAGACGGCAACTCCCCCACCCTCAACCAGTACATCTTCCGGCACAGGGATAGTCCGTATGGCATAATAATCTTCTTCTGCCTGAACCCTTAAAGCTGCCTTGTCTACTGCCGGAGCGTTTGGATCATCCTGCGCCACCATCTTATTTGAAAAAACAAAGCAAATAATAATTGCGTGTATTATATTAATTCTAAATTTCATCACTTTCATTTGACAGATTACCAGATAATTTTGTAACGAATAGGTTGGTTGTCAACATTGACAAACAGATCAGCTTCAGAATCACCGGGCCTGAGCATGGCTTTGCCGGTTTCTGAAAATTCAATGAAATACCGCCCATCAACAAGATAAAGGCCGTCACCCGTCATTTGAATATTTTTACCATTCGCAATCCTGTACCTGGCTCCCGGAATTGGATTTTCGATAGTGATTTCTCTTACCAGACACTGCTCTTTGGCATCAGCATAAGTGAGGTCGTGGACCTTCATGCCTGACCAATCATAATGGAAAACAGGTAGATTTGTTCCTTTGGCGATGGTATAGCCTTTGGACTTAAAACTGCCTTCCTGATAAGCCTCAATGTGCTTTTGTGAAGGATCCGAGGCTATGTCCAGTTGAGGTCGGTTATTGAGATAAACCACATCTCCCATTGGTCGGAAAGAGCCATCTCCCCTGTCATGCCACATGGGAGTAGCATCAACGAACTCTCCACGCCAAATGCAGGCCAGGGTGCCGTTGCCATTATTGTAAACATAGTGCATGCCCGCAGGATCACCTACACCCACCGTGTGGGTCAATCTTTCATTTCTTTTGCCATTATAATCCAAAAATGCCCTTAATATTTTTGGTTTGTCTGTAGGTTTTACCAAGATAGGGAAATTACTTTCCCTGGGCTGGAGCGAGGATCTGGCATGGATGCCATGATTGGCAATTTTATTGGATTCAAAAAATATGCCTATTGCAGGTGGAAGCCAGGCATCAGCCCTACAAAAATAGATATCAATTTTATGTTTGCCTGCTTTCAGATCAATCACCGATTTGGCGGGTCGATCCCAATCCCAGGCACGCGAGATTTTTTTCACAATCTGTCCATCAATATGAATGGCCAGATTTCCATTATAAATAGTACTGATATAATAAGTATCATCCAATGGGACGTTGAGATCACCGGATAACTGAAGTGCAAAAAAGTCCTTAATGGGTGAAACATCCCAGGTAATTCCTTCCGGCGAATTGCCTGATTTGTCTTCTTTTTTCATTTTGAAATCGTCTTCATACTCATACGGTCCTTTCCAGTATTTGTACGTGACATTTTCTACGGATACAACCTTGTCTTCAAAAGTTCTGTATCGGATATTCTTAAAAGCAACTGGTCCGTGATCGCCCTGGATCATCAAGGGTCCTTTTGCCACTTCATTATTGACAATGGGTCCTCCGGTTGGTTGGGGCACTTCAACGTTATCGTGAACCAGCTGACCATTGATCAACACTTTTTTAAATATGGCATTGCTAATCTTTTTACCGGTTTCATCAAATCTTGGGCCTTTAAAAGAAATGAACATTTTTTGCCATATACCTGATGGTCTGGCCGCATTCAAAAGCGGAGCCTTACCTGCATAGGCAGTCTTAGGATCTGATTCCCAATTTCTGTAAATGCCTCCTAAATCAGTAAAATCTGCTGATTTTTTTCCCCAGCTATCAAAAATTTGAACCTCATAGCGGCCCTGTAAATAGATGCCACTATTGCTTCCGGCCGGAACCATAAATTCAAACTCGAGGTCGATGTCCTGGTGTTCCATGACAGATAAGAGCGGGCTGTTGTGGTCCTTATCATTGTCGTTGACCAGGATACCTGAACCGGCAACGTATTCTATTTTGTGTTGGGAGTGGTCGCGCGAAAATGCACTGTATACCGAAGAAACTGTTTTCCAATTGCCTGACTGTGCTCTGAAAGAAGTGAGATCATTCAGCGGCCAATCGGTCATTTGTTGGGCATGCGTCTGCGAGACCATGGCCAAAACCAGCAAAAACAACTGGCAAATAAGGATGCTTTTTTTCATGATTTGAATTGACGAGTGCAAATATGGACAAATAATGATGACCACAAAAATTGATTGACAGATTTTCTATAAAAATAGTGCGCGCAGATAATTGCAGCCTTATTTTTGTGAAAATTAAGTCCATGCCAAGCCAAAGATCTCTTTTTTTACACCATGTTGCACAAACCAGTCCATGGCCTATGGTGATTGAGGTTGAAAGGGCAGAGGGCATGTATCTATTCGACACAAGCGGCAAAAGATATTTAGACTTTGATTCCGGCTTTTCAGTCAGCTCCCTTGGACACCGGCATCCTGTGGTGATCAAAGCACTTGAAGATCAAATGGCTAAGTACCTTCACACCACTGTTTATGGAGAACACATTCAAGCTCCACAGATCCGCTTTGCCTTAAAATTGGAGGAAAGCCTTGGGTCCAACTATGGGACCGTTTATTACACCAACAGTGGATCTGAAGCGGTGGAAGTAGCTCTCAAAGCAGGCAGGAAAATAACCGGCCGATACAGAGCTTTATCGTGTAAAAACGCCTACCACGGCTCTACCTTGGGTGCAGAAAGTTTGAGAAGTGACATCACTTACACCTCAGCGCTCATGCCCGGCGTGCCAGGCATTGATCACATTGGCTTTAACTGTTGGGAAGACCTCGATAAAATTGATTCCGGTATTGGCATCTTGATTATGGAGGTGGTGCAGGCAGAGGCCGGAGTAATACTTCCCGATGCAGCCTGGTTAGCAGCAGTAAGAGATAGGTGCACCCACCATGGTTGCCTGTTGGCATTTGATGAAATTCAGACCGGATTTGGCAGGACCGGTAAATTGTTTGCCCATCAACAATACCATGTCTTTCCTGATTTGCTCATTATGGCAAAAGCGATGGGAGGTGGAATGCCGGTGGGAGCAGTAGCAGGAAGTAAACAATTCATGCATTGTTTCAGTGATCGCCCGGCCCTTGGGCACATCACCACCTTTGGTGGTCACCCCATGAGTTTGGCGGCGTCCGTGGCAGTATTGGAATTTATGACCCAAAGTGGCATCATGGATGCAGTTGGAGATAAAGTTGACCTCTTTAAAAAAGAACTTAGTCACCCGGGAATTAAAGAAATTAGATCTGCAGGCCTCTTAATGGCCGTTACTTTACATAATGCAGCAGCTTTAGGTTCTGTGGTGTCTGGTTTATTGGAAGCAGGAGTGATGGTAGACTATTTCCTATTTAATACCGAAAGTTTCCGGATAGCCCCTCCCCTGATAGCAGAGCCAGATCATATCAGGGGGGGCTGTGCATTGATCAGACAGGTACTAGATAAAGTCATCATGTAAATTTTGGGTTTTAGCACCCATTATTCCGGTTTTGACCCTTTGCATTTCCTAAAAAAGCGGGGGTTTTCTCATTTTTGAAAAAAAAATAAACATTATGATGATCAATTGGTTAGCCGTGTTGGTAGCGGGCATATCTGCGTTTGTATTAGGAGGCGTGTGGTATTCGCCAACTTTATTTGGTAACGCCTGGATGAAAGACAACGGTTTTACGGCAGAAGAATTAAAGAAGGGAAATGCTTCCAAAATTTTTGGTTGGGCCTTTATCCTTTCACTGGTTTCAGCTGTCAATTTGGCTATGTTTCTGGCTGACACACCTGCGGAATGCACGGGAGTTTGTGCCCAAAAAACAGATGTTGCCTGGGGAGCAGCAGCAGGTTTTTTAGCCGGTATCTGGGTCTTGTGTTTTGTTTTTATTCATGGATTATTTGAACACAAACCTGCCCGATTGATGTGGATCAACGGAGGTTATGCCCTGGCTGCCCTCACCCTGATGGGAACCATTTTGGGATTGTGGAGGTAAATAAAATCTTATCTTAGTGTAAACAATAAAATTTGCCTGATTTATTTTACAAGTAAGCGTAATTTTAACCATCTAAAACCTTAAAAATGCACAGAATATCCTGGTTCGAAATTGCTACCTCAGACATAGACAGGGCGCAAAAATTTTATGAATCTATTTTTCAAATCCAGCTCATCGACATGGACAATCCCGGTTTAAAGATGAGAATGTTTCCGGTTGATGACATGATGAATGATATATCAGGAGCCCTGGTTTATCATGCTGAGTTTTACCAACCCTCAGCAGATGCCGGATGTATGATTTATTTGAATGGCAATCCAGATCTTCAAAATGTTTTGGATCGCATTGAGAGCAGCGGTGGGAAAATAATTGTGCCTAAAACCCAAATCAGCCCGGAACATGGTTACATGGCAGTATTTCACGACACAGAAGGCAACCGCATTGCCCTTCATTCCGTAAGTTGATATGAAGGCCTATGATTGGACTTGTTTTTCAAAAAAGCTAATTATAAAAGCTACTGCGCATCAATTGTTCAACTTCTTGACTACCCAGGAAGGTATGGAGTCCTGGTTTCTCAGAAAATGTGAATTTACCAGAGATGGAAATCAATTGGATTCCCGGTCAAATGTAAGGGAAGGAGATCAGTATTTTTTCCTTTGGCATGGGTGGTCTGATGAAACCTATGAGGCCGGGAGATGGCTCGAAACCAAGCCCAATTCTAAGCTTGGTTTCACATTCAATGGCAATAATGCTACCCGAATGGAGGTACATATTACTTTACAATCTCATGAGGAAGGCACCTTGTTAACACTCACACAAAGTTTGATTCCAGATGATGAAAACTCTCGTGCCCACTGGCATCTGGGCTGTTTGGAGGGGTGGGTATTTTATCTGACCAACCTTAAATCAGTTGCAGAAGGAGGCCTTGACCTTAGGAATAAAAATGCAAACATTACAGGTGTTTTTAATGCGTAAAAAAACGGTGCATGAAAAACAATCGTTTTAATTTTATATCAAAAAATAAAATTTCATGAGATCGATCTTTGTATTATTTGTTTGGTTTTATTGTGTTTTGAATGGAACAGCCCAATTGGTCAATGCCCCCAGTGGGGACAACCAAATATGTGAGGTTACCCAATATTTGGGAAGCATTGCCAATGTCAGTGTAAAATACAGTAGCCCGGGGGTCAAGGGTAGATCTGGTAAAATCTGGGGTAGTCTTGTGCCATGGGGTATGGAAGCCAATAATATTGGTAGCGCCAAAGAAATTCCATGGAGAGCCGGGGCGAATGAAAATACGGTAATTTCATTTTCGAATGATATGATGGTGAATGACAAAGCCATTCCTGCCGGTAAATATGGCTTTCACATCATCCCTCAAAAAGATGCGCCATGGATCCTGATATTTAACAAAACCAATTCTGCCTGGGGGAGCTATTCTTATGATGCCAATGATGATGTTTTGCGGATTGAAGTGCAGCCCACACAAAGTGAATTTACAGAATGGTTGACGTATACCTTCACAGACCGAAGGCCCGAATCAACCGTATTAGAATTGAGATGGGAAACTGTGGCCGTACCCATAAAAATTTCGTTGCCAAACAGTAACGCTATTTATGTCAATAAATTCAAAGAAGATCTAAAGGGCAGCAAGGGTTTTTATTGGCAAAACTATGTAGAAGCCGTAAACTTTTGTGTAGCCAACAATACTCACCTTGACCAGGCTCTGGGATGGGCTGACATTGCGATCAGCGGTACTTTTATCGGTCAAAAAAATTTCACCACCCTTTCGGCAAAAGCCTCAGTCTTAGAAAAATTGGGAAGAGCCAAAGAAGCTGAAATGTTGATGGACGAAGCCATTAAACACCCTACTGCAGATGTGATTCAAATCCACAGTTATGGCAGACAGCTGTTAAATTCAGGAATGAAAGTCAAAGCACTTGCCATTTTTGAATACAATTACAAGCACCATGGTGGAGACTGGCCATCACCGGCAGGTATGGTAAGGGGATTATCTGCCAATGGAAAATACAAAGAAGCTTTAGAGTTTGCTGAAAAAGCATTGTTAATTGCCCCTGATGAGACCAACAAAACCTTCCTCAAAACTGCCATCGAAAAGCTGAAGCAGGGAAAGGATATGAATTAGGGCTTAGGGGCTAGGGGTTAGGGGTTAGGAATGACCAAACGGTAGATTTGATTGCTTGGGACAATCAAAAGCGAGATGTTTTGGCCAACTCAACCCAGCTCGGTTATAAAAATTATAGATTGCCAATCTTACAAAGAAACATCAGCACCGTGAGCGGCAACTTCAAATTTAGCTCGATGAAGCCGGAAGTGTAGGTATGGAAGGATGGAATGAAGGAGTTTAAAAACATAAAAAAGACATGGATAAAAAAGCTCATTTTTTCGTAAGGTTGACCTGGATTTTCATGATTTTAACCGCTGTAATCCACAGTTTGAGTTTTTTTACTGAACCAAAAGCAGCTAATGAGACAGAAAGCCAGCTTCTGTATTTGATGCAAACATATAAATCCGATATGGGTGCGGGTTTTCACCGATCTATGGATGAATTATTTACATCCATCAGTGCCTGTCTAACCCTTATGTGTTTATTGGGAGGATTGATCATCCGTTATTTATCTGGTAAAGTCATTGAGCCCAAAACATTCAGGGGCGTAATGGTGATCCACACTTTGGTTTTTGGGATTGCATTTGGAGTTATGTTGTTTTATGCTTTTCTCCCCCCAATTGTATGTATGGGTTTGATCTTCATTTCATCCGGGCTATCGGCTTATTTTTTGGAATAAAAGAGCATTTTTTACTCGATTTTCATATTTCTATTGCCTATAAAGATAAATAAGCAAAATATTTTTTGTATTTATGTCTCAAAGCATTACTTTTATCATGTAACCAAAACAAAACAACATGATAACACAACGCGATGACGATTACCTGATTTGTAAAGAATACCAGGAGAGAATCGACCAGAAATCATCCGAATACCCCGGATTTATAACATTCCAACATACCAATGGCAACCATTATTTTGCCTGGGTCAATGGAGAAGAGATCATCATGCGATCGGAGGCATATCCGGATGAAGAACGTATGATCAGGGGGATAAAAGCGATACTTAAAAATAAAGACATCCCACAGCGATATAAGGTAGAAGAGGCTCATGGCGTGTACTTTTTGTTGTTGTTTGGTGGAGGTGACCACCAAGAGCATACGGGTAACATGGAGAGTCACAACGAGATTGGTAGAAGTTGTCCCAAAAAAAGCAGGGAAGAGATATTGGCCATGCTGATGTTTAATGGTGCAGAGTTTGCAAAAGCTGCTGTGCCTATGGCAGCTGCAGCAGCAGGACTTGCGGCCGCGGCAAGTTTAGTAGAACTGCCAAAGGCTGAATCACCAAAAGTTGAAATTCCTGTCGCCGCTGCAGTACCTCCGCCAGTTTCTAGTACTGCGAGTACTTCGGCTTTTAATTGGAAGTGGTTGCTACCACTCTTGCTGCTCATTCCAATATTCTTTTGGTGGAAAAGTTGTAATAATAAAAAAGAAGAAGTGCCAGGCGCAATTGTACCGGCCAGCACACCAGATACTGCCGCAGCGGTAACAACACCAACCACTACTCCACCAGCTGCACCTGATTGTGATTTGAACTGGATTCTATTTGATTTTAACAGTGCAGCTATCACCAGTACGGCGGCTTCAGAATTGACCACCATGGCCAATATTCTGAAAAAAGATGGAGGCTACACTGCATTATTGGTAGCCCACACAGATGCAAGGGGAAGCAACAGTTACAATGACAACCTTTCTCAGGAGAGGGCAATGGCAGCAAAAAATTCACTTGTAAGCATGGGAATTGATGCAGCAAGGATAACCACCCGGGCTTCCAGTGAAAATCAACCCATAGCCACCAATACTGAAGATGATTCAGGAAGGCACTTCAACAGAAGGGTTGAACTGCATGTGATGGACAGTAGCGGCAAAGAGATTTGTACCTCAATACCACCAGCGGTGCCAGATGACTTAAAAATTAAATAATAGAAAGCGGGCCAGACCCGCTTTTTTTATGCCATTTTTTCAGAGGTATAAAAGCTTGAGTGTCAATTTGACACGGCAAAGTAAGATCAATCAGACATAAGGTCATATTTGGTGCTATGGCACAATTTTGTTGGATGGTATTCTAAACAAGTAACCATGAACCTCAATCAATTTACGATTAAAGCGCAGGAAGCAGTTCAAAGGGCCCAGCAGTTGGCGATGCAATACAACAATCAGTCGATAGAAGCAGCTCACCTGATGAAAGCCATCCTGGATGTAGATGATAATGTAAGTCCATTTATTTTTAAAAAGTTAGGCTTAAATCCTTCCATCATCCAGAAGACCGTGGATGCAATGGTTCAAGCTTTGCCAACCATTGGCCAGCCTGAGCCCAACCCATATCTATCCAGGGAAGCCACCGAATGGGTACAGCGCTCCAATCTTTCCATGAAAGAACTTGGAGATGACTTTGTGGCCATTGAACACCTTTTGCTTTCCGTAGTTTCATCCCGAAATCCCATTGCTCAAATGTTAAAAGATCAGGGAGTAAGCGAGAAAGCACTAAAAGCTGCAATTTTAGATTTGAGAAAAGGCAGCACGGTAAAATCACAATCTGCAGAGAATACCTACAATGCCTTGAACAAGTATGCAGTCAACTTAAATGAAAAAGCACGGAACGGCAAATTAGACCCTGTCATTGGAAGGGAAGAAGAAATCAGAAGGGTCTTGCACATTTTAGCGCGAAGAACCAAAAACAACCCCATTCTGATTGGTGAACCCGGAGTTGGTAAAACTGCCATTGTGGAAGGTCTGGCTCACCGGATTGTAGAAGGAGATGTGCCATCCGACCTCAAGGACAAAGAAATCTATGCACTTGACATGGGCGCTCTGATAGCAGGTGCCAAATACCAGGGTGAGTTTGAAGAAAGGCTCAAATCTGTGGTCAACGAAGTTATTGCAGCTGATGGAAGTATCTTTTTATTTATAGATGAAATCCACACCCTCATTGGAGCCGGTAAGACCCAGGGAGCTATGGATGCAGCCAATATTTTAAAACCAGCATTGGCAAGAGGAGAGTTAAGGGCAATTGGAGCCACAACCCTTGACGAGTATCAAAAGTATTTCGAAAAGGACAAGGCACTTGAGAGAAGGTTTCAGATTGTGTTTGCTGATGAACCTTCAGAAGAAGATGCCATCTCAATTTTAAGGGGATTAAAAGAGAGGTACGAAACTCACCACAAGATCAGCATCACCGATGAAGCAGTAGTGGCAGCGGTTCAATTGTCGACCCGCTATATAACAGACCGATTTTTACCCGATAAAGCCATCGACCTTATTGATGAGGCGGCTGCAAAACTCAGGTTGGAAATGAACTCAATGCCCGAAGAGCTCGATGAAGTAGAGCGAAAAATCAGGCAGTTGGAGATAGAGCGGGAAGCCATGAAAAGAGAAGAAGACAAGATCAAACTTGATCGCATCAATAAAGATTTGGCTAATCTGGAAGAACAGAGAAATAGCTTTAAAGCCAAGTGGGAAAGTGAAAGAGAAGTAATGACCTCGATCCAACAGGCCAAAGAAGATCTTGAAAAGCTTAAACTTGACAGTGCCAGGGCTGAAAGAGAGGGCAATTACAGTCTGGCAGCAGAAATCAGATACGGCAAACTGCCCGAGGTTCAAACACAGTTGGAAGCGGGTATGGCTAAGTTGGCAGAGATGCAGGAGAATGGCAAGCTAATGATGAAAGAAGAAGTAGATGCAGAAGACATTGCAGAAATTGTAAGTAAGTGGACAGGAATACCTGTGACCAGAATGCTGCAATCGGAGCGGGAAAAATTGATTCATTTAGAAGAGGAACTCCAAAAAAGAGTAGTGGGTCAGGATGAAGCAGTGGAAGCAGTGTCAAATGCCATCAGACTAAGCAGAACCGGTTTGTCCAATGAAAACAGGCCAATAGGTTCGTTTCTTTTTCTGGGAACAACCGGAGTGGGCAAAACAGAACTTGCGAGAGCCCTCGCAGAAATGTTGTTCAATGACGAAAATCTGATGACTCGTATCGATATGAGTGAATACCAGGAAAAACACAGTGTTTCCCGACTTGTAGGAGCGCCTCCGGGGTATGTAGGATACGATGAAGGTGGGCAACTGACCGAGGCTGTACGGAGAAAGCCATATAGTGTTGTATTGTTGGATGAGATTGAAAAGGCTCATCCCGATGTATTCAACATTCTGCTTCAGGTACTTGAAGACGGCAGACTAACAGATAATAAAGGCAGGGTGGCTAACTTTAAAAACACCATTGTTATCATGACTTCAAATATGGGATCCGATTTGATCCGGGAAAGTTATGAAAAAATGAAACCAGGTGAAGAAGAGGAAACCATTGACAGGGCAAAAGAAGCCGTTTTTGCCTTGTTAAAAGGAATGGTCCGACCTGAATTTCTCAACAGGATAGATGAAGTGATTATGTTCAGACCGCTGGATCGGAACGATATCGCAGCCATAGTAAAAATTCAATTGAAGGATTTGGAAAAGACCCTCGCCAAGCAGGAAATAGTAGTAGAATATACGCCTGAATTTTTGGATTGGTTGGCTTATGAAGGTTATCAACCTGAATTTGGTGCCAGACCTTTGAAAAGGGTTATTACCAAAAAAGTACTGCATGCTTTGAGCAAACAAATGCTGCTCAATAAAATACAACCCAAAAGTAAAATCTTATTGGATGTGTTTGATGGCACTGTGGTTTTCAGACAGCCGGAAAAAGCAAGTGTTAAATAAAAAAGGGGCAGAGCCCCTTTTTTATTTACACCATAGCATGTATTTTGACCCTAATCGTAGAACTTGAGTATAAATAGTTCCCGATTCAGTTATAATTTAAACAAAATCAATGTTTTGTCATGTAACATCTTGACAAATGCATCAAATCTGCTTATCTTTGCACCTACATTTATTATGCAAGACTTGAGTAATGAAAAACATTATACCGATTTTCTTTTTATTTACACACCTTGTTCTGTCCGCCCAACAAGCTCCAGACTTCACCGTTACTGATACTGAGAATAAGGTCCACAGGCTTTATGCCGACTATCTGGACCAGGGAAAGGTGGTAGTATTTAAGATATTTTTTGTCAATTGCCCGCCATGTAATGCCATTGCCCCATCGGTACAGCAGAAATATGTGCAGTGGGGAAGCGGAACCGGCAATGTGCAATTTATTGAAATGACCAATAAAATTGGGGACACCAATCCTTATGTAATTCAGTATAAGAACACCCATGGTCTCACCTTTCCCAGTATTTCTGCGGATGGAGGAGCACTCACCGCCATCATACCTTATATGAATGGTTTGTTCGGCATTTGGTCCGGGACACCCATGTTTGCAGTAATTGCCCCCAATAAATCGGTGCATTATGATGTGCTTTTTAATAATTTGGACAATGTGATCATGGCAGCCGGGGGTCAAGTGGCCGTACCCCCTACCACCGTTAATCTGAATGTTGCTTTCCAGAACCCTTCTTTGCCTCAAGGGGTATCCTATGTCTTAAAACCTGCCAATGCCAGCAGCCCTAAATACAATATCACTCAAATGACCAATGGCACTCACCAGTTTACCTACCCTTCCGCCACCATTCCGGAAATGGTCAACCCTGTTATAGTGCTTGAATCAACCGCGGCAGCATTTAGCTCACTACTAACTGTGACGGATTTGGTCAATATCAGAAATCACATTCTGGGCTCACAACTTCTCCCCCTGGCTTCTCAAAAAATAGCAGCAGATGTCAATGGATCCGGTAATATTTCGGTTTCTGATCTCGTGGTATTACAAAAGGTAATTGGTGGACTCATTACGCAGTTTCCCAACAATGTTCCAGCCTACAAAATGATACCGGAATCGATCCCCCTGAATGTTCCTACCAATGGAGGCGGTACCGTATCACTGACAGGAGAGTTGATCAAAATGGGCAACGTTAAGTAATGCTGTCTTTACTATCAGAGCAGGGATAAGTTGATTCTTTTACGGGCTACATCGACTTCAATAACTTTGACATTCAACTCCTGATGTAATTTCAAGACCTCAGCCGGTGATTTTATAAATTTTCTGGTAATTTGACTGATGTGCAACAGCCCGTCCTGTTTTACCCCTATGTCAACAAAGGCACCAAAAGCGGTAAGATTGGTCACTATTCCCGGCAAGAGCATACCAGCCCTCACGTCTTCAATGGTTTTTACCGTGGCATCAAAAGCAAAAGCCCTGGCCTCCCCCCTTGGATCAAGTCCCGGTTTTTCTAATTCTTTTAAAATATCCTGGAGGGTAGGAAGCCCCGTTTTTTCGGTGACATATCTCGTAAGTTCTATCTTTTTTCTAAGTACCGGATCTTCGATCAATTGTTTCACTGTAACACCCATATCTGAAGCCATTTTGGCTACCACTCCATAGGATTCGGGGTGCACCGCTGTATTGTCCAGAGGATCATGGGCATCTTTGATTCGAAGGAAGCCTGCACATTGCTCGTAGGCTTTTTCTCCTAATCTGGGGACTTCCTTTAATTGGTTTCTGGAGGTAAAGCCTCCTTTTTCTTCTCTGAATTTTACGATGTTTTGTGACAAGGTTGGTCCTAAACCGGAAACATACATCAACAAGTGTTTACTGGCCGTGTTGAGGTTGATGCCCACGCTATTTACACAAGACATCACTGTCATATCCAGCGATTCTTTTAAGCGAATCTGGTCAACATCGTGTTGGTACTGCCCTACCCCAATGCTTTTGGGGTCAATTTTTACCAACTCTGCCAAAGGGTCCATCAACCGTCTACCAATGGAAATGGCTCCCCGAACCGTCACATCTTTATCCGGAAATTCTTCTCTTGCCGCCTCTGAAGCACTATAAATAGAAGCTCCATTTTCGCTGACCACAAATATTTTTACTTGCCTGTCAAATCGAATGCCTTCTACCAAATCTCTGCTCTCACGCGATGCGGTGCCATTTCCAATGGCAATGCTGTCAACGTTATACCTATCCACCAGCGCCCTGATGGCCGCCTGACTCTCAGACCATTGATTTTGTGGAGGATGAGGGTAGATGGTGGAATTGTGGATGAGGTCACCCCTTTCATTGAGACAAACCAATTTGCATCCGGTTCTAAAGCCGGGATCGAGGGCCAGAATTGACTTTTGGCCCAAGGGAGCTGCCAATAAAAGCTGCCTGAGGTTCTCAGAAAACACCTTGATGGCTTCTTCGTCGGCCTTCTCCTTGTATTCAGTTCTTATTTGATTTTCAATGGAGGGCACCATCAGTCTTTTATAACCATCTGCAATGGCAAGGGATATCTGGTCAGCGGCATCACCCCTGGTAAAAATAAATTTTCTCTCCAACCAGGCCACGGCCCTCTCCTCATCGATGTCGATAAAGACACGCAGCATACCCTCTTGCTCTCCACGCATCATGGCGAGGTACCTGTGAGAGGGGCAGCGTGGGACCGGTTCCGAAAATTCAAAATAATCCTTGTAGACCACTGCTTCTTCGGCCTTGGTTTTCACTACTTTAGAGCTGATGACTCCATGTTTTCTGAAAACATTTCTGAGGTAATCCCTGCAACTTTCTTCTTCATTGACGGTTTCGGCAATGATGTCGCGGGCTCCCTGCAGGGCCTCTTCTTCATTGGGTACCAGCTCGTTGATAAAATTTTTAGCTGCTCCAAATATATTTTTTTCCTTTTGTTGTAGGATCAATTGCGCCAGGGCATCAAGTCCCTTTTCCTTTGCGATGTCGGCCCTTGTTTTGCGTTTTTTCTTGTAGGGCAGATAAATGTCTTCAAGTTCGATGGGATCCATACACTTTTCTATGCGATCTCTCAATTCCGGGGTCAATTTGCCCTGAGACTCAATGGCTTCCAAAACGGTTTGTTTTCTGGCCACCAGCTCTTCCAATTTTTGATACTTTTTTTGAATTTCACCAATTTGTACCTCATCCAAATGAGAAGTCACTTCTTTACGGTACCTGGCTATAAAAGGAATGGTGGCCCCTCCCTGCAATAATTCAAGGGTTTTTTTTACCTGATCCTGTCTCACACCTACCGCGTTGGCGATATAGGGCAAATAAAAACTTTCTGTCATCATAGGTCGCAAAGATAAATAAAAATAAAAGTACCCTTAAACGGATTAACCCATGCATTGAAGCAATTTTGTCAGCTATTTTGTACCTTTGATACCATGTATATACCTGATACCAACCCCGGTAAGCCCAATAAATGGAAGTGGGTAGCTGAAATATTATTTCTTTTGCTTTCCATTGCTCTGGCCGTTCTTGTTATGCGACCCATTCACGATTATTATGGGGAACATTTCCATTACTATGTGTCAAATTATGCTTTTATTGTACTCTTTCTTACCTATACCCGGTACTTATTCTTACTAAAATACACCCCCTTTTCCCACAATATGTGGATTAAACTCATTTTGGTTTTTGCCTCCATACCTTTGATGTTATGGCTGGTAGATGACACCTACGACTTCAGGAGAATGTTGGAAGAAGAAGGCCTGGAACCTATGGTGCAAAGCCAGGTGCTGGATACCAGAATGAACCTGGCCAAATATGCCAAGTATGAATACCTCTTTTTTAGTTCTTCTGCCATTATCACCATCATTCTCATTCCATTTAGGATGATGATCTCCATCTGGAGGGTAAAGAATAAAAAAGACGGATCCCTATAGGTTTAATTGGTTAGGATGGTTTGAAAAAAATAAAATGAAATCATAGATGGTTGAGGAATTTAATGATTATCGAAAAAAAATGAATGATCGCATTTTAGGACAGGACAACCTTGTGCTAAAACGATTTTTTAGTCTGGACAACCAGGCCTACCAATCTGGCGCACTTTCAGAAAAAACCAAGGAGCTGCTGGGTCTGGTAGCATCAATGGTCTTGCGTTGCGATGACTGTATCAAATACCACCTGGGCACTTGTTATGAGCTCGGGGTGACAACAGAAGAAGTTTTTGAAGTTTTTTCTATTGCCAATCTGGTAGGAGGAAGCATTTGTATTCCCCATACCCGCAGGGCTGTGGAATACTGGGATGAGTTGATGGGACAGGCATGAAGCTGACCCTTTCCTTCCTGCTGGCATTCATGGGTTTATTCAGCCTTAAGGGGCAAAACTGCAAGGCTACAGTCCGTTTTGTGGATGAACGAACATTGGAGGGTAATGCTGTTTATTACTTTCAGTCTAATACTGATTCTGTTCATTTCTGGTTGCCGGCCAATGGATATGCCGATAAAAATTCTTTGCTGGCTGACACTCTTTTTAAAAATTTTGACCCCTGCCTTTACTTTGCCAACAAAGATGAAATGGGTGGCTATACCACAATGGAGTGGCGTTCAGACGAAGACAACCTTACCGGTCAATTCAATGAGAGTAATGAACATTTTCGAACAAGTGTACCTGCCTCTAGAGCCATCACTTTTTCCTTTACCCTAAGGTTGCCCAAAAGATGCGGTGAATTTGGTTACGATCCCTCCTACATGTATCTGAAAAACTGGTTGCCACATCCCAAAGGAACAGAATCGTGGTCCTACTTGGTTTTATTGGATGTACCTTCCAACCGACAGGTGTTGGGCAGTGACCAGGTGGAAGAAAAAAAAGAAGGCTCAAACCATCACTACAACATCGTAGCTTTTGGCCATCAGCCTGATTTGAGTATAACCAGTCAAAAATTAGCCGTCACAACTGAAAAAGATTTTCAAGGTAAAACCTACCAGGTTTATCGGAGAGAAGCATTAAGACCTCTCAGCTTTCGTAAAAAATCCAAGTATATGAGGGCTGTTTCATACAATTTTAAAGATAGCCTGGCTACTAAAAGACTCGTTATAGATGACGATCGTTATATGCGAATGCGCAACATGCTGTTCTTTTCCCATAAAGCCATTAAAAGTACTGAAAGATCTTTTTATCCTACCTATAAATATACTGACAAAGGCAATCACATGGTGGGCTTTTTGTTGCACAATACAACCAACGGCAAACAGCCATTTTACTACTTTCTCAATCCTTACTTTTCTTTTAAAAATGATTTCAACTGGAGCTTGGGCATCATGAAGCCTTTTTATATCAAAAACTCCTGGGTGAGTCAGATTTCGCCTCAAATCACCTACCGAAAATACCATTACTATACCAATGATATAGATGATTATAATCTGTCCTATCACCGCATTAGCCCCAGGGTTAAGCTAAATTTAAAAAAACAAAGATGGGTCAATATTGAGTATGCCTTTATTGCCGAACAATTGGCCTACTATGAGGGCAGAGACATTCGATTTGACTATCAAAATTCACACCTTTACCGATTGTGGTACGACCAGGAAAAAAGAGCCACTCTGTATAATTGGAAGCTATGGGCCAATCTGGAACATTTCAGGTACACCAATATTTTAAATGAGGCACAAAACTTTACCAAGGTGACGGCCTCATTTGCACAGACCTGGCGCACCAGCATGACGAGGAACTTCAGGGCACGCATCTTTGTATCCAAATTTTTGCAAAACGACCAGCGTACCAGCAACAATTATTCAGACTTCATCACCAAAGGCAGCATAGCGCTGATCCAGCAAGGCAGGAATGATTATGGCTACGATGAATTGTTTATAGCCCGGAGAAATCAAAACGGAACCTTCACCAATCAAACCGGCTACCTGGGCGGTGGATTTAAAAATGCACCATCCACCACTTCCTCATTGGGCCTCAGCAACGATTTTGCCATGAGTGTGAACCTTGAATACGATCTTTTTAAAATCTACAAAAGCATAGGGGCTGTTGCCTACGGAGACGCCGGTTTATACCGCCAGGGAAACGATGTAAAATGGGAAATGAAAAATCTGTACAGTGCGGGTATAGGACTTGCGCTGGGTAAGTACCTGACAGTCTACCTGCCTGTCTTTAATCACAGAGACATCAACAACAATTACAGAGATGAAAAGCTGAGCTTCTTCGAAAGATGGAGTTTTCAATTAAATTACACCGAAAAATTTATAGGAAGAAAATAAGCATGGATATTTTACAATTACTTAAACATTCAAAATCAACCGATTTCAGCATCCGAAACCTGCCCTTTGGCATTGTGAAAGAAAATGGTCACTATACCCTGGTAAGCAGACTGGGCGATTATGTGATCGATGTGAGATCTTTCATTCACATCATGGGACTCGAGGCTTTTACTGAAATTCCGGAAGAAGTATTTATCAATCCTTTCTTGAATGACTTTATTGCCTTGGGGAAAAACGTTACACGCCCACTGCGACAAGCCATCCAGGATAAAATTCTCGAAAAGAAGTTTTCTGAGAGTATTTTTAAAATGCTTTTTACACCCATTGAAGAGGTAGAAGTTTGCATGCCTCTCAGAATTGGAGACTACACCGATTTTTATTCCAGCATAGAGCATGCTACCAATGTGGGAAAAATGTTTCGGGATCCCAATAATCCTTTACTGCCCAACTGGCTGCACATGCCAATCGGCTACCATGGTAGGGCTAGCAGCATAGTCACTACGGGTACACCCATCAAAAGACCCAGCGGACAATACCAGATCAACGAAGGCGAAGACCCACAATTCGGTCCTTGCAGAACCCTGGACATTGAGGTAGAAATGGCCTTTGTGGTAGGTAAAGAAAACCCACTTGGAGAGCCGGTAACAGTAGAAAATGCCCATGATCACATCTTTGGCATGGTTACGTTCAATGACTGGTCGGCCCGAGATATTCAGAGATGGGAATATGTGCCTCTGGGCCCCTTCCTTGGTAAAAACTTTGCCTCTACCATTTCTGCATGGGTAGTGACCTTGGAAGCACTTGAGCCCTTTTTGACAGAAGGTCCAACCCAAACTGTAGAAGTACTCCCCTACCTCCAATATAAAGGAAAACAAAATTACGACATCCAGTTGGAGGCCGATCTGATTACAGAGGACGGCAGTATTACCACCATTTGTAAGACCAACTTCAAATACATGTACTGGAACATGTGTCAGCAGTTGGCACACCACACCGTCAACGGCTGTAATCTGAGAGTAGGAGATCTTTGTGCCAGCGGCACCATTAGTGGGCCCACAGAAGACAGTTTTGGCTCCATGATGGAATTGTCATGGAAAGGGACCAAGCCCATACCTTTGAGCAATGGTCAGGAGCGGAAGTTTTTACAAAACGGCGATGCCATTAATATCCGCGCTTACAATGAGACCGACGGTTTTAGGGTCGGCTTTGGCGATTGTTATGGAAAGATTTTAGCTTAAATTAAAAAGGGCGGTTGTTTCAACCGCCCTTTTTTTTATGCTTTTTTCTCCTCTGTGAGGTACTTGATTTTTATTCTGAAGTAGGCAAAAATGAGGGTCATGATCGGGCTCAGCCAGTTGAACATGGCATATATAAAATAATGCTCTGCCCCTACGCCTAAAACCTTACTCTGGTAAGCACCACAGGTGTTCCAGGGAATGAGGGCTGAAGTTACAGTACCCGTATCTTCCAGTGTACGACTTAGGTTGACCGGATCCAGGCCCTTGTCTTTATAAGCTTGGGTAAACATCTTACCGGGTACTACAATGGCAATGTACTGATCTGAAGCGGTGAGGTTCATGGTCAGGCAAGAAGCAACGGTGCTGGAGAATAAGCCAAAGATGGAATGCGCCATGCTCAACAATGCCTTACTGATGCGTGCCAGGGCACCTATGGCATCCATGACGCCTCCAAAAACCATGGCACAGATGATGAGCCAAATGGTGCTCAGCATGCCTTTCATACCTCCGGTACCAAAGAGAGAGTTGAGTTTTTCATTGTTCATTTCAATGGAGGTATCCGTTACCATATTTTCCATCACTCCCTTGTATGCACTATGAAAATCAAGGTTTGATACCTTGGCCACCTCAGCCACCAATGAAGGTTGAAAAATTACAGAAAACAGGCCACCCAATAATGTACCGGCCAGCAATGCAATGAGGGGCTTTGTCTTTCTCACAATCATCACAATGACCAGCACTGGCACTATCATAAGAAGAGGACTTACAAAATATTTGGCGTCTATTGCATCCGTTAGTTGTTTAATCTCGTCACCTCCCACACCATTGGCATTTTGATTGAGACCCAAAATAATAAAAAATATCAATGTAATGGTGTAAGTAGGAAATGTTGTGTACTTCATATAATTAATGTGGGCAAACAAGGTGGTACCCGCCATGGCAGGAGCCAGGTTGGTGGTATCAGAAAGCGGCGACATCTTATCACCAAAATAAGCACCTGAAATTACGGCGCCTGCCACAATAGCAGGACTTATACCTAATGAACTGCCAATACCAATCATAGCAATGCCTACGGTTGCCGATGTTGACCAGGAAGAACCCGTAAACAAGGATACTATCGAACATATGATCAAAGCTATTGGCAAAAAGATCACCGGGTTCAACAATTGAATACCACCATAAATGATGGTTGGAATGATGCCACTCAATATCCAGGTAGAAGACAGGGCTCCTACCATCAATAAGATGAGGATGGCCTCAGAAGTGTCTTTTAAATTAAGACCTACTTTTTCGATCATTTTGTCATAGTCTACATGGTTGTAAAAACCAACGATGGCGGCTACCGCAGCGCCGATCAGCAATAAAAACTGGTTGGATCCATTGAGGGGATCGTCATCCGGATTGACTTTGCCGTTGTAGGCAAAAAGTACATTGTACGCCAGTAAGGCTACCAATACAATAACGGGAATAAGGGCTTCCCAAAGTGTAAGTTCTGCGTTTTCCCGTAGTTTACGAAATGCCATAAGGTCTGAATTTGGAATAAAGAAATAACAAAAGCTTCAATCCAAAAAATATTTGACTCACTTTTTTCAATATGTGGGATCAGGCCTGCAATAAAAAAAGCTGCCCCGGCTCCATAAAGGTTGGGAATCCTTTGTGGAACCGGGGCACAATAAACCAATCTCAATAAAAAGGTAAGATTATATAAAAAGACGAAAATCTTAGTTCTACCCCCTTGCAGGAGGTGATTTCCGGTTGGTTATTCAAAAACAAAAAACGGGGCGGGTGTTGAGCATCCGCCCCGTGACCTTATAAACTCTTAATCTATTTTCTCTCTGAGGAAAGAATTGCCGGTTTGAACCACGGTTCCCTCAGAATCTACATAAACGGTAGTGCTTATGTTGCCTTTTACTACGGGTACATTGTCATCGTCATCCAACAACAAGCCCCTTCTTTTGTAAGCCGGTATTTTTTCAACCATTTCTTTGTTTTCTGCTGTATCCAAAGGCATGGTAGTCGTATTGCGATTGTACATCCTTCTTGCATTTTCCATCTCCTGTACCTTCTGGCTTTCTTCTGCTGCCTTCCTGTCGCGAATAGGATCTGTAAAGGTAATGGTTTCTTTGATGCGCATTACTTCATCGTGTTCAAACTCAATGGTCTTGCTCGAAGGGGTAGCATCCATCACACTGTAAAAATCAATGTTGGCTACATTTTCCATTTCATCGTCTAAGGCTACTTTTTTGGGCTCGTGTTGTACGGTGCGCACCTTGCTGGTGCCCGTTTCAAAGCCGGTAGCAATAACAGTTACACTGATCTTGTCTCCCAATGAAGCATCCATACAGTTACCCCAGATCAGGTCGGTACCAAAACCGGCCTCTTCCTGTACGTAGTCGGTGATTTCACCAATCTCACTCATGGTTACTTCCTTATTACCGGATGTAATGTTGAGCAGGATGTGTTTGGCCCCTCTGATGTCGTTTTCTTCCAACAGGGGTGAGGTCAAAGCCATGTGTATGGCTGTTCTGGCTCTGTCCATGCCTTCTGCTTCGCCATAACCCATCAGGGCTACGCCGGAGTCCTTCATAACAAAGTTGACATCTTCAAAATCTACGTTGATATAACCCGGTACCGTGATGATCTCTGCAATCGACTTGGCCGCAGTAGACAACACATTATCCGCATTGTCAAAGGCCTGGGTCAGGGTGAGGTCGCCATACATCTCCTTGAGTTTATCATTGGAGATGACCAGGATGGCATCTACATTTTTTTTCAAGTTTTCCAATCCTTCCAGGGCCTGTCTTTTTCTTCTCAATCCTTCAAAGTGAAAAGGAAGGGTAACAATGCCAACGGTAAGGATGCCCATTTCTTTGGCTGCCTTGGCAATGATGGGTGCTGCACCGGTACCTGTACCACCTCCCATGCCTGCAGTGACAAACAACATTTTGGTGCCATCGGCCAGAAAACTTCTGATCTCATCGATGGATTCGATACAGGCTTCTTTGCCCGTTTCAGGCTTAGAGCCGGCTCCTCGACCGTCGGTAAGGCTTGGACCTAATGATATTTTTTTATCAATCGGACTGGTTTCCATGGCCTGGGCATCGGTGTTGCAGATGGCAAAATCTACGCCGATGATGCCTTGCCTGAACATGTGTCCAACCGCGTTGCCGCCTCCACCGCCTACGCCAATTACCTTGATAATGGAATGATTATAATTGGGTATATTAAATTTCATCTTTCTTAATTTTGAATGGATAATTTTGATTAAAGTTCGTGATCAGGAGTGGGTTCAAAAAAATCTTTGGCATAGACTCCGATTTTTTTCATAAATCCTAAAAATTTAGATTCTGCACTGGACCTTTCGCCTGCTTCAACTACTTCTTCTTCCTCAAAATCGTCATTGCTGCGTTTTTGCATTTCGACTGTATTTTTGACTGGAATTTCCGGTTGGGCCATCTCTTCGTTGCCATATTCTACATACACTTTATCCGGCAGATTGTCGATGGTGTATTTCAACAAACCAATGGCAGTGGCATAGATTGGTGATGATAAATCTTTGCTGTAACCATGGGCCAGGTGCTCAACCGGCTCACCAATTCTGGCGGGCATTCCGGTGTGCAATTCAACCAGGGTCTCGATGTGTTTCAACAAGGCTCCCCCACCGGTAAGTACGATGCCGGCAATGAGTTTGTTGTCATATCCCGATCTTTTGATCTCCCACAATACATAGTCAAAGATCTCCTCTACCCTCGCCTGGATGATTTTGGAAAGATTTTTTTCTGAGATGCTTTTGCTCTCTCTTCCCTTCAACACCGGAATGGTGATTCTTCTGTTGTCTTTGATCATGTCTGCCAGGGCCACACCAAATTTTACCTTCAGCTTTTCAGCCTGGTCGGCCAAAACGGTGCATCCTTCTTTGATGTCTTCTGTAATAATATTACCACCAAAAGGAATCACTGCGGTATGGCGAATGATGTTGTCTTTAAAGATGGTGATATCGGTGGTACCACCCCCGATGTCAACCAAAACAACACCGGCCTCTTTTTCCTGATCACTCAATACAGCACTGGCAGAAGCGATGGGCTCCAGCGTAATGTCTGCGATGTCAAGTCCGGCCTTTTCGATACAACGAATTATATTTTTGGAAGCAGTGATCTGACCCGTGATGATGTGGAAGTTGGCTTCCAGCTTATGGCCCGACATGCCGATGGGATCGACAACATCTTTCTCATCATCTACTGTAAATTCTTGTGGAATTACATGGAGAATCTTATCACCCGGGGGAAGGGCAATCCGATACATGTCTTTGATCAGCCTTTCAACATCTTCTGATGAGATCTCCGCATTGTGGTCTGCCCTGGTAAGGTAGCCCATGTGGTGGTGACTCTTGATGTGCTGTCCGGCGATTCCGACATGAACAACCTTGAACTTACAGCCCGCGGTCTTTTCTGCCATGTCTACTGCTTCTCTGATGGCTTTCACCGTTTTGTCGATGTTGGATACAACCCCTCTGGCTACACCTTCAGATTTTACAGTACCGTATGACACCACTTCGAGCCTGCCGAATTCATCCATCATGCCGGCAATGGCGCACACTTTGGTAGTCCCTATGTCCAGGGCCACCGCCAATGGCTGCTTGCTGAGGCTTTTGTCGGTGAGCCAGGCAAATCTCTTTTGTGGATTCAAACTAGTACTCATGGTATTATAATTAATTAGTTAATAAATGCTGTTTCAATGTTTTTTTGTGCCACTACCTGGCCCTTGTAGTTGAGTTTTAATACACTAAACTTTCTCCATCCCTCGCGTGGCAGTCCTTCCTTGTACATAATCTTGAGGTTTTCAAATTTTTCCTCCAGATTTGTGGCATCACCCAAGACTACTTCCTGCCTGCCAATCTTGGGTATCAATACAATTTCTCCGGTTTCAGTCACATCGATTTGCTCTACCAGGGCCGACAAAAATTCATCGGCAAAAATGGTCTTCGCTACATCGTAAACTTCCCTAAGCTTTCCAGGCTTTCCGGATTTAAATTTTTCTTCCTGGTACAGTTCAAAATGTCCTGTAGCCAGTGGCACCCTTATGGCTGATTTTTCAACAATAGGCACCTGGTCTCCGTCTTCATCAATGTAGTAACTTCGATTACTACCATCCATGACCCTCACTACGGGCTGCTTCTGCAGGATCCATACATTGAGTTTGTCATCTGAATCGATAAAAACTTCCACTTTTTTTATTCTTTTGTCTGCCTTTAGCAAGGCTTCCAATTCTCTCGCTTCAATGTCTTCTATGGCGGTCTGGGTCACATCTACCCCGGTGTGCCTGTTGAAAATTTGTTTTACCTCGGCCGCATTGATGAGGTTTCTCTTGCCCTTAATGGGTTTGATGACCACTTCCAGCTTTGATACTTCAGCATTCAGCTTGCGCTGAACAGATAAAATAAACAACACCCCGATGGCCGCCATGATAACGGTCCACATGATGCGCTGTCGCAATACCGGAATATCGATTTTTTTATCCATGATGACCGGTTAATATTTTTTGTATCTGTGGCACCAGGGTATCAATGTTGCCTGCACCCAGGGTCATAACCACATCAAAATTTCCTTTCTGCACTGCGTCCAGGATTTCTTCCCTGCTTACTATTCTTGCATTGGCATGGTTCATTCTGGATAACAGCATATCTGCATCGACCCCTTCAATGGGCTCTTCTCTTGCCGGATAAATATCCATCAATAACAGCTCATCCAGCTTTGACAACTCCTCAGCAAAACCATCGGCAAAATCACGGGTACGGGTAAACAGGTGGGGTTGGAAAATGCCCATCAGTTTTTTACCCGGAAACATCATTCGTGCCGCACCAATGGCCATCTTCAATTCGGTAGGATGGTGGGCATAGTCGTCAATATAGACTTTTTCCCCATCTACAATCCATTCAAACCTGCGCTTAACTCCTTTAAAGGAAGCCACTCCATTGGCTATGGCATCTTTGTCTTTGCCCAACAGTAAGGCCACTGCAATTGCCACCGCAGCATTGGATACATTGTGTATACCCGGCATACGACTGGCTATGCTTTCGATACTGCCCATTGGACTGAAAAAATCAAAAACAACCTTTCCTTCCTGCACACCTTTGATGTTTAGCTGGATGTCGTCTGTTTCTTCAAAACCATAGGTCAATACCCTGTATTTATTTTTAATGGCAGCTACTTCTTCCGCACCCAGATCTTGTGCCGCCTGGTGTGCCAGCAATACGGTACCATTTTCTCTGGTCTTATGAATAAACGCGAGGTAGGCCTCGGTTACCTTGTCCGGTGTACCATAGATGTCGAGGTGATCGGGGTCGATCGAATTGACTACCGCAATTTCCGGTTGTAAATGGAGGAAGGACCTGTCAAACTCATCTGCTTCTACTACTACCCAGTCGCTGTCACCCAAAAAGTAATTGGTATTGTAGCCACTTAAAATGCCTCCCAAAAAGGCAGAGACCGATTCATCGCAACTTTTCAGCACATGGGTAACCATGGATGAAGTGGTAGTTTTTCCGTGTGTACCTGCAATGGCAATGGTCTTTTGGGCCTGGGATATCAAGCCCAGCACCTGAGCCCTTTTCATAACGGGTACACCCAAATTCAATAAGTGGACCAGCTGCTGGTGATCTGACGGAACTGCCGGTGTATACACCACCAGGTCGATATTTTCGGGCAGAACATCCAGGTCTTCCGTATAGTAAACCCGGATACCTTCTGCATTCAACTGCTGGGTAAGAGCTGTTTCGGTTTTATCATAGCCTGCCACTGCAACACCCCTGGTGTTGAAATAGCGGGCAATGGCACTCATGCCGATGCCACCGATGCCGATGAAATATACCGATGTCAGTTCTCCCGGATTCACGCTGTGGTCTCCTTTAATGGGTTTACAATTTTTATGATTTCATTCGCAATGACATCAGCCGCATTGGGCCTTGCCAGCGAAAGCAAATTTTTACTCAGTGTTTGTTGTTGTACTTTGTCTTTAAACAATTGATCCAATACCCGGGTCAACTGACTTCGGGCATCCACATCTTTTACCATCAGGGCAGCACCCTGTTTCACCAACGACATGGCATTGTGGGTCTGGTGGTCTTCTGCAACGTTTGGAGAGGGGACTAGAATGGCGGGTTTTCCCACCAATGCCAGCTCCGATATGGTCAATGCGCCTGCCCGACACACTACTACATCACAAGCCTTGTACGCGGTTGCCATATCCTCGATAAAAGGTAAGACTTTCACATTTGGCAATTCCGCTACCGAAGATCTAATAAATTCGTCGTAGTACAGTTTACCAACCTGCCAAATGAATTGAATGTCTTGATTTCCCTCTATCCATTCCTTGTTTGCCGCGATGGCATCATTCAAAGTTCTGGCCCCCAGGCTACCGCCAAATACAAGTGTAGTTTTCTTATTTGTATCGACGCCCATTTTTGCCCTGGCCTCCTCCGTTGTCATATTACTTTCAGCAATCTGTGATCTGATGGGATTGCCTGTCCATTGTATTTTATTTTTGTCAAAAAATCTTTCCATGCCTTCATAGGCAACAAAGACCTTTTTTGCCTTTTTTCCCAATATTTTATTGGTTACTCCCGCATAACTATTTTGCTCTTGCAAAACATAGGGTACTCCCATCCAGGAACAAACCTTGAGCAGGGGACCACTTGCATAACCTCCTACCCCAACGGCTACATCGGGCCTGAAGTCAGACACAATGGTCCTGGCCTGGATCAGCGACCTCAACACCTTAACAGGTAGTAAGAGGTTTTTTAGCGTAAGCCTGCGCTGCATACCTGCAATGTCGAGACCAATGATGCGGTAACCGGCTGCCGGTACCTTTTCCATTTCGAGTTTGCCCTTGGCACCTACAAATAATACATCAGCAGACGGCAGTTGACGACGAATCGCATCTGCTATCGCAATGGCCGGAAAAACATGGCCTCCCGTTCCGCCGCCGCTAATTACTACTTTCATTTTTTGCTTCCATTGCTTTGAGCTCTATCCTTTCTGCCTCCGCCTGCTCTGCATTGCGACTCACACTCAGGATAATGCCAAGTGAAATACTGGTAAACAACAAAGAAGTACCTCCCATACTGATGAGCGGAAGGGTCAATCCCGTTGCAGGCACCAACTGCACCGATACGCTGATATTGGCAAAGGCCTGAACCACGAGATTGAGACACAAACCCATGGCCAGTATGGCCCCAAAGGCCCGGGGGCTTTTGGTCACAATATGAATGCATCGTATTAATAACCACAGATACAACCACAACACCAAAAGGCCCCCTATTACGCCATATTCTTCACAAATAATGGCATAAATGCAATCGGCATAGGCATACGGCAAGTGATTGCGCTGGATGCTGTTGCCCGGACCAACGCCAAACACCTTTCCTGAGGCGATGGCTATTTTGGATTGTTGTATCTGGTATACTTCGTCTGATGAATTTAAAAATGTTTTTACCCTGGTTTCCCATGTTTTACTTCTCACAAACTCTGGATTGGCCAGTCCAATCTTATAGATGGCAAAGCCGGTAAGTAAGCCACTCATGATGAGAAGGAAGACATACTTAAGAGAGATCCTACCAATAAACATCAAAGTGATGCTGGTGACAAACAACAAGGCTGCCGTTGATAAGTTGGCTGGAGCAATCAAGCCACAGATCAAAATAACCGGTAAAATAATGGGTAAAAATGCACTCTTAAAGTCCTTGATGTACTCCTGTTTGGTAGCCAGTGATTTGGCCAGAAACAAGATAAGCGCTATCTCTGCAAAGTCAGATGTCTGGAAAGTTTTGTCGATCCAGGGAATGGTGATCCATCTTCTGGCCTCATTCATTTCTGTACCAAAAAACATGGTATAAATCAACAAAGGAACCGACAAAGCAATGAGGTAAGGTGCTAATCTGGCATACTTTTGGTAGTCTAAGCGGTAGCATAACCACATAAGCAAAAGACCAGAGGATAAAAACATAAATTGCTGCACCAGGTAATACTCTGTATTTCCTTCGCGCAGCTTAAACGCCATACTTCCGGCTGCACTGTACACAGCCAGCAGGGAGAAGAGTGACAGCAATGCCACAATAAGCCAAATGGCCCTATCTCCTCTTAGTTGATGATATAGTTGTATTACGTTTGTCAATGTAGTTTTCTTACCTTTTATATTTTTGGTTGTCCCTCTCTCGAAAAATAATCCCGATTACAAGGACATGACCATTTGTTTAAACTGATCGCCGCGGTCCATGTAGTTTTTAAACAGGTCAAAACTTGCACAAGCAGGAGACAACAAAACAATGTCACCCTCTTCTGCCAATTGGCCGGCCTTCATGACCGCGTCTTTTATTGAATTGGTTTCTACCATTTGGGCCACCTTTCCTTTGAAAGCTTTTACCAATTTGGTATTGTCAACGCCCATACAAACCAGGGCTTTTACTTTTTCTCTTACCAGTGAATCTATGGCGCTGTAGTCATTGCCTTTGTCTGTACCTCCGGCTATCCACACCACGGGTCTATCCATGGCTTCCAGTGCATAATAAACAGAATCTACGTTGGTTGCCTTGCTGTCATTGATGTATTCTACCCCATTTACAGTGGCCACCGGTTCGAGCCTGTGTGCCAGGTTGCGGAAGGTAGCCAGACCATGGGCTATTTTTTCTTCGCTAATGCCCATCAATCTGCAGGCTTCAACAGCACACCTCGCATTGAAACGATTGTGCCTGCCTTTGATGGTAAGCTCAAAATTGCGACCACTTAAGTCTCTGACCCCATCGAGGTAGTCATCTGCTTTTATTTCAATGACCCGTCCGTTTAAAGTGTGTTGGCCCCTGTATTTCAGCATTTCCTCATCATCCCCATTGATGATAAAATAATCATCCTTGTCCTGGTTTTGGTTGATCCTGAATTTGGAGGCTACATAGTTCTCCATCTTGTAATCGTACCGATCCAGGTGATCGGGTGTAATATTGAGTAAAATGGAAATATGAGGTTTGAAGCTGTCTATGTCATCCAATTGAAAACTGCTGACTTCAAGCACCACCACATCATCCGGACTGCCGGCAACATAACCGGCAAAACTGTCTCCATAGTTTCCGGCCAAACCTGCTTTCAGGCCCGCCGCATTGAGTAGGTGGTATAAAAGTCCCGAAGTTGTAGTTTTCCCGTTGCTTCCTGTGATGGCAATCATCGTCCCTTTGTAGTGTAAGGCTGCAAACTCAATTTCTGAGATCACCCTTAACCCGGCACGTCTGATTGTTTGCATCACCATTGATCCCTCAGGAACTCCGGGACTTTTTAAAACCAAACCAACATTACTCAATGTATCAATATGATGACCCCCTTCTTCGTAAAGGATCTTATTGATGTCTAATACTTCTTTATATTTATCAGGAATGATGCTTCCATCACTCACGAATACGTCGTAATTCAATTTTTTGGCCAGAACCGCTGCTCCGGTTCCGCTCTCCCCCGATCCTATGATCAGGATTTTTTTATCTGTAAGTCCGTCTATCATCTTACCTCACTTTTAAGGTAATGATGGTTAGCAGGCCGAGTACGGTACCAATGATCCAAAAGCGCACTGCTATTTTTGCTTCGTGCATGCCTTCTTTTTGGAAGTGGTGGTGGAGGGGCGACATCTTTAGGATGCGTCTGCCTTCTCCGTATTTCTTTTTTGTATATTTAAAGTAGCTCACCTGCAACATGACCGACAGGTTTTCTACCAAAAAAATGCCGCATAAAATGGGAATAAGTAATTCTTTTCTCAGCAACAAAGCCATTACGGCGATGATGCCTCCAATGGTCAAACTTCCTGTATCTCCCATAAACACTTTAGCAGGGTAGCTGTTGTGCCATAAAAATCCAATACAACCACCCAAAAAACAAGCCGCAAAAATTACCAATTCAGCGGTATCGGGTATGTAAAAAATATTGAGATAATCCGCTATAATGGTATTGCCGCTTACGTAAGCCATAATGGCTAAAACAGTAGCTATGATGGCCGATGTTCCTGCCGCCAGTCCGTCTAAGCCATCCGTCAGATTGGCCGCATTCGACACAGCAGTGATTATAAAGACCACAATCACAATAAAAACAAACCAAAGAAAATTATCTGCATTGTCGCCCATAAAGGAAACCAGACTCTTGTAATCTAAGCTGTTGTCTTTAAAAAAAGGAACATTGGTCAATGTAGTTTTCACATAGGCCATTTCTACTCTTTGTGGCGCTGCATTGACAGCCGGCATGATGGTAGAATATTGTTTTACTACTTCATACCCTCCGGCCTTTGCTTCATCCAATGTCATCCTGACCGTGATGTCTTCATGCCAAAGCATGATCATGCCCACAAAAACACCCAACACTACCTGGCCAATGATTTTGGTGGTACTCTTGAGTCCTTCTTTGTTTTTCTTAAATACTTTTATGTAATCATCTGCAAATCCAATCAGCATAAGCCAAATGGTGCTGATGAGCATCGTTACGATGTAAATATTGTTGAGTCGGGCAAAAAGTAAACAGGGAATTACTATGGCGAGGATGATGATAAAACCACCCATCGTTGGTGTACCTTCCTTTTCTTTCTGACCTTCAAGACCCAATTCTCTAACGGTCTCTCCAACCTGCAACCTTTTCAAAGAGCGTATGATCCTCCCTCCAAAGATCAATGAGATTACCAATGACAATAGCATGGCCATCCCCGACCGGAAGGTGATGTACTGAAACAAGCCTGCCCCCGGCAAGTTGAACTGTTTGTCTAGATATTCAAATATATAATAGAGCATACCTTTTCTTTAAAAGAGCAGTTGGTGGTTTCGTGTGTCTGATCTTTATCAGCAGTGACTAACCCCAACTGCTAAACCAACCTGAGAATGATAATAGAACCTATCTTAAATATGGCCGGAAAATGCTTCCGACAATATTTTTTTATCTTCAAAGGGATGTTTAACTCCCTTTATTTCCTGGTATTTCTCGTGGCCCTTTCCAGCTACCAGCACAATGTCTCCGCTGGTGGACATCATGGCGGCTGTTTTAATGGCCATAAGGCGATCTGTTATGCGAAGGCTTTTTGCCTTCTGGGTCTGATCCAAACCCTCCATCATCTGATCGAGGATGGCTTCCGGGTCTTCACTTCGCGGATTGTCGCTTGTAAAGATGGCTGTATGAGCATACTTTGCTGCAATGGCTGCCATCAATGGCCGCTTGGTTGCATCTCTGTCACCACCGCATCCTACTACCACAAAGATCTTTTGATCTTTTCGTGCAGAGGCTGTAATGGTTTTTAACACATTTTCTAGGGCATCCGGTGTGTGGGCATAGTCAACGATGCCGGTTCTGTTTTTAACCGCATCCTCTACTTTTTCCATTCTGCCTTCTGCTCCCTGCAATCCTGAAAGGATGCTGAGTACCTCGTCCTGGTCCTCGCCTAAGCCATGGGCTACCGCAAGTACCGCTGTAAGGTTGTAGGCATTGAATGCACCCGACATTCGGCAGCTTACATCCCACTGGTTGATACGCAATTGCAAACCTTCCATGTCATCTGACAAGATCTTACATCTGTAGTCGGCCATGGAATGCAACGCATAAGACACCACTTTCGCCCTGGTATTCTGAACCATGGTTTTTCCATTGCGGTCATCTACATTGATGATGGCAAGACTGTTGTCTTCCAGATGATCAAAAAACAATTTTTTAGCCTGAATGTATGCCAAAAATGTTTTGTGATAATCGAGATGATCATGGGTAATGTTGGTAAAAACAGCCGCGCTGAAATGTACCCCCATCACTCTTTTTTGATCCAGGGCGTGGGAACTAACTTCCATAAAAACATGGCTGCAACCTCTTTGCCTCATTTCCTCCATCAATGCTGCCAGACTTACTGCATCTGGTGTGGTGTGGGTAGCCGGAACAACTGTATTGCCTATGATGTTTTCAACCGTGCTGATCAAGCCGCAGGTAAACCCTAATCGGGTATACAATTGGTGCATCAGCGTGGCCACCGTGGTTTTACCGTTGGTACCTGTTACGCCTACCACTTTCATGTGGGCTGTTGGGTTTCCGTAAAAGCCGTGAGCCAATTTTGCGGCTGCAGCCCTGGCATCTGTTACCCTTTGGTAAAAAACACCTGCTTCTGCATCTTGAGGCATGTTTTCGCAAACAATGACCCTCGCTCCTTTGGCAATGGCCTGAGAAATGTAGTCGTGTCCGTCTGCTGCATTGCCTCTGATGGCTATGTAACATCCTCCTTCTACCACCTTGCGCGAATCAAGGGCTATGCCTTTGACTTCACCTTCCGGTGCTCCCAGGCGCTCCCGGCTGAGATCGCCTATATATATTTCAAACAACTTTTTTGCTTCCAAAAGCAATATTTTTACTGAAGATAGATTTCAATCTGCTGTCCCTTTACTCCAGTTCCCGGCAACAGGCTCTGCCTGGCTACCTTTCCCCTTCCGAAAACGGCTACTCTGAGTCCAAGATTTTCCAATACATACATGGCATCTCTTGCTCCCATGCCCCTTACATCAGGCACAGCACTTTTAGCTATCTTTTTATCTTCAACAATCATTTTGGTCTCAAATGGATCCACACTTACCCATGAATTTTTACTCCTATTTTTATACGGCATTCCTACATAATCAAAGAGCGATACAAAGTCGGCACTGTAGCCTACATTTCTTTCCGGCATCGAAACCAAGGTTTTATCGGCCATGGTATCATTGTACACCGGTGCAATTTCAAACCTCCAGGCCATGGTTTTTTCGGCAACGGCTTTAAAAACCGGGGCTGCTACCGAAGCACCATAAAAAGCTCCTTTGGGTTCATAAAGAATGACAATCATGCTGTACTCCGGATCATCGGCAGGAAAGTATCCGCAGAATGATGCATTGTATTTGGCGTATTCTTCTTTATTGGTATAATTTACCCTTGTTGTTCCCGTCTTACCGGCCATTTTTACATGGGATGACAGGATGTTTTTAGCCGTTCCATCTTCTACAACTGCCAGCAACATTTCCTGCGCTTTCGCTATGTTGTGTGCCTTGGCAATGTGTTCGATCATAACCTTGGGTTCGATCTTTTTGGAAGTGCCGTCGTCTTTTCTGATTTCAGAAACCAAGTAAGGCTTCATCATCTTTCCATCGTTGGCAACCGCATTGTAAAAATTCAACAACTGTAAAGGAGTGATCGCAATCTCATATCCGTGGGCCATCCATGGAATGGTAGTACCATACCAGGTGTTTTTATTTTTAACCGGATCTTTGATCACGGGTCTGCCCTCTCCATCGATTTCCACCTCCGTCATTTTATCGAGACCAAATTGTGACAACTTGGATCTGAACATCAATCTGCCGGCTTCGCTCCTGTTGTAGGCATCATTGGCGAGTTTTGCTATTCCCACATTGGATGAGATGGCAAAAGCTTCCTTCATACTTACTTCGTATCGGTTGTGCTTTTCAGAATCGTGCATGACACGGTCAGAAAAACGCATGCTTCCAGCATTGAGGTTTACCTTGGTTTCCAGATCGGCCAGGCTGTCTTCCAACAGTGCCAAAACGGTAGCCAGTTTAAAGGTTGAACCCGGTTCGGAAGAATTTCCGATGGCTGTATTGAGCACCTCTACTCCTATGCTGTCTTTCAGCGTAAGATTGGAGATGGCCTTTATAGCCCCTGTTTTCACCTCCATCAGGATGGCGGTACCTGCACTTGCCTGGCTTTTGATAAGTTGTTTTTCCAACTCAGCATGAACCACATCCTGCAGGTGAACGTTAAGCGTGGTTACAATGTCATCTCCTCTTTTGATTTCAAATTCGGAGGGATCGTAAACCGGCACCCAGATGTCTTTGGAATTATCGATTTTTTTCATCAATCGTTTATCCGTTGGTCCTTTCAGGAACTTGTCGAAATATCCTTCGAGTCCCACTTTCTGGGCGTTTTCGCGGTCTTCACCGATGGTGCGGGAAGCCAGTTGGTTGAACGGTTTTTTGCGAGTACCATACCTCAATTCGAGGTAGCCGCCGGCATATCTGCCTGAGCGAAAAATCGGGAACTTGCGCACCATTTCTATCTCTTCGGTGTCCAATGCTTTGGCAATGTAGAGGTAGCGGTTTTTTTGTTTCCGAGCCTGGTACAAGGTCTGCTTCCATTCAGCATAACTTTTATCGGGCCTGATCGACTTGCTCAACATAAGGGCGAGGGAATCGACCTTTGATTTGAAGAGCTTGGCATCAGGCACTGTGGCATCCATTCGTATTTCAAAGAACTGTAGGGAGGTAGCCAACAAACTTTCATCATCGGCATAAATATTGCCTCTATCGGCATCTACCTCCATCCATTTGACATTTTTTGAGCCTTTTGCTCTCCATTTGTCGCCTTCAATAAGACTGATCTTAATGACTCGAAACGCTATGACCAGTGCCAGTATCGCAAAAACCGATACTACAAAGTAAGCCCTGGCCAGTAATTCTGTGCGTCTGTTCATCAGCTAGCTCAATCCTTTTTATCTTTCTTGCCTTCTTTGTCCACCACAATTTTGCGGGGCAATTTGGCAAGTGGTAAAATCTGTTTTTCTTCCAGGTTTTTAGCCAACTGCGATTGTGTGCTACCATACATCAACTCCTGCTTGAGATTCATGTATTGCCATTTGTCATCCATCACTTCCTTTTTGAGACGGTCGATCTTTCTCAAAGACCGCTCAGCAGTGTGTGCATTGTAAATGTATACAATGCCCAGAAATGCCAGGTAGCACACAAACGGCAGATTGATAAATACCCACTCAACCCACTTGGTCCGTTTGGTTGTAGTTGTAGTTGTAGTTTTCTTATCTTGGACTTCAGTCATCTTTTGTCTGTTAATCAGAACAGAATTATGGTCAAATAAGTATTTATCTCTTTATAGCTACCCTCAGCTTTGCACTTCGTGATCTCGGATTGATCCGTTGTTCTTCCGAAGAAGGCACAATCACGTTTTTGTTGTACAACTCAAAAGGTCGCTCAATATTTCCAAATGCATCGCGTATCACATCACCTGTTACATTGCCTGTTTTGAACAGGTTTTTCACAAGTCGATCTTCGAGCGAATGATAGGTAATCACTGCAAACCGGCCTCCCGGTTTTAACAGGTCTTTTCCCCGCTGTAAAAAATCGATCAACGCATTCATTTCATCATTGACTTCGATGCGCAGTGCCTGGTAAACCTGGGCAAAGTATTTTTGCGCCGGCCCCATTGCACATTGACGGAGGATGGCATTGAGATCATCAGTGGTGTCGATTTTTTTCGACTTTCTCACTTCTACAATCTTTTTTGCCAGGGTAATGGCGTTGCGCACTTCACCATAATCACTGAAGATCCCCGTAAGGTCTTCTTCAGGATAGGTAGCCAGTATTTCTCTTGCGGTTTGCGATGAAGAAGTGTTCATGCGCATGTCAAGAGGAGCCTGATACCTGAATGAGAAGCCGCGTTCCGGTACATCTATCTGGTGAGATGATATGCCGAGGTCAGCCAAAATGCCATCGATTTTTTCAACCCCATACAACTTCATGAAACGATGCAGGTAACGGTAGTTAGCCTGAATCAGGGTAAAGTTGGGTTGATCGAAAGCATTGTCAAATGCATCGTCGTCCTGATCAAAAGCGTACAAATGCCCTTTGGCATTCAATGTTGTTAAAATCGGTCTGGAATGTCCACCTGCCCCAAAAGTAGCATCTACATACACCCCGTCCGGCAGGACATTCAGGGACGATATGCTTTCGTTGAGTAAAACCGGAATGTGGTATGCTTGCATGGCTTAGGGTAAAAAGTCTGGTTTGTTGCCAAACACCCCTTGAATTACTTCATCAAAACTATCGGGTTCGCTGGACAAGTAATGTTCGTACTCCTCCTTGGACCACAATTCAATGAAGTCTTTGTATGCAAATAAAACCGCATCTTTTTCAATCCCCGCATAAGTGAGGAGATTGCCGGGTACATTTACCCTGTCGGCACTATCCAGCAGCAGCTCTGTTGCTCCTCTGTAAAAGTACCTAATTGCCTCTCGATGCTTCTTGTCATAGATATTGAGTTGGTTTATTTCTTTCGTCTTCTGTTCCCAAACTGTTTTGGGATAAATGGCTAAATTTTTCTCAAATCCACGATTCACTATGAAGCCTGTATGCTTTAGTTCACCCAATGAGTCTATGAGTTTCTGCGGGAACTTTACCCGCCCTCTTTCGTCTAATCTACACTCATATTCTCCAGTTAAACTAATCATTTCCCCTTCTAGGCCTTAGGTTGATAGCACAAATATGAAACATGTTTCCCACATTTTCCCACATCGCTACCAATTTTAACCAAAAAAACATTATTTTTTTCAATAATATGTAAAAACACCCCGTTTTGACAGCTTTCTGTTTACGTTTCGTCAACAAATTGTTGACATTTAGGCGGTTTTACACCCCACATACAAATTATAAAATATTTGAATGTGTACAATTATTAATGTATAAAATGTTGATTCAAAGAGCAAATTACATGGCAAATATATATATTAATTTTATTATTAATATGTAATTGTTTGAAATAAATTTTTGGCACGGGCTCGCATTACCCAGAAATGACCGCTGTCATTGAAAAGTATAGATTTTCACCATTTAAGGCGATTGCCAAATATTATTTTAAGTTTACTACCGGGGTAAAATAAAAACAGGCTTGTGGATTTTACTCAACAAGCCTGTTTTCCAGCTTTGAATCTGATTGGATGTAGATTCTTTATTCTTTCTTTCTGCCAAATAGGTCCTTTTTTGGCCCTTCTTCTTTTTTGGGCTGGAAAAAGATATCTGTAGGGGCCATTTCTATGGTAGCCAGCTGATCAATTTTTTTCCAATACTTACCATCCCATTTATAACCGGTATAGGTGCCATCGGGTACCCTGGCTACTTCACCCGAAGGGTCAATGCCCATCCTGGCTACAATGAAGTCGTGCACTATCATTTCCTGTTCAACACTATAATTAAAGTTAACATTGGCCAGGGCGGAATAAGGCAAGCCTATTCGGGTCTTTAAATCGGGTCGTTTTCCCTCACCCACTAAAAACAGCTCCGCGCCAAAAACAGGGATTCCTTCTTTGCTGAAGGACAAGACATCTACCACCTTCATCCTGTTTTTGCCATCGCCTCCGTCATAGCCAAACAACAGCCATGCCTTTCCTTTTTCTGTTTTGGTCTCTATTATATTATAGTATAAGGCCCCCAGCCATTGATCAGGCCCCATCACTGCGTAGTCCATGTCGGGCTCATATACTGATTTATCTGACAGTACAAACACCTTTCCGTCTTTGTGCTGGATCACACCGTATTGAGTAAACTTTCCTTTTTCATCCTCCACCTGCCAGGTAAAGATGCGAAAGTTGCGATCCTTGTCGCTTTTTTGTGAAACCCATTTCAACTCGACAAATCCATTGCCAAAGCTGCCCGACTTCTTGAGCTCACTAATAAATTCGCTGTTAAACAGTTTGGCAGCCTCAGCTCTGTGTTTACCGTCCATGGCATTCACCATCACATCGTTGTAAAAGGCCAAAGTATGTTGACCCTGAGCCGCTGTAAAAAAGAAATACCCTATTAATACCAATAAATACTTCATACCCCTTTGTTTTGTATTCTATCCTTTAATGCAAAATTAAGTTATTTATTATGGGTTAGGATGAAATTAACTTTTTGATAGGTTATAGGTTTTAGGGACTAGGGGCTGGGATAGCGCTACGCGCTATGGGTTAAGCGTTAAGCGCGGAGCGTTAAGCGCTAAGCGTTAAGCGTCTTGCGCAGGTGGCCGCACTCAGTGCGCTCCGCGCTATACGCCCCGCGCTCCGCGCTATGCGCTATACGCTATGCGCCTCAATTATACCACCGGTGTCTCTCCGGCCACCCAGGCAGCTAAGCCAATGGAAGCGCTATAGTTACTTGAAAACAAAGAGGCTTCTTCAAAAGACATCAGCCTGGATCTTTGCCTGACCCACAGATTATAGTCGCTGCCGTATATTCGCTGTACCATGGCGGTGTTCATCGGATTGTCTTTTCCCCAATGGAAGGTGTAGGGTATTCTCTGTCTATCAAGCAGGGCGGGAATTCGATGAACGAACTGGTCAATGGCTGGTACCCTGACACCGTCGATCTCGAGGATGCAGGTGATATCACTAAATCGGGTAAAGGCCATCAGGGCCTTGCTGCTTTTGACAAACCGAAGTGCAAGGATGGCGGGTATGTCCCGGTTGATATTCATCTCGTCATGGATCACTTGCAAGGCAGCGGCACAATGCTGGAGTGGAATGCCCATGGCGCAGGAGTAGGTTTGACCGCCGGTAGTGGTATCGTAAAACATATCAGCGAGGGTGCGCACCTCTCCCCTGGGAGGGGTGTTTTTGGGAAACCCATAATTTTGCAAGACCCGCAACATGACGGCAATGCTGCCTTTTAATTGCTGCGACAAGGCACCAATGACGCCCAGCAGATCTTTGTTGTAATCCTGCGCTACCCCACCCTGATGGGGAGAGGTGTAGCCTGCAGGATAGGCTTCCTTGTACATCACCTCGGCTTTGATGGCCCCCCTACTTCTATAGGGATTGATGTACAGCTTAAAATGCCAGGGTCTTAGTCCAGCCATACCCGGCACCTGAAAAGAAGCGTTGGCAAAATCCAGCGTGGGTATTAATTCATTGACCTGTTCCCTGCTGATATCCAAAACAATGTTGCGGAGCACATAAATGGGTTCTGCTTCCACCATCACGCCATGGATAAAGCCAAAGGCCCCCATGCTCACCAGGGCAGCATTAAACATATCGTCGTTCCTGATCAGGGTTGCACCAATTGACTCAACAAAGGAGTTACTGACAACCGGGTAGCTTGATCGTTCGATGTACACATTTTTGGATCCGCTGACCAGGATGTGCAAGCCTACCACAAAATCCTGGACTGACCCAAATTCGATGGAAGACCCGTGGACGCCGGTACCAATGGCTCCTGCAATGGTCTGCCCATTGCTCGCTCCTGAGGCCTTCAGCGACCGTTGCCGCCTGCCAAAAAAAGTGCTGAGCTGTTTGATCCCTACCCCACATTGGGCAAAAGCAAGGTCGTCAGGTACACCCGGGTAAGAGGGATCTACTTCACCGGCCTCCATGTGCATGGCAATGGATAGTCGGGTGGTATCGAGGTACCATTGATTGGTAAAATTGATGGGCGACAATGACCAGCGGGAGCCACCTGCTCTGACTTGTTTTTGTCGGCTAAGGCCTTCATCCAATAGATCGAGTATAGCCTGGGTAGTAAGATTGTAGTTGTCGAGGGGCAGTCCTGAGCGATCGTTGGAGATCACAATGAGTTCTTCTACCGTTTGGTTAAAGGTAGTGTGAAAATTGGACCACGGCTTTTGCGGGTTGCGTATGATTCTTGCCATCTCTTATTCGTTTTGCATGTTTTTGGTACATGAAGTAATGATGGTAGCCGGTCGCCAAATGCCTACGGTAATCAGGCCGGCCAGTCCCTGCCAGAAGGTGTATTTGACCTCCACTTTGTGAAAGCCCTGTCCATCGCAATAAGGCTGAGTGTAAACAGGATGGCTCAGAGCACCCCAAAAATAAGCTTACTACCATGGTATCCTGGAGGTCGCCCTTGTCATTGACCGCGGGCATGGTATCCTTGGCAACTGCCGCATAATGGAAGCAGGAAGATAGCAACAGGCTACTTACCAGCAATAGAAATAGATAAAAGGTATTTTTCATTGAAAAGTTTTTATTGCCTTTTGTAAAACCCCAACCACCTCAGCATGGGTTGTTGCGGGATGTTTGCCAAAACTGTAAATGGGATGGATGCCGGTGCGCCAAAAGTAATTGACATAAATAATGAATCTAAGCCGGTTCATTACCGAAGAGCGGTTGTCATAACTACCCATCACTGCAATGTGCCCCTTCTCCAGCGCGCAGGATAGCGTTATGGGCGGGGCATCATTACAAGCCTCCTCAAAGGATACATCGTGTCGCCACTGGTGGGGAGTAGGGATCAATTTAAGCGTTTCGAGCAGTACCTGTACTTTTTGGGTCTGGGTCATTTTAGTTCGTTTCGTGCAAAGGTATAGGAAGGGTTGACACTTGTCAAGGGGAAAAAGCCGGGTGTAACAAAAGTTATACTTCTAGAATTAAAATAAACAGTTTATTTTGTCAAATCAAATAACGTTGTAAATTGAATAACAAGGTTAAATCAACAACTTTTTTATAAACGAAAACAAAATATCATGTACATTAGGTCAGTTACTTTCATTCTTTCAATAATTTTCATTTGCAATTCATGCCGCAATAAATGCGACATTAAACAAAGTGCCAAGTGCATTATAACCAACGTGGATAGTTTAGACTCTGAACTATTAAACCAACTTACAAATAAATTGATTGAAGAAAAAAAATCCCGGCAAGAAGAAGTTGTTTTAAATCAACAAACTTATAAAGAAACAATTTCACATCCTGTGGATGAAGAAAATGGAAGAAGAATGACAATGAATTTTGAGCATGCAAGTGGATGCTTAAGCGGATCCGATTGCAATGAAATGGTAAAATCAGTTTATTATTCCATGGATTCAATTATAAGGGTTTGGGATAAAATACCAGAAAGCATTACCCAAGGAAAGAAAAAAGGGTATCGGATGTACTTCGCCAAATATGCTGATTCCGAATTTAATCCAACTATTGCAGGTAAAAATACTATTATTTTAAGAGCAACATTAGACAGCATTGACATTCCTTACCCTGAAAATCATGCATATCATGTTGCCTTCAATTTTGGAGAATTGTGCCCAAAAAATTGCCCACAAATGCACCAAGATAGATTTGGAAGGTATAAATTAGAAAAAAAATAAATGAATATTTTTTTTACTTAAGTATATGCAAATAGCTGAAATTTTAAATAGAATTGCTGCTTATGAATGGATTCTAATTTTCTCATTGATTATTTCAATAATTAAAAAATTGAAAGGATGGTCAATATTTTTGAGTTGGGTAGTATTGTTCGAATTGATCATAACTTACTATTCTGCCGTATATCTTGGATCCAATATTTTCGTATATAACCTTTATGCTATCGTTTGTATAACCTTTTATATAACATATCTACTAAAACAAATTCCAGTAAAAAGGAAAATTCTGTTAATTACATTATCTTTATTTTGGATACTTATTTCATTAATAAGTTTATATATAAATAGAACAACAAATCATGTAAATGTGATTTCATATCACTTAGGAATGTCAATCGTGATTTATATGATTATAACTTACTTGAAAAGCAAACTTACTTCAGATCAAAAATGGAACATTTATGCTGACTCTGTTAGTTATTTTTGCTTTGGTGTTTTGGTTTATTATTCAAGTTCATTCCCTATAATTACAACTTCGAATATTTTGATAACAAATCCTCATGCGAGTGATGCTTTTTCAACACTTTTACTTATAGGAAATATATTTTTATCATTGGGTTACTTAGGAACTGTTGTATGTACGAAGAAGGAAGTACTATATATTGGATAATCATATCATCCTTTGTGATGCCTCTTTTTTTGTCAGCTTTAATGATATGGCTTGTTTTAGCTTACCAAAAAAAGAAACACCAGGCTGAGAATGCTGCCAAGGATGCCCAGTTGCGCGAACAGGCACTCATCATCGAAAAACAAAATGCCCTGGAAAACGAGCGCAATCGCATATCCGCTGAGATGCACGACGATCTGGGCTCGGGTCTGACCCGCATCCGTTACTTGTCAGACAAGGCCCTGGTCCATGCTTCTGAAACGGAAAAAGAAGAGATTACCAAAATATCTGCCTATGCCAATGACCTGGTGCGCAACATGGGAGAAATCATCTGGGCTATGAACTCCCGGTTTGACAATGCAGAGAGTCTGGCCGCCTACATCAGAAGGTATGCGAGTGAATACCTGGAAGCCTATCAGATTCCTTTTGTTTTTAAAGATAACACCTCCCAACCAAGTATATCTTTATCAGGAGAGAAAAGAAGGGTGCTGTTTCTAATCATCAAAGAATTGTTGCACAATGCCATCAAACACGCAAATTGCAAGGCCATTCGAATCGAAATCTATTCTCAACCACAAACCAAAATTGTTTTCACCGAAGTCGGGGCCAAAGGCTTTGACCCATTGAAAATCAAAACCCAGGGTAATGGTTTATTTAACATGAGTAAACGAATCTCTGGTATCCATGGCACACTCAACCATGAACGCATAGAAAACGATATGGTAAGTACGATTGTTTGGTAACTTACCGGTTTTGGATGTACCGATATACCGATTATCAATATAGTGATTTTAGATTTAATGTAGCTCGCCCCTACGACAGGATGCCAGGACAGGGGTAAAATTGGTGAATAACCAATTTATAGTATTTTAAGATCCTGATGCAACGATATTGGATGCGCCGATCGCCATTTGCTGGAAAGTAAAATTGAAAACCCTTCAATTTTATTATTAAGGATGGCTATAGGAAAACCATCGTTTATCGTGGTTTTACCTCACAATCTAAAAGTAAAAGTAAATTTAAAATTATTGTTTTACAATCTTGCAATTAAAAGACCTACCTCCTACCTCCATTTTTAAAATATATAAGCCCGCTTGGAGCTGTGAAACGTCAATTCCATGTTGGAGCTTATTGTTCTGATGTAATATAGTTTGACCTGAAGTATTTATAATGCTTATCCGACAGGAAGTGCACGCAATGGGAAATTCAATAAATAATTTTTCATTCACAGGATTTGGATAAACCAACGGCTGCTCATCCCATATCACACTATCATCAGAATTGACCAATCTGCAGCCGCCTACCTTACACCCATCCTTGTCATACTTTAGCATGTAAGCTGTATTCCTCCAAATGCCTCCTTCATCGGGATTGGGTCCTGCATAATATCCGGTAATAAATACGCTGCCACTCGAAGAGACCGATACTCCTGATAAATAACCTGCATAGCCATGGTACATACCGTCATGAAAAATGGTATCAATGGTGGTCCAAAGATGATTGTGCTCTTTGTCAAACTTGGTGATTGAAAATGCTTCTATCACCTGATAAAGAGGTAAATTTTCTTCAAATGGAAGAAGCTGGATCGTAGCTATATAGATATTGCCTTCACTGTCCTGCGCCGACTGATAAGGTTCTTCAACATCACCTCCATTGTATCTCTGATCGGCATTGATACCAAAATAGTCTTTTCTTACCACTTTAAAACTATCATTAAATACAACCAATGCCGGGAGCAAGGCCGTTTGATTTTCATTTGACATAATGCCCACACCGATAGGGGAGTTGAAATGACTGCTATAATATATTGAATAGGGTTTAACAATATTTTTTGTTTGACCTAGTACTTTATCTATTCTAAGTACATTTCCTGTTTTGTGGTCAATGTGAAAAAATACAATATCACTATATCCCTGGCTCCTGTAGCTTCCATACAAAACAACCTCATTTTCGTTAATTGTTGAATAATATAACGTACTGCCGGAAAACCAAAAATCCTTTTCACCATAATATTTTAGGAAAATTTTATTTCCATCCCTATCAATCTTTAAAATAAAAGATTTCACAGTCTCTGAAGAATATTGTACCTGGCCCGAAATCAAATAACCATCGGAAACCTTAAGAACACCAAAATAGATATAATTCTCGTTAACCTTCGCAATCTCAAAGGATGTTTTTTTTCGTATCTCTCCAGCATTGTTAAAAAAGTATATTTGCAACTCTCTTCGATGACTTTCATCAATTATTGCTATATTTTTACCAATACTATCACTTATAAGTAATTTTGAATTATATCCTCCCCATGATAGTAATTGAAAGGAGTCCTTTTCGTATTTATGCTCATTGATTATTATCCCATTTGTATCAATGGCTATGGCACTAAACTGCCAACCATTTACAAAATCAGTGGTGGAACCCAAAACAAGTAGCGTATCATTATTGATGGCACTGCCCAAAAAGGAATTACTTGTTCCCAAATTGAATTTTTTATTAAAGCCAATCTGGCTATACAAAACAAAGCAAGTAATAACCAATAAAACCGTAACAATTATTCCTCTCATGGCATTTGATATTGTATTCAATAAAAAAATTTGCGGGTTACCTAAGGCAACCTCAAATGTAATTTTCTAATCCACTTTAATTAATTTTTTCTGAATTCTCGATTTTCCATCATTAAACTGTATGATGTAAACTCCATTAGTCCACCTGCTTATATCAAGAGTAGTAGAATTTGCCAGTATTTTAGAAAAGACATTAAATCCACTCACATTGGTAATATCAACCTTAACTTCATTTACCCTTGGTGGGATGTAAATCGAGATAGAATGATTGGCTGGATTTGGATATACCAACGGCTGCTCATCCCATATCACCCTATCATCTGAATTGACCAATCTGCAGCCGCCTACCTTACACCCATCCTTGTCATACTTTAGCATGTAAGCTGTATTCCTCCAAATGCCTCCTTCATCGGGATTGGGTCCTGCATAATGACCTGTAATAAATACGCTGCCACTCGAAGAGACCGATACCCCTGATAGGTAACCCGCATAGCCATGGTACAAACCGTCATGAAAAACGGTATCAATGGTGGTCCACAGATGGTTGTGCTCTTTGTCAAACTTGGTAATAGAAAATGCTTCTATCACCTGATATAAGGGCAAATTTTCTTCAAATGGCAGAAATTGAATCGTTGCTATATAGATATTGCCTTCACTGTCCTGTGCCGACTGATAAGGTTCTTCTACATCACCTCCATTGTATCTCTGATCTGCATTGATACCAAAATAGTCTTTTCTAACTACTTTAAAACTATCATTAAATACAACCAATGCCGGGAGCAAGGCCGTTTGATTTTCATTTGACATGATGCCCACACCGATAGGAGAGTTGAAATGACTGCTATAATATATTGAATAGGGTCCAAAAGAATTTACAGTTTGGCCTGGCGTTATATCTATTCTGAGGATATTTCCGGTTTTGTGATCTATATGAAAAAAAGATTTATGCCCATAACCGTGACTAATATAGCTACCGTACAATATCACTTCATTATCATTAATTGGTGATTGGTACAAAGTACTACCTAAAAACCAAAAGTCTTTTTCTCCATAATATTTTAAGAAAATTTTATTTCCATTTCTATCAATCTTTAAAATAAAAGATTTCACAGTCTCTGAAGAATATTGTACCTGACCTGAAATCAAATATCCATCTGAGACTTTTAGGACTCCAAATAATCTCTTACTTTCTTTAGATGAGGCTACCTTATATTTTCCACTTTTCAAGATAGTGCCTAAATTTGTAACAAAATGTACATCAATTTCATCATTCTGGGAATCACTAACTGCCAAAATATTGGTATTACCATCATTTCTAATAACTAGTTTTGAGTTTTCCGCACTCCATGAAATTTGTTGAAATGAATCTCTTTCGTGATCGTAAATACTAATTATAAGTCCATTGGTATCAATGACTATGGCACTAAACTGCCATCCTTTTACAAAATCAGTGCTAGCACCTAAAACCATGAGCGTATCATCCTTGATTACACTTCCCATAAAAGCATTACTATTGTTCAGATTGAATTTTTTATTGAATCCAACCTGGCTATGTAATGCAAAGCATGTAATAGTCAATATGAGTGCAGCAACAATTCCTTTCATGGCTTATATTATTTTCATTCAATTTTAAAAATTGGAGGTTACCACAGGCAACCTCCAATGTAATTATCTAATCCACTTTAATTAATTTTTTCTGAATCCTGGATTTACCATCATTAAATTGTATAATGTAAACCCCAATGGTACTTGCTTCCTGTGCTAATACATCGCTGTAATTGGATTGTAAAATGTTATAAATATTATCTGCCTGACTCCAATTTTGTCTGTCAACATATTCCTTCAACAACCAAACATATTTAGAAATATTACTTTCTGTATTGAGAACGATAGACTCCAGTTTTTCAAAATTTGTGCATCTGCCCTCAAGGTCGATTTTTGCCAGGACAAAATTAAAAGTAACAGACGTTACATTTTTATTGTTAAAATCGGCATTCAATTTAGCCAATGCATCATGGATTAAATCTTCCGGATAAGAGGTTGGATTTGCCAATGGTGTAAATACATGCCAAACAACAGGAATCGTATACACTGTTTTGTTACTTACTAAAGTGGAGCTTGTATTAAAATTTAAGCTTTCAATTGGGGAATTCTTGTCCAAAACAAAGTATATCATTGTCAAAACACAGGAAACCGTTAATAATATTTTGACCCCCACCAAATAAATAAAAATTAGATTTTTTCATTATTGAAAATTTTAATAGATTATTTCATAACGACACATCTTCAAGTGGAGTATCTTTCACGACTCATTGGGTGTAAATAGATTGGGCTAATACTAGAAATGAAAAGGTGGTATATCCATAGTCATTGAGTTAAAGTTAGAGAATAAAATAGCAATCCAGTACAACAAATATATATTGTAATTTTGAAATTATAATAAAATTTTACTATAAATTATCAATTTACTGTCTTTTTCAGTAGAAATGGTGGTATCTACTGAGTAATACAAACTTTGAAAAAATGCATTCTTTTCCCTATATTAAAAAAATTGTTGTCAAATCTAATTCAAAACCAAAATGCAACAATCTAAAGCAGGCTGGTAAAATTGCTCCTAACAAACCTATGGCTTATATGGATTATTTTAATTGGCTAAGCCAAAACCGTTCAGTTATCCTAAGCGCAGCTGTATTGAACTAAGCGAAGCGTATTGTAAGACATGTAACGAACTGGTTTAGTCGTTGCCACGCGGTTAGCGCGTGGTGCCTTCACTAAATTGATCTGCCAATCAATTTTTTTGGCATAGCCAAAACCGTTCAGTTATCCAAAGGCGCAGCCATATTGAACTAAGCGAAGCGCATTGAACTGAGGCACAGCCGTATTGCAAGTCATGTAACGAACTGGTTTAGTCGTTGCCACGCGGTTAGCGCGTGGTGCCTTCACTAAATTGATCTGCCAATCAATTTTTTTGGCATAGCCAAAACCGTTCAGTTATCCTAAGGCGCAGCCGTATTGAACCAAGCGAAGCGCATTGCCCTAAGAGCGCAGCTCGTATTGCCCATAACCCAAATTCCAAATCTGTTATATAACAAAAGTTATATTTCCACCTTCCTCACGCCTCTTACCTTTGATGCATTCCTCGTTGAGAAAAATGAATTATTACACTCTCACATTGCATCAAATTTTCTAACAACTCAAATCACAATTATTATGCGTACTTTATTTTTGGCATGCTTTGCGCTTGCCCTGCTTACCTTTTGCTCTTGCGAAAAAGACGAATTGAATGTAGTACAAACCAATGCCCCGACAGCCTCCAACAGAAGTTCGGGAGAGTTGTCACTGATCGTGGCCTATGGGGACAATCAGGTGGACACCATTGTAGTTGATTCTTTTATCGCTGTGGTGTATGGACTCAACCACATGTCGGTGCAGGCATGGGAAGATGGCAATTCTGCCGGATCCTACCTGGCTACAAGTGTTTTGGCCAGTCACAGCAGCAGCGATTTGGATCTGCAGACCAATCCGGGTAGAGGAGGAAACAGTTATACCGGAAAAAGCAGTGCCCAACTCGTCATGAGTCAGGGTGTTATTTCAGCCACCATTCAGGGAGGCAATATCACAACTACCTGCACATCCATCATTGGAGAAGAAACGGAAGGAATCTAGTTTCTCTTTTTACGCATGGATTCCAAAACCTTAACGCACCATTTTCGATAAATGATGGTATCATATTGGTCCAGGGAAATTTGTTCGGGTGATTCATTATCACATCTTTTCATAAAGTCAAACAAATTGCTGTAATTTTTATAATTGCGAAACGTGAATTTATCCTTACTTCGCAAAAGTGATTTTTTAAAGCTTGTGAGGGCATTCAGATAGATGTCGGGGTCTTCATTTCGAAACATAAAACAGGCAATGCAATGCAAACACATGGCCATTGTTTTTTGATTGTGAAATTCAAAGTCTGACCTCCAGGTATAACGAACCATTTCCCGATACCTTTCGTGATAGAAACAATTTTGGGCCATGGCCAGAGCGGCTGTGGCCTCTTTGTTTTTGGTTTGCACATGTTGAGCCCATTTCTCAATAAAAGCCTTGACCTCATTAAAATCGGCATTTATACTAATGGCCATGATCAGATTGTGAAAGCTCACGTTTGTCAACCTGCCATGCTGGGTGTACACCCCATGTTGCATGCCATACTCTGTGATTTGCATGAAATAATTTTGTGGAATGGGTATACCTATTGAATGTAATTTGACCATAGCAGCCACGACGTACAGGGTTGCAATGGTGTGAATTTCTTCGCCAGAATTAAGTTCACCCTCAAAAAGTCGCTTTTTTAAATTAACAGCCAAATCAAGAGTGGGATTACGCATTAGCTCAAATAAATCGTATAAATACTGTTTGCCTTGGGGTTGGGGATCATTTAACAGTAACTGCTCCATAAGCGTAATTTCTTTTGAAAAGTCATGCGATCTGATTCTTCCCCAATTCAACAGCTCAGAGGCATACATCAAAGCCTGCATTTGAGTAACTTCTAAAAAATTATGGGTCAATTCCTCCAACATTAATGGCCCCACCTCGTTTTTCACGTTGTTATTGCTGAAGTATTGGGTGTGAAGCAAAGACATTTTAGCCCTTGTGGATAATAAACTTAGGTTCTTGGCATCTCCCAATTGGCTTTCTAAATCCACAGCTGTCGTATTGGCAAAAGTATAAAGTCCCCTCTCATTGTACCACCTCACTAGGGTTAGTTCTTTTTGAAATTTCTCTGCCTTTATTTGTTGTAAAACGATCCAATCTTCGGTCCAGTTGAGGAAGGTAGACAGCATATTGGACACATATTTGACCGATCTTGTTGGAAAATACCTCAGTTGAAGGTCATCTGCTTGTCCAAGACTGCCTAATTTCGACCTTGAAGAAATCAAAACATCCAGTAAAATTTCAGCGTCATTTCCGGGAATGATCTGTCCTTTAACCCCTTTTATCCATGAATTCCACTCTTCCTTTTCCAGGTGAGAAAGAATTGTAAATAATTTTGGAACGTGCATTTTCAGGATTTTTCGAACACCAAATTACTGTTTTTCAATTATTTACAAACTTTTTTAACCGTTTTTTTTCAGGAAAACCCGAAAATTTCGTGTTGAAAAAGATTTTTTAGTGTCGTTGATTTGCAATAACAATTAAAACTATCTAACATGGGCACAGCCAATATTACCATATTCTCTGCCTCTGCCCATGAAGGAAAGATCAGATTGTTGTGGAAAACAGGAAAACAAAGAAACCCCTGCACCTTTGAAAAATTTACGGGTCCTGAAAAGTTAGGTCCCGGCACTATTTTACTTTTGGACGTGAGTCACGAGTCAGATTTACAAATTTTGCGCTTGGCCCACAAGGCCAATGCTGCCACACTGGCGGTGCTCACCAATCCGGAAAGACTCAAGGCATTGATACGGGAAGAATACTCGGCGATGCTTTTACCCAGTTTTGACAAAGACGATGTAAACCATGCCTTATGGAAAGCCATACGACAATGCGTTGAAAAACATGACCCCAAAAAATTTTCAACCACGCACGAGGTCATTCGCAATTATTATCGAAAAGTTGAAACCCATGAACATCCGGCAACTGTGAATAATTATAAGTACGAAATTCCTTTACATGCCGGGCAAGTACCGCAGGTTTTTCTCACCAATCACGAGATCGGTCTGCTAACTTCCCTGGCAAAAGGGAAATTGTACAAAGAGATTGCCGACGAATTTTGCATTACCATTGGTACGGTAAAACAAAATTTACACCGCATATATGAAAAATTAAAAGTGAACAATAAAGTTGAAGCCATAAACTATCTCCATAAATATAAACTAGGAAAACTGTAATTTTTAATGGAGAACAGCGAATCAGGTATAGCTAACCTGACTGCACGCGAGCAACATATTATCGAACTTTTGCACAAAGGTTTGACCTATGGTGAAATTTCATCTGAATGCCATATTGCTATAGGTACGGTAAAACAACACGTGCACCATATTCTGCATAAAATGGAGGCTCCCAACAAAACGGTAGCCATAAATCTTTGGTTGGATTGGAAGAAAAACAATCCTCTTTGATTACATTTGGGCTTACCGCAATTTTTTTTACATGAAATCTTCTATTTCCGTTGCTATCCTTGAAGACCTGGCAGAAGTAGCAGAGGGCTTAAAAGCACTCATCAATGGTCAGAATGGGATGGAATGTTTGCATACCTATAGCAATGCAGAAGATGCCATTACCTTTTTACCCCACCACCCCACCGATGTATTGATTGTCGATATTGGCTTACCCCGACTCAGTGGTATTGAGGCCATTTCTCTACTATCCACTACATGTCCTCAAACCCAGTTTTGCATCTTTACTGTTTATGAAGAAGATGAAAAAATATTCCAGTCCCTTAAAGCAGGTGCCAAGGGTTACATTCTCAAAAGTGCTCCGGCGCCAAAAATCATCGAAGCCATCCAGGACCTCTACCACGGTGGCTCGCCTATGAGTCCGAGCATTGCCAGAAGGGTGCTTGATTCTTTCAACAAACCCAATCCGTTGCCACTACCCGTAACACCCCGCGAATTGGAACTGCTTCAACTCCTTGCCAAAGGCCTGTTATACAAAGAAATTGCTTCTGATTTAAACATTACAACAGGAACAGTCAAACAACACATCCATAAGATCTATGATAAACTGCAAGTAAGCAATCGGACAGAAGCAGTAAATAAATTAGAGAAGCGATAATTGGCAGTCCGCTAACCGGCAACAGCCGACCGCTAACCGGCAACAGTTGTCCGCTAACCGGCAACAGCTGTCCGCTAACCGGCAACAGCTGTCCGCTAACCGGCAACAG